>NZ_JAVDUQ010000034.1:0-59816 GCF_031456445.1 Neobacillus niacini | reverse complement strand
ATAGTTGGAACGCCGTATGCGGTGAAAGTCGCTTGTACGGTGTGGACGGGGGGAAAAGGGAGCGATAACTTCAAACCCTTACCTATCTGTATGAAGAAGATAATAAAATTGGACCACACATATTAGATATGTCTAATATGTGTGGTCCTTTTAGTGTCAACTGTTCCTCTTTCCTAACTTAAATATAATCAAAGTATATTCCTATATGTATGATGCTGATAAGGCGATGATTTTATTATTATTAAATTAATATATTCTTGCCAGTGCTATATCTCAAGTATCGTGATAACAGCTATGGAGGGAAAGAAATGATTTGTATAAAACTCGATTAATAATTAAATGCTGTTGAATCTGCATTTATTAAGAAATGTATCCTTAAAAAATTTAGGAGTAGCTTATATTAAATTGTATACTATACTTTAGTCTATTAACAACAATGGAGTAATATTGAGTTACGAATTAAAGTGATAAGAAAATCAACAATTCATAATATGAAAGATCAGTCATTGATGTTCTTCCTTTTTTATTTGCTCTTTAATTTCACGTTCTGTTTCTAATGAGACATCTTTAATATGGGCTATTAAAAGAGACCATAAACTCATAACGCCCATTAACACAAAGGCAGAAAATATTAACTTTAAAATGTCTTGGAAAATAGGCAGAAAATTGTATATAAATAATTTTGAAAATAAGGCTCCAATGGTAACTATTAACCAAATAGTTGATGTCCAAATATAAGGTGCAATTGTTCTATAAAACAGGTATCCTTCAATAGGATTATCTTTATCAGTATAACAATATATATCAACTAGTTTATCTTTAGAAAATATTCTAGTTGTTGCAGTTATTAATGCTAAGGTAAAAGACAAGCCAGTAATGCCGGGAGTAAGAAAATCAGATAGTGAAAATGCCTCCATTTTAATAATTGTAAATTTATAAGAAAGAATATAGAAAAGAATTAAAATAAAGAATAGAATTAGCCATACTATCAAAAAAGCCTTACTTAAAATCTCTTTGCGAACATTCCACATGACTTTAAATGGATTAATTTCTATTTCAATGTTATTGTTTTTACCCATTAATTCACCTCATTTATCTATAAAACAATTTTCTTAATTACACTGGTAATGATTTTTTTTCCTTTAGAAGTTATAGATTTTATATACCCTTTTTCCGCATCTTCTTGATAGTAATCGTTTAACTTAGATATATCAATTTTTTCATTTTTTGAAGCTTCCAATTTTCTAATTTCTCTTGCTGCACTTGCAGCTTCAATAGCTCTTGATCTATCTCTTGCTGGATCGCCATTTGGATAAACTAATTCAATTGTGATTTCAGAATACAACCCAGTAAATTCGAATTTTTCATATACTGGGTTTATTGTTACTCGTCCAATGTTAGAATTAGAAGAAAAATTATTTATTTTATCTTGTAGTATTTCTACATAGTCTTCTACAGATTTTCGAGGAGCATCCTTTGTTGAAATATAAATGAATTCTTTTCGTTTATCATATATAAATTCTGATTTTGATTCATTTTTAGGAAAATGCTTAATAAAATACTCAATTTTTTTTGCTCTTTGTATGTATGTAACCGCCATTTTTATTTTAGAAAATGAATCTACCATAAAGACGTTCTCTTTGGATTCCAAAGCCCCCTTTAAAAAAGGGAATTTTAATAGTAAATCGTTTATATAATTCTTTAGCAATTCTCTATGCTCAAGATATTCAACAGAATAATTTATGCCTTCTCCTCTTTCGAAACGATTAACAATTTCTGCATACATTTTTATTATATTTCTGTTTAGTTCAATTAGTTTACTGTATTCAAATGAATTAGCGACCTCACTTATATCTATTTCATCGGAATATTTGATTAATGAGTCATCAATTATTTCATAAGTACTGAATATTTCGCCTAACCCTTTAGGAATAATCTTAGCAATAACTTGCTCTCGATTTGATTTATAATCATAAATCTGTAATGTTTTAGGTTCTAAATTAAGCTTAAATACAAAGTATTCCATATAATCCTCCTAATTTATCCATGTTGTTTTCTAAATATAAATATCTTCTTTCTATAAAAAAAGAACTTTACTCAAAATTAAATAAGAAACTGTAAGGTGAAAATGATATTTCGAATTGTAATATCAGGTAATATATCAAGGTGTAATCATAATTGTTAAAAAAGTCGGTCTTTAGACATAGGAATATTCTGATAGTTATATTCCATTAACAGTATTATAGTGGATATTATATCCAAATGATAGATAAGTTTAATAGTATTCAAAATTGAGAAAAGTTTATATTAGTTAAGCAATGGGTGGGGATGGTACAGATACTGTCATGGAAACTGCACATACTGTATTAATGGCTGATAATCCTTGATAAACTTAAAAAGAAAATTGGTTATAAGTGTTTTGGTCTTTACTAGGGGGAACTAATTGAAAATTGGTGATGTTGTTATATTCAATGGAAAAAAGTATAAAATTGAATGGGTATACGATAGTGGATATTGTGAAGTTAGACATATTGAAAATAAGAATATTGTCTTTGTAACAATCACGGATCTTCAGCCAGAATAAAATTTTAATGTTTTACAACAATTTGTTTCTATCTTAGCGATTCTTCAATAACGAAGGATTGCTTTTTTTCTGATTAGTCAAGTTGTTTTCTAAAATTATATATAAAGCAGTTTTGTGTAACTATTTAAGAAGATTGTGAAAAATTGCACTTAAACAAACGGGTGCAAGAGTTAAAGATCCCAGCTGCCAACGAAGGCGGCTTTTCTTTTTGTGCTAAAGGGGGCAGATTACTTCAAGAATCAAAATAACGCTCTGTTTAATTGAGTGTCAGCTCATGTTATAATGAGAAACTTAGGATAATTACGACTTTTGCTCATGATTGAACGGATGCAAAGAAAAGCCTCCGTCTAACGATAAAATATGGAGGTGTAAGTGAATGAATAAACGATGGACGATCGGTAAAATTAAAGAATTTGTTGAGAACAATTCGGAAAGTAAGTTGCTAACGACGGAATATCACGGTTTTTCTCAAAAGTTACTATTTAAATGTGCATGTGGTAGCAACTTTGAAAAAACATTTACAAAATTTAAAAATAATAACCAACGTAAATGTGATGTGTGCCAACCACCAAAAGCGTCACGCTAAACGTATAGCGAATAAACAAAGTGCCGATTTCTATTAAATAGAAGTTGACGCTATTTTTAAAAAATTTCGATTAATCACCTTACTCCTTCTTATTAGAGGTAAGGTGATTTTTTATTGGATATTTGTGTTAATTTTACTGAAAGATTGTGAAGTAATTTACTTAAGCTAATGGGGCAGATTAGTTCAAGAGTGGTGTTTAACATGTGTTCCACAATCGGGCCATTTAAATGCTTAATGAATATACAAAATGGACCTCATTTAATTTGCTAGAGCATCTGATCGTGACATAAGAAAAGAGCTGGCTATAATAACCGATCTTTTACTAAATCCATCTAATCATATTAGTTATGGCATTTCAAACCTCGTTTACTTTTCAGTTATTTTCATAATTTTATGTGCAACAACCACTTCAGTTCCAGAGAGTCTTAGTGAACAAAATAATACGTGTTACTTGTCTAAAATATCTTGGCATGCATTCCTAGCAGCTTCCAAATCCTTATAATGATCCATTTTACCTTTATAGTTAAATTCCCCTGTTTCATCATTCATTGTCGCAATTAATTCTCGTAATGTCTGAACACGTTCCAACCAGCCTTCAATAGGATCAGATGAATCGTCATATTTACCTGTTTTCATTCCATTGATGCTTGCTTTGCAATGTTCAATATCCCTTTGATCTAGAACATCATTAGCTATTTCCTTTTGCTCTTTTTTAGGTACAGCCTTTAAAACTTCGATAGATTTCTTGGAAAAATCCCCATCCTCATCTAGAAGTTTTCCAAGAACCTTTTCAGAATAACCTTTCTTATTCAACACAGACTGAAGGATTTCAAAAGATCCAAAAGCAGGATTATCCTTTTTCCCATATCCATCTAATACTTTGCTGTCAAAAACAACCAACGCCAATGAATAGGTCATATATGGGTATAAGTTGATATCGTCATTTCTTTTGAACAAATCTTCGCCTTTCCAGTAATATTCATAATAACCGTCCGCATCTGCTTTGGTGATTTTATCAATCGGTTTATAATCAATCCCTTTATCGTTTACATATTTAATCCAATTATCTTCCAGCACTCCAAAGTTGGTTTTTCCATCACCATCAACGAGAATTCCACCTTCAAAATCATAGATGATATCAAGCATTTTTGATAATTTTGGTGTCGCATACACTTTTTCTTCTACAGGTGGCTCTTTCGGTGTAACTTTTGGTGGATCTTGAATCGTACCATCGTTGCCCTTTTTGCTACAAGATGCTAATAAAAGTAATAACAACACAATTCCTAAAAATATCCTTTTTTTCAACATTGTACTTCCCCCTATTTTCTTTTCTCTCTCTAACTTTTGAGGAAATTTCCTTAACCCTTTTGATAAAAAAGTGTAGTTTTTTCACACAATTTGGAAATGCCTGCTAAAATATTATTATAGCAAACATACTATCAAAACAAGTATTGATTATATCAACTTATCATTCATTCACCATATCGTGAATCACGATAACACTATTTAGAAAGCCATAACACCATATCATATCTTGTTAAGGTTCTTTTCTAAATTCACCGTGATGTGAGGTGAATACGAAACAATAGGAGTGAATTTTTGAAATAAGAGAGACGTTAAATGTGAGAGGGGAAAGATTAGCACCAAACATTGGTTAGTTTAATTGTGGATGACGAATTTAAAAGCAATGAGCTTTAATGAATTGGTCATCAATTGATAATGTTTATAGCGAATTTCAGACAGAATCAACAAAATTAATTTTATTGATTGAAAAACGCTCAAAGTTTATTTGGAAATAAACACAATAAAAGTGGTAGTTGGAGAACAAAAGAATTATCAAAATATGATTTTGAAAGATTAGAATATGTTGAACAAAATGGGTTTTGAATGGAAGTATGATAAAAAAAGCTGTTTCAATGAAACTTTTGTATAGAGGTGAATAATGTGGCTCTAAATGCAGCTCATAGAGGATATATATATCAAGATTTAGTAACGGCATGCTTCTTTGTTCAATCGATTGTCCACAACTATGAAAGCGTTGTTGTTGATAAAAAGTTTTTTAAAGGGGATTCGCTTGATGATTTAACCTTTTTTAAAAATGATAAATCGGAAAGAAGACAATTTAAATATAGTCAGAATAGAATTTTACAATTAGACGACTTAAAGGAAGAAAAAGGTTCAATCAATCTAATTGATATTATTAATAGTCATCTTGAATTTAAGTATGATGGTGAAAAAGAATACAGATTATGTTTAGCATGGGATGAACCCCTTGATGATGATTTATTAATGGTTCTTGAGTTAGTAAACAGTGAACCAAGTTTAGGAATTTTAAATACAAAGTGCTATAAGATTAAAGCCGATAAATTATGGCCGGATAATGCTAAACCTATATGGGATGGAATAGCGGAATTAAATATAAGTAGAGATGGATTTATAGAATTATGTAACATTCTTCTAATAGAGTTAGATTGGCCAAAGGCATCATTAGATTTAAAAGCTCCTGGTTTGTTAGAGCAATATCTCGTCAATACTTTAGAAGAACAAATTGGAGTAGGTAAGTATCCAAATGAAGATAGAAATGCAATAGATGTTGCAGCTACATTAATTAGACTCGCAACTATTTGTAGAGCAGATAGTAAAACTATTACTCCTAAAGAAATTATTAAACAGTTAGGACTAAGAACCGATTTCGGTAAAGTAGCACAAAAAAATGTAGTTGACGTAAAAAGATATATTAATAGAGAGGCTGTTTTTGAGGAATTTAAATCAATAATTAATGATCCATATACAATTTTGATAGGAACACCTGGCTCAGGGAAATCTTGGCTATTATCGATGTTGTATGAGGAATTAAAAGAAGATTACTTAGTTGCTAGACACTATTGTTATTTAGAACCAGGAGATCAAGAAATCCAAAGACGTATCACAACTAACGTTTTATTTGGAAATCTAATATCAGATTTGGTTAGTACGGATGAAGATATGAGATTTTCAAAGAAAGCCTTATTTAGTGCAGATGAAGATGAGTTAAATAATATTTTAGAACAGGCATCTCTTAAGTACGAGAAAGTTTATTTGATTGTAGATGGGTTGGATCATATATCAAGAGTATTCAACTCAGTGACAGATTTATCAAGGGATGAAGTTGATATTATTGAAAAACTTACAATGTTGAATATACCCCACAATGTACATATTATTTTAGGCACACAGCCTGGTAATCATCTAGATCCTTTATTCAATTTAGAAGGAGTAAAGCTTTATGAAATTCCAAATTGGGAAAGAGAAGAGATAAAAGGATTATTTATTAAATATGGCTTGGGAGAAAAGCTGAAGCCTTTATTATCTTTAGAGGAAGATTTTTATAATAAGTTAAAAGAAAAAACAGAAGGAAATCCACTATATATTACTTTTTTAATAAAGCGTCTATCAATGGATTTAGATAACAAAATAATTGATATAGAACAATTTTTATATGATTTACCACCTATAGAGGGGGATATCCGAAATTATTACGAGTATCTAATTCAATCGACAGAAGATTCGGGAGCAGTTTTTGTAGGAGAAGTATTATCTTTGGTAGATTTTGGGTTGACCGAAACGGAATTAAAAGAAATTCTCCTTCCATATGCCAGAATGGTTCCAAAAGCATTAGAGTTATTAGCACCAATATTAATTGATGTGTCAGTTCAAGGTGGCGTAAGAGTATATCATGAGAGTTTTAGAAGATATATCATTGAAAGATTAGAAAATGAGGGTGGCTCTATTCAGGAAACCATAGCGCCTATTATAGATTGGTTAAAAAAGAGAGACTTCTTTTTAGATTCAAAATCATATGAGTTTTTATTAGGTATGTTGAGAAAAGCTGAATTATTTGATGATATTGAAAACATCGTGAATAAAGAGTTCATAATTAATAGTATTGCTTATTGTCATCCTAAAAAGGCTATTGAAGAAAATTTAATTTTAGCATCGAATGTTGCGAAAAATATCAATAATTATGTATTTCAAATACGTATAAATGAATTGAAAAAATCATTGTATACAGCTTATGAAGAAAAGTTAGGAAATATACGATTATATGCTGAAACATTTGGTTTACTATATGGATATGAGGTTTTAGCACAAAGGTTGCTATTAGATGGACGTATAACATTTGATATCGAATCAGGCCTCGTACTTTGTGATGTAATTGATAAAAATCAAGAGATAGCTCCTTGGGCAGAGTACTGTGAAGCTTACAGAAATCTTGATCAACAAGATAATTTAGAGGCAGACTTATCCTTTTTTAAGGGTGTCTTGAGGTTAGAAGTTTGGGATGAAATAAAGCCCAATTTATCAGATTGGTTCTTAAAACAAAATGAAGGAATCGATTATCCATATATTAAAGGAATAATAAAAATATTGCTGGAATTAGAAATTGAAGACTTTATTTTTGAATTGTTAAATATGGAATTGAATGACGAAGTTAAAAGTCTTGTTAGGTTTGAACTGATAAAATTTCTAATTGAAAAAGATAAAGGTAAAGCAAGTAAATTGATATCTACTATTCTGCCAAAAGATTTTTCAGAGGATTTAGCATTACTATGTTTGAAGCTAGAAAAAACACCTTTCTTAGAAGAATTAGTTTTTGAGCAACCAAATGAAATTGAACTATTTATAGGTAGTACTCATATCTCTGAACCAAAAAATATAGGTAAATGGATTAAATCTATTAGGTTACATGCAGCAAAACAAAATAATAGTGTATTAAAAGCTGAATTAAATAGAGTTAGTGGTGAAGGCTGGTACAAAAAATGGCTCGAATTTATTATTAAATCCTCACAAATAGAATTTGATGAGTTTATGAATGAGTATGAAAAAGAGAGAGCGATATTAGATTCATTTCATTTAATGGAGAGGATAGTCAGTCCATTCCAAGGTAAACCAAGAGCCTGTGATTTACACAGTATAGAAAAAGCCATTTATATGTCCTTTAAAAATAGAATTGAGTATGTCGTAAGTGAAGCTGGTTGGATAGAACTAACATTAATATTGGAGAATATTACAAATAAAACTACAACTTATTTGATGGGAAGTCCAGGTGGTCCTTTAACTTCTTCCGAATTACTTGAGTTATTGAACTCGTTCGCATTTAAAGAACAAGCGAAGGAAGCAATTGCGGAATCAATAAAAAGACTTACTAATGGTGCAAGTAAAAAAGGTGAGTATTTTGAAATTCAAGCTGAACATGAGATGTATTATTCAATGATTATGAAAAAGCTTGATAACGAAGAAGAAGCTTTTTCGAGTTGGAATAGAGTTTGTAGATATTTAGCTTCTTATGGTTTTCATAAAGATGTTACTATTTATGAATTATTAGATAGTGCAGAATATATTCTGGGATTGTCTGACGAATGGATAAAAGAGAAACTATTTGAGGTATTACCACTTTTAAATAGGATAATAGTTCATACGGATAAAAAGGAAGTTAAAAATATTCATAACGATTGGTTTAGTCTTTTAGTTAAAGTAGACTTCAATATAGCTGTTAAATTATTATCCAAATCTATTAAGATTGGTGGAGGGAAAATAGATTGGAGATTAGATGATGCGTTAGAAACAATTTTATTTTTTTGTGATACGATTTTACCTGCTGATGCTTTTATAGTTTCTGTATTGTCTTGTAGTGTTCCTTTTAGTAGCAAGCTAATTAAAAAATTGTTGAAAGCAGTTGAAAATTTATGTGAAAGTGATTCTGTTATGGCACAGCATCTCTACGGCTTGATAAAAGCAAGAATTTTTGAAAGTAATTTAGATCAAGAAATAGTAAACATACTTAATAATTATGAAGAGACAAAGCAACAAGAAGAGTCAAAGAAGAAATATATAGATGACAATAAGCCTAAAAACGTGTTTAAAGAATTTACATTAAATATTTCTAGTTCATCTCCCTTAGAAATAATTTCATATATCAGGGGGTTGAAAAAAGAAGAGTTATGTTCGGATCAGTTTATTAATGCAATAGGTTATAAATTACTAAGTTATTTAGATTCTAATAATGACTTAGAAGTATTTAAAATAATTGATTTATTAGCAAAAAAATTTAGATTTTATCCTAAGGAATTAATATATACATTTAAATCGTTAATGGAAGGATTAGAGAGACAAAATATTTATGAGCCTTCTATCTATTTAGCTATTTTACAATTTACGAGAGTTTATGAAAACAGTTGGAAAGCTTTTGGTGGGAAAAAGATTGTTTCTAAAATAGAAGAATACTATAAAGTACATCCAGATATAGTACAACAATTTTTACAGAAGGAGATTGTAAATTATATAGAAAAAGAGGCCTCATCATTTGGCGTAACATCAAACTTAATTTTTCTGTTTAAAACAATTAATTTAGATTTAGCTAAGAATTTATGGCAGGAAGCATTTGAAATAATAGAATTAAGATTGAAAACAGAAAAAGACTTTTTAGGGCCTTTTATTAAGCTTGAGGATCAACATGATGGAGCCGGAAATCTAGAAAATGTTATAGAACTAGTACTTTCCAGAATGACACATCCAGAACTTAAAAGAAAAAGTTGGGCGTTATGGGGAATTCTTTATTACTACTATAATTACGAAAACGAATTTATATACGCTATAAAAGAATTTACAAAAACTGATATATATGAGTCAATGTTTGAAGTGATTTTAAGCATTTTATTAGAAAAAGAAATACCTCTACAGTTAAAAGAGGTTGAATGGCCAGAATATTTCCTAACAACGGATTATTATAGTATCAATAATCTTAGCCAAATGATTTTAGAATTAGATAATCCATTATCTGCAAAAACATTGAGAGATAAAGAAATAATCGGAGACCATATAGATGAAAGTATTCTGTCTTTTGATAAAATACGAGCAGCTATAAATTTGGAAGAACATTTACTAGGTATTATTGAAAAAGTTTGTCGTTCTTTTAAAAAAGTGTTTGATAATAATGAATCCTATCTAGAACAAATGCGAGATATGTATAATTTGTTTAGAGCAAGTAGAGATAGGATCCTCCCCGGAGTAGATTATTGGGGTATAGAGAATGAAATATATAAACAAGTTCTTAATAAGGAAGTGTACAATTATTCAAACTCAAATCCCTTGTTATTAACAAATTTAATAAACGATTTAAGAATACCCATTACAATGAAAAATAGTAAAATCTGTAGACCATCTAATACAAATATTGATTTAAATAATAATGTTCCACAAAAAACTGAACTATACGGATTTGAAGGTTGGATTAGAATTGCTAGTATTCAAAATGAAGTTATATTAGATGAAGGCTATCCTCCTAATATGAAATATATGCGTAAGTCATATCAAGGAATATTAGCAACTACTCTAGAAGATAGTTTTGATTTTTATTTTCCTTTTGAGAAGGAGGAAAGTCTGGATTGGTGGTATATAGATGAGTCTTCACAGCTAAATTTTGAGTATTATGAACCAAGAGCACTAATCAAGTATTCGAAAGTTTATAATGATTTTGGAAGGTATCAAATGTTAAAACTAGATGATGCAATTATAAATGAACTTAAATTAAGACCAGTAGATTTTCCTTCGGCTTTTAATCTTATTGATCAGAATAATGACATTGCAGTGGTTTATAGAAATTGGGAATATGACTTGATTGGTTCGGATTTAAGTGAAGAAACATTTAGATGCGCGGGATACGAACTTGTTATGAGACCAGATATTTACGATAGATTGTTAGAAAATTTTAAAGGACAAATTCAACTGTATACAAAAATTATAGATTAAGTGCCATTTTTAGAGGAGTAATTGCTAGATGAATAAAATCCATTTTAAAGAGCATCAACAGGTAATCTTAAAAGAATTAAGTAGTTCTAAAAAAAAGGTTTTAATTGCAGTTGCGTGGTTAAATTTTGAATTATATGAAACGTTATTTTTAAGTTTAGCCTTGAAAGGAGTAAAAATAAAAATTATCATCAATGATGATTTTATTAATAATCGTTATAAAGAAAGTATAAATTTATTGGAAAAAGTAGGAGTGAAAGTAAAAAAAATTCGTATGCTTTCTCCTAAAAACTATATGCATCATAAATTTTGTATTATAGATGGAAAAAAGATTTTGATAGGATCTTTTAATTGGAGTAAGAATGCGAATTCCAATTTTGAGAATTTAATGGAATTAGATGATACGAATATTATTAATGGTTCCAAAGCAGAGTTTGAGTATCTATGGGATCTTAATAAGGAGACAATAAAACTTCAAAAGAAGTTGAAGTGTAAAAATTGTTCTGTAAATAAGTGTAATTTGATGATTTTACGTGAAGACAATCAACATACTGAATATAAAATCGTTTCTGTATGTGGTTGTGATAACTACAAAGAATTAGCAACGGATTACCTAGATATCCGTCTGCACAGTACTATATTAGGAATAATTGACTCATATAGTGAACAAATTGAAAGTTTACAAGAACATCTTGAACAAATTGAGGTTCTTAACTTAGAATGTGAGTATGATTTGTTAGAAATATTTAGAGGCTTGCAAGCAGATTATCATATTCATGGTGTAGCTAAACTACAATATGAAGTAACTTCACCTGATGGAGATGGTGAATGGAACACGAAAGTTATTTGGAAAGACCGTTTTGCATATGATTTAGAAGAAAATTATTATCATACTTTTAATTTAATATAAGATTTTCATGAATAAGTGTAAATTAAACACCTTCATTATTTCTAAGCAAAAAAAGGACAGATTACACTTTATTAGATAATACTCATAGGACCAGTATAGTGCAGGACATTAACTAAGGAATAATTTATACTTAAAGGTTTAAAAAAAGTGTCATTTATTCATTCTATATAGAGTAAAAGATGCTACAAACAGTCGTACTTATGTGGAATCTTCATTTGCTGAAAAGTTGAGCCATCCCGTTTATTTCAAAAATATTTACTGTTCCTTTTACTCTCTATTTTAATTCCTGCAGCAGTTTGAAGGAAAATGTTTTGTAAAGAAGGCAGGACTTTTGATGCTATTATTGGTGTTTTTTGCTTGAAAACTTGGATTTTTAAACTAATTCTTAGCTCCTCTCTCAAGCCAGAAGGCCTTTTATATTTGTTCTGTTTAGTGCCTTTATTATAGAAATAACGAATTAGTGAACTTACTTTAATAAGAAATTAGTTGGAGTAATTATAGGAACTTTGAATAATATAACAACCATATTAGTTACCAACAATAATGTCAGTATGATTTTTATATAAATTTTTAGTTACTAACATTAATGTAAATGAAGAAAATTGAAAATGACAGTAAAACCATTGATAATAAGGGATTTGTTAGTTACCAACAATAATGTCAGTGAACATTTATGTTCCCGTCAATCATAGTTGGTAAATAGCACGAGTGAAATCTGGACTTTTCCCCCAGTTTTCCTCGTGTTTTTTGTTTGAAAAAACCAGAGAAGAAGCCTGAATAAAAGTAGGATAGAATGTCAGATAACCCCCGACAAATCAACGATTTCAAAAAGAAAAACCAGAAGAAAAGAGAGAAACAAGGCAGGAGAAAAAGCAGGAACTCCCACTCTAAACCTCCTAATTCCTGTTATTCTATTGTACAACTATGTTTTCCTAAAAATCCTGATTTCTGACAAAAAGCAGGAGAAAAAGCGGGAGAAATATTGTAAGTTTATGTTTTGTTAAATGAGTCCTCATAAAACGAGAATCATCTGCAAGTAGAATCGTTTTCAAAAGTAAACATCCTTTCGCTAAATTAGGCAATTTAGGAAAGACGGTATAAATTTACATACAGGAAATATCCTGGCAACCAGGCTACCATGACGACTAATACGTTTTAGGTCCTTGGCTTTGCGTCTTTTACTTTCGTAAAATTTGCCCATACCTATAGTATATATCGAATAATGTCAAAAAATGGAGAGAATCACAAAAATTATTCATTTTTAGAAGTTAAAAAAATAGGAAAAACCGCATAGACTTTTATTCTTCTGCGGTTTTGTTATAACGTAATTATTTTTTTATACTTTTCATGCAGATGTATTTATAGGATGTCGATATAAAATCCCATGCCCGATAACTGAACAAGATTTCTGCTATTGACCTCAGTCGGAAATAATAATCTGACACAAATCTTCTATTTCTCGTCTATAAATGCACCGATTATAACAATGGTGTCGCTATTGCTTGAATTTTTTAAACCATGGTTGACTCCGATTGGAAATTGATAAAAGCTCCCACTCTTTCCTGTATAGGTTGTATCCCCAATTGTTGCTTCAAGCAATCCATCTAATACATACGCAAATTCCGTTTTATCTGGGTGTTGATGTAATGGGAATTCTGAACCTGGTTGTATCTTAACTATCTTCATACTGCCATTTTTGTGGTTCATTAACGGCTTCCCTTCAAAACCTTTTACAGGCATAGCCTTCCATTCTAAATCATCAATGTTTATTTCAACCATTACCGTTGCCTCCTTGTGAAAAAAATTAAAAGCACTCAGGGTACATTCCTGTAGAAATCGCCATTCTATTCCAGCAATTGATGGTGTTAATCGCCATGATTAAGTCCACGTATTCTTTTTCCGTAAAGAACTCCCGAACCTTTTTATACAAATCTTGTGGAACACCTTTATTTGAGATAAGTGTAACTGCTTCGGTTAATTCAAGAACTGCCTTTTCTTTTTCAGTAAATAAGTCATTTGCCTCATGCCAAACACTAATCAAATTAATGCGTTGTGCTGTTTCCCCCATTTTAAGTAAGTCTTTGGTGTGCATATCCAAACAAAAAGCACAGCCATTAATTTGTGAGGCTCTAATTTTAATTAGTTCATAGAGATTTTTATCAAGCCCACTTTTACTCATAAATCCTTCCAGTTTAATGAGTGTGTTAAATGACTCAGGATTTTCAGTACGATAGTTAAAATGTAAAGTCATAATCAATTTCCCCCATTTTATATGAATTTTTTCTATGTAAATATAAGACATAGACGAAAGAAAAGTTAATACCATTGGTAAATCAATATAAAAGTTATTAAGGACATTATTTATCTGCAATTTGGTTTAAAAAATTAGGACTTGTTAAAAAAGTCCTTAGTTTCTACGAAGAATTTTTCAGGAAGAATGCCTTCTAAATCTTGCATTAACCATAGCAAGTTCTTTTCTTTAAGATAATTACGCATGTGTTCTTCTGCTTCGAGCATGACAACATTTATTTTGCATGGTATTTTGGCTAAACATTCAGGATAACCAGTATCCTGATATAAAAAACAATTTTTTCGTATATTTTTGCATTGAAATATTGGTTTTGAGCCTTCAATCGCCTCTACCACATCCCAAAAAGAAATATCCTCTGGTCTTTTTGTTAATTGATAGCCCCCTTTAGCACCAGGTATTGAACTCACAATTTCAGCCTTCGTTAATTTAGTAAAAATTTTTGATAAATATGTTTCGGACACTCCTTGAAATTTAGCGAGTTCTTTTATTCCGATATTCGACCCTGTAGGGGGATTAATAAGATAAAGCAAACAATGAAGAGCGTATTCAACTCCAATGCTATACTGCATACGAACCTCCAAAAAAATAATAATAGATAACTATTATCTACAATAAAGGTATTGTGGGATTTTGTCAAATTAGGTAAATTGATTAGGCGGTTAGTCCCCCGAACAAGTGATTGGCAGGGAACTCAAGGATTTTTTACCTGCCGAAATAGCTCTTAAAAAATACGAATATTATTCAAGAGCTTGGAATGGCGAAGAGAACGTAACATACACTGGAGAAATTAACGGTATTGGAAGGATATTATCATTTCGTTCGATTTTTTTGAAAAACAATGCAACATTTTTCTTTTGAGAAAAAGAAAAGGACCCTTCTTGGTCCTTTTGTATAACTTCTTCACAAATTTATTTGTTCCTTTATTATCGTATCTATTTTAACGTTGTGTTTTAAAAACATAATATTTTTCTTCGCCCATTCGTGTAAATATGAAATAGTATCTACTTAAACGCTTATTAAAATCTTTAACTAAATCACAAACTCAAATAAATCTGCCAGAAATATAATGGCGGGAAGGTGTCCACATTAACTAATTTTCGTTTCCACAAGAAATGACTACTCTTATTAAGTAGTGGCAAACGTTCGTTTGATAATTATTTTATAGATGCCTAAATTGCCTTTTTTCAAGTAATCGATAAATGAAATAGCCCAAAACATTAAATACAATAAACATTAATGTCCAACCTGCGTTTAGCCTTTTTTGATGATAGGCATTGATAATTGCCCAAATAGAGAATAGAGTCCAATAAACAGCCATACCCACAAATAAGACCACAGTTTCTAGCATGCCAAAACTTCTGTGTTCCATTTCGGTATACCAGTGGTCATCACCGTTTCCATAAGGATAAAAGTCAGTTCCTAACCACTTAGGACCCCATACTATTCTTTGGTAAAGATAGTCTGGTTTAGCGTTTTCTACATAGTTAAAAATATTTTCGTAATCTTCACCTTGTTTTATATTGTTTACATTGAAAACTTTAACGGAAGAAATATGATTTGTTCCTTTTACTAATGTTTCTATTTTTTGTTTCATTTCTGGTGAAATGACTTCTTTGTTTTCTAATATATTATTTATTTGCGTAGCGATTATAGATAGTTCATTCATTTCTGACTCTGTTTTTTGATAAAGGAAGCCAAAAACAGATAAGGATAATAATAGAAATGCTAATGCAATATAAAGTACTCGTTTTGCAAATATTTTTTGTGCCTTAAATAGTTGTCCAACAATAGAACGAATTTCATTTTCCCCACCAAAACGTTCAATTGCTATTTGAATTGCTTCTTGTTCCGTTTTTCCCCCTGATTGCAACTCATAAACTGCTTCCAGTAAGTGATTTTTCATTTCTGCTTTTAATTCTTCCAGTTCTTTTTTATTTCCGCTCATATTTTGATAAATGGAATCGACATATTATATCGCCTAAGTTGAGATTTCACTCTTGCAATGAGTTCTTACGGGTTAAATGGTTTTGACATATAATCATCCGCACCAGAAGCAAGCCCTTGGATTTTGTTCATATCTTCTGATTTTGCTGAAATCATGATAATAGGCATATGACGTTCTTCTCTAATTTTGATACACGCTTCGATTCCATCCATTTTTGGCATCATAATATCTAAAATAATAAGGTCAAATTCTTCACTTCCAATAATTTTAACGCTTGAAGAGCATCTTCTGCCATTTTAGTTTGGATACCTTCATTTTCTAAATAAACAGAAATTAGGTTCCTTATTTCTTTATCATCATCGACAATTAAAATTTTCGTACCCAATTCAATTCACCATCCTTTATAACTTTTTTTTTAACATCAATTTTGGCAACTTAATACAAAAGCAGGTGGAAGATTTCTGTATTCATGTTTCACATCAATCTTCTTGAAGAATTTATTGATTAATGCTTTTTTTAATAGGGTATATTGGAATGTAATAAATTTCCCCTTGTTGTTCAATAGCTTTTTTGTTTTATATAAAATAATATTGGAAACACTCTTAGGCAAACTTGCAAAAGGTAATCCAGAAATAACATAGTCTATATAAGGGATGCCGTATTCTTTTGCATATTTGTCAATGTTTTCTGCTGATCCATTAATGATTATAAGTTTTTCCTCGTTTTTGTATTTCTCTTTTAACAGCTTATAAAAACCTTCATTCGTCTCAATTAGCATCACAACTGTATTTGACTTTCTACTTTTGATAATTTTATCGGTAAAGACTCCCGTTCCAGAGCCGTATTCAACAATATATTTTGCAGTTTGAAAATCAACAGTCTGTATCATCTTTTCGGCAAGATAATTCGAACTCGGCAAAACAGCTCCAATTTTCCTTGGGCTAAAGAGATATTGAAGAAAAAACTTTAAAGATTTCATATCCTATTCACTCCTTAGATTTTATTTTCTACTTCATCGTAGACTTAAAACCTAAAGAAACTGTGATAGAAATTATTAAGAATTCTTAAATATAGTTGTCTATGTCTCAAACTAAAAATACCGCTTCTTAAATAAAAAGAACATTCCTTAACCGAAGGCCTGCTGAATCGGATCAGGATAGTGCCCGTGAAGAGGAAAAAAGCAGAGGTGCGGGAACTATCAAGTGCTGATAGTGCCCAGGAGGAAGAAAAAAGCAGACGCGCGGGAACTATCAGGTGTTGATAGCTCCCGTGAAGAGGAAAAAAGCAGAGAAGCGGGAAGTATCGAGTGTTGATAGTGCCCAGGAAGAAGAAAAAAGAAGAGGCGCGGGAACTATCAGGTGTTGATAGTGCCCGTGAAGAGGAAAAAGGCAGAAGAGCGGGAAGTATCAAGTGCTGATAGTGCCCAGGAAGAAGAAAAAAGAAGAGGTGCGGGAACTATGAGGTGCTGATAGTTCCCGTGAAGAGGAAAAAAGCAGAAGAGCGGGAAGTATCAAGTGTTGATAGTGCCCAGGAGGAAGAAAAAAGCAGAGGCGCGGGAACTATCAGGTATTGATAGCTCCAGTGAAGAGGAAAGATTCGAAATTTCAAATCCGATAATACCATACAATGCAAAAGAAAATTTGAAACAAACATTTCAACGTTCCATTTCTTTGTTTAAAAAGGTGTTTGATGAGAGAGATGAGATTCTGCTGGTTACTGATGTGCTTACAACAAGTAATAATCACTTTCTTCAGAGGAAACTGAACTGCACCCCCATTGTTAGACACACTTTACAATTGGAGGTGCAGTTTTTTATGGTGAAACTTATACCACGGAATAAATTACTTAGAATTCCAAATAGCGAATATACAGGTGCAAAAAAGACGTTTAAGTTGCACAGGATCACATTTATTCTAAAACTTTTTATAGGAACTGTGCGTCTATTATCCAGACGTCTAAAGAAAAAAATTTTTTGAGGGGAAGAGCTGCAGCAATGGAAGTAGCAAATTTAGAAGAAATTATTGCAAACTTTGTGATTCAAAACAAAGAGAATTATTACAGGCTGGCTTATTACTATGTGAAAAACTCTGCTGATGCACTGGACGTAGTGCAAGAGGCAATTATCAAGGCCCTTTCCAAGAAGGAGTCGTTGAAAAATCCCGACGCGATTAAGACTTGGTTTTATCAAATTGTTGTTCATACAGCGCTTGATCTGCTTCGAAAACAGAAAAGGTCGGTTATTGTTGATGATGAGACTTTAACAATCTATGATTCTGGACACACAGATCATTATGATGATATGGATCTAAAAAAAGCACTCGATACCTTGCCCATCCAGTATCAAAGTGTCATCGTTCTGAGGTATATGGAAGACTTGAAAATTAATGAAATCGCACTAGTGTTAAATGAAAATGCGAATACTGTGAAAACACGGTTGTATAAAGCGTTAAATCTACTGCGTATTCAGTTGGATGAAGTTGAAGAGGGGGATTTCCAATGACTGCTAAAAAGATGGAAGAATTGAAAAAGGAATACGATAATATTTCGATTCCAAATGAGCTGGATTTTGTCGTTCGAAAGGCATTACAACAAGGGGGAGTTCAAACTAAGAAAGCCAAGAAAATCTATAAAAAGGTATACGCCGGAATCGGAGCTGCAGCCGTTTTATCTTTCATCCTTGGAATGAATACAAGTGCAGCATTTGCATCCACCATGTCTAAAATACCTGTGATCGGCTCGGTGGCAAAAGTGGTTACGTTCAGAACTTATACCGTTAACGAAGATCAATCCAAAGCAGATATTGCCGTTCCTAAAATCCAAGGGGTAAAAAACAAAACACTGGAAAACTCCTTAAATAAGAAATATATCGAAGAAGGCAAAGCACAGTTTAAAAACTTTAAAGAACAGGTGAAGTATGTGAAAGGGGCTGGAGGCGGCCACGTAGGGATTAAAAGCGGGTATGAAGTCAAAACGGATAACGATCAAATTCTTTCGATTGAACGCTATAACGTAAGCACAACAAATGGGTATGCTTCAACTCAATTTGACACCATAGACAAGCAGCATGAAATTCTTATTACATTGCCAAGCCTATTTAAAAACGACAGCTACATCGGCGTGATTAGTGAAAATATAAAAAAACAAATGCGTGAGCAATATGCTCAAGATCCAAGCAATGTCTATTGGATTGCTGGTATATCAGATTTTCCAGGTGATGCCTTGTTTCAAAAAATTAAGAAAAACCAAGACTTCTACATCAATAAAGATGGCAAGCTGGTCATTTGTTTCCAAAAATATGAAGTCGCTCCAGGTGCAATGGGCGAACCGGAATTTGCCATTCCAACAAAGCTTATTAGCAATATTTTAGTAAGTAATACTTTTATTAAGTAACTCTTATATAGGATCAAGACTGAATTAGAGGTGAAGAGCAGTTCTAATATTTTTTAGCGCTGCTCTTCGCCTTTTTCGAGTTGTGGGGCAAAAGTTTGTATTTTATTTAAAACTTTTTAAAGCTGCTGGGCGTCTATTGTATGTTTAATCATATTTGAACATAAAATTTTTTGTGAACATCCCGTGTACATATACTGGAGGAAAAAGAAATGAACGTAACCCCGCAAGCTGATAAGCGTTATATGCCTGGACTGGACGGATTGAGGGCTATCGCTGTATTGTCTGTCATTGCGTACCATTTGCACTTTGGATGGGCACAGGGAGGATTTCTTGGAGTAACCATCTTTTTTGTCCTCTCAGGTTATTTGATTACCAACCTATTAATGCAAGAATGGGAGCTTACAGGCAAGATTAATCTTAAAAACTTTTGGATGAAAAGAATCCGAAGATTATTACCTGCCCTTTTGTTCATGTTGATGATCGTGATGGCCTGGGTTGCCATTTTCCAGCCGTCCTTGGTGTCAAAGGCGCTTCCGGATCTAATTGCCTCCCTGTTTTATGTGACCAATTGGTGGTTTATTTTTCATAAGGTTTCCTATTTTGAGAGCTTTGGTACACCATCTCCCTTTAACCATTTATGGTCATTGGCCGTTGAAGAGCAATTTTACATTGTCTGGCCCTTTATGATAGGACTGTTAATGGTGGTTTTTGGCCGTAAAAAAAACATGTTGTATTTCACACTGATTGCAGGAATAATATCTGCATTGCTAATGGCCCTGCTTTATCATCCTGGCACCGATCCAAGCAGAGTCTACTACGGGACAGATACCCGCCTATTTTCTATATTACTTGGCGGAAGTTTGGCTGTACTATGGCCTAGTCAGAAACTGTCTAAAAATGCGCCAAAGATGGCTGTTTTCATATTGGATTTTACAGGGATTTTCGGTCTGTTTTTCCTGCTTTGGATGATAAACGGCACAAACCAATATAGCCGTTTTTTATATCAAGGCGGCATGTACCTGGCATCAATTGTAACTCTTGCTGTAATTGCCAACCTGGCCCATCCGGCCAGTCTGCTGAGCAGAATAATTGGGTGCCTGCCCCTCCGGTGGATTGGGGCACGCTCATATGGAATCTATTTATGGCATTATCCGATTATCATCTTAACCACACCATTAAAGAACACCGGGCATCTGTTTACCACGATATTGCAGGTAACAGCCATTATTTTAGTTTCCCAATTATCCTGGAGGTTAATCGAAAAACCCATTTTGTCGGGAACTTCAGTCAAGGCTGACAGTGGTAAGTGGGCAATTAAAAATGCCTTTATTGGCTACAAGCTTTTGGTAAGCACGATTGTTTTCATGATCGTTGTCAGTACTTTTAGTTTGATTTCCAATGCGAACCCGAAAGATAACGAACAACCAGCTGTTAAAATTAAAAATGTTTCTGCATTTGCGGACGGTTCATTACAAGTTTCTGGGCGAAAAGGTAAAGATGTTCTATCTGAATCTGCCTCTCCAAGTTCGTCTGGAACTGCCCAGCATAATGAAAGTACTCAAATTTCCAAAAAGGAGAAGCCAGGAAAAAATCAATTCATGACTAAAAAGGTTGAAAAGCCCAAAGACAAAGCAAAAGCCCCTGGAAATACTCAGGCCACAGTTAAAAGTAATCTAAAGCAGTCAAATCATTCATTTACGTTTATTGGAGATTCGGTTATGGCTGACGTGGCACCCTATATTAAAAAATTGATTCCAAATGCAGTGATTGATGCAAAAATAGGGCGGCAAATTCCCGAGGCATTCACGATTGTTCGACAGCTTAAAGCAAAAGGACTCCTAGGAGATACCGTAATCATTGAATTAGGAACAAATGGAGCCTTTACAACGGATCAAATCAATTTGTTAGTCCGTGAAATGGGAGTTTCCACAAAAATATTTTTCATCAATACTCATGTTCCACGTCCATGGGAACAAGAGGTGAATTCCACTCTTGAAAAAATTACTTCCTCTTTACCAAATGCCAAATTAATCAATTGGTATGAAAAAAGCAAAGGAAGACCCGATTTCTTTTATCAGGATAATGTTCACCCAAATCCAAAGGGCGCTCAAATATATGCCGAGATGGTTGCGAAAGCGCTAGGGGAAATAAATTAAAATAGCACAAAAAATGTACAGCCATACGGACAAAAAATAAAAGTAATCCTTCGTATTGTTTATTAGCTTTCTTTTTTTCATTTCGGTCATTCTCCCTTTATGAGATGACCGCTTTTTTTTACTTTTCCAAGCTTGATTTTGGGAATTTTAAAACAAATTTTGTCCCCTTATTCTTCACACTAAAAACTTCAATTTTACCATTATGGTGTTCCACAAGCTTCTTAACGATGGACAAGCCAAGTCCAAATTCCCCAAAGGGATTGCTGGTTCTTGAAACATCCGTATGGTTGATACGATGTTCTCGGTTTTTTTTTATTAATCAAACGTTTGATTAAAAACGGAGCAACCCGCTAAATCAATAGATTGGAGTTTCTTTACCATTCGTATGAAGTTTTTTAACTATATGTAAATTTATGTAAAGAAATGACTGAAGGTATTCTATTTTCTTGGGAATTTTGTAAGATTGAATTATACCAAATTTTCATACAATCAAGGAGGAATTAAAAATGAAAGAGTTTAAAAAATGGTTATTAGTCTTAATGGCGTCTTTCATGTTAGTCGGGGTTGCTTCAGGTTGTAGCGGAAATAATAAAAAAACGGATGCAAACACACAACAGAACCAAAATGATGATTCAAGCGGATCTCAAGATAACGGAACTGGAACGGATCAATCTGGTCAATAACATTAATGTGAAGGGTGTCCCAAAAGTAATTTTTGGGGCATTTTTTGTACTTATTGAGCACACCATTTTTATGTGCATTTTGCCCATTTGGACAGCAGCATTCGCCAGAATTTTTCCTTAAAAAAATAGAAAAATCCACTATTAAAGCAGGGCGAACCCCTTTTTAATCAAACGTTTGATTAGTTATTGGGTTACAAGGATTTAGTCGAATTTTGTTTATCTAGCATGGTTTTGGCATACAATGCAGATCGGCTCATATTCGGGGATTTATAAAAAACACGCTGGTTAAAATAGTTGTATGTGAATAGAATGAAAGGAAAACAGACCAAAGGTTTGGCCTGTTTTTGTTGATTAAGTCTGCTTTTCAGTTAGGTAAGTTTTAACGGTTGGCGGTTTATATGTAGTAAACTGATCAAGGATCCCTTTGGCATCATGATTGACTAATGCCATTGTACGGTATTTTTTATGTAAAAACTGTTCCTCGGTCATATGGTTAAATAATGCGATAAGAGGGTCATAGTAATGATTAATATTTAAGAGACCGCATGGTTTACGATGAAGCCCCAATTGAGCCCATGTAAAAATTTCAAAGAACTCTTCCAATGTACCAGGCCCACCAGGTAAAGCGATAAAATCATCTGCCAATTCTGCCATTTTTGCTTTTCTCTCATGCATCGAATCTACGATAATCAACTCTAATAAGTTCCTATGAGCAATCCCCTTTGTTGTTGCTGCCATTTTTCATATTTACTTTTTAAAAAAGAACAACTTGCGGGGCCGCCGCATGACAAAGCCGTTATTAATGCCGCTGCTTTTACTTTTCTATATATTAAATGGGAAGCAGCTCGATTTGCTGATTGTTTGGGCTTTGGCCGCAGCGTTTTTTGGTGATGTGTTTTTAATGTGGTCCGAGAAGAAATTGTTATTATTAGCCGGCATTGTAGCATTTTTGCTTCCGTTTCTGGGATCACTCTTATTTCTAATCTCCGATTCACTGCTCGCTTTTGATATGTTTACAGATAAGAAGCAAACAAATCATGCCGGTATCATGTTTAACTACATCTTGGCACAGGCCTTGATTGTTTTTGGGGTTGTCAATTGAGGTTTCTTAGGTTGAATTAAACTGTAATGCCTGTGAAGTGGAAAAAAGAAGTAAGGGAACAATCGAGGGGTGATAGTGCCCATGCAAGAGAAAAAACGAGAAGAGCGGGAACAATCCGGGTCTCATAGTGCCCGAGAAGAAGAAAAAACAAGAGGAGTGGGAACAATCCGGGTCTCATAGTGCCCGAGAAGAAGAAAAAACGAGAGGAGTGGGAACAATCGAGGGGTGATAGTGCCCGAGCAGGAGAAAAAACGAGAAGAGCGGGAACAATCCGGGTCTCATAGTGCCCGAGAAGAAGAAAAAACAAGAGGAGTGGGAACAATCCGGGTCTCATAGTGCCCGAGAAGAAGAAAAAACGAGAGGAGCGGGAACAATCGAGGGGTGATAGTGCCCGTGCAGGAGAAAAAACGAGAAGAGCGGGAACAATCGAGGGGTGATAGTGCCCGTGCAGGAGAAAAAATGAGAAGAGTGGGAACAATCCGGGTCTCATAGTGCCCGTGCAAGAGAAAAAACGAGAAGAGCGGGAACAAACCGGGTCTCATAGTGCCCGTGCAGGAGAAAAAATGAGAAGAGCGGGAACAAACCGGGTTCATAGTGCCCGAGAAGAAGAAAAAATGAGAAGAGCGGGAACAATTGAGGGGTGATAGTGCCCGTGCAAGAGAAAAAACGAGAAGAGCGGGAACAAACCGGGTTCATAGTGCCCAAGGAGAAGAAAAAACAAGAGGAGTGGGAACAATCGAGAGGTGATAGTACCCGTGCAGGAGAAAAAACGAGAAGAGCGGGAACAATCGAGGGGTGATAGTGCCCAAGAAAATGAAAAAGGCAAAGAAGCTGGAAGTATCGAGCATAGATAGTGCCCGTGAACAGGAAAAAGCAAAAAGCATGGGCACTATCAAAAGAACTTGAATAAAAAGACAGTGCGGAAAAAGTTGTGTAAATAAGTTTGAAATCAATCCTCCTTGGCGAGAATTAGGATAAATAATTTTTGCTAAGGAGGATTTTTTCGACATGAAACTACCAAAGGAATTAATCAAAGAAATTGTAAGGGAACAAAAATTCACAAGTACCAATCAAATCATGGAAACGATTAAAGAAATGTTTTCTGATATTTTGGAAGAAGTTCTTCAATGTGAAATGGATGAGCAGCTTGGTTATGATAAACATCAACGCCGGAGTGATGAACCAAGCAATTACCGTAATGGATCTACAAAACGGAAATTAAAAACACAATTTGGTGAAGTGGAAGTTAATGTTCCTCGTGACAGAAAGGGCTCGTACGAGCCCCAAATTTTAGACAAATACCAACGAAATGTGGATGGTCTTGAAGAAAAAATATTGTCTCTATACGCTCACGGTATGTCCACTAGAGATATCCAGGAACAGGTAAAGGATCTCTATAATGTTGAGATTTCATCTGAGTTAGTTAGTAAGATTAGCGAGAAAATTATGCCACAAGTAAATGAGTGGCAAAGCCGTCCGCTTGAAGCCTATTATCCTTTTATTTTCATGGATGCCATTCATTATAAGATTCGAGATAATCACCAAATTGTCTCGAAGGCAGCCTATGTTGTTTTGGGAATCAACAATGAAGGATATAAAGAAATACTGGGCATCTGGGTTGGAGGAAACGAGAGTAGTAAGTTTTGGTTAGGTGTGTTGAATGATTTGAAAACGCGAGGGGTAAAAACCGTTAATCTTTTCTGTGTTGATGGGCTTTCAGGCTTTAGAGAAGCCATTCAGGCGGTGTATCCTTTTGCCGGTATTCAACGTTGTATCATTCACCAGATCCGTTCAAGTACCAAATATGTTTCTTATAAACATCTAAAAGAGTTTGTCGCTGATTTGAAAAAAATATATACTTCTATCAATGAAGAAGCTGCTTTAGATAGACTCTTTGAATTTAAAGAAAAATGGGGCAAAGAATACCCTTCTGCAATTAAGTCATGGGAAGAAAATTGGGATATTTTAGCTGCTTTCTTCGCATATCCGCAGGAAATTAGGAAAATAATATATACTACGAATATTATAGAAGGGCTTCACCGTCAATTTAGAAAAGTGACCAAGACAAAATCCATTTTTCCTAATGATGATAGCTTAAAGAAAATGCTTTACTTGGCATCTCAAAATATTACGAAAAAGTGGACAATGCGATACCGTAATTGGGACATGATCTTGAGCCAGCTTGAGATTTTGAACCAGACATCATAATTGGGGACTCTGTCCCCAAACCCCTGAAGTTTATCGCTTTTGTTTTCCCTAAAACGGACACAAAAAAAACGGACAGCATAAATCCGTCCGTTTTAGTGTAAAAGCCATAAAACCGCTCGGGTTGCACTTCTGCATTGCCCTATCCTATTTTATGGTAAAAGCCAATATTATTTTTGACAGATGATATTTTTTCTATACCTTTAATTTTTTGCCTTGCGAAGATTGTCGAACTTTACTTACACAAGATTTTCCGCAGACCCAATAAAAAATTCAAACTTCACAAGAACACATCAAAAATGCAAAAACTCACTCAAAATATAAAAACTTCCCATTTCTTATTACTTTAAACTTCCCTTTCAAAACTCTCCTAATCGTCTTTTTCGACTCAATTACCTTACACCAATCCTGAACAAGGTTCGTTGTAATTTTCAAGTCCGGAAAGAGAAACATTAATTCTCGTACATTTCGCACAATAGCAGCATTAATCGTTTCCTCAGCCCCACAATTCTCACAAACAAGTTTCTTTTCATCCACAGAAATCGAAAGTGAATGACAAGAACCACAGATGAACCCCTTTTCCAATTTACCGTACTCATAATCTGGCAAATTAGCATTCCGCGATTTCGTTTTATGCAGTGAAACTAGTTTTTCTGCAATCTTTGTATGTCTGTAATTAAGCTTAGACGGTATACAATTTAATTTTTTCATTAAGTGATTTACCTGAGTTGGGAATATAATAGGTTTGTCTAAAGGAGCCTGATATAAAGTGAATGAGGGGTTAATAAAAACAAGGGATGCTTCAACTGGCATCTGAAATCCAATACTTTTGAGGAGCTGGCGAAATAAGGAATGGCTTCGTTCCAATTGCAAAAGAGGGTTACTGATTTCCTCACTAGATTTGGTGTAAAACCGGTCAGTTGCAATATAATAATCACCCTCATAGTTTTTTACATCGAAAAGGATAATCGTATTTTGAAATATCATGCTGGTATCGATTTGAAATTCTGTGTTATTAAACTCAAACAATAAATCATTTAAGATCAAACAATCACTTTCAAGCTTCTCAGTTAATATGTCAAACATTACTTCCCCTTCAAAACCCTTTTCACGGTTTAAATAGTACTTTCTCTCCGTAGGGGTTAAATTCATCCGTGCATTCAATGAACGCATTTTAATTAAATCAATTGGCAAGAGGCGAGGTTTATAAAGCATACTTCACAACCTTTCTTATTTTGTAAAACTACAACTTTATTTTAAAGAAAAATAAAGCCAAAATGGTTGTAAAAAATGAACACTTTGTTAACCCCGCCCAAATTAAACTGCATTTAACGAACCCATATACTCCTAATAGGCTCAGACGTCTTACTTTCCCCCGCATGAGATAATCCGTAAACATCCTCTATCGTCCTTAAAAGATTAAAGTGATTTAGCTTTTCAGGAAATTGGCCTGTTTTTACCATTGGCCCTACAAAAAAGGTCGGAATCTTGTTGTCTTGCAAAAAATCATCTTCGTCCCAGGTCACAATCAATAAACTATTATGTTTTTTCGCCCATTGGACATAAGGGTCAATATGCATCTTCAGCCAATCGTCTCCTTCCTTAATCGTACCATCATGCATATCGTTTCGAAGACTTGGTATGACAAATGAAACCGTCGGTAATTTAGCAAAATCCTTTGGAAAGCTTGTCAATGGCAAATTGGCTTCTTTGGGTACATTGGTGAAGTTTATCCATGGATTATGTTTACGGGCATAACCGCCGGGACCTGTCGATGCCCCATTAAAGCCAACCGAAGGCAAGTCCTCGGAATAGCCTGCAAAGGTATAATTTTTAGCAATCAGCTCGCTTGCCAAATTATCTGTAGAAAATTTCCTTTTAGGAACTCCGTCATCTATAACACCTTGATTTGAACCGGAAAATAAGTTCAAATAGTTGGGCTGGCTTGGGTGCAAGGTGGCATGGAAATTCGTTAGGTTTGCTCCCTGCTTCATCAGTGAATTGATATACGGGGCTGACGGGTTTCCCTGAATAACTTTTTGTGAGCGATTTTCTTCTACAACAATAACGATGTGATCAATTTTTGGAAGATTCCTTGCTGCCTTTTTTTCAGCCGGTGCCTGATCCGAAGCACAAGCACTTAAATTGATGACGACTAATAAAAGGAAAAGTCCCCATTTTCTAAACAAATCAATGCCTTCTTTCTTTTGAATTTTTGGAAAAGATGCCAACCCCGGACGATAATCCAACGGTGGCTCCACTCGAAATTACGTTTTTACTAGGTCTATCTCCATTTTAACCCATACTTGTAAAAATTCTCTTTTAACGTGGATTTTCCCTTAGGATATAACCAATTACAATGTATTACATGGACTTCCTAGAAATTGATTTTAAAAACTAGTAATTTAATCAAACGATTGATTAAATCAAAGCATTGATATATCTGAGCTGCAAAAACTAATCAAACGATTGAATAAATTCTTATTTTTATAGAAAGAACACATTCGAACCGAAAGCCCCCATTGTATTGACCAAATTCCTCAAAAGGGGGTTAGTAAAACCAAGCCTTCGCTAATGACTGAACGGCCTCAACAATTTCATCCTCAGTCAGAGTGGCAAAACCGAGTAACACGGTTCGATCATCATTTTTTCCATAGGGGGAGACCGGATATACTTTTATACTAAATGCTGCAGCTTTATCAATCAGTTCCTGCTCGTTTAGGCCATTATTGGGCCGTATTAAGATATGAAGTCCTGAGTCTTGACCAATGATGTCAACTGTATCGGGGAAATAGCTTGAAATCGCTGAAATTAGCAAATCCCGCTTTTTTTGATAGACAACCCTCACTTTTTGAATATGCTTTTCCCAATACCCATGTTGCATAAATCGTTTTAGGACTTCTTGATCAATCCGCGATACCGTTTGGGCATAAAAAAATAATTCCGCTTGATACCTTTTAATTAATGGTTTAGGCAGGACCATATAGCTAATTCGTAACGAGGGGAGAAGTGCTTTGGAAAAGGTGCTCATATAAATGACTTTCTCGCTCTGGTCCAGCCCTTGAAGCGCAGGAATCGGTTTTCCGACATAACGGAATTCACTATCATAATCGTCTTCAATAATAAAACGGTTCGCTTCTTTTTCCGCCCAGTTTAAGAGCTGCATTCGCCGTGAAATCGGCATGACCATCCCGCAAGGAAATTGATGGGACGGTGTAACACAGACTATATTTGCCCCGCTTTGTTCTAGTTCTGAGAGGATGATACCGCCTTGGTCGAGAGGAATCATCTGTACATCCTCGTCATTTTGCCCATGGGTAAAATGCCTCCGATGATATCCAGGATCTTCTACAGCAAATTTACTTCCATGCAATAGCTTGAGTAAAAGGCTAAATAAGTAAGGCGTCCCGGAGCCGATGATAATTTGGCTGGGAGAGCAATGGACCCCGCGTGATTCAAATAAATATTTTGCAATCGACTCGCGAAGCTCGAAATCGCCCTGTGGATGTCCAAGCAATAACACTTGTCCATTTTCAATCCGCAAAACTTCATTTGTTATTTTCCGATACAAACCAAATGGAAAGGACCCGGCATCCACGCCGGCATAGGTGAAATCATAAGCAAAAAATTGTTCCTTGTACTTTTTTTCCTCGACAAATTGAACCGCCCGCTTAATGGTGAAATTCGCTTGTTCCAGTTCACAAACAAAATATCCCCTCCGTGGTTTTGACTCTATGTAGCCTTCAGCCAAAAGCTGACCGTAAGCGGCTTCGATTGTATTCTGGCTAACTTGCAGATATGCAGAAAGTTTTCGTTTGGAGGGAAGCTTCGTGTTTGGTGGCAATTTCCCTGTCTTTATTTCCTTTTTAATATAGTTATATAACTGAATATATATTGGCTCATCACGATGAGTTTCAAGATTTGGTGTGAATTCCAACAAGAAAACTGGCCCCCTTCATTTTTATGAATCTGATACTTCTTATAGGTTCAGATGTTTTATATAATACCACTATGTTCAAGATGAATCGATAATGGAGGAAGGATTTATTATGAAACCATCAAGACACCTTGGTCTGATAATGATCATTAGCGGTGCAAGCCTTTGGGGATTATCCGGCCCGATGATCCAATGGCTTTTTGATCAGACCGACTTAACATCAGAAGATTATTTGGTTATTCGCCTGCTGTTTGCGGGCATCACCATTTTAGGTTTTTTGCTTTTTACGAAACATAATATTTTTGAAATTTGGAAGCACCCGAAGGATTGGATTCAGCTATGCATTTTTGCTGTAATCGGGATGCTTGCCGGTCAATTTACATTTATTGAAACACTTTATAAAAGTAATGCAGTAACCGCTACTTTATTTCAATTTCTTGGGCCCATCATCATTACGATTTATGTTGCCGCCCGGAAAAAGAAACTTCCGACGACGATTCAATTGCTCGCAGTGGTTGCTGCCGTGTCGGGGACATCTTATCTGATTACAAATGGCTCGATTGAAAATGTCATCTTATCGAAGCAGGCCATTCTTTATGGAATTTTAACAGCTGTTACCTTTGCATTTTATACGCTGCATCCTAAGTCCTTAATTAAACAATGGGGGACTTTGCCAATTGTTGGCTGGGGGATGTTGCTTGGCGGTGTGGTGCTATGGGGATTAAAAAGGGATTTTAGTTTTCACCATGTGGCTCAAACATTGACAAATAGCACTTTTACGATGCTCATCATGATTCTATTAAGTGGCACGGTTTCTTTTTTACTCTATATTGGAAGTTTGAAATATTTAACAGCTATTGAAACCGGCCTTTTATCGAGCATTGAACCGCTTGTGGCGGCATTTCTATCCATTGTATGGTTAAAAGAATCATTTGGAGCCTATCAATTGTTGGGCGGTGCATTTATTGTCGTAGCGGTTATTTTATTAACGATACCTGAACGGGAACTTAAACCGAGCGTAGCCAGGGAACGAGTGTTATGATTTCAGCAGAATGATTTTAAATCTAAAGGACATAATTAAATTGTATGTAAAAAAACGGTCTCTTTTTTTAAAAGAGGCCATGTTTTTATATTGAATCGGCCCGTTAAATGTGATATAGTTACTTTTATTAAAAAATGACTAAAATACCAAAACGGTCAAAAAGGAGGTTCGTATGGCGACAGATCGTAGAAAGATGATTGTAGAGGCAGCCACAAAGTCTTTTTCCTTATTTGGCTATAAAGCAACGACGATGGACCAAGTGGCGAAGCTTGCGAATGTGGGGAAAGGCACCATCTATACCTTTTTCAAAAATAAAGAAGAGCTGTTTGAAGAAATTGTTTCTTCATTAGTCAAAGAAATGATTGCCGAGGCAGAGGATGTAATTCAGCCGGAACTGCCCTTTACAGAAAACGTCCATCGAGCCCTTTACCGTTTATTAGAATTCCGTTCACAGCACCAGCTTATGATTAAATTGATCCAAGAAGAAACGGAAATGGGGACATTGGCGGTTTCTGAGATGCTGCAGCATGTGGAAGAAGAAATTATTGCTTACCTAAAGCAAAAAATTGAAATAGCTATTTCTAAGGGAGCAATTCCTGCAGTCGACCCAGAAATGACCAGCTTTTTACTTCTAAAAATATACATTGCCCTTGTTTCTGATTGGGAAAAAAATCATGAACCCTTAAGTTCAGAGCGAATTGCAGAGCTAATGAAGGTCTTTTTATTAAAAGGATTATCAATTTGATAATCTTCTTTATTTACTCATGAATGACCGAATGGGGATTTTAGTCAATTTTTATTAAATGGATTTTGTCCAAAAAGGAGGCATTATATGAAAGCTTTATCATCTTTGAAAAGTGAGCTTTTGGGGATTATCCATAACCGTAAACTGCTAATCGCCATTATTGGCGTCATGACGATTCCATTGCTTTACAGCGGGACGTTCTTATGGGCGTTTTGGAATCCATATGGTCATGTAGACCGATTACCGGTAGCCGTTGTCAATTATGACCAAGGTGCGGTGTATAATGGGGAAAAGCTTGAAATCGGTGAAGACTTAGTAGAAAAGTTAAAGGATAAAAAAAGCTTTAACTGGAAATTTGTAAGTGAAAAACAAGCAAATAGAGGCTTAGAAAAACAGGATTATTATATCAAAATTGAAATTCCAAAAGATTTTTCAAAAAATGCTACCACATTACAAAGCAATCATCCGAAAAAATTAACTCTCATTTATACTCCGAATGAGGGAACGAACTATCTTTCATCAAAAATTGGTGACTCCGCCATTGAAAAGATAAAAGAAGAAGTGGCAGGTGCTGTGACAGAAACATATGCCGAATCCATGTTTGATCAAATCAAGGATGTGGCTAAAGGCTTAAACAAGGCGAGTGATGGTGCCAAGGAACTCCATAACGGCATCGACTCAGCCAAAGAAGGAGCCGGAAAGTTAAATTCAGGCATTGGTACCGCAAAAACTGGCGCAGCTAAATTAACGAACGGTGCAAGCTCAGTCAATAACGGTGCAAATAAAATTGAACAAAATTTACAAACACTTGCTGAAAAATCAATTACCTTTTCACAAGGATTACAATCCGCGTCATCTGGATCTAAGGATCTTGAAAGCGGGCTGCAGCAGTTTGATACGGGGCTTACTCAAATGCAGGACGGCAATGCCAAATTGTTAGATGGGGCACAGAAATCCCAAGCAGGTGCAAAAAAATTAACAGATGGGCTTGATTCAGCAGCATCGAAAATGCCAGACCTGCAAAAAGGTTCACAGCAATTGGCTGATGGCGCAACGGGACTTTCCTCTTCCATGGAAAAATGGAGAGCCGGTGCTGCAGATGCAAAAACAGGTTCAGCTCAGGTTAGCGAAGGATTACAGGTAACGATTGAGTTTGTAACGCAAATGGAAAAAGAAACAAATGACCCGGTTGAAAAAGCTAAATTAGAAGGCCTAAAAGGAAATTTGGAGAAATTATCAGAAGGGAGCCAGAAGGTTACAGGAGGCGTAGGGGCTCTATCTGATAATGCAGCCCTGTTAGAACAGGGATCCGATCAGCTGGCAGCCGGGGCAAGTCAATTGAACAACGGTCAGAATCAACTTGCCGATGGCGTCAACCAATTGTCTTCCGGAGCAAAACAGCTCGAAGATGGCCAGAGTCAATTAGTCCAGGGTTTAGGCACCTTTGGGGATAAACTGAATGAGGCAAAGAAAGGCTTTAGCCAAATTACAGACGGAAGCAGCAATCTTTCTTCTGGTTTAAATGAGTTAGCAGCCGGCTCAACAAAACTTCAAGACGGAACAAATAAGCTTGCTGATGGTTCCAAGCAATTATCGGAAGGAACTGGTCAATTATATGATGGAACGAAAAGCTTAACTGGCGGAATGTCCAAACTTGGGAATGGTTCTGCTGATTTAACCAGCGGAATGGAAAAGCTTGCCGATGGGTCGAAGGAATTACAAGATAAATTGAAGGATGGAGCCCAAGATGCAAGTGATGTCAAAGCGAATAACAGTGTTTATAATATGTTCGCGAAACCGGTTAAACTGAAAGAAGATCGAATGAACCATGTTCCTGATTATGGTACAGGATTTACTCCTTACTTCTTATCATTAAGCTTGTTTGTCGGGGCTTTAATGTTATCGATTATCTTTCCGATGTATGAACCTGCAAGAAAACCAAAAAGCGGTTTTAGCTGGTTTGCGGGTAAATTAGGAATTTTGTTAATCGTTGGCGTAGGGCAGGCACTGCTTGCGGATGTTGTCCTGCTAACAGGGCTTGGATTAGAAGTTAAAAGTGTGCCGTTATTCATAATGCTGAGTATTTTTACAAGTTGGACGTTTTTAGCGATTATTCAATTCCTTGTAACAGTATTGGATAATCCGGGGCGCTTCTTGGCTGTTATTATTTTAATCCTGCAGCTAACCAGCAGTGCCGGAACATATCCGATTGAATTGGTGCCAAGGATTCTGCAAAAAATGACTCGCCTCTTGCCAATGACATACTCTATTGCAGGATTCAGGTCGATTATTTCAACAGGCGACATTAGCTTTATGTGGGAAAATATCGGGTATATTTCGGTATTTTTTATAGCATTCTTAGCAGGAACACTTGCATTCTTTGTTGCTAAATTTAAGCGGCAAAATGTGCAGCATCAAGAAGGATGATGAAAGGGGTGCTCCAAATCTGAGGGGCACCCCTTTAATGTGTTAAAAAGGCGTTTATCTGCGGTAAATTGGAATTTATCTGCGGAAGTTAAGATTTTATCTGCGATGCAAGGTGATTTATCTGCGCAAACCTCACTTTTATCTGCGAAGAGAGTTATGCTTACTTATTTTTCCCTAGATTCTGTTGTGCCATTTTCACAAGTTCGCGAACCATGCTGCCACCTAATCTGCCGCCGACTTTTCCGGCTTGCTCAGAGGTAAGCTGACCATTGTATCCTTTCTTTAAAGGTACACCCGTTTCTTCCGCTGCTTCAAACTTTGCATCCTCCGGGCTCTTGGCATTGACAACTCTGGCTTTTAACTCATCCAATCCGGACCTCGCTTCAGGAACGAGGATTTTATTCCTTATAGACATACAAATCCCTCCTTTCCGTTAGGATTTCCTCTTATAAGGAAAATTACTAAACAACCACTGGAAAAATCGCGTAGGTTCCAGTATAATATCTGGTAATTAATACAAGAAAATCAATGACAAAGAGAGTAGTTATCTTTGAGGGCAAAGCGATTCAGGGGAGGTGGGAGCCTGAAACCAAGAGAAGATAATGAAGCGCACTTTCGAGATGCCTGTCCGAATTTAGAGTAGGGTATGCCGGAGAATTCTCCGTTACAAAGCGTAAGCTGGTTCTTTTTGAACAATTAGAGTGGTACCGCGGGATAACTCTCGTCTCTTTTATTAGAGGCGGGAGTTTTTATTTTGGAGAAAATTAATATGGAGGTTTTAACATGAATTTTAAGAAAGAGCTTGCCGAAATCCTTTTTGAGTCGCTTAAGGGAGAGATTTCAGTTCAGAATCTCGAACAACTTATTGAAAAACCAAAAAACCAAGAACATGGTGATCTGGCCTTTCCCTGCTTTACACTAGCAAAAGTAAAACGAAAGTCACCAAATCAAATAGCCGAGGAACTAAGCAGCAAAATTCAATCTCCTCTATTTGAAAAAATAGAAGTAATTGGCGCTTATCTAAACTTCTTTTTAAATAAGCAGATGGTATCCGAGCAGGTAATCAAGGAAATTAACACTCAAGAAAGCAACTTTGGCACGCAGGCAATAGGAAATGGCGGGCAGGTGCCAATTGATATGTCTTCCCCGAATATCGCCAAGCCGTTCTCGATGGGCCATTTGCGCTCCACGGTTATTGGTAATTCGCTGTCCTTAATTCTTGAAAAATGCGGCTATAAGCCGGTGAAAATTAATCATCTTGGCGACTGGGGGACGCAGTTTGGAAAATTAATTACCGCCTATAAACTTTGGGGAGATGCCGAGGAGGTAAAGGAAAACCCAATTAAGGAACTGTTAGCCCTTTATATCAAGTTCCATGAGGAGGCAGAAAATGATCCATCTCTTGTCGACCAAGGCAGAAGCTGGTTTAAAAAGCTTGAAGACGGTGACAAGGAAGCGCAGGAGTTATGGCAATGGTTCCGTGATGAGTCTCTCAAAGAGTTCTCTAGAATATATGAATTAATGAATGTTTCGTTTGACTCATTTAATGGTGAAGCTTTTTATAACGACAAAATGGACCGGGTGGTTAAACTTCTTGAAGAGAAACAACTGTTGGTAGAATCGGATCAGGCACAGGTGGTGGAACTAACAGAGGAAGAGCTGCCGCCATGCTTAATCAAAAAGTCAGACGGTGCCACACTTTATGCTACACGTGATTTAGCTGCTGCTCTTTATCGGAAAGAAACCTACGATTTTGATAAGTCCTTATATGTGGTTGGAAATGAACAAAGCCTCCACTTTAAACAATTAAAAGCTGTTTTAGGAAAATTGGGCTATGACTGGGCACAAAACATGGTCCATATCCCATTTGGCATGATGTTGAAAGACGGAAAGAAAATGTCGACAAGAAAAGGGAAGGTTGTTTTATTAGAAGAGGTATTGGATGAGTCGATTTCCATGTCGCGCCATAATATTGAAGAGAAAAATCCAAATCTTGAAAACAAAGATACGGTTGCGAAACAAGTTGGTGTTGGAGCAGTTATTTTCCATGACTTAAAGAACTTCCGAATGAATGATATTGAGTTTTCATTAGAAGAAATGCTTCGGTTTGAGGGAGAAACGGGTCCATATGTACAATATACACATGCACGGGCTTGTTCGATTTTACGTAAAGGAAATTGGTCCGCCGATATGCAGCTGGTGGCAATGGATTATTCTTGGGAAAAAGAATGGAAGGTTATCAGCATGCTAATAGAATTCCCAATTGCAATCAAAAGAGCGCTTAACCAGTTCGATCCTTCCCAGGTAGCTAAATATGTGGTTGACCTAGCCCAAGCCTTTAATAAATATTATGGAGAAGTGAAAATTCTTGAAGACAACGATGAGAAGCAAGCACGGCTAGCCCTTGTTTATTCTGTAACGGTTGTTCTGAAAGAAGGTTTACGTTTATTAGGTATCGAGGCTCCTAAAGAAATGTAAGGCATTTGATTTTCCTAATTGGATGATTTTGGGTTAAAATAGAACCGATTAAAAAATGGGGAGGCTAAGAAATGAGCGAATTATTGTTCAAGCATTTTGAGGTAACTAGGGGAATTTTTTTAAAAAATATCACTACTGCACTGGACGAAACAATCGTTGATGTACAACCGGAAGGATTTAGTAACACCATTCATTGGCATATTGGGCATGTGTTAACAGTAGCAGAGCAATTTATGTTCGGGTTTCCTAAAAAATCAGCCAATCTGCCGGAGAATTATGTTTCATTATTTGGGAATGGAACCAAACCAGCTGATTGGAACGGTGATGTTCCTTCTTTAGAAGAATTATCCCGCCATTTACAAGAGCAAATCATTCGCATTAAAGAGATTCCTGCCGAACGCTTGAATGATCGGCTTGCAGTACCATTTCTTGGTTTAGAAACCTTTGGCGAGCTTGCAAATTTTGGGGTCTTCCATGAGGCCAATCATTTGGGACAGATACAGGCTATGAAACGCGTTGTCGAAGCAGCACGTAAAGAATAATAAGATGGGCAAATTGAAAAAACGTTTCTACATGAAGTAGGAACGTTTTTTCGTTTATCCCGCTATATAGAATCTTTAGTTTCCTACATGGAAATTAAAATCATTGTATACTGGATAGAGAAAATGGATGTATTTTGTCTGGAGTGATTGAATTGAGACTAGGTTATGCAGCTTACGAATCGCCGATTGGGAAGCTTTATGTGATTGCGGATGAAAAAGGGGTTAAAAGAATTGAGATGTTTGAAGAGGACTGGCTGAACTATCAAAAGGAAAACCCTTTATTAAAAGAAGATTTGGAGCTTTGCGGTGAAGCGATAAAACAGTTAGATGAGTACTTTCACGGTCATCGTCAGCAATTCGAGCTGCCCCTTTCAATCGAAGGAACGGATTTTCGGAAAAAGGTTTGGGAGGCGCTGCAATCTATTCCTTTTGGCGAAATTAGAAGCTATGCAGATGTGGCTGAAATGATTGGAAATCCAAAAGCCGTTCGTGCTGTCGGTCAAGCAAATCGGGCAAATCAGATTCCGATTATCATTCCCTGCCATCGGGTAATTGGCAAGAATGGAAGTTTAGTTGGATACGCGGGGAGTAACACCCCAATTAAAAGAAAGTTGCTTGGAGTAGAAGGGGTCAAATTATAGCTTAAAAAAGCTGCTTGGAGGATTTAACCATATACATGCCAAGGCAGCTTTTTTTATTTACCACAATCCCTAATAAATTAATATTTTTCGCCAACATTACAAATACAGGTTATTGAGATTAATCGGTTGGATACTCATGGACTTTGTCGAAAAGAAAATACTTCATATTATCTATAGTAATGTGTTAAAATCAATCGGGTAATTCTACTTCAAGTCTGGTGGGTGAATCACTTGCTCTCTTCTATCAAGAGATTTTTAATTGGACGTCCGTTAAAATCGGCGGCATTAGGTGAACAAAAGTTAAATATATTAAAGGCGTTAGCCATTCTTTCTTCCGACGCACTATCATCGGTTGCATACGGTACGGAGCAAATTCTTATCGTTTTGGCGACCATAAGTGTCATTGCTTTTTGGTACTCGATTCCAATTGCAATCGGCGTATTATTTTTATTAGCAGCACTTATCATTTCTTATCGGCAAATTATTTTTAGTTACCCACATGGCGGAGGAGCCTATGTTGTTTCGAAAGAAAACTTAGGTGAGAATGCGGGGCTAATCGCCGGTGGATCTCTGCTAGTTGACTACATACTGACAGTAGCTGTAAGTGTATCGGCTGGAACGGATGCGATAACATCCGCATTTCCAGCGCTCCATCCGCATACGGTCCCGATTGCATGTGTGTTGGTTGTATTGATTACGATTTTAAATCTTCGTGGCTTGACGGAATCAGCTACTATTCTCGCCTATCCGGTCTATTTATTTGTTCTTGCTCTTTTCATTCTGATTGGTGTAGGTATTTTTAAAATTTTAACAGGAAGTGTTTCCCCAACTGTTCATCATGCTCCGATTGGAGCACCAGTACAAGGAATCACGTTATTCTTATTGCTAAGGGCCTTTGCTTCAGGATGTTCAGCGTTAACAGGTGTCGAAGCGATTTCCAATGCGATACCGAATTTCAAGGATCCTGCTCCTAATAATGCAGCAAAAACCCTTATTTTAATGGGCACTTTACTTGCTGTATTATTTTCAGGGATTACTTTTTTAGCTTTTTATTATGGGATTGCCCCAAAAGCGGAAGAAACTGTTGTTTCACAAATTACAAAGGAAACCTTTGGGCGAAATTATCTTTACTTTTTTGTACAAGGAACGACTGCACTAATCCTAGTTTTAGCAGCAAATACAGGGTTTTCTGCTTTCCCGCAATTAGCTTATAACTTGGCAAAAGATAAGTATATGCCAAGGATGTTTACGATTCGCGGCGACCGTCTAGGGTATTCTAACGGGATTGTCTCTTTAGGAGTCGCATCTATTTTATTGATCATTACCTTTCATGGGGAAACCGAACATTTAATTCCGCTTTATGCAGTGGGTGTATTTATTCCGTTTACCTTGTCGCAGACAGGAATGATCATTAAGTGGGTTCGCGAAAAACCGGCTGGCTGGGTTGCGAAACTAACAGCCAATTTGATTGGTGCAATAATTACACTAATCGTTTTATTGATATTCTTTATAACAAAGCTTGGGCAAGTTTGGTTTGTCTTTATTTTCTTGCCATTAATTGTTATTCTTTTCCATCGGATTAATAAGCATTATGAAGCTGTCGGAGAACAGTTGCGGGTTTACAACCAACAGCCTGCAATACCCGTTGAGGGGAACGTTATTATTGTCCCTGTCGCAGGGATTACGCGGGTAGTGGAAAATTCGATTAATTATGCAAAGTCGTTAACGGATCAAATTTTTGCGGTATATGTTTCATTTGACCGTGAGGATGAAAAACGCTTTGAGGAGAAATGGCAAAAATGGCAGCCGGATGTTCGGCTTGTCACGTTACAATCGCATTACCGAAGCATCCTGCAACCGTTATGTAAATTTATTGATACAGTGGAACATAAAGCGAGTGAAAATAATTATCGTGTTACCGTATTAATTCCACAATTTATCACCAAAAAAAGCTGGCACAATATTTTGCATAACCAATCCAGTTTATTAATACGCGCATACTTGCTTTATAAAAAGAAAGTGATTGTGGCAACCCTGCCCTATCATTTCAAAAAGTAAGACTTGGAAGTGTCTGGTTTCAGGTTTTTGTGCTAAAATAAATCACAAATCATATCGAAAAAAGTTTTCTAGGGTTCCGTGGCTTACTTGAGCCTGTCTGGTCCGAGAGAAAACGCACCATTCTTGACTTTGAGAATTGTCTAGCTTCAGGCGCCATCGGCTCTATGCTATAAGCCGATAGACATGCGCCTTGCGCTTTTCGGTGTACACGGAGGGATAAAAGCCTGGGAGAAATGTCGGAAACGATATTTTTCCGGGCTTTTTTATTTTAGAAGGGAGAGGAAGTCTATGGATTTTTTAGTGGAAAATAAATGGGTCATTCTCGTGAGCCTGGAAGTTCTGGCGTGGTCATCGACCTTTTTCTTGTTGTATGCCCGCTACGGTCTGCAGTCCAGCTTTTGGTTTAAGGTGGCAACGGTTTTATTCGCATTGACCGGAGTGATTCCGCAAGTATTAATGGGGATTATCAACTTTATTGCCACAAGGAAAGTCGATTTGTTTACCTTAATTATTGTTCTGCTTATCCTATACGGATTTACCCTCGGGAAGGGGCATGTCAAAAAACTCGATGCCTGGGCCCAAGGGAAGTTTTCTGAACGGCAGGGTTCATAGATTAGAAAGGGTATTTTTCTCGGCAATTTTTTACTTTGTCAAATCTAAATACCAATTTTATTGATAGTCCCTGCAAAAAGGCCTGTTGATTTCCGCTCCGGTCACTCGCTTTCCGCGGGGAGGTCCTGGAGCCTCCTCGGCGCTTGCGCCTGTGGGGTCTCCAGTGACCTCTCTATCCCGCAGGAGTCGAGTGCCCTCCGCTCCAATCAACAGACTTGTTGCACAGACCAAACTCTAATAATATTACAATAAATTAACGGAGTGAATTGTTAAAGTGGACTAATAAAATAAAAGGCTATCGAAAGATTTTCGACAGCCAAGAAAACCACCAATTCATCAATTGGTGGTTTTCTTGGTTTTTTTAATAATAAAGTAAATGGCCGCTAAAACAATGGCTGCGATAATAATGGGGAGCACATAGGGTTGCGCATATTCTTTAATATGGGACCATTTTTCCCCCAGTACTTTCCCTAAATAAAGAAATAAGATTGTCCACGGCAATACCGCTGAAACGGTGTAAAGGGTAAATTTGCTTACCGGCATTTTCGCGATTCCAGCAGGAATGGAAATGGCGTGCCTGACCACCGGGATAAAGCGTGCCGAAAAAATGACTCCGGCTCCATATTTGTTGAACCAACTCTCAGCAATGTCAATGTGGCTTTTTTTGATTAACACATATTTACCGTATTTTTCAAGGAAGGGACGACCACCGTAATAGCCAGCCCAATATAAAAAGAGCTGGGCAATCGTTCCGCCAATTGTCCCCGCAATGACAGCTCCTAAAAAGTTCAGGTGACCTTGTGAAATCATATATCCGCCGTAACCCAAGACAATCTCACTTGGAATAATTTCAATCATTAGACCCAATGCGATTCCGAGATAACCTAACTGTGATAAAAACATTAAAATGGAGAAAATAAAATCCTTCATAATTCACCTTCACTATTGTAATGTAAATAGTTTAAACCAGATTGTCCTATAAAGAAATAAATATGGTATCAAATTAACATTCATTCCTAAATAAAAGAAAAAGACAGCGTAAAAATGCTGCCTCTAAGAATCGACCGATGCGCCGGAGGAAAACATATAGGTTTGGTGATGGTAACGAATGCTGTAGACCAAACCCATTGCAAACATATTCCCCATTAAGGAGCTGCCCCCATAGCTGATGAAGGGGAGCGGAATGCCGGTAATCGGCAGAACTTGAATGGTCATGCCGATATTTTGAAAAACGTGAAACGTAATTACGCTGATAACCCCGATGCAGACATATGTATTAAATGGATCATTCGTATCTAAAGCTGTTTTGATTAAATGGTAAATCAACAGGAAATACAGTCCAATCACAATACTGCCGCCAACAAAACCATATTCTTCACCGATAATACTAAAGATAAAATCGGTGTGCCCCTCAGGAATGTATACTTCCCCTTTATCAAATCCTTTTCCTGTTATCAGCCCAGAGCCAATAGCCGTTAAGGATTTCATTAGATGGTAACCGGAATCACTTTCATGATTAATCGGGTCAAGCCAAGAATAGATACGTTCGAATTGATAGGTTTTAACGTGTAGATACTTTACAAGCAGTTCCGGTTTTTGAACGACAAGATAAAGAATGGCTGCTCCGAGGGTTGCTCCCGAGCCATAAATCGGCAATATGATTTTCCATGAGATTCCTGAGACTAAAATAAGACCCGTGAGGATGGATAAAATCACAAGACCTGTTCCTAAGTCAGGCTGAAGCATGATCATCCCGAGTGGCACGGCCGTGGTAATCCCCAATTTTAAAAGTAACAGGAAGTCTAATTTAAGAGATTTTCCTTTAAACTTTTCTTGATGCTGGGTAATGACCCGACTTAAGGCAAGAATCAAAAAGGTTTTGACAAATTCTGAAGGCTGAATGCCGATTCCATGGAAAATAAACCAGCTTTTCGCGCCGTTTCGGTAGGGAGCAATGCTTGTCGGTGCCACAATGATAGCAATCAGCAACAAAAGACCAAAGCCATATAGGTACCAAGAAAGCCGCTTATATTGATAGCCATCGATGAGGATGGCAACAGAAATAATGGCTGCACCCACTATATACCAAAAGACTTGTTTGATTAAGAAATTTTCATCATACTGTGCAGCACCTTGAGCACTGTAAATGGAAGCGCAGCTAATCAGGAAAAATAGGAATAAAATTAATGTTAATGTCCAATCAAACCGGTCCGTTTTTTTTGAAATATAATCCATATGTCACACCCGTTTTTTTACTTTCATGCTAACAAAGAAGTAGTTTCCTCACAATAGAAAGTAAGGTAAATATTACTAAATATAATACGGATGAAACGGGTAAATAGTTTCAAAAAAATTCCTAGATCAAATAATGCAAAAACATCGAGGCAATGCCAAAGTAGGTCATTAAGGAAAAGATGTCATTTAAGGTGGTAATCAGCGGGCCGGATGCTACGGCAGGGTCCACATTAAAACGGTATAAAATCAAGGGAATGATGGTTCCTGCCAGTGTTCCGATTATCAAGGTAAAAAAGAGCGAGCAGCCCACCACAGCACCAAGAATCATGTTGCCCTGCCAGATGTAGGCAATAATCGAGATTAGTACAGCGCATGTTACCCCAATTGTTATCCCGACCCCAAACTCACGGGCAATGAGCCGGGTAACCACTCCCTTGTTAATATCATGGGAGATCAGCCCGCGAACCACCACGGCTAGGGATTGAGTTCCTGTGTTTCCGGTCATACCGGCAATCATTGGCATAAAAAAGGCTAAAGCAACCACCTGTTTCAACGTATCCTCAAAGCTTGAGATGATTCTTCCTGAAATGAGCCCGATAAATAAAAGTAAAATTAACCACGGTAATCTTCTTGCAGCAGCAACGAAAATTTTGGTATCAAAGTCAATCGCCTTCCCCGAAGCAGATAGCTTTTCAATATCTTCATTTGCTTCTTTGATGACGATATCGATAATATCATCGACCGTCACAATCCCAACGAGGACCTTTTCTTCATCCACAACGGGAATGGCCAGAAAGTCATACCGTTCTGCCGTTCTGGCTACCACTTCTTGGTCGGTTGCCACTGAAACAGAAATAACACGTTCATACATAATGTCATTGATCTTTTTATCCATATCAGCCAATAATAAATCACGATAGGAAACGACGCCAACCAGTTTGCGTTCTTCATCAATCACATATAAATAATTAATCGTTTCGGCGAATTCAGCGAAAATCTTTAACTTGTCGACCGCTTCCCTGACAGAAAAATAGTTTCGAATCCAAACAAATCGATTTGTCATGATTCTTCCTGCTGTTTCCGGCGGATAATTCATGATGCCTTTTACGGCGGTGGATTCCTCCGCTTTCATCCCCGACAAAAGCGAATCCATCTTTTCAGGGGATAGTTCATGTAATAGTAAGGCAAGGTCATCATTGTCCATTAAATCAAGAACCTTGCTTGATTTTTCAATGCCAAGCTTATTTAATACCTCAAGCTGTTCATCCTTATCCAGCTCTTCCATTAGGTCAGCGAGAAGATCATTTTTAAGAAACAAGAGAAACTTAGCTTTATGTTTCTCCGGTAATTCCTCATAAATTTTCGCAATGTCATAGGGCTGCAATTCTTCAAGAATCGCTTCAAATTCAGCTTTTTTATTTTCTTTTATTACTTTAATAATATGAAGGCTAATCTCATCCTGAGTCATATCCTTAATCATGAATTAAAAGCTCCTTTCTACCCCGCAAGTTTTATAACAGGGGAGACGGAAAAGTTTTTTCGAATCAATACTAGTATATGTTAATAAATAGAAATCCATTGATAATTTAAAAACAGCTATTTTTATGAAAATCCATTTGCAATTTTCCTCATCAAAGCTTTAAAATTGTAAAAGAATTGAAATAAGCTATTTGACCTATTCTTTGGTAAAATGGTAAGGAATTGAATAACAGGCAGTATAAACGGATCTGCCTTTTCAGATAAATTAAACTTTCGGAGGAGTTTGGCCTTGAAAAAGCATCATCAAGACATACGGGATCTTATTTATGTACACTTAAATCAGTCGGATCAGTATGTAATGTCCTACGGAATTGAATTCGATGAATTTGCTGCTGCTTTTTCAGATTCATTAAACCATTTGCTTTTATTAAAGCACCGCTTTGATGATACTGAGTTTAATAGGCACGCACTGCTTGAATATTGTCCGGAGGATCGTGTAAAAAAATTAGCTGGGGAAGATGTTTACGGGTACGGAGATTTTTGCTGGATTGATTTTATAGAAGAAGAGGTTTTAAACGAGCTGACAGGGCAGGAAATGGCTGAATTATTATATTTGGGCCATTTGAAGCAGCATTTAAAATTACCTTTTTATAATAAGCTTGGAAATCGTTTTGTGTATTTAGCCCATGATGACGGCTGGTTTAACAAAATCTATTATCGCAGTTTTAAGGACTTTTTTCATTTGCTTAGTGAGGCCATTTCCGGAAAGGTAAGTAAACTTAAATTGGAGAAGTCCCTTTTAGGATTGAGGAAAAAACGCTCCTATCCACCGGTCAATAAGGAGATCCTTCTTTCTTTAACACCTTTTATGAAAGAGGGAATCTGTATTTCGATGAAGAATGCAGATCAGCAGCGTACGAAGATTGAAATCCCCATTTGGGTAATTGGTGATTTTGCCAATATGGATGATATGTACGAGGAATATGAAATGATTTCAAAGGAACCTTCTCATGCTAAGATTGTGTTTGATAAAAAAACAAAAGAGTGGAAATTAAATGTTCTCTAATCTCTCCAGGCAATTTGGAGAGATTTTATTTTGATTGTTTTGAACTAAGCACCAGGTTTCATAAAATAAAGGAGTAAAGTAAAAAAGATTATCACATCATTCCTCATATTTCTGATAAAGTGCTAAAATAAAAACAGTATGAAAATGGAGGTTTATCATGAAAACAAAACTGGGTTTATTATACGGAGGAAAATCCGCTGAACATAAAGTATCGATGCAGACGGCAATGGCTGTCATTGGTGCACTGGACCTTGAAAAATTTGAAATTCATCCTATATACATAAATGAAGAAGGTCAGTGGATTAAGGGTGCGCAGCTGCAAGCTCCTGTTGAGAGTGTGAAGGCACTTGAGTTTACTGAAGGGAACGAATTGTCCCCACTTTCTTTAGCCCCTGCTATTATGGAAGGAAATAAACAGAAACAATCAACGCTGGATGTCATCTTCCCGCTATTGCACGGACCAAATGGAGAAGATGGTACGGTACAAGGATTATTAGAACTATTAAATCTTCCCTATGTCGGAAACGGGGTGCTTGCTTCCGCTGCCGGTATGGATAAAGTGATGATGAAAAATGTATTTGCGCAATCTGGGCTCGCCCAAGTAAACTATGTTGCTTTTATTAAAAGTGAATGGCAAAAGGGAAAAGAGGCTGCTTATACAAAGGTCGAGGAAGAGCTTGGTTATCCCTGCTTTGTTAAGCCGGCAAATCTTGGTTCAAGTGTTGGGATTAGTAAGTGCCGGAATCGAGCAGAATTGGAAACTGCTTTTGCGGAAGCCTTCCAATTTGATCGCAAGGTGATTATTGAAGAAGGCGTTACTGCCCGTGAAATTGAAGTGGGTATTCTTGGGAATGATGAACCGGAATGTTCGGTGGCTGGAGAAATTGTTCCGAAAAAAGACTTTTATGATTATAAAGCGAAATATGAAGATGGCGAGACTGCTTTGATTATTCCGGCTGAAATTACAGATAATGAATATAAACAAATTAAAGATATGGCGATTCAGGCATTTAAAGCATTGGATTGCTCAGGGCTTGTTCGTGCTGATTTCTTCTTAACAAAGGATGGAAGGGCATTAATTAATGAAGTGAATACCATGCCTGGTTTCACTCCATTTAGTATGTTCCCGCTGTTATGGAAGCACACCGGGGTTGAGTACCCGCAATTAATCGAGCGCCTGGTCAATCTTGCGAAAGAAAGACATGACGAAAAACAACAGATTAAATATTCCTTTTAAATTAGATTTTGTTAGTGGCACGGTGCTTTTGCCGTGTCCGTTCTTTTGAATAGTAAGAGAGTAGAGGAGGGAAAGAAGATGAGAAGAACACTGAGTCAAATAGCGGAAATGATTACGGTGAAAAATGATATTTCTCCTTTTAAAGATGTGATCGTAGAAAATGTGGTCATTGATTCAAGAAAAATTGAAACAGGAAGCTTGTTTGTGCCGTTTAAAGGGGAGCGGGTGGATGGACATAAATATGTAGAGGATTCCATCCAAAAGGGTGCTGCAGCTGCTTTATGGCAAAGCGATGTTCCCAACCCACCAGAGCATCTGCCGATTTTAATGGTCGATGATTGTTTAACTGCCCTTCAGGAATTAGCAAGAAGCTATCGAAAGCAGCTGGATATTAAGGTAGTGGGCATCACCGGAAGTAATGGAAAAACAACCACGAAAGATTTGACAGCCGGTCTGCTTTCGACTCAATATAAAGTTCAAAAAACAGAAGGAAATTATAATAATCAAATTGGTCTTCCTCTTACGATTTTAGGATTGGAAGAAGATACGGATATCGCTGTTTTGGAAATGGGGATGAGCGGACGGGGAGAAATAGAATTTCTTACCAAACTGGCCTGCCCAGATGCTGTCGTGATTACGAATGTTGGCGAGTCCCACTTGCTTGATCTTGGTTCTAGAGAAGGAATTGCCGAGGCTAAGCTTGAAATTTTGCAGGGGCTAAAAGAGGGTGGACTAGCTGTACTGCATGGGGAAGAACCATTATTAATGGAACGGATTCATCAATTTAAAGGGAATGTTCAAGTTCAAACCTTTGGAAGGAGTGAAACCAACGACCTTTTCCCAACTCATATTGTTCAATTGGATCATGGTAACCGGTTTACGACAAATGCATCAAATGAAAGCTTTGTCCTGCCTGTTTTAGGAACGCACAATATTTTAAATGCACTTGCAGCGATGCTGATTGCGAGATATTTAAATGTTCCGTTTGCAAAAATGAATGAAGGTTTAGCGGGGATTAAACTTACAAATATGAGAATGGAGCTTGTCGAAGGAAAGCATGGGGAAAAAATCATTAACGATGCTTATAACGCCAGCCCAACATCCATGATTGCAGCGATTGAATTGGTATCCAATCTTCAAGGGTATGATAAAAAAATTCTCGTGTTAGGTGATATGTTAGAATTAGGACCGCAGGAAGAACAATACCATTTGCAAATTGGTAATGGCTTGAACCCTGATAAAATTGACTTATTGTTTACGTATGGAAAATTGGGAGCACATATTGCCAAAGGTGCCCGTACCGTTTTAGGGGAAAATCGGGTTTTTGAATTTATGGATAAAAAAGATTTACTCCAAGAACTGGAACAGCATGTGAATGAGAAGGCTTTGGTACTCGTTAAAGCATCCCGCGGAATGAAATTAGAAGAAATCGTAAATTCTCTGCAAAAATAAGGGGATTATCAATGTTTTTGGCAGGTGTTTAAAATGATTGGCTGCTTATGTATTCACGGATTTACAGGAGCCCCTTATGAAGTGGAACCTCTGGTGGAATATTTATCGCAACGGACCAATTGGAGCTTTTGTGTGCCCACACTCCCGGGTCATGGGGAAACACTTTCATTAAAGGGAATTCAGTACCAGCAGTGGATTGAATGTGCCGAGGTTGAATTAAAGAAGCTCCTCCAAACCTGTGATGAGATTTATATTATTGGTTTTTCGATGGGAGGCTTAATTGCAGCCTATTTAGCAGCCAATTATCCTGTTGATAAACTTGTTTTGTTAAGTGCTGCTGCCCTTTATATCAATCCAAAACAGATGGCGGTAGAATTAAAATCCATGCTGATCGACTCTCTAAGAGGAAACTTAGTGGAGAATGAATTATTTCAGCGTTATTTAAGAAAAATAAAAGAAACCCCTATAGCGGCAACCTTGCAATTTCGTCAACTTGTCTCCTTTGTAAAACCTCTTTTGCATCAAGTAGAAGTGCCGACCTTAATTGCTCAAGGGGAATGCGATGGAATGGTGCCGCCCAAAAGTGCTGAATTCTTGTATCGGACGATTCGTGCAAAAAAGAAACAAATTACGTTTATTAAGGATTCCCAACATCATATTTGCCACTGTGAGGAAAGAGAGGCCCTATTTTCTCAAGTTTTTGATTTTTTGATGGGATGTTAAGAATGGTAAAGATTTGCTTTAATTGCAATATACCACGATTAATGGTAAGATAATCATCAACGTGTCTTAAGAACGATAAATTAAGGGCATACTCCTATGGAGGAATGTCTTTTTTTGGTAAAATAAACGTGTTACCTAGTTACGGCATTTTGATGCGTATCGGAAGAAAATATTCAGCACATAAAATATTTTCAAATAGATGAAGGAGAATGAAAACATTGACAAAGTTTGAAGATTTAGGTCTAAGTCAGGCCACTTTAAAAGCTGTCCTCAAAATGGGTTTTGAGGAAGCAACACCAATCCAGGCAGAAACGATTCCTTTGGGTTTAAAAAATATAGATTTGATCGGGCAAGCTCAAACTGGAACAGGAAAAACAGCTGCATTTGGAATTCCATTGGTAGAAAAAATTGATGTAAGTGCGGACGCAATTCAAGGGATTATTATTGCCCCTACACGAGAACTAGCAATTCAAGTATCGGAAGAACTATATAAAATTGGAGCTGGCAAAAGGGTCCGTGTGCTGCCAATTTATGGTGGTCAAGATATCAGCCGCCAAATTCGTTCATTAAAGAAAGCGCCACATATCATTGTTGGTACTCCTGGACGTGTATTGGATCATATTAATAGAAGAACGATGCGCCTTGATACTGTGCAAACAGTCATTCTGGATGAAGCAGATGAAATGCTTAACATGGGATTCATTGAGGATATCGAATCCATTCTTGCGGCAACTCCAGCTGAAAGACAAACATTGCTTTTCTCAGCAACAATGCCAGGACCGATTCAAAGAATGGCAGAAAAGTTCATGAAGAACCCACAAATCGTCCGTGTGAAAACAAAGGAAATGACTGTTCCTTCAATTGAACAATATTATCTTGAAGTGCAAGAAAAGAATAAATTTGATGTCTTGACAAGACTTTTGGATATTCAATCACCTGAATTGGCGATTATCTTTGGTCGGACAAAACGTCGTGTTGATGAATTATCAGATGCATTAAACCTAAGAGGTTATACAGCTGAAGGAATCCATGGCGACTTAAGTCAGGCAAAGCGTCTTTCTGTTCTACGTAAATTTAAAGAAGGTTCAATTGATGTCTTAGTTGCCACTGACGTAGCAGCAAGGGGTCTGGATATTTCAGGAGTAACGCATGTTTACAATTTTGATATCCCTCAAGATCCTGAAAGCTATGTTCACCGTATTGGCCGTACAGGTCGTGCGGGTAAAACTGGTGTAGCCATGACATTCATTACACCACGTGAAAAGTCCTACTTAGCTGTTGTTGAAAAAACAACAAAGCGTAAGATGGATAAAATGAAAGCCCCTACGCTTGATGAAGCATTAGAAGGCCAACAAAAAGCGGTAGTTGAAAAAATTGTTGCAACAATTGAATCCAACAATTTACATTACTATAAAGCAGCAGCTCAAGAATTACTTGAAGAAAATGATGCTTCAACGGTTATCGCGGCTGTTTTGAAAATGTTAACAAAAGAACCGGATACTACACCGGTTAAATTGACAGAAGAACTGCTTCCGCAAAAAAGAGATCGAAAACCACAAGACCGTGACCGTAGAAGAAGAGACGATTCAAGAGGCTACAATTCTGATCGCCGAAAAAAAGCACCGGTAAAACCAAGAAGCGGTGAAAAAAGAGCGTCCGGAAAATCAAAGCCGAGAAGCTATAATCATTAAAAAGTAAGAGCATGGACTCCATGCTCTTTTTTTATGCTTTCATATATTAAATAAAAAATAGGGATGGTGCCGGATAAATATTACTTTTATCTTTGTACTAAAAAGCCGATAATAGCGATTAAGAAGATGATTCCCCAAAGGAATATTTTCAAGGGGGACTGCAATTTGATTCTACGTCCTGCAGGTCCTGCCCAATTGGCCATACCTTTAATAGAATCAGACATGGCTCCTTTTTTGTAATAGGGGATGGCTCCAAGTAAAAATCCTCCGATTAAACCGAATAGATGGGCGGTAATATTAATATTCGGCTGTACGAATGTCATAACTAGACTAAGAGCGCAAAGAACAAGGATGATTTGTGAATTTTGCCGTGAAAGCCAATTTTTGCGGAAAATAATAATCGCTAAATAATATCCAAAAAGGCCAAAAATCGCACCACTTGAACCGACATGGGTATAGCTGAGCGGTTCAAGGAATAACGTTGCAAGATTGGCAACCAGTCCGGAAACAAGATAGACCAATAGAAATTTACCACCGCCAAGCATTCGTTCAAGCGCTGGACCAAATAGCAGCAAAGTAACACTATTAAATAACATATGGGCAAAACCATTATGCAAAAAGGTTGGTGTAATGAGCCGCCAGTATTCGCCCTCAAAAATATACAGGTTTACGCCTGAAAGATGTTCAAAAAACCAATAATTCGGGAAGATTGGCAGGACTGTGAAAAGATATAAAACTACATGAATGATTATAATTATGGAAACAATTGGATATAGACGGATGAATTCACGAAAGCTTTCTGTTCTTGTAAACATAGTTAACCCCCTTGGAGCAATGCGACTTGTACACTATTATCTATGCTGATTGTAAACTAAATAGAAGGAAGATGTAGGATGATTAGCGGAATTGGGATTGATATTGTTGAATTATCAAGAATACAGAATTTACTTCAAAGGCAAAGAAAATTAATTGACCGAATTTTAACGGACCAGGAAAAACAAAAATTCGAAGTCCTTTCTGAGCGGAGGCAGGTTGAATTTTTGGCCGGAAGATTTGCGGCAAAAGAGGCTTTCTCAAAAGCTGCCGGTACAGGGATTGGAAAAGAACTGTCCTTTTTGGATATTGAAATTGATTCGGATCCATTCGGAAAACCAATTATTATAAGACCTGAAATAAGTGCTCACTTATCCATTTCCCACAGCCGGGAATATGCTGTAGCCCAGGTAGTGATTGAAGGGTAGCGTTATATTTTTAAAAGCTTGGTCCCCTCGTTAGCATATTCCCTTAGGTTGTCTCATATATTCATAGAGAATCAGGAGAGACAAGGTCAGCTATGGTCATTTTGGAAAGCGATGATTCTGACCCCTGCCTTTCTCTTCTCCATAAATCATATGAAATGAGACAAGAAGGGGTTGAAGGAATGAGAAAAAAGTTGTTGCTGCTAATCACGGGGCTAATGGTCATCTTTCTGCTGGCAGCTTGCGGATCGAAGTCTCAGGGTGATGTAGTAAAAGAATTAAGTGGTAAACTTGATGACTTATCAGGCTATAAAGTAAATGCAAAAATGACCCTGAAAATGGGTACGGATTCTCAAGTATATAATGTTGAAATTTGGCAAAAGGATAAGAAGTTTTATCGAGTAAATCTAAAAAATTCCGAGAAGGACCAAAGCCAAATGATTTTAAGGAATGACGAAGGGGTATTCGTTCTAACTCCAGCACTAAATAAGAGCTTCAAATTCCAGAGCGATTGGCCGCAAAACAGCAGCCAGGCCTATCTATATGAATCATTAATTAAAGACATTATGGTGGATAAAGAGGCAAAATTTTCGTCCACCAAGGACTACTATGTATTTGAAACAAAAACACGCTATCAAAATAATAGTATGCTCCCATTCCAAGAAATTAAACTAAATAAGAAGGATCTATCACCGGCAGTGGTTAAAGTAATGGATCCTGACCGAAATCCGTTAGTTACAGTTGAATTTGAAAAAGTTAAGTTTGACGCAAGCTTTGATAAAGACGATTTTAAATTGAAAAAGAATATGACAAGGGCACAAATTGGTATGCCAGCAATGACAGAACCAAAAGATGCTGCCTTTACCGTTAAATATCCTACTGCACAGATTTCAGGTACGAAGTTGATTAAGGAAGATGAAGTAGGTATTGAAGATGGTAAACGTGTCGTATTAACCTATGACGGCAAAAAGTCATTTACACTTGTACAAGAAAAAGTAACAGTAAAAGATGCCTCCACTACACCAACGTATGTGGAAGGGGATTTAGTAGATTTGGGAGCAACCATAGGCGCTGTAACGGATCACTCTATTTCTTGGACACAAGGCGGGGTAGATTACATGATTGCTTCGAAAAATCTGTCAAGGGAAGAAATGATTAAAGTAGCACAATCCGTTCAAGGTGATGCTGTTAAATAATTTTTGTAAACAGGCTCTTTTTAAAGGGCCTGTTTGTTCTTGGTCGATAGGAAAGTATAACTTTCCTATCAGGCATAAGTGCAACTACGCCTCATGAACCGCCCTTAGGGGCCCACCAGTCGGTGAGTTTTCTTTATTTTGGAGCAATTGAATTTTTTTGTGATAAAATGATATAGGAGTTTAATTAACGTTTTTAGGAAGTGGAAAAATGGAAGATCGCAGCTTTTTCTATCGAGACACCTGGGTGGAAGTAGACTTGGATTGTATTCATACGAATGTTTCGTCTGTTAAAAAACTTCTGCCAAATGAAGTAGAAATTATTGCAGTTGTAAAAGCAAATGCCTATGGCCACGGGGATGTACAAGTGGCTAGAGAAGCGCTTGCTGCGGGTGCAACTTATTTGGCCGTAGCCTTTATGGATGAAGCCATTACTTTAAGGAAGAAAGGAATAATAGCTCCTATTCTTGTATTAGGTGCCAGTCGTGCCGAAGACGTACAAATGGCAGCAGATTCCCGTATTACCCTTACTGTTTTTCAAAAGGATTGGCTGCTGGAAGCACAAAAACATTTAAAAACGGATAGCAGGCTGTCTGTTCATATTAAGCTGGATACTGGAATGGGGAGACTGGGCATTAGCAGTAAAAACGAACTTGCCGATTTTGAAGAGCTGTTAGCCCTTGATCAGCGATTCAATCTAGAAGGAATCTTTACTCATTTTGCTACGGCAGATGAACTGAACCAATCTTATTTCAATCAGCAATTCGCGTTATTCCAAGAGTTAATAAGTGTGCTGAAGGTACGTCCAAAGTATGTTCATTGCAGTAATAGCGCCGCAACCCTGAGATTTCAAAGTGGCGTATATAATGCCGTACGCCTTGGGATTGCCATGTACGGATTGACGCCATCCCTTGAGATGGAACCGGAAATCCCGTTTTCATTGAATGAAGCCTTTTCGCTGCGTTCAAAGCTTGTCCATGTAAAACAACTGCATAAAGGGGATAAAATAAGTTACGGTGCTACGTATGAAGCGAGCGGGGATGAATGGATTGGGACAGTGCCAGTTGGCTATGCAGATGGATGGATTCGAAAACTGCAGGGTCAGGAAGTGTTAGTCAATGGGATGCGGGTACCAATTGTCGGTAGAATCTGTATGGACCAATTAATGGTACAGCTTCCGCATGAGATACCAGTTGGCACGAATGTCACGTTAATTGGGAAAGAAAAGAATCAGTTTATATCCATCAATGAAATTGCCAAAAAACTCGAGACCATCAATTACGAAGTTCCTTGTATTATCACAAATCGAGTCCCCCGTCTTTATAAAAAAGATGGAAAAATAGTCGAATTAAAAAACTATCTTCTTTAGCGAAGGCCGTGTAAAAGGACAATGTTGATTTTTGAACAGCGTTGATTGGAGTGGAAGGCACGAAGACTCCTGTGGGAGTACGGTACAGGGGAGACCCCACAGGAGCGAAGCGACGAGGAGGCTCCCCGAACCGCCCACGGAAAGCGAAGTGCCTGGAGCGGAAGTCAACAAATAAGTTTAACAGCCTTAGAAAAAAGAAGGCGTATTTATCCCGCATTAACGGGCAGTAAGCCCCCTTCAAGTTATGAGGAAAACAGAATAGTTAACTGGGGGTGCAACTGCCCGTAAAAGCCCGATTAAGTTCAACTAACCATCAGTGGGGATGAAGGAAAATCCCCACTGATGGAAGTTTCACTATATTAAATTTAAACATATTTATATTATTGCGGACTTTTGTGCATAAAAGCAGCTTTTATTGGCTTATAATACAATAGTATTATAATTAGTCTATGCATTTAGGTTGTTTAGTGTTATTATAAAATATGGTACAGATAAAAATTGGTGTGTAGTGATGGTGGAGGTGTATGTTTGTGTCTGAATCCGGCGCAACTACGGAGATCTTAGTGAAATTACCGCAACATCTTTTAACCGAGTTAGATGGCTTTGTAAAGCAAGAAAATGTGAATCGCAGCGAATTTATTTATCAAGCAACAAAAATGTATTTACGCGAACGTAAAAAAAGACAAATTCGCGAATCCATGAGACGTGGATATATGGAAATGGCTAAGATTAATTTAAGAATTGCATCGGAAGCATTTCAAGCAGAATATGAGGCAGAACACACAGTAGAACGTCTTGTAAGCGGAGGATAATCCTTTGATTGTCAAGCGTGGTGACGTATATTTCGCGGACCTATCCCCAGTTGTTGGTTCTGAACAAGGCGGCGTCCGTCCTGTACTTGTCATCCAAAACGACATCGGGAATCGGTTTAGTCCCACCGTTATTGTTGCAGCGATTACAGCTCAAATTCAAAAAGCGAAGCTTCCGACTCATGTTGAAATTGACGCGAAACGCTACGGTTTTGAACGAGACTCAGTCATACTTTTAGAACAAATTCGTACAATAGATAAGCAGCGGTTAACCGATAAAATTACCCATCTCGATGACGAAATGATGGAAAAAGTGGATGATGCCTTGCGTGTAAGCATCGGTCTCATCGAATTTTAGCAAAGCACGCTCTTTTTGAAAGGGCGTTTTTTTATACATATTCTACTCTTCTACTGTGTTTTTCTGCTTAAAGCAAGCTCGCTGGGGCTTGCTTTTTTTGTTTATAGTGCCCGCTGTTCTTGTTTTTCCGCTCGATTGGGCACTATAGGCGCGCGATAATGCCCATGGCCATTGATTGTTTACGAGAACGGGCACTATGATCCCTTGATAATGTCTGTGGCCATTGTCTTTTTACGAGAACGGGCACTATGAGCCTGAGAAAATGCCCATGGCCATTGTTTTTTTAGGAGAACGGGCACTATGAGCCCTCGATATGCCCATGGCCATTGATTTTTTAGGAGAACGGGCACTATGCTCCCTCGATAATGCCCATGGTCGTGGTTTTTTTACAAGAACGGGCACTATAAACCCTCGATAATGCCCATGGCCGTGGTTTTTTTACAAGAACGGGCACTATGAGCCCATGATCGTTGTTTTTTCGCTGAACCGGTCATTATTCCAGGAAAGACCCGCATTTGGTGAAACCGTCACCCTAATTTGATACAATAAAATGGAAATGACGAAGTGGAGGATTGTTTAAGTGAATGATACAGTCGTAAAAGATGAGCAGTTGTTGTTTGGTAAGATTGCATCCGAGCAAGCAATTTCCGCCAAGCAAGTTAAAAGTGTTATTTCTTTACTAAACGAAGGCAATACGGTTCCATTTATTGCTCGTTACCGTAAGGAAATGACTGGAGCGCTTGATGAAGTGCAGATTCGCAATATTTTAGAACGTTGGCAGTATATTCAAAACCTTGAACAACGTAAAGAAGAAGTTCTGAGGATTATAGCCGAACAAGGAAAACTCACGGAAGAATTGAACCAGAACATCCTCCGTGCTGAAAAACTCCAAGAAGTTGAAGATTTATATCGGCCATACAAACAAAAGCGTCGGACGAAAGCAACTGTTGCAAGAGAAAAAGGATTAGAACCTCTTGCTGAGTGGCTCATGACCTTCACAAAGGAAAATGTTGAAGAAAAAGCACAGGAATTTTTATCAGAGGAAAAAGAAGTCCTTTCCGTTGAAGATGCCATTGCAGGAGCTAAAGATATCGTTGCAGAATGGGTAAGCGATAATGCAGAAGGGCGAAAATGGATTCGGAAAGAAACGTTTAAATCTGGTACGGTCTCATCCACAGTTAAGGAAGAAGAGAAGGATGATAAGAAAGTCTACGAAATGTATTATGGGTATGAAGAGCCTGTAAGTAAAATTGTACCTCACCGTATTCTAGCCCTCAATCGCGGTGAAAAGGAAGATATTTTACGAGTTTCAATCAAAATGAATACGGATCAAATCTTGAACTATCTTTCGAAAAAATGGATTCGGAATCAGCATTCGCCGGCAGCGCCAATTGTAGTGGAGGCGATTGAAGATAGCTATAAAAGATTAATCCAACCCTCTATTGAAAGAGAAATCCGCAGTGAGTTAACGGAAAAAGCAGAGGAGCAGGCGATACATATTTTTTCTGAAAATCTTCGGAATTTGCTGCTGCAGCCGCCGCTTAAAGGAAAAGTCGTAATTGGAGTTGACCCGGCCTACCGAACTGGCTGTAAGCTTGCCGTGGTGGATGAAACAGGAAAGGTTTTAAAAATTGATGTCATCTACCCGCATCCACCAGTTAATAAAGCAAAAGAGGCTAGAGAAAAATTTATTAATATCCTTCGTGAATATAAGGTGGAAATGGCTGCTATCGGTAACGGAACGGCATCAAGAGAAACTGAGCAATTTGTGGCGGACATCTTAAAAGAGATGGATGAAGAAACTTTTTATTTAATTGTAAATGAAGCGGGGGCTAGTGTTTACTCCGCATCTGATTTAGCAAGAGAAGAATTTCCGAATTTCCAAGTAGAAGAAAGAAGTGCGGTATCCATTGCCCGGCGCTTACAGGACCCGCTTGCTGAACTAGTGAAAATTGATCCGAAATCAGTAGGTGTTGGTCAATATCAGCATGACGTTTCCCAAAAACGCCTATCGGAGTCCCTAAATTTTGTCGTGGAAACAGCCGTGAACCGAGTGGGGGTCAATGTGAACACTGCATCATCGTCCCTTTTGCAATATGTAGCGGGTTTAACAAAAACGGCGGCGAACAATGTTGTGAAAAAGCGGGAAGAGGAAGGGAAATTTATAAGCAGGGTTCAATTAAAAAAGGTACCTCGGCTTGGAGCAAAAACATATGAACAAGCAATTGGTTTCCTGAGAGTAATAGATGGAAAAGAACCTTTGGACCGCACCGGGATCCATCCGGAAAACTATGATGAAGTGAAAAAGTTATTATCCACTCTTGGATTTTCTACAAAGGATTTAGGTACAGATGAGTTAAAAGAAGCCCTTAATGGACTGGACCTAAAAACTGTTTCAGAAGAGTTAGAGGTAGGAGAATTAACCTTAAAAGATATTATCGACGCTTTAGTCAGACCGGAAAGAGATCCGCGAGATGAATTACCTCAGCCTCTATTAAAAAAGGATGTTTTAAAATTAGAGGATCTGAAACCGGGAATGGAACTTCAAGGGACCGTTCGAAACGTGGTTGACTTTGGTGCATTTGTTGACATTGGCGTCAAACAGGATGGATTGGTTCACATATCAAAGCTAAGCAATCGATTTGTTAAGCACCCGTTAGATATTGTTTCTGTCGGGGATGTTGTAACCGTCTGGGTGGATTCGGTTGATAGGAATAAAGGCCGTGTGGCATTAACTATGCTGCCTCCGGCAAAACAATAATCCAAGCTGCAAAGGAAAACACTGCTTTTTAGGAGCAGTGTTTTTTTCTGTAAAAAAACCAGCATTGGTTTAAAAGCTTGATTTGATAACGGTTCTTTTCATAAAAAGCTCTTTTCATTTGGTTTTGAAACCAAGTCGGCATAGTAAAACCTCCTGAAAGTAAATCATTAAAGGTAACTACAATATATGCTATAATGGGTTGTCACGTTGACTAGAAATATGATGCAATTCGTTTATTTCAATACTTATTTAGAATATATTTCGAAAAGGAATAAATTGAAGTGGAAAGTGAGGGAGAAAAGTGGAAGAGCAAGAGCTTCAAAGGCTGGTTGAAAGCATATCCATTGAAGCGTTTGGAAAACCCTTTCTACATCAAGCCACGTTTAATTCGAGATTACGTTCAACAGGCGGAAGATACTTATTAGGTACACATCATATTGAAGTCAATAAAAAATATCTAGACCAATTTGGTGAGAATGAATTAATTGGGATCATTAAGCATGAGCTCTGCCACTACCATCTTCATCTTGAAGGAAAAGGGTATCAGCATCGTGACTTTGATTTTAAATGGTTATTAAAAAAGGTTGGGGCACCCCGGTTTTGTACGCCTCTCAAGGAGAAAACTTCAAAAAGAACGTTTAAAAAAATTCACTTATACGAGTGCATAAACTGCCATCACCGATATCAAAGAAAGAGAAGTATTAATACAAGCCGATATGTCTGCGGGAAATGCCAAGGAAGGTTAAAGAAAATCAAAGAAGTAATCTTAGAATAGAGTGAGAAAATGGAAATTGATTTTCTTGAAAAATGATGTTGACTTTGCATCCTAACGTCATTATAATATGAAGAGTCGATAAGGAAATCTCCTTATTTTATAAAGTTATTCCGCAGTAGCTCAGTGGTAGAGCTATCGGCTGTTAACCGATCGGTCGTAGGTTCGAGTCCTACCTGCGGAGCCATATGGGGAAGTACTCAAGAGGCTGAAGAGGCGCCCCTGCTAAGGGTGTAGGTCGGGTAACCGGCGCGAGGGTTCAAATCCCTCCTTCTCCGTTGCAAAAAGGCCCCTTGGTCAAGCGGTTAAGACACCGCCCTTTCACGGCGGTAACACGGGTTCGAATCCCGTAGGGGTCATCAGGGATGGGAAATGAACAAAAGATCATTTCCTGTTTCTCAAAAATATTGGTCTGGTAGTTCAGTTGGTTAGAATGCCTGCCTGTCACGCAGGAGGTCGCGGGTTCGAGTCCCGTCCAGACCGCCATTGCTTTTTATTTAAAAAGTCATGTCTTAATATTTAATATTATTGGGCTATAGCCAAGCGGTAAGGCATCGCACTTTGACTGCGACATGCGTTGGTTCGAATCCAGCTAGCCCAGCCATTTGTATTTCTATATGCGGGTGTGGCGGAATTGGCAGACGCACCAGACTTAGGATCTGGCGCCGCAAGGCGTGGGGGTTCGACTCCCTTCACCCGCACCATTAATTACCACTTGAATCATGTTCGTAAATTTGGTATGATTACTTTTGTCGCTAATTTACTTGCGGTCGTGGCGGAATGGCAGACGCGCTAGGTTGAGGGCCTAGTGGGGGCAACCCCGTGGAGGTTCAAGTCCTCTCGGCCGCACTAAAAAACTTGTTGACAAAATGATTTTAGGTTGATATACTGTAAAAGTTGCTTTATAAATGCGCCCGTAGCTCAATTGGATAGAGCGTCTGACTACGGATCAGAAGGTTGTGGATTCGACTTCTTCCGGGCGCGCCATTATTTACGGGAAGTAGCTCAGCTTGGTAGAGCACTTGGTTTGGGACCAAGGGGTCGCAGGTTCGAATCCTGTCTTCCCGACCATTTGAAACATATAACGCGCGGGTGTAGTTTACTGGTAAAACCTCAGCCTTCCAAGCTGATGTAGTGGGTTCGATTCCCATCACCCGCTCCATAATCACTAAGATTGCTCTTTGAAAACTAAACAAACAAAAACGTCAACAAACAATAATATTCATTTCTTTCGAAATGAAGCCAACGTAACATTCGAGCTACATCAACTTTCTTGGAGAGTTTGATCCTGGCT
>NZ_JAVDUQ010000033.1:0-65007 GCF_031456445.1 Neobacillus niacini | reverse complement strand
TGCCCGTTAAAAGGGAAAAGAAAAGTGGTTTCATTGCCCGAACGAGCTGGTATACCCGTTAAAAGGGAAAAGAAAAGTGGTTTCATTGCCCGAACAATCTGAAATGCCCGTTAAAAGGGAAAAGAAAAGTGGTTTCATTGCCCGAACGATCTGGTATACCCGTTAAAAGGGAAAAGAAAAGTGGTTTGTCGTGTTACGACTTATATTTTACTTTTTGAGCGATTATATTCGGAGAGTGGTGGGCTGTCCCCACACTTGAATACACCAATTGAAAAGACTTTACATTAATTAGTGCGGTGAATTGTTAAAGAAAGTGGATGAAAGGCTATCGAAAGTTTTTCGACAGCCTGAGGGTGTTCCTTTTATCCATCCATCGCTTCCTTTATGACAATAATGTGAAAATATTCACATATAGGGGATAAAAAGTGACGAACCTCACAAATTTTTGATAAAAGGGTGATTACAATCTAACTATAGAAAAAATATAAAGGGACGTCATCTTTAATACTGGAATATAGGAGCGATAAAAATGAAAAAGCTTGTCATGATTGGGAACGGAATGGCTGGATTAAGAACCATTGAAGAGATTCTTAAAATATCATCGGAGCAATTTGAGATTGTGATTTTTGGTCAAGAGCCCTTTCCAAACTATAATCGTATAAAACTATCGAATATCTTGCAGGGGGACACTAGCTTTGAGGATATAATTATTAATCCAATAGACTGGTACAAAGAAAATAATATACAGCTTTTTCTTGGAGAAACGATAACTAGAATTGATACTGAGGGAAAACGAGTTATAAGTGATTTAAGAAATGTAGTGGAGTATGACGAGCTCATTATCGCAACTGGTTCAAGTTCTTTGATTCCTCCGATTCCGGGTGCAGACAAAATGGGGGTAACAGGATTTCGAAATATCAAGGATTGTGAAAGGATGATTAATGGAGCCTCCCAGTTTAAAAAGGCTGCTGTCATAGGAGGCGGTTTGCTTGGTCTTGAAGCAGCTAAGGGATTGCTCAACCTTGGCATGAAAGTTGATGTTATCCATTTAATGCCGGATTTAATGGAGCGGCAATTAGACTCAACTGCCTCCACCATGTTGAAAAAAGAGCTAGAAGCCCAAGGTATGAACTTTTTAATGGAAAAAGAAACCGTTGAAATTATAGGGAATGAGCGGGTTAAGGGTCTTCGTTTTAAGGATGAATCTGAAATTGAAGCAGACCTTGTTGTGATGGCCATTGGAATTAAACCAAATATCAACCTTGCAAAAAACAGTGGCATTTATGTGAACCGTGGTATTGTTGTCAATGATAATATGGAAACAAGTGTGCCTGGTGTATATGCTGTCGGGGAATGTGCGGAACATAGAGAAATTACCTATGGCTTGGTCGCACCTTTATATGAACAGGCCAAGGTACTGGCTAAAAAGATTTGCGGTGTTAATGTGGAACCTTATATGGGTTCTATTACAGGCACGCAATTAAAAGTAGCAGGGATTGACCTCTATTCTGCGGGAGAAATAGAAGATGACGAAACAACCCAATCTATTAAAATTTATAATGAATTTGCTGGAGTCTATAAAAAGATTTTAATTCGAAACCAATGTATTGTCGGCGTAGTGTTATATGGTGATACAAAAGATAGTACAAAATTATTCCGCATGTTGACGAAAAAGGAAGAGATCAGCGGGATGACAAATATTAATCTGCTGCAATCCGAAAGTGATGCCGGGGGAGACGATAATATTGCCGACATGCCAAATGATGAAATGGTTTGCGGCTGTAACGGAGTCACAAAAGGCGAGATTGTAGAGTCAATAAAAAACCAAGGCCTGACAACACTGGAACAAGTGAGTCATTGTACAAATGCAGGTCGTTCCTGCGGTCGCTGCAAGCCAGTGGTCAGCCAAATTCTCGCCCACACACTTGGTGATCAATTTGATACTGCAGCAGCGCAAAAGACTAGTCTTTGCAGTTGCACAAACTTAAGTCGGGAAGAAATAGTGGCTGAAATCAAGATGAAAGGATTAACAAGTATTAAAGAAGTCATGAATGTCCTTGAGTGGAGAAATGAAGAGGGCTGCAGCAAATGCCGTCCAGCACTCAACTACTTTCTCGGAATGATTTATATGGATTCCTATAAGGATGATCGTGATTCTCGTCTTGTGAATGAGAAAATGCATGCGAACATTCAAAAGGACGGCACCTATTCTGTAGTTCCTAGAATGTATGGCGGTGTAACCACTGCGAAAGATTTGAAAAAAATTTCAGAAGTTGCTGAAAAGTACAATGTCCCATTGGTAAAATTAACTGGTGGGCAGCGAATTGGTCTATTTGGTGTCAAAAAGGAAGACCTGCCAAGTATTTGGGAAGAGCTGGACATGCCGTCGGGATACGCCTATGGTAAAACACTTCGTACAGTAAAGACCTGTGTTGGTGCACAGTTCTGCCGTTATGGTACGCAGGATTCGATGGCACTTGGAATTGACTTGGAGAAAAAATTTGAGCGCCTTGATACACCCCATAAAGTGAAAATGGGCGTATCAGCCTGTCCAAGAAACTGCTCAGAAGCCGGCATAAAGGATATTGGTTTTGTCGGTGTCGATGGCGGCTGGGAAATTTATGTTGCCGGTAATGGCGGTGTTGATCTAAGGCCTGGTGATCTTTTATGTACTGTGAAAACGAAAGAACAAGTAATAGAAATGACAGGTGCTTACCTGCAATATTACCGTGAAACAGCTAATTATTTAGAACGAACTTCGAAATGGATTGACCGGGTTGGCTTGGCGCACGTCAGAGAAGTTTTAGCAAATGAAGAAACGAGGAAGGCACTTAATGCCCGAATGGATCAAACGCTAACGAAGTATGCTGAGCCGTGGCAGGAAGCAATTAACAATGAAGAAATTCAAAATAAATATTATGCTAGACTTACAATCAAGGCAGGAGTGAAGTAAAATGTTGAAAACAATCACCCGTATTCCTGTAGCACATTATAAGAACCTTAGAGCAAGGTCAGGACTATCTATAAAAATTGATCAAACAGAAATTGCTCTTTTTAAACTGTCAAATGGAAAAGTATATGCAATTGAAAATCATAGTCCCCACCCAAAGGGCGGAGTGCTTTCAGAAGGACTTGTCAGTGGGGAATACGTTTATTGCCCTGTCTATGATTGGAAGATTTCACTAGTAGATGGAAAGGTCCAAGCACCTGACGTTGGGCAGGTAAGGACGTTTAAGGTGGAAGTGAAAGAGGATATTGTATTTATTGTTATATAAATGAACGGAGATGAGGGAGGGGGAGGCAGGATGAAAAAAGGAAAAGTCTTTTTAGTTGGCGCCGGTCCTGGAGATGTAGGCTTAATTACCGTAAAAGGCTTGGAGGCGATCAAGCAGGCTGACGTCATTTTATATGACCGGCTTGCAAATCCTAAATTGTTGGAAAGTGCTCCGGCAGATTGTGAACTCATTTATTGCGGCAAATTGCCTAACCGGCATATTTTACGGCAAGAGAGTATAAACGACCTCCTGGTTGCAAAAGCGTTAGAAGGAAAAATGGTGGTCCGTTTAAAAGGCGGTGATCCGGGGGTGTTTGGCCGCGTTGGGGAAGAAGCGGCTTCTCTAGTTCCCTATCAAATACCTTTTGAAATCGTTCCTGGAATATCTTCAGGGATTGCAGCCCCCCTTTATGCAGGAATTCCTGTTACGCACCGGAAATATGGGGAATCGTTTGCAGTTGTAACGGCTCATGATAAATCTAATGAAGGCAAGCCATTACTTGACTGGGAAGGACTTGTACGCGGTATTGATACGATTGCTTTTTATATGGGAGTCGGAAATCTACCGTTTATTTGTCAAAATTTAATTGCTCACGGCAAAGCGGCTACTACCCCGATCATTTTGATTCAATGGGGCACTTTTGGTCGTCAAAAGACTTTGCAAGGGACATTAGCAGATATAGTTCAGAAGGTAGCGGCTGCAAAGTTTAGTAATCCTTCCATCATTCTTGTCGGCGATGTCATTTCACTTCGGGAAAAAATCAGCTGGTTTGAAAAAAAACCATTGTATGGGCGACAAATTTTATTAGCCCGGACAAGCAATGGTCCGAGCGAACTGGCAAAGGAATTAATGGATCAAGGAGCAGATGTCATTGAATTTCCTAAATGGAAAAAGACATTGGTTCATATTGATTTAGAAAAAGTAGCAGCTTATGATAGGATTTTGTTTGCCCAACCTGAAAGTGTTGCGGAATTTTTTGAAGCGTTAATTGACAATCAAATTGATATTCGCAATATTAGAGCCAGTTTTTACGGACCTTCTTTCAAAACGATTAAGTCCTTGAATGATCGGGGATTTACGGCAAATTTAGCTGATGAAATGCCCGGGGCGGGAAGTCTGCTGATAGTGGGCGACAACAGTGTTTTGAAAAACATGGAAAATTATGAATTGTATGATGTCATGGTAACGAGTCAAAAAGAACTAGATTGGCAGTTCATACCGATTTTTAATCGAATGATCGGGGAAGCTCATGTTGATACCATGATTTTTCCATGCAGCGCATCAGTGGAACCATTTCTAGAAGCATTGAAGGAATGTGGCATTTCAGAAGAGGAGTATATAAGGAAAACGGAAGTAGTTTGTATGGGAAAGCAAACCATGGCAGCTGCCAGAGGAGCAGGGCTGATGAATGCTCATATGCCGGCAAAGGCAACAAAAGCCGACTTGATCGAGTATTTAACTGAGCAAAATGGTGAAGAGTTGCAATAATAAATGTTTCTGCTCAATTTATGAGCGGGTATGCGAGGCGAATGCATGAAGGTAAATTATCCGATAATGTTGAAATTGGAAGGGAAAAAGGTAGTGGTGGTGGGAGGCGGAAAGGTTGCTGAGCGGAAAATACTCGGTTTACTTGATACAGGAGCGGAAATTACCGTGATTAGCCCGAAAGTGACAGAGAAAGTTGAAAGGCTTGCAGCGGATGATCTGGTCTTATGGCATTGCAAAGCTTTTTCTGAAGAGGATCTATCTGGAGCATCCCTGGTATTCGCTGCCACGGACGATGTAAAAATCAATCATATGGTAAAAACTGCAGCAGGTCCGCATCAGTTTGTAACCATCGCTGATGACCCTGAGGCTTCCGATTTTCATGTTCCGGCAATGGTTACACGCGGACGTTTGAATATTGCTGTGTCAACCGGCGGCGCAAGCCCGACTCTTGCAAGTCGAATTCGGTCTGAGCTTGAAACACAGTTTGATGAAGGATATGAAAGTTATCTTGAATTTCTATATATAATAAGGCAGAGGATTTTAGCTGAAGTGAAAGACCCTGCTTTAAAAAGAAAGCTGTTATCGGCCATTGTCAGCCACGACTTTTTAAATAGTGACAATCGGGAAGAAGAATTTCAAAAATTATATAATGAGTTGGTTTAAGTGGGTACTGTTATAGGTGCCTGCTTTTTTCGTATAAAGACTAAAGAATTTGGACAAAAAGGAGGGTAATAGAAAAAGATGAGGTGGTAAGATGAACGAAAAAGTAAATAACAGCTATCAAATTTTGGATCAGTTACGATTGCCGCATGGGTTATATCTCGCCTCTTTTTCAAATGATTATCACTATGTTTGGCTGCGGGATTCCTTTTATATGTCTTTACCGTATTTGGGACAGGACAATGGCATTTATGAAATGACCTTCCATCGGATTTTGGATTTATTCAGAGAATATGAATGGAAGTTGGATATCCATAACCAGCAAAGGCCAATTGAACAATGGGAATACATTCATTCCCGCTATTCAGCAAATGACGTAAGAGAAATCGATACACCATGGGGACATGCCCAGCATGATGCCATTGGAGCTATCCTTTGGGGAATTGGAATGGGGGAGAAAAGCGGGAGGCAGATCATCCGAGACGAAAAAGATCATGATATTGTTCAAAAGCTTGTCGGGTATTTAGGCTGTGTTCACTATTGGGAAGATGCAGATAATGGCATGTGGGAAGAATGGCGCGAAGTGCATTCCAGTTCTGTTGGTGCCTGTGTAGCAGGGCTTAGGGCTGTTCAAGATTTAGTTTTTGTTCCGGGAGAATGGCTTGAAAAAGGGAACCAGACCTTATCTGCTTTATTCCCGCGTGAAAGTATCGACCGTCCCTGCGATTTAGCACAGCTGAGCTTAATCTATCCTTACGGTGTTGTGGTCGGGGAAGAAGCAAAATTGATCGTTGAGCAGATTGAAACAAATCTACTAAGGGAACGGGGCGTGATTCGCTATCAGGGTGACTCCTATTATTCACCTTTGGAACAGGAAGGGCGCCATCATGAGTTATCCTTTTATTTTGGTACAGAAGCGGAATGGACATTTGGACTCCCATGGCTTGCTCTTTGTCATTTAGAATTAGGAAATTTGGAAAAAGCAAAAACATATATACACCGGACGGAAAAAGTTATGATCAGCGATGGCAGTCTTCCGGAACTGTATTTTTCAAAGTCCTCTGACTATAATTCCAACACGCCCTTGGGATGGGGAAGTGCGCTGTATATACTAGCGAAAGAGAAATATGAACGGATTATGTAAAAATTTTAGGTCGCAGGGGATGCCCCAGCGACCTTTTTGCTATTTCCATAGATAAAATCACCTACTTTAGGATTAATTTAACAATTTTTAAAAAATTTTCAGAAAAGTAGTTCCATTTTTATTTTTAGTGTTATATAATACAAAACGAGGATAGTTACTGTATTATAACAAAGAGGTGATGAAGTTCATGTCGACGCAAACGACTGGTATTGAAGTGGTGGGTGCCGTAAACGCCCAGTATGATGAGGTTTTGACATCCGAAGCTTTAAATTTTATTGAAGAGTTAGAGCGAAAGTTTGGGGAAAGAAGAATTGAACTGTTACAGTACAGAAAGAAACGGCAGGAGGAAATTAACAACGGAAAACTTCCCGATTTCCTGCCTGAAACGAAGCATATTCGCAATGGGGAATGGACAATAGCTCCACTACCGCAAGATCTTCAAGACCGCCGGGTTGAAATTACCGGACCAACCGATCGGAAAATGGTCATTAATGCCCTGAATTCTGGTGCAAAAGTCTTTATGGCCGATTTTGAAGATGCCACTTCACCGACATGGCAGAACATCGTCGAAGGACAAATCAACTTGAGAGATGCAGTAAATCGGACGATTTCTTTTGAAAATCCAAATGGCAAAAAATACGTGCTGAATGAAAAAACGGCTGTACTGCTTGTTAGACCACGGGGGCTACATTTAGAAGAAAAAAATGTATTACTAGACGGAAAACCGATATCCGGAAGCTTTTTCGACTTCGGATTGTACTTTTTCCATAATGTAAACAATTTGCTTGCAAGAGGGACGGGTCCTTATTTTTACCTTCCAAAGCTTGAAAGCCATTTAGAAGCCCGCCTTTGGAATGATGTCTTTGTCTTCACACAAGATAAACTTGGTATCCCGCAAGGAACGATTAAAGCAACGGTTTTAATCGAAACCATCTTGGCGGCATTTGAAATGAATGAAATTTTGTATGAATTAAAGGAACACTCTGCCGGCTTAAACTGTGGCAGATGGGACTATATCTTCAGTTATTTGAAAAAGCTGCGTAACCAGAAGGAGGTTATTCTTCCGGACCGCTCTCAAGTAACAATGACGGTTCCATTTATGAGGTCGTACTCCCTATTGACCATCCAAACCTGTCATCGACGCAAGGCGCCGGCAATGGGAGGAATGGCTGCACAAATTCCAATTCGCAATAACCCGCAAGCGAATGAAGAAGCTTTTGCGAAGGTTCGTGCCGATAAGGAACGGGAAGCACGGGATGGTCATGACGGGACATGGGTTGCCCACCCGGGACTGGTCCCAGTTGCATTAGAAGTGTTTAACCGTGAAATGCCTACTTCTAACCAAATCAATACTGCAAAACAACAGCACATTACGGTTACAGCTAAAGACTTACTTGAAGCACCAAATGGAACCATTACCGAAGAAGGCGTCCGCGTCAACATTAATGTTGGCATACAATATGTTTCGTCATGGTTAGATGGAAGGGGAGCTGCTCCAATCCACAACCTTATGGAGGATGCAGCAACGGCTGAGATTTCGCGGGCACAGCTTTGGCAGTGGATTCGCCACCCGAAAGGTGTGTTAACGGACGGTCGTAAATTAACGGTAGAAATGTATCAAGCCTTCAAGGTGGAAGAATTAGAAAAAATCAAACAGGAAATTGGCACTGAAGCTTATGAGAATGGGCGGTTTGCTGAAGCTTCAGAACTATTTGACCAAATGATTCAAAATGATGAGTTTGCTGAGTTTCTAACCTTACCAGGTTACGAGCTTTTATAGAAAGTTTGATAAAAAATATTTTAATAAATTAATAGGGAGGAATTTAAGATGACAAATGAAAGAGCTGCAAGATTACAAGAAAGCTGGGAAATGGATAGCCGTTGGAAGGGAATTACAAGACCGTATACGGCAGAAGACGTAATTAAGCTTCGCGGTTCGATTGATATCGAACATACATTAGCGAAAAAAGGCTCAGAAAAGCTTTGGAAGCTATTAAATGAAGAAGAGTACATCAATGCCCTTGGTGCGCTGACGGGAAATCAAGCAGTTCAACAGGTTAAAGCTGGACTTAAAGCCATCTACCTAAGCGGCTGGCAGGTTGCAGCAGATGCCAACCTTTCCGGACATATGTACCCGGACCAAAGTTTGTACCCTGCAAACAGTGTACCAAGTGTGGTAAAACGAATTAACCAAGCGCTTCAGCGTGCCGACCAAATCACACATTCTGAGGGTGATGATTCGATCGATTGGTTTGCCCCAATTGTAGCCGATGCGGAAGCAGGCTTTGGAGGACAACTGAACTGCTTCGAATTGATGAAAGGCATGATTGAAGCAGGAGCTGCCGGTGTACACTTTGAGGACCAGCTTTCTTCTGAGAAAAAATGTGGTCATTTGGGCGGAAAAGTGTTGCTGCCAACTCAAACTGCTGTTCGCAACTTGATTGCAGCACGGCTGGCTGCGGATGTAATGGGTGTTCCAACTGTGCTTGTTGCCCGTACTGATGCAAATGCTGCCGATTTAATTACTAGTGATATCGACATGAACGATGCCGCATTTATTACTGGTGAACGGACTCCTGAGGGGTTTTTCCGGACAAAAGCTGGAATTGATCAAGCAATTGCCCGCGGCTTGTCGTATGCACCATATGCTGACCTGATCTGGTGTGAAACTTCTGAACCAAATATAGAGGAAGCAAGAAGGTTTGCGGAAGCCATCCAAGAACAGTTCCCTGGCAAACTACTAGCCTATAACTGCTCACCTTCCTTCAACTGGAAGAAGAAACTTGACCCAGAAACGATTGCAAAATTCCAACAAGAGCTTGGGAAAATGGGCTACAAGTTCCAATTCGTTACGCTTGCCGGCTTCCATGCCTTGAACCACAGCATGTTCGAACTTGCCCGCGGCTACAAAGAGCGCGGTATGGCAGCTTACTCCGAATTGCAGCAGGCTGAGTTTGCGAGTGAGCAATACGGTTATACGGCTACACGCCACCAACGTGAGGTTGGTACTGGTTACTTTGACCAAGTATCCATGGTTATCACGGGCGGAACCTCTTCAACAACAGCATTGAAAGGGTCAACAGAAGAAGAGCAATTTAGTTCTTCGCAAAAATAAAGAGCGGTCCTTCTCCCCGTGTGTGGGGGGAGGGATTTTTTGTTTGGCTGAGAGGATTATTTGTATGACTAATTGGGATTGGAAGGTATTTTGGGTAAAGTGGAAGATAAAGGGACGGAACCGGAATGTAAATGCTCAAAAGTGGAGGGTAAAGTGAGAAAACTGGAAGGTAAAGCGAAATTGGAATTAAATGGAGTCGAGGGGTGCGGCGTTTTTTACTGAAAATGGTAATTCCCCTTTGAAAAAGGTATTGAATGACAAAGGATAGTAGGGTTTCAGGTAGATTAAATGAGAAGTGGAAGGTATTTTTCACAAAGTGGAAGATAAAAGGTTGGAACCGGAATGTAAATGCTCAAATGTGGAAGGTAAACCTGGAATCTGCTGATATAAGGGACTAGTGGATGAAAGTTTAGTGGGGAACCTTTTTTCTCGTCCCGTCATAAAGATAAGTAGCCCTTGTAATGGAGTTGATTAGTTTTGAAAAAGCCGACTGTTGACGAGGTATTGCAACAGGGAATCTACGGCCCCCTGGAAACTAAGCCGGAAGAAAGGCGGAAATTTTTAGGAACTTTACGTGAGCGGATTATTATTGCCCTTAAGAAAGGCCAGGTAGGCGAAAGTAAAGTCCATCCCCAAGTAGAGCAGGAAATGAAAAAGTATCCAAAAGCGCATTTATTATTGAACGGTACGATGAACTATAGTCAATTATCGAAGTATGTAAAACTGGCAGCAAAATATAAAATCGAGCATACCATTGTGACCAATAAGGATCATGATACAGAGATTGGTTTAGTATTAGCTTTGGACCATGCGATTGACAAAGAAGAGATCTATATTACAAAAAAAGCACCAATACAGTTAGACATGAAAAAGAAAAAGAGCCTTTTTGCAAAGCTCTTTAAGCGGAAATAGCGCTTGGATGATGCCAAGTGCTTTTTACTATTTATGACCTACCTCGACAGGATCAGACAAGTTCCTTGTTTAACCAAACGTTTGATTAAAATGGCAGAAAAGACTCTTATTAAAGGGTTGTTTCATATTTTTTTATGAAAAAGTTGTCGGATGGGAGTAGTAATTAAATTACTGCTCCTATTCATCAGATGCTTTTTCCACCAGTGCCCGCAATTCCAACTCAACATTTCCCTTAATTGCACGGCTAATCATGCATGAGGTTTCAGCTTTTTTCGCGAGCTTTTGCGCAAGTGCAAGGTCCTTTTCAGAGGCATCATTTTTTAACACAATATGTGGACGATGAATAATTTTTTTATAGGTAAAAACTCCATTCGTCACATCGACAATAGCCTCTGAATCCATGGTTAAGCTTACTTTGTCCAAATGGCTGCGCTCCATCATTGCTGCTAGAGTGATAATGTAACAAGTTGCCGCTGCACCGAGTAGCATTTCATCAGGATTGGTGCCAACCCCTGGTCCATCCATTTCTGGAGGAATTGAGATTTTGGTTTTTAAATTCCCAACCTCAATTTCCCCCACATCATTGCGTAATCCGGGCCAGTTGGCTTTTAAAAGAAATCGATGTTCCGCCATGATGAACCTCCCTAATTTTAAAAATTAAACGATTTTTGGCTTCCGGAAGCCGGAACGCTTTCTGCCAATGATTGAATATTTTTTGATACCTTCGTACTATACGTATAATCACCATAACAATATGGGTAACGGAAATTAAATTTGTTACCGCCACAATTATAAATGGTTGGATTTCTTTTAACTTGCTGTAAAGAGAATTTTTTCGCTAGTTCCTCACTGTGCTTGCCGCCGTGCTCAGCGACATAGTCGATATACCCTGTCCCCATGTTATATGCTTGAATGATGGTTGGAAAATCTACTTTTCTTTGGTTTCCATAAATAACAGCCCGACGAAAATGTTTTACCCCGGCACGGATACTTTCCTTAGGATCTTGAATCGTATTTCGCGCTAATCCTGCCGACTCAGAGGCTTGCATTGGATCCCCGCCCTTGCCGTGACTTTCCTGCTGCATTAAAGCAACGAGGACGGGAGTGTACTTTTCCATTTTATATTGTTTTAATTCATCGTGAATTAATGGTTCATATTTTTTAACATTCGTAAAGGACTTGTTTAGATTTAGAATATCAGGGGGATTGCCTTCCACCAATTTACTGATGAGAATAATGGAAAAACAAAGCATAAACAGGAGGGTAATTACGCGGGATTTCTTTTTCCGTCTTCGTTTCATTCACTTACTCTCCCATTTGAATTTCTACCTGACTATTATAACGTAATCTTAAATAGTAAGGAAATATCAGAGGCGCATAAATAGAGGGATTTATTGGAATTATCTAGAATATAGTATTTGGATTTTAGTTAAAAACAGTGAATATACTTCCTTCGACTTTGTATGACAGATTTCGTTTTTAATCAAACGTTCAATTAAAATTCCTACTCTTGCCTATTTAATAGCTTTATTATTTCAAAACTAGTAAAAAGATTGTCAGATTAGGAGAGTGAATCTATGAATAAATCATTATTAGCAGCTTCCATCATTTTGTCCTTGGGAATCGTCATTGGATGTTCAATTATTACTTTCAAGCCTTTTCAGGAACATTCTGTTTCAAAAGTGGCAATGAATGCGGATCAAGTAGCCGTTATGATGAATATCAACGAAGCTTCTAAATTACTAGGATTAAAAACAGACGAATTAAAAATGATTATTTCAGCTGAACGCCATAGCTTGATGGAATCCGGTGAATTTAATGGCACAATGATTCCTTATATTGTTGTGAACGGAAAACAATACTTCGAACGAACAAGTCTGCTAAAATGGGCCGTTGAAAGTTCAGCCGAGCATCGGGGATATAATAATGGGAACCGGTTTCAATAACTAATTAAGCAGGTGTGGTATGGTGATTAAAGGATTAAATCATTTACTTTTTTCAGTTTCCAATTTGGAGAAATCAATAGAATTTTACCAAAATGTATTTGGTGCCAAGCTGTTAGTGAAAGGTAGAAGTACGGCTTATTTTGATTTAAATGGTATGTGGCTGGCATTAAATGTTGAGGAGAATATCCCTCGTAATGAAATAAGCGAGTCCTATACTCATATTGCTTTTTCAATCGAAGAGGAAGATTATATTAAAATATATAATAAACTGGAAGATTTGCAGGTTACTATTCTTTCAGGCAGGTCAAGGGATGAAAAGGATAAAAAATCTATCTACTTCACCGACCCGGATGGTCATAAGTTTGAATTTCATACAGGGACATTACAGGACAGATTGGATTATTATAGGCAGGAGAAACAGCATATGGAATTTTATGATGAATAGAAATGGGAACTATGGGGCCCATGATAGTGCCCGAACTCGATAAAAAATCGGAGGCGTGGGAACTATGCCCCCCTGATAGTGCCCGAACTCGTGAAAATACAGGAGGCGCGGGAACTATGCCCCCCTGATAGTGCCCGAACTCGATAAAAAATCGGAGCCGCGGGAACTAAGGAGCTCTGATAGTGCCCGAACTCGTGAAAATATCGGAGGCGCGGGAACTAAGGAGCTCTGATAGTGCCCGAACTCGTGAAAATACCGGAGGCGTGGGAACTATGCCCCCCTGATAGTGCCCGAACTCGTGAAAATACAGGAGGCGCGGGAACTAAGGAGCCCTGGTAGTGCCCGAACTCGATAAAATATCGGAGGCGCGGGAACTATGCCCCCCTGATAGTGCCCGAACTCGATAAAAAATCGGAACCACGGGAACTATGCCACTGGATTAGTACCTAAACATATGTTATTTCAATAATACGGTCACTATAATCAACTAAAATTGCCTCCGCCAGCAGGCAAACCCAGACTCCCCAAAAAATCCCCCTATCCCCAAAATTACCATTATAAGGAAAAATAATTTTATTTTTCAAAAAATATGAAATTAAAGTTAAAACTCTTGCCAATACTGATGAGGAATCATTGCGGTAAAGCAGAAAAGTTTGGTATCATCAATATTAAAATAACATTGTTAAACATAAGCAGGAGGTCCAAAGTATATGTCACGAATTTCAAGTGAGCAGGTAAAGCATGTTGCGAACCTGGCACGGCTTGCCATCACGGAAGAAGAAGCAGAAAAATTTACAAAACAGCTTGATGCGATTATTACCTTTGCAGAACAATTAAATGAGCTGGACACCGAAAATGTGAAACCAACTTATCATGTTTTGGATATGAAAAATGTGTTGCGGGAAGATATTCCGCAAAAAGGGCTGCCGCGTGAAGAGGTACTAAAAAATGCGCCGGAGCATAAGGATGGCCAAATTAAAGTACCATCAATTTTGGGAGAGTAAGGAGTGCAAGAATAGTGGGTTTATTTGATTATAAAGTTTCTGATCTTCAAGAGCTTTTACATAAAAAAGAACTGAAAGTCTCAGACCTGGTAGATGAATCGTATAAACGCATCAGCGAGGTAGAGGACAAAGTACAGGCATTTTTAACATTAGACGAAGAGAGGGCCCGTCAAACAGCCAAAGCTCTTGATGAGAAGTTAAACGCAGACACGTCAGAGGGTCTGCTATTTGGAATGCCTATCGGTGTGAAGGACAATATTGTCACAAAAGGATTAAGGACAACCTGTGCAAGTAAAATTCTCGAAAACTTTGACCCTATTTACGATGCAACCGTTGTACAAAAGCTGCAAAAAGCGGAGACTGTAACAATTGGAAAATTAAATATGGACGAGTTCGCCATGGGTTCTTCGAATGAAAATTCTGCATACAAAAAAACACGCAACCCTTGGAATTTGGAAACCGTGCCTGGCGGTTCTTCAGGTGGTTCCGCAGCCTCTGTTGCTGCTGGAGAAGTTTTGTTTTCACTGGGCTCTGATACAGGCGGTTCCATCCGTCAACCTGCATCATTTTGTGGCGTTGTTGGCTTGAAGCCAACTTACGGCCGTGTCTCACGCTTTGGGCTAGTGGCTTTTGCGTCATCACTTGATCAAATTGGTCCGATTACAAGAACGGTAGAAGACAATGCCTATCTATTACAGGCAATTTCCGGTCTTGACCCAATGGACTCCACTTCTGCGACTGTAAGTGTTCCAAATTTCACGCAAGCATTAACAGGTGATGTAAAAGGCTTACGAATTGCTGTGCCAAAAGAATACCTTGGTGAAGGTGTTAGTGAAACCGTTCGTCAATCTGTTTTAGATGCTCTAAAGGTTCTTGAAGGTTTAGGTGCTGTTTGGGAAGAGGTATCATTGCCGCATTCCAAATATGCACTTGCAACCTATTATTTGCTTTCTTCATCTGAAGCATCAGCGAACCTCTCCCGTTTTGACGGGGTTCGTTACGGATACAGGACACCGGATGCTGAAAACTTATTGGATTTATATAAAAAGACAAGAGCGGAAGGCTTCGGTGATGAAGTGAAACGCCGGATTATGCTTGGAACCTTTGCGTTAAGCTCAGGTTATTACGATGCCTATTATAAAAAGGCGCAACAGGCTCGGACATTGATTAAGAAAGACTTTGAAGATGTTTTTGAAAAATATGATGTGATTGTCGGTCCAACCACTCCAACGCCAGCATTTAAAATTGGGGAGAAAATCGACGATCCGTTAACGATGTATGTAAATGATATTTTAACGATTCCTGTGAACTTAGCAGGGGTACCTGGTATTTCTGTACCGTGCGGATTTGATGGCGGTCTGCCGCTTGGCTTGCAAATCATTGGAAAGCACTTTGATGAAGCAACGGTTTATCGTGTAGCGCATGCATTTGAGCAAGCAACAGACTTTCATAAACAGAAGCCAGGACTGTAGGGGGTGAAGAGAATGGAATTTGAAACAGTAATCGGACTTGAGGTCCATGTAGAATTAAAAACCGATTCAAAAATCTTTTCGGCAAGTCCAAACCATTTTGGTGCTGAGCCGAATACAAATACAAGTGTAATTGACCTTGGTTATCCGGGAGTTCTTCCAGTTCTTAATAAAAAGGCAGTGGAATTCGGAATGAAGGCAGCCATGGCCTTGAACTGTGAGGTTGCGACCCACACGAAATTTGACCGTAAAAACTATTTTTATCCGGACAATCCAAAGGCCTATCAAATTTCGCAATTTGACCAGCCGATTGGCGAGCATGGCTGGATTGAAATTGAAGTAAACGGATATACGAAAAAAATTGGAATTACCCGAATCCATCTTGAAGAGGATGCAGGTAAGCTAAACCATGAAAAAGGCTACTCCTTATGTGATTACAACCGTCAGGGAACACCGCTTGTTGAAATCGTCTCTGAGCCGGATATTCGTACACCGGACGAAGCCTATGCCTATCTTGAAAAATTAAAATCAATTATTCAATACACAGGCGTTTCTGATTGTAAAATGGAGGAAGGCTCGCTTCGTTGTGATGCCAATATTTCGATTCGTCCGGTTGGACAAGAGGAATTTGGTACAAAAGCGGAATTGAAAAACCTTAACTCGTTTAACTTTGTCCGTAAAGGTCTTGAATATGAAGAAAAGCGCCAAAGAGAGGTTGTTTCGGGTGGCGGAAAAATTGATCAGGAAACACGCCGCTTTGATGAGGCGAGTGGTGCAACCCTTTTAATGCGTGTGAAGGAAGGTTCGGATGATTACCGTTACTTCCCAGAACCGGACCTGCTTGAGCTTTACATTGACGATGAATGGAAAGCACGTATCCGTTCGGAAATCCCTGAACTTCCGGATCAACGCCAAAAACGTTATGTTGAAGAGCTTGGGTTACCGGTTTATGACGCCAAGGTGCTCACGGTAATAAAAGAAACGGCTGATTTCTTTGAAGCAACTGTGAATGCCGGTGCAGATGCCAAAATGGCTTCCAACTGGATTATGGGCGAGGTTTCAGGCTATTTGAATGCTGAGGGAAAAGAACTGCACGAGGTAGCCTTAACTTCAGAAGGCTTGGCAAGCATGATTAAACTAATTGAAAATGGCACGATTTCTTCTAAAATTGCTAAGACTGTTTTCAAGGAGTTAATTGAAAATGGCGGCGATGCGGAGAAGATCGTTAAGGAAAAAGGCCTTGTGCAAATTTCCGATGAGGGAACATTGCTAAAAGTCATTGCAGAAGTTCTTGATGCAAATCCACAGTCAATTGAGGACTTCAAGAATGGTAAACAGAAAGCAGTTGGCTTCCTGGTTGGTCAATTGATGAAGGCTACGAAAGGGCAAGCCAACCCTCAATTGGTCAATAAATTATTGCAACAGGAATTACAAAAAAGATAATGATTTAAGCTGGCAGTCCTCTAACTGCCAGCTATTTTTTTAGAAAATTGTCGAAGCAATGATCGACATTCTTTTTATCATTTCCCAGGAAAGAAGCCAGAAGCGAAAAGGATTATTTGGGATTTAATCAAACGTTTGGTTGATAGGAGAAAGTAAAGGATATTGTCGAGGGATGTAGAAACGGTGTTCTTTTGACATTGTTTGGCAGCGTTTTACATAATACCCTAAGGTCCATTTTAAAAATTGACAATCTTTTTAGACACCTTTTAAGAGAAGCTCTTATTTTAAAGTGTTTATAGCATTTTTAATCAAACGATTGATTGGAAAGAATGTAAGGAGAATTAGGTCGAAGTATGATGAAAAGAGGGTCGCTATGAGGGAACAAATTCAAGGGGTTCTGAAGACCTTGGAAATGAATAAAGATATGAAGGTCCTTTATGCATGTGAGTCAGGGAGCAGGGCATGGGGGCTTTCATCTGAGGCTAGCGATTATGATGTAAGATTTATTTATGTTCATAACAGGGAATGGTATTTATCCATTGACCAAGGGAAAGATGTCCTGGAGGTTCCCGGATCGGCATTGCCTTCTGGTGATTCAATTTTGGATATGAGCGGTTGGGAATTAACAAAGGCATTAAGGTTATTTCGGAAATCGAATCCTTCACTTTTGGAATGGCTGCATTCCAGTATCGTTTATACAGAGCCATTTTCAACAATAGAACGGATGAGGGAGTTAGAAAAGAAAATCTTCTCTCCTATTTCCTGCATGTATCATTATCTAAAAATGGCTAAAGGAAACTTTTGGGACATCTGTCAGGGGAAAAACATAAATGTTAAAAAGTATTTGAATGTAATCCGCCCCCTTTTGATTACAAAGTGGATTGAAATAAACCATACTTTTCCGCCTATAGAGCTTCACCTCTTAGTTGAGAGGCTTCTCCCTTCCGGAATTCTGAAAGAGGAAATCGAAGCACTCTTAAATAGAAAAATGGCTGGGGAAGAGTTAAAAGTTGAGTCAAAAATGGATCGAATTAATGAATATGTTGAGAAAGAGATTGAACATCTTGAAATTTATATAAGAGGTTTAAAGAATGAGGTCCCAAATCCAACAGAATCTCTTAATCAACTTTTTAGAGAAGCTTTGAATGAGGTTTGGGGAAAATAGGTCTATGTTCTGTAAAGTGAGGTTATGGAATGGTTTATATTGCCTTATTACGTGGAATTAATGTCGGTGGTCATAATAAGATTAAGATGGCGGATTTAAAGAATCTGTTGGAGTCGATGGGATTTAAAAAAGTAAAAACTTATATTCAAAGTGGAAATGTTGTCTTTGATTCGGAAGAGGTTGCTGGGGAACTGACTCGAAAAATAGAGGAGGCAATCCAGAAAGAGTTCGGATTTCCTGTCACAGTTGTCCTTAGGACGGCTTCGGAATTGGTCCAGATAATCCAGAAATGTCCCTACTCTCCTGAAAATCTATCAGAAGGAGAAAGTGTCCATGTGGCCTTTTTAGCAGGGGTGCCTACTGATGAAGGGATTAACTATCTTCAAAACTTTAATAAGGGCAATGATGAATATAAGATTGAAGGGCAGAATGTATACTTATTCTTCCGTCAAAGTATTCGGGATTCAAAGCTGGCGGCACAGCTACCGAAGTTAGGGGTTCAAGCCACTGTTCGGAACTGGAAAACGGTAATGAAACTGGATTCAATGGTTAAAGAAATGGAAAAATAGAAGTCTAGGAAGGCGAATCTGAGTATTAAAACTAAAATACCTTTTTCAAAAGATCGATGAAGACCAAAACTCAGTAAGAAGGCCAAAGAAATGTCCTTCATAAGGTAGATGAAGGACAAAACTGGCAAGAAAGCCAAAGAAATGTCATTCATAAGGTCGATGAAGGACAAAACTGGGCAAGAAGGCCAAAGAAATGTCCTTCATAAGGTAGATAAAGGACAAAACTGGGCAAGAAGGATAAAGAAATGTCCTTCATAAGGTAGATGAAGGACAAAACTGGGCAAGAAGGATAAAGAAATGTCCTTTATAAGGTCGATGAAGGACAAAACTGAGTAAGAAATCCAAAGAAATGTCCTTCATAAGGTAGATGAAGGACAAAACTAGGCAAGAAAGCCAAAGAAAAGTCCTTCATAAGGTAGATGAAGGACAAAACTGGGCAAGAAAGCCAAAAAAATGTCCTTCATAAGGTCGATGAAGGACAAAACTGGCAAGAAATCCAAAGAAAAGTCCTTCATAAGGTCGATGAAGGACAAAACTGGCAAGAAGGCCAAAGAAATGTCCTTCTTAAGGTAGATAAAGGACAAAACTGGGCAAGAAGGATAAAGAAATGTCCTTCATAAGGTAGATGAAGGACAAAACTGGCAAGAAATCCAAAGAAATGTCCTTCATAAGGTCGATGAAGGACAAAACTGGCAAGAAATCCAAAGAAATGTCCTTCATAAGGTCGATGAAGGACAAAACTGGCAAGAAATCCAAAGAAAAGTCCTTCATAAGGTCGATGAAGGACAAAACTGACAAGAAATCCAAAGAAAAGTCCTTCATAAGGTAGATGAAGGACAAAACTGGCAAGAAATCCAAAGAAAAGTCCTTCATGAGGTAGATGAAGGACAAAACGGGGCAAGAAAGCCAAAGAAATGTCCTTCATAACGCGCCTAGAAACCCCCTTACCAAAATAAAACCCGCCCGGATCAATTCCGAGCGGGTTGAACGATTAGGCCCCGGTTTTTAACAACCGGACACTTTCGTCAAATTCTTTTTCAATTTGATCGTTTTTCTTATGTGTAGCTAAGCTGATAATAACAGAAACGATAAAGTTAAAGACGAAGCCTGGTACGATTTCATAAAGGTTGTCACCAAGACCAACGTTTTTCCAAACGATAACTGTAACTGCACCAACAATCATGCCGAATAGGGCGCCCCAGTTGTTCATTTTTTTCCAGAATAAGCTTAATAGAATGATTGGGCCGAAAGAAGCTCCAAATCCTGCCCATGCATAGGCAACAAGGCTTAAAATGGTACTATTTTGTTTGAAGGCGAGAGCAGATGCAACAATAGCAACAAGGAGCACTGCCATTCTTCCTAAGAAAACAAGTTCTTTGTCTTTAGCATCTTTACGTACGACCACTTTGTATAAGTCCTCAATTAATGCACTGGAGGTAACGATTAATTGGGAAGAAATCGTACTCATGATTGCCGCAAGAATGGCGGCTAATGCAAAACCAGCGAATAACGGATGGAAAAAGATTTGGCTTAATGAAATAAATACTGCTTCTGGATTTTTCAAAGTATGTGCAGCATTATGATAGAAATAAGCTTTACCAATTAAACCGGTGAAAATTGTCCCAATTAATGAGATAATCATCCAGCTCATGCCGATACGGCGGGCACTTTTTGTTTCTTTGATCGTACTAATCGCCATAAAGCGAACAACGATATGAGGTTGGCCGAAGTAACCAAGACCCCAAGCCATAGCTGAGATAATCCCAATAAAAGAAGTTCCTTTAAACCAATCAAGTAATGTCGGGTCAATGTGGCGGATGGTTTCAAATGTTTCCGCAGGGCCGCCTGTTTTGAAAATTCCAAGAAGTGGAACAAATAACAAGGCAAGCAACATCATTAATCCTTGAATAAAGTCGGTATAACTTACGGCAAGGAAGCCGCCGAACAAAGTGTAGGCAACAACAACGCCGCCAACAATATAAAGACCAGTATGGTAGCTTGTCCCAAAGGAGCTTTGGAAAAAGACTGCACCGGAAACCATTCCGGATGATACATAAAAAGTAAAGAAAATAAGAATAACAATACCTGAAACAATCCGGAGTAATTTTGTGTTATCTTTAAAACGATTTTCTAAGAAGCTTGGAATGGTGATGGAATCATTTGCTACTTGTGTATATGAACGCAAGCGTGGTGCAACTAGTTTCCAGTTTAGGTAAGCACCAATTGTTAACCCGATGGCAATCCATGCGCTTGCTAAACCGGTTACATAAATACCGCCAGGCAGACCCATCAGTAACCATCCGCTCATATCTGCAGCACCGGCACTTAAGGCGGTTACAGCTGGACCCAAAGAACGGCCGCCAAGCATGTAATCCGTGAGGTTGCTGGTTTTGCGATATGCATACCAACCGATTAACAGCATCCCGGCTAGGTAAATCCCGATCGAAACTAGTTGTAAAGTTTGATTGGACATACAGTTTCCCCCTTTGTTATATTGGAAACAATTTAAAATAATATTTCCTTTATAGAAAATATTCTATCAACTTTGTATAAATATGACTAGCCTCTAATAATTATTTTTTTAGAATAGGAATATATAATTGTAAAATAATGTTAAAGGATAACGTAAGCATCTGCATTGTAATGCATTTTGTAATTGATTATCATTGAAGAAAATGGAAGGGGCGATATGAAAAATGAACTTAAATGAATGGTTTTTAAAAGGAATGAATACAGACGAATACATGAATTCAATGACCCGAAATAAAGAGGAAATGATTTCTATTTATGAGGGATATCGAGTGAGTGAAGCGGACCAAACAAAGGTCAAACCTGTAAAAGAGAAGGGTCTGCGGGCAATTGTCCTTACAGAGGATTGGTGTGGGGATGCATTATTAAACAATCCAATCTTGTTAAGAATTTCAGAGGCAGCAGACATGGATGTTCGTTTTGTTCTTCGTGATCAGAATCTTGAGCTAATGGATCAATACTTAACCAATGGGACTTCCCGTGCGATTCCGATTTTTATTTTTATTGACCAAGAGGGAAACGAAGTGGGCGTTTGGGGACCAAGGGCACCGGAAATACAGGCGCTTGTGGAAAAAGGGCGTGCAGAATTGCCGGATAAGGAGGCTCCGGACTTCCAGGAGAAACAACTGGCATTGTATAAACGATTGGCGAAATCATACCAAACAGATTCAACGATTTGGCAGACAGTGGCAAATAGCATTTTAGCAACTCTTTTAAAATAAATTGGGAAATCTCCGGCTGGAACAGTCGGAGATTTTCATTTTTTTATTGGTGGAATGCGGTCGCTTTTTATGTTTTTATCATTTATCTTTGGTTCAATTCCGAGAAGGATATTACGGATATTTGATCGGTGAAGGTAAATTAAAAAAATAGAGAATAACAGAAAGATCAGTTCAGACTCCAGCTTCGGAGACAGGAACGAATAGGTGAACATACTAAGGCCCACTGAGATGGAGCCGAAGAATACGTATTTGGTTAAAAAGATAACAGAAACGAAAGTAACATAAGCAATCAGAAATAAGGGGAAATTGGCAACCAATAACGCACCGGCAGTAGTGGCAATCGCTTTTCCACCTCTAAATCCGGCGAAAATCGGGAAGCAATGCCCTACAACGGCAGCAAACCCAAAGAAAAGAGGTTCATGGTCAAGATGAAAGTATATCGGCAGATAGGAAGCAGCCGCCCCCTTGCCGGTATCAATCAGAAGTACGAAAATGGCTGATTTTTTTCCAAGAACCCTTAGGGTATTGGTAGCTCCGGGATTTTTACTTCCATGCTCACGAATATCTACGCCGAAGATTAGCCTGCCTACAATTAAGGCGGTAGGAATACTTCCTATTAAGTAGGAAGCAGCTAGCAGCAACCAGAACAATTACATCATTCCCTTGTCAAAGTATTTATAGCATTCTATCATGATAGAGTGGTATGATTTTGATGAAATCGCAGTTTTTGGAAAAAATCAGAGCGTAATTATGAAACCAATTAATTTTGGTCAAGTTGCTAATAGCTATGCAAGGTCAAGGGAAGATATTCCGTAAATTTTAAGTTTTAAGATTAGGTTGAGTAAGACGTGTGGGGACGCCGCACGTTTTTTTTATCCAAAAAATTTTTGAAAAAAGTGTAGGGTTTGTAAAAGTCTATTTTGTTTATTAATATGTGAGACAAAAAGAAGGGGGGAGAGTATGATTGGTGATTCCGTTTTAATTGAAAAAGTACTCGAAGGCAATGACCATGCCTTTCGCCTTTTGGTTGAGAAATACCACCTCAGTCGGGGAATGGAAAACACCAAATTGATATTGCTAATTCTTATGAAGTCAGCCTAAATATGAATTAATCGGCTTTTTTTTGCAAAACAATAAAAAAGCGTTATGATAGTAGACGGAAGTTTAAGGATACAATAGTCATTATGGCTATCGATAATGATTGTAAGGCAGGATGTTAATTGGTAGAATATAGAAGACGAAACGAGACATCCGAAAAAGCCAATCGTTGATTTTATAAAATAGGATGATGATGGAATGAAAAGAGCTAGACTAATTTATAATCCTACATCAGGGCGTGAGATATTAAAACGTAATCTTCCGGAAATTCTTGCAAAATTAGAGATGGCCGGGTATGAGGCTTCTTGTCACGCAACTACCGGTGCAGGGGATGCGACTGAAGCAGCGCGGATTGCCGTAAAGCGTCGGTATGATGTGGTGATTGCAGCAGGCGGTGACGGGACGATTCATGAAGTGGTCAACGGTCTTGCTGAACAGGAATTTCGGCCAAAATTAGGAATTATTCCTGCCGGTACGACCAATGATTTTGCACGCGCCCTGCATATTCCCCGTGATATTGGCGGAGCTGTCGATATCATTACAAAAGGGGATTTAATTCCTGTTGATATTGGCCGTATCAATGATAAGTATTTCATTAATATTGCAGGTGGCGGAAGAATTACGGAGCTTACATACGAAGTGCCGAGCAAGTTAAAAACGATGCTTGGTCAGCTGGCTTATTATTTAAAAGGGATGGAAATGCTGCCGTCCATTAAAGCCTCTGAGGTTAAGATTGAATATGATGGAAAGCTTTTTGAAGGAGAAGCCATGCTGTTTCTAGTCGGGCTCACTAACTCAATTGGCGGGTTTGAGAAGCTTGCTCCCGACTCATCGATTAATGACGGCCTTTTTTCATTGTTAATTTTGAAAAAAATTAACCTTGCCGAATTTATCAGAGTTGCCACTTTGGCCATCCGCGGTGAACATGTCAATGACGCAAATGTTATTTACACGCAGGCTAACCGGGTTAAGGTTTATTCAAATGAAAAGGTTCAATTGAATTTAGATGGGGAATTCGGCGGATTGCTTCCGGCTGAATTTGAAAATCTGTATCGTCATTTAGAAGTGTTTGTACCACTTGATGATATCCGCCCGCTTGACCGCCCAACTGATTGGGTTCCGGGAAAAAGATATAGTTAAAAGATCCGTTCCTTTGGGAGCGGATTTTTTAGTGAGATAAGGTAGAATTTTGTGTATAATGGATGAAAGACATTAGTCAAGACAGGATTGTGAAGGAGTGAACGAAATTTGCCAAAAAAAGCATTAATCAATATCGATTACACCTATGATTTTGTAGCGGATAACGGTGCCCTGACCTGCGGAGAGCCTGGGCAGGCGATTGAAGGAAGAATCATCGCTTTAACCAAAGAATTTATTGCTAACGGTGATTATGTTGTTTTTGCCAATGATGTTCACGACAAAGGGGACCAAGGGGCTTTGGGACATTTTGAACAATCGCTTGGCGCTATGGTTAAATAGTCATTAAAATGGTAGAATAATTAAAATGTTGAAAATGCTCTTGCGGCAATTCGGAGGTCTATGATGAAACACATTTATCATGATGATAGCTTAACTCTGCATACGGATCTTTACCAGATTAATATGACAGAGACGTATTGGAGAGACGGGATACATAATAAACGTGCAGTCTTCGAATTATTTTTCCGAAAGCTTCCGTTTGGGAATGGCTATGCTGTTTTTGCAGGATTGGAAAAAGTGATTCAATATATTCAAGGCTTCCGTTTTAGTGAAGAGGATTTGGCGTATTTAAAAAATGAAGTTGGCTATAAGGATGATTTTTTAAATTATCTTAAGGATTTAAGATTTACAGGAACCATTCGTTCAATGAAAGAAGGGGAACTTGTCTTTGGCAATGAGCCGATTCTCCGCGTCGATGCCCCACTAGGGGAAGCGCAACTAATTGAAACCGCTTTGCTTAACATTGTGAATTACCAAACATTGATTGCGACAAAAGCATCAAGGATTAAGCAAGTAGTCGGCGATGAAGTGGCGATGGAATTTGGGACAAGACGGGCACAGGAAATGGATGCTGCCATCTGGGGAACAAGAGCTGCTTATTTAGCAGGTTTTGAGGCAACCAGTAATGTCCGTGCGGGAAAAATGTTTGGAATTCCGGTGTCGGGTACCCATGCCCATTCAATGGTCCAAGCCTATAAGGATGAATACACGGCCTTTCACAAATATGCCGAAACACACAAGGATTGTGTTTTTTTGGTCGATACCTATGATACGATCCGTCTGGGTGTGCCGAATGCTATCAAAGTGGCAAAGGAATTAGGCGATAAAATTAATTTCGTCGGAATTCGCCTTGATAGCGGTGACTTGGCCTATTTGTCAAAGGAAGCGCGTAAAATGCTTGATGAGGCAGGCTTTGAAAAGGCGAAGATTTTTGCATCGAGCGATTTGGACGAGTATACGATTATTAACTTAAAAGCCCAGGGTGCAAAAATTGAAAGCTGGGGAATTGGGACGAAGCTAATTACCGCATACGACCAGGCTGCACTTGGTGCCGTGTACAAAATTGTCTCGATTGAAAATGAGCAAGGAGAAATGGAGGATACGATTAAAATTTCCTCTAATCCGGATAAAGTGACGACACCAGGCATGAAGAAAATTTACCGAATTATTAATAATCAGAACAATCATGCTGAAGGGGATTATATCGCGATGGAGGATGAGAAGCTGCCGGAAAAACGGTTGAAAATGTTCCATCCAACCCATACGTATATCAATAAGGTGGTTACGAACTATACGGCAAAAGAGCTTCATGAAGATATTTTTGTGAAGGGTGAGCTTGTTTATGAAATTCCATGTCTGGAAGATTCGCGGGAATATCTGAAACAAAATCTTAATGCCCTTTGGCCGGAGTACAAGCGTACCATGAACCCGGAAGATTACCCAGTCGATCTAAGCCAGAAATGCTGGGATAACAAGATGAAAAATATTGAAGAAGTAAAAGAAAAAGTTGTGGCCATGCAGGAATAAAAGACAAAAAGGCGTCCCTTTGGTAAGGGGCGTTTTTTTGGTAAAAAAACAGGAACCGGGGTGCAGTTCCTGTTCTTTCCTTGCAGGGGTGGAAATTAAAATCCATAAAGGGGAAGTCCTTTGCTATATCCTAAAAGTATTATTGAATACTTGAGGACCCAACTAATGATTCGGGTGCATAACCCAGTACTATGAGACTAATTTTAGAGTACCCGATCGATTTAAAATCGGTAAATAGTTGCTTTAATACCTCACTATCAGTATCAGCTAATAATTTTTGTAACTCTCTTTTATAGAGTCTAAGGACAGAACCGTAAACAAATTTAGGTGTATGTTCGCCTGGGTCTTCTCCCATAATTAAGCATCCCATATAATGATATTTAAATTGAAATGCTCGGGTAAGATTGATCATATCTTGGAGCTTTTCAAAAAGGACAGGATATTCCACTTTTAGCGTTTCAAGTACTTCTTTTACTTCGGTTAATTCATCAAGACTTGATAAAGTAATCATTATTTTTCCTCCTCTTTCGTGTCCCAAGGTTTTTTAAGTGATATATAGGCAGCTAATTCTTTGGATTTTTGTCTTCTGATTTTCCGGATTTCAGCACGTTCTTTTGCTGTGTTATAAAGGAATATTTCTTCCTCTGTTTCAGGGATGACACTAGGAACTTCCACAGGACGTTTATTCTCTCCTAAGGCAACAAAGGTCAAGAAGGCTGTTGCCGCGATACGGCGTTCGCCGTTCATAATATCTTCGGCAATGACTTTGCAGAATACTTCCATTGATGTTTTCCCTGTATAGGTAACAAATGATTCGACGCAGACCGAATCGGTTTGGTGGATCGGGCATAAGAAATCGATGGAGTCGGTTGAAGCTGTTACACATTCTTTTACTCGGGAATGTCTGCGTGCAGATAGAGTTGCGGCGTCATCGAGCTTTTTCATTAAAACTCCACCGAATAGTGTATTATAGTTATTTAAATCGCATGATAATACTTGTGCAGTATTCACAATGCGGCTTTCTTTTACTTTTTTTGCTTCCATTTCATTGCTTCCTTTCAAGTTGGAATATAGTCTGTTGAGGGTTGGTTAGTTAACACTATTTCCAAGTTATTAAAGGGCGTTTCTAACTTACTTTAAGTTTACGCCCGGTGGTTTTGGAAGTAAAATGGTTATATTTTATCAGTAGTATAGCTTTTATCTATGTAAATGCTTTCAGTTATGCAAAAACATTTATAGTTGGACATAAAAGGAAAAAAGATGATTCCTAGGGAGGAACCATCTAAATTAATGATAATGTTTTGCAAGTTGTTTTTTCGTGAATTCCAGCCATTCTTTCGCTGCAAAAGAAAGATATTGATTTTTACCCCAGATCAATGCCAAGTGCCAGCTGATGGAAGGGTTAACCACTTTTATCGCTTTTACGTTCTGATTTAAATCTTTGCAGACGCTTTCCGGCAAAAGGGAAACCCCGAGTTTATTGGCAACCATTTCTTCAATAAACGATCGTTGCGAGCTTTCGGAGATAATATGTGGATTAAAGCCCACACTATTACAGGAAAGAATAATTCGATCGTTGAGGGCAAAATCCTTATTAAACAAAATAAACGCTTCATTTTTTAGCTCTTCCAGCTCGACCCCTGCCCGATCAGCGAACGGGTGGGATGGATGAAGGATAAGATTCAAATCCTCCTCCATAAAAGAAAAATGATCAAAGAACTCATTTTTCGTTGGAAGCACTATGATACCGACATCAAGAAGATTGTTCGCCACATCCTCCTCAATTTTCTTAGAACCATCCTCGACTAGTTGAAAGGTAATACCGGGATATTTTTCATGAAAACTGCCAACAATTTTGAGAAAAATAGCTGCATCAAAGATTGGCGGCAATCCTATCCGGATATGTCCTTTTTTAAGTCCCAATAAATTATCCAATTCTGTTTCTAGATTATTAAAAGCTTTATCAATTAATTTGGCTTGCTCTAATATGACACGGCCTGCATCCGTTAAGGTCATTTGCTTGCGGGAGCGGTCGAAAAGCTCTACACCTAATTCGGTTTCAAGGTTTTTTATCATTTTACTGATCGTCGGCTGCGTGATAAATAAATGTTCAGCCGCACGGGAAAAACTATTGAAATTTGTTACCTCTATAAAATATTGTAAATGCTTGATATCCACGTTCGTACACCTGCTTATGATGAATAGTTAAGCTTATTTTACTTCTATTTGGCGCATTCTACCATGAGTACTTCGTAATCCTATCAATAATATGATACAATCTTGCTAGTCAAATCGGAGAAAAGGAAGAATTAGATGAACAGAACAATACCTGTAAGTAAAAATGAATATATAGATGTAGTTTTTGAAGATTTAACCCATGATGGGGCGGGAGTTGCCAAGGTCGAAGGTTATCCGTTGTTCATTCCAAATGGCTTACCTGGAGAAAAAGCAAAGGTCAAAGTGATTAAGGTAAACAAAGGCTATGGTTTTGCCCGCTTAATTGAACTTTATGAGAAAAGCCCATACCGGGTTGAAATTAAGACAAATGAGGCTCATATGTACGGCGGCTGCCAGCTTGAACATATTAGCTATGAAGGACAGCTGAAGTATAAGGAAAATCAGGTTCGCCAGGTGCTTACCCGCATTGGAAAACTCCAGGATGTGAAGGTTCACCCTATTTTGGGAATGGATCAACCATGGCACTATCGCAATAAAGCCCAGGTTCCGGTAGGGGAAAAGGATGGAAAGCTGATTTCCGGCTTTTTTAAGCCAAGAAGCCATGAAATTGTCGATACGAATGAAAGTCTCATTCAGCTTCCGGAAATTAATGAGGCTGTTCAAGTGGTAAAAGAAATCTGCAGTGAGCTACAGATTCCTGCTTACCAGGAAGAAATTCATAAAGGGGTTCTTCGCCATATTATGGCTCGTTATGGTCAGCAAACCGGTGAATTGATGGTCGTGATTATCACTCGAACAGCGGATATTCCGCAGAAAAACAAGCTGGTTGAAGAAATTGTAGCGCGCCTGCCGAAAATTAAATCGATTGTTCATAACGTGAATTCGAAGCGGACAAACGTCATTCTCGGTGAAAAAACAACCGTATTATGGGGGAATGAATTCATTTATGACTATATCGGGGATGTAAAGTTTGCGATTTCGGCGCTTTCCTTTTATCAAGTAAACCCTGTTCAAACAAAGGTGCTTTATGACAAGGCACTCGAATATGCCGGCTTGACCGGTGATGAAAATGTCATTGATGCTTATTGTGGCATCGGAACCATTTCTTTATTTTTAGCACAGAAGGCTAGGAAGGTCTTTGGCGTCGAGGTTGTTCCCGAAGCGATTGAAGACGCTAAACGGAATGCTGCTCTAAATGGTATAACGAATGCTGAATTTGTTGCCGGGGAAGCGGAGGTAGTAATTCCTAAGTGGTATAAGGAAGGCAATACGGCCGATGTATTGGTTGTCGACCCGCCACGAAAAGGCTGCGATGAAGCACTGCTGCAAACGATTATTGAAATGAAACCCAAAAAAGTCGTGTATGTATCCTGTAACCCGGCAACCTTGGCACGCGATTTACGGATCCTCGAAGATGGGGGCTATAAAACGTTGGAAGTCCAGCCGGTAGATATGTTTCCACAGACGACACATGTGGAGTGCGTTTCACAGCTAGTTTTAAAAGAACCAGGAGCCTATTAAGGTTCCTGCATTATTATGTTGTATATATATTATAACGATAACTATAAAATTATCATGCCAGACACAAGGTGAAATCAAATGATGAAAGAAAAGCGCATAAAAGAATTCAAGAATATGTGACTGAACATCAATCGGCCTCATTAGATGAACCCGTGGCCGTTTTTGATGTATCTAAAAATACGATTAGACGTGATGTTCAAGAGTTAGTTGAACGGGGAGAATTGAAAAAAGTTTATGGCGGAGTATCTGTCATTTTATTGTCCATTCTATTCCATTTGAGAACCCGAATGAACCTTATCAAAATTACGCTAAGAAAAATGGCTTACATCTTGCCATCGCCGATTAGCTGATTCTTGCTACATCCCCTTCTTTATTGGCGAACGCCGCTTAAAGAAGGGGATTTTTTTAATAGAATAAGAAATTTTTTAAACTTCCCTGGTCCTGACATAAAATACCTCTTAATTGAGTTTTTGTGTTCCATTCATAATGATCTGGAACTAACAAAGTTAATGATTAGTAACTTTTATATAAACTTAGCCTTGAATTAAAAATTGGCCAATGAATACTACATCTTTTACCTTTTTAATACATGACACGATAATTCTCTACCCGCTTGGTTATTTTATTTTTATCGAAACATTCAAGGATCAACATCGAATATTTCCGGCTTGAGCCGGTCATATCACGAAATTCAGCAAGCGTCATTTTCCCTTTTCCTTTTATAAAATCCGTTACTTTTTGAATAGCTGTATCATAGTAATCTTTGTAAATAACGGTTTCATGATCCAAACGGACAATCGATTTGCCAATAAGTGAATCAATTAATTCTTTCCGTTCTTTAATCGTTCCAATTAGTTCTGCTTCGCTTGGAGGTGTATAACCTGCTTGTTTCAGTTTTTGTTCAATTTCTTCTTTATCTTTCAATTGATATTTATTATATGTGACTTTAAATTCCCTTAAAGAAATCGTTTCATGAATCTTTATCAATTTTTCTTCTTCTGCTATTTGTAAAATTCTATCAAAATCTTTCCCTTTTACATTTGGTGCGATGCGAGAGCGCAACTCTTCTTTGGCAATACCTGTTCTTAGTCTAAACGATTTGTGAAAACGTTGGAGTATGGCAGTCATTTCTTTTTTAAACTGTTCATATTTTAATGTATGCATATATTGTTGATTGATTTTTATAAGTTCATTTCTGCTAATCATATCAGCCATCATTTCGGCAATTTCCTCCTGGGAATTCCCTAAATAGCTGGCTACTTCTTCCATAGAAGTTAATAATTCTACTTTTCTGGCTATAAAGTCAGCAATCATTTCCTGGTATGAACCCTTATCAAGTGTCTTTAACGTTTCAATTATATTTTCATTAAAACGACGATGTTTTTTGGGTACTGCATCTAAAATCACTCCACCACCAATAACATGCATTGGAGAATAAGAGCGCAGAATAAATTTATCTCCTTTTTTTGCAACAATTTCCTCTTCAAGCCGCAGTTGTAAAAATGCTTCTTCTCCTGGTTGTAACTTTTCAATCCCAATAGGGACAACCCTGCAAAGTATTTCTTTTGTTCCAATATAAAGGCGTGACCTATCCCATAATTTAATTGGCATATCGGTGTGAGCTAAAAGACTGGCTTTTACGTCCAGCAACCAGGATTTTTGGACTGAATGAGGTAATGCCAGCGTATCCCCCCTTGAAAGATCCTTCACCTGTGCATTAGCTAGATTTAAAGCAACTCTCATTCCAGCAGAAGCATCCGATACGTTTTGTTCATGAACTTGGATATTCCTAATTTTTACTCGAAGGCCCTTAGGATAAACCATTAATTCATCATTTACTCGTATAGTCCCTTCTATTAGCGTCCCTGTCACAATCGTTCCAAATCCATTGACTGAAAAAACCCGGTCAATATGCATTCGCGGTGGAACAAAAGAGTTCGAACGTTCAATTGTATTACTTATTTCATCCATTTTATCAATCAACTCTTTTATCCCGGTTCCGGATAATGAATCAACTTTGCAAATTGGCGAACCTTCAAGCAGTGTTCCTTGTAATTGCTCTTGAATATCTTCTTCAACTAATTCAAGCAATTCTATATCAACTGTATTTATTTTAGTGATCACAATGATATAATTTTTAATTCCCAGCATTTGAAGGATATCAATATGCTCTTTTGTTTGTGGCATGATTCCTTCTCCGGCATCAATAACTAGGAGTATTAAATGAAGACCGGAAAGACCTGCCATCATGTTTTTAATGAATTTCTCATGACCTGGTACATCAACAATTCCGGCCCGCTTTCCACTTGGCAAATTCATATAAGCAAAACCCAGATTAATAGAAAGGCCACGAGTTTTCTCTTCTATCGTGGTATCTGTTTCTATGCCGGTCATGGCTTTAATTAAAGTTGTTTTCCCGTGGTCGACGTGCCCAGCTGTTCCAATAACAATATGTTCCATTTTGCTACTCCTGCCCATTTTTTCTTTCCATTTTGCCTTTTTAAATAGTTGTTTTAAAATGTTTCAATAGTGTTTTCCTTATTCCTTCAGCAAATGCCTTTCATTGGGTTATACGATAAATTTGCTTTTAAAAAGCCAATATACACATTTTAATTTTTTCTTTCCATTATATAAAGGGAAGACGGCAAACCATCTCCCCCTTGTTTTTTATATTTCTCCTATCACAATGAATTTGGAGGATATAGAAATATTTCGTAAATCCCAAAATTGATGTTTAGTTATGGTCCGGCAGCCAAGATCTTGATCATTTCGATAGTCTATGCACCCTGTTTCATTTCAACCAATGTTGCTGCAGTTTTTCGACAACTTGACTTTATCATAGATATGGATGTATACATTACGACAGCAATAATAACCCATGTTAAAATGGTTAAATCCAGACTGGTTACAAATTTAACAGCCACAATAACGCCAAGGACACCTCCGATTGTTAATCCTATAGCGCCTTTTCTTGAATAACGATCATTTTTAATGAATTCAAGGCTGGCAACGGGCATTAAAGCAGAACAAGAAGTCATCATAATAGGGAATGCAACTAACGGGTTTAAACCTAACATATAGACCATTGCCATACATGGTGCATATAATCCTATACCTGCCGTCATTAGCGCGCCAAGTATAAAATTACCAATAATAGCAATAATCAGGAATGTTCCGGAAAGTCCCATTGCTTTGTTTCCTTGTCCAAGCAAATCCAGTATGTGTAATTGTTTCAGCGTCATGATGATGGCAGTAACAGCCAGCGCTATTCCCATCGCTCTTTGAATCTTTTTCTCGGGAAGTTTTGATACCGTTTTTGCACCCAGCCATGATCCTAACATTGCTGCAATAACCATAGAAGATAAAGTTAGCGCTTCTACTTTAACAACTGTAATAAATAAAAACGCCTCGAGAATTACTGGGATGGTATGACCTGCATTTAATGTTCCGGGCAGCAGATTATCGTTTTTTAAAAATTTGGATACCTTAAAACCAAGTGTTGTCGTTGCAAAACAACCAATCCCGAGAGTATCAAAAAAATCTGTAATAAAGCCAACAATAAGTGCTGTCAAGGTTTTTTCCGGCCCAAGATTTTTTTTATGAGCGATTAAATCTTTTATAAGATAAATAGCAAACGTGCCGCCTAAAACGGTAAGCAAGGTTAAAATCGCTGTAACCATCCACACCATTCCTTTCTAATTTTGAAATGTAATCACTACCCGCTTTGGTTCAAAAAATGAATTCAAGTACTGCGTGTCATGAATAAGAATACTCTGCATTTCTTATTTCAAAATAAATCCATATTTAAGCGGATCTTCAGGATCAATCAAAAAGGTATTATATCCTGTAATGTAGGCTGACCCAGTTATTTCTGGAACTACGGCAGTAAACTCGCCTATTGTTGTTTCTTCCACTATCCGGCCTTTAAATAATGTGCCAAGGATGCTTTCATAAACGAATGGCTCATTTATTCCTAATTCTCCTCGTGCATAGAGGGTTGCAAGTTTAGCACTTGTACCTGTACCGCATGGGGAACGGTCCACTTGTCCTTGTCCAAAAATAACAACATTTTTATAGGTGGCATCTGGATGTATTGGATCATCAAAAATTTCAATTAAGTCTGCCTTATTGATATGCTTTAACGTTGGATGTTGTATTTCAATATTTGCATTGACTGCTTGCAGAACTTTCATTCCAAGGGAGGTTAGTAGTGAAGCATTTTTAGGCTCTACTTTTAATCCGAGCTCTTTTGCAGAAATAATGACAAAGAAGCTGCCGCCAAATGAAATATCAAAGGTTACTTCACCTATTTCCGGTATATACAGTTTTTGGTCTTTCTTATATAAAAATGAAGGAACATTTTTAAAGGAAACTTCTTCAACTTTTCTGCCATCTTTTATGGAAGCATTTGCACGAACCAGTCCTGCAGGGGTATCAAGGACTACTTGAGCAGTTCTTCCATCTCCTGTCTCAACCATTCCTGTTTCAATCGCTACTGTAACGGCTGCAATTGTATTGTGTCCACACATATTTAGATAGCCGCCGCCATCCATGAAAATAATGCCAAAATCAGCGTTTGGATCTGTTGGGGCTGTTAAAAATGCACCAAACATTTCATTATGTCCGCGTGGTTCATGCATTAATGCAGTGCGTAAATGATCATGATGATCAATCAAATATTGCCTTTTTTCAGCCATTGTTTTTCCAGGTATGTTCGGAATTCCTCCTGTAATAATTCTTGCTGCTTCACCTGCTGTATGAGAATCAATAGCCGAAATCATTCTTGTAATCGCAGGGGCACCTGGTAAAATTGCTTGTTCCTCATTGGCTGTTATTGACTCAATATCAGAAATCAATACTGAATTTGTCATTGTTTTACCTCCATATTTTGAAAGCTTATTATCTGGGCCTTTTCTCTTGCATTTGTTTGTCTCGCCTGATTTTTAACTTCAACAACGCAAGTGCTTTTCGCGCATCCATTTCATCTGCATTGTTTTCACCAACAATTTGAGTTTCAATGCCTTCTACCGATTTATTAAAATCAACAACAAAATCTGTGAATTCATTTGTAACCACAAATTTTGCCTGTGTGCCGATAAATTTTAACCCAACAACACTCATTTGACGGTTACTATTTCTTGCATCGTATTTGCAAAATCCACATCACTATTTCCCCAGCCATCTGCTGAAATAATAACGCCTTCTATGCGCATCGCTTCCAGCCAGGCCGCAGTTCGTTTTCCAACCAGATGTTTTCTTTGGTTGTCTTGTGGCGTACCGACAATAATAATGCCTGCCAAGTCCACATCTTGATCGGAACTTACAACATCCAGTAATGGATCTCGAAAATGATGCAAAGTTGTTTCTTTAGTAGAAGGTCCTATCCCCATTCGTCTTCACCAACCTTTAAAGAATGTTAAAAATTTCACATACTTTTCGAAAAATTTTTAGGTAAGTGATCGAAGTGCGCCATCTCGATATTCATTTGGAGTAAGAACGACAGGCATGTTCCCTATATCCATAATTGAAATACCGCCTTCGATCCCGCTCGGCTCGTTTGGGAATAATAGGTTATCATACATCGCACCTTGTCCAGCAACTTGCTTTACGATTGCAATTTTCGTTTTACCTTTTTTCACTTCATCGTAATATACATATTTTTCGTCTACATCTTTGCCATTTTTTATTTTTAGAACGTCTCGAATGGGTTGGATAATGGAATCGCAAATTTGAAACATTAAAAATGCAAGACTTCTAGTAAAAGATAAGCCACTTTTTAACAGGACATCAATGTGGATAATATAGTCATCTTCATTTGGCGTCCCAGCTTTTCCAAGCATCAACTTATCTTTCAATATTCCTTCTGATGAGCCAAATTCATGCATTTGCCTGCCATCTTCATCTCCACCTGTCAGCATTACATATACGCCTGTTAATGTATGTGTAATGCCGTCACCCAGAATCCCTAGTACTTTGGCAGATATAGGCATAATATCCATAATCGTATTTATTTCTATGTCATGTTTTTTGGGCTCAATAATGGATACTGCAAGCTTGGATACTTTATCAAACTTATTCAATAAATCATTATCCAAACTGGGAAGTGTTAAGGCTCCATTATTCAAAGCAACTTTTGTACCAATTACTACATTCCTTACATGGAAACATTTAATGGTTAATCTTCTAAGTTCTCCTTGCAATTCTATCACCCTATATGTTTTTTCATTCTATTACTCACAAATAAACTTAGTTTATTTGTGAGTAATAGTTGCCGATTTTTATGGCGTATAAACATATATCTATTCAAACATTAAATATGGGCGATATATTCGTAAGGCAATGGTACAATTTTTCCAGCGCTTGGAATAAGAATAAGTTGCTCTAGTGTATCTTTTAATATACCCATCTGCATTTCAATGTTATGGGGTTCTCCGGCATTAGCTCCCATAGGAATTAATGGTGCTACAGCTCGGGGGGTACCATTTTGTCGCACGACTGGAGGTAATGCTGCAATAAGAATTGTTGGGATACCAGCTTTTTCAATAGCTCTCTGCACGATCACGGCAGTTCTGTGACACGTACCTCAGCCAGCTGTTAAAACAACAGCATCAACTTTCTCTTCCAATAATTTTTGTGCAATTTCAGGCCCGGTTTTTTCGGTGAATACTTCTTGATTTCCGCCGCCGCCCATAAATCCATAATGAAATGGAGCGACTTCCTTAATAAATCCTTCTTCCTGTAACTCCCTTAAGCGATCAATAGGGAACATGCAATTTATATCACGATTCACATCAGCGTTATCATAGCCTCCGTGTGAGACCATTAATTCATCGCTTGGAGTATCTCCTGGAATTGCTCTATAAGTTGTATCACCCGCTAAATTAAAACGTTTATCTGATTTTAAATGAACACCAGCTGCTGTACATAAAGCAACACGCATTTCTTTTAATTCTTTCGTTACTGGAGTGAATACTGGTTTTGGTGTGACTGGAACGAAAATTTCGGATTGCAGGCCTTTTACTACAGTAAGTCCCATTTTTCTATCTCCTTTCATTATTCGTTTGTTTTATCCGTTCTTGAATTTCTTTTCTCCGGCACTGGGATTCTTGAATGGCATAGACATATTTTTCATTTGGTGCTTCCTCAAGAACTTCCGGGTAACTCATCATAAAGCCGACTTCTTGACCTATTTGAACTTTATGTTCAGAAATGAGCATTCTTCGTGGAATTTTTAATTGACCCAGCCGGCCTTTTATATCGATGGTCACACTTGCATCTGTTACTTCAACGATAATTCCTTCATACATTCTCTCAGTCGAAATATACATTAATCGTTCTAATCTATCCATAAGTCACCTTTAGTATGATGTAGATAATTCAGGTTCTTGTTCATATATTTCCATACGTTTTTTGCTCTTAGGCAGTACTTGTTCATTGTCAACTAGTTTGATTTTTTTACCAGTAGCTTCTTCAATGGCCTCAATATTATTTTGTTTTACATTTGGATTCCATTTTCTTTCTGCTGGTTTTATTTTCTCTCCGCCAAGGACTGTTTTTAACATGGCAAGTGCTCTAATGGCATCCTCTTCACAAAGTGTATTGTTTGCGAGGATTTCATTTTCAATGCCTTGCTTGGATTTATTGTTATCAATCATGTTGTTCATATATTTATTTCCGACAACGAGAGCCCCTTGGACGGCAGAGTAGGTCATACCAACTACTTCGACACCGCGGCTGCCAATTTCTTCAATATGTGACGCAAAATCAATATGGTTATTACCAAAACCTTCTGTGGTTACGATTGCTCCATCAATATCCATTGCCTCAACCATCATGCCCAGCCGTTTGGAAACATAAAATTTTTCCGAGTTGGCTTGTGGTGAACCAACAAAAACAACCCCAACTAAATCAATTTCTTCATCTTCCATGGCTGCTTTTACTAATGGTTCTCTGAAATAATGGCGCGAACATTCTTTGGATGCTGGACCGATACATGTAAGTGCGTGAATTCCTCCGTCAAGCACTTCAGTAGGCGCTAAAACTACAGGCAGGTTACCTAAATCTACATTTGGTTTTGCACCAAGTGTTCCGACCGGTTCAACCGGCATGATTAAGTTGTCATGCATGGCTCCTTGACCCATAATTTCTTTAACAATAAGCACTTTCTTATTGCCAAGACGGCGATTCTGCACAAATTCTTCAGTGTGTACGACCAGTGAATCATCCGCTTCTTTAAGCGCTTTGCGAATTTCTTCTGTAATAAAGTCTGCTGCTTTATGGGCTGCCAGAGGACCACTGCGCTCCATGTTCGTACCAGCTTTAATCGTTACTTGCACTTTGATAAAAATTTCACCTTTATCAGGAGCACCAGGACGTCCCCACATAATATTTTTTTCAAGTTCACCTTCGGATGACCCAAATTCACCAATTTGCACTCCGTTTGCATCTGTACCAGTAAGAACGACAACCGCACCATTCATCACACGTGTAATGCCATGGCCAATTTCGCCTTCTTCTTTTGTGGCAATGGGTTGGACATCCATTATGGTTTCACTGTATGCATCATACATGTCAGGTGTAATAATTTTCAAATTCATATCTTCTACAATTTCTTCCAATTTCACAGCATCCATACAAATCTCTTCAGCGTTACGAAGATAAAGTGTTGTGCCGTCTATTTTTGTTTCATTATCAAATACTACCTTATCAATTTGAAAATACTTTCTTGTAAGACTGCGGATTTTCTTTACTTCTACGGCGTCATCTTCAGGTACGTCCACCTGACTTACTGCAGATTCTACTGCTTGTTTTCCTTTTTCGGCCGGGGCAACAGTATTATATCTTTCTACTGATAAAGGAATTTCAAGACTAATTCCTTTTCCTTCTGCAATTGTAAGTTTAATTGTTTGCAATGTTCCTGCTGTTTCATTTGAAAAAACTGCAGCAGGCTGAACTTCTTTTTCTGTTTTTTCTTCAACAGCTTCATCTTTTCTTTCTGCTTTAACACCATCTAATACATCAGGCGTTAATGGGATAAGTGCGTCCAATGTTTTTATCAGTTTTGTACCGATAACTTGTTCGATTGTAAGATAATTTGCTGGCATGGTAAGCAGCCCGGAATCCTCTAAATCTGCAAAAAGTGCCGGATCTTCAAGATTATCAGGTTGAATGATTGTTCCCGCTTCTGCTCTGCAGCATAATACGGCAGGGTCTTTGGCATGGTCCTTCGCTGTTTCTACAGTAATTGACATTTGTAAACCTCCTAGTGATTTTTTTCCTTCTTGTTAACAGTAAGAAACGAATGCAATCATTTATCGGTGGCTAATCTCCTGTATAGCTTATGACCTGCCGCACGTAATACGTGATCTGTACTATGATAAACCGGAACTCCTAACCTAGGAGCTACACCCATGACGGTGTTTGTTCAATCCTGGCACGTTCCAGTGAGTACAACTTCTGCCCCTGCTTTTTTCATTTTGAGGACCTTTTCAGCTTGTCCAGGGCAAATTCCCGGCAAGCCACATCTATACCTTCCATTTACTTCTACCAACCGTTTGCATCTCTCTGCTATAACAACCTCTGCACCCATTCCTGCGGCGATTTCGTTTAACCTTTCTTCACTTCCGCCGCATTCGCAAATAAGAATACCCACTTTACGGCTCTCCTGTGGAAAAGGCATCGCAACAAGAATTCCACCTGTTGTTTTTGTAATGGGTGTATTTTCATCTCCATGTCTGCCGGTAAATGGTCCGCCAATCACGATTTCCCCGTGTGGATGGATGTATCCGCCGCATTGATCGATATAGTATTTTGCTGGCATACCAATTGGTTGATTTAAAAAGATATTATTTCCGGATTGAACACGACCAGACACGGTTAAATCTTTTTCAATAAATGGTTTACGTAATTCAATCGCTTCAACGGCATGTTTAATCGATTCAACATTCGAGACGATTACATTCGCAGTAATCGGCAATTGCCCTGGTTCAAGTGTAATACCCAGCAATTCTCTGATAATGACACGTTCATCACCGGATGGATACATGTCGGGCAGGAATTTTAGCTCAATATCTGCCTCATTTTTACATGCTTTACCTAAAGCTGCCACTGCTTTATGATATTTTGTTTTTATGGCAATATAAGCTTTTTTAGCTTTTGTTATTTCCATTAAATATTTTAAGCCGCGGACAATAATCTCCGGCTGATCTTCCATTAACTTAACGTTATGACCAAGCAATGGTTCGCATTCTGCAGCATTCGCAATTATGTAACCATTTTCAACGTTTGTGCAGTATTTCACATACATGGGGAAACCAGCCCCGCCAGCACCAACAATTCCTGCTTCTTTAATGGCTTCCAAGTAACTGCTTGTTTCTGGAATTGGCACAAACTCACTTGGCTGATTTTGGGCCATATCAATGGTAATTTCACTTTCTGTAATCTCTTTTACTATTCCTGAGACACTGGCATGAATATTTGCACCCAAGCCTTGCGGAATTGCAATTAGTTGTCCTTTTAAAACTGTTTCACCTATATTGACAATTGGCTGACAAGGAGCGCCAACGTGTTGTTTTAGTAGAATATGAATTTTTGTCATTTTCTCACCTCCTTCATTTCTGGCTTCATCATAGCATCACTTATTTAAAAAAAATATAGATGTTTTTACAATTGATGTCGTATTCATAATTTATTCAAAAACTATTGAACAACTATTGAACAAAAAAACCAAGATATTGAACACCTTTTGAACAAATTTGAACAGCTAAACGATATGAAAAGGATGGATAAACAAGCCTCAACCATCGTATTCGAAGCAGCTATGGTATATTTACGACAATAGAAGGTGCATAAAAAATAGTTTACAAGTATAATAATTAAATTGACCGGCCCCATTTCATGTGCTACTATTCTCTTGGGAGTGGATGGGTTCTGGTGTTCCCTCTAGTCTTCAAAACTAGCATGAGGAGTTAATAGCTTCTTAGGTGGGTTCGATTCCCACACATTCCCGCCACTTATAAAAATCACAGATTGTACCATTTTGTACGGTTGTACTATAGAAACTTGAAGGAAGAGCAGTCTATCCCTTTTGTGCAAATAGTTTGGAATCATCCAAAACTGTCTGTACAAAAGGGATTTTTTTATGGCAATAAAGAACGAGGTTTGTGAAGTATCCTGCGATCAGGAATATTTACGTGGTAAAGGAGATAAAGCTTTAGCAATCTTCAAAAATATATTTGAATCATCCTTCATGAAATATTCAATAAGGTTTGAACATTTTTCGAACTATCCGGAGATTATCTCCAAACGAAAATAAATTATCTATAATAACAACCAAGTTGATAATAGTCGTGACCATTCAGTAATTTTTCTTTTAATTTAATTCAAAAATAGGCATTTGTGAAATTGTGAGCAAACTTATTATTTATTTTTTATGGAGGTTTTTAAAAATGGCTCAAATAAATAGTTCTGTTATAACTCCTAAGCAAGCTTCGAAGATGACAATAGTGTATACCATGATATTTTTGTTAATTGCCATTGCCGGCTTAGCATATGTAAAGTGGCTTCCCTATTATCAAAAGTCCATTTTGGCTGCAACAAGCCATTCCATCGGAACATCAATCCTGGGTGATAAACCAAATCTTCCATCTGCATCATGGGACAATGCTTGGTCGTATTCATTAGCTTACTTTAATTCTGTATGGAAAGCAGCTGTACTTGGTATTTTACTTGGTTCTTTACTCCAGGTATTGCTGCCAGCAAATTGGCTTCTAAAAGTACTTGGTAAAACTAATTTTCGCAGTACCGCTGCTGCCGGAATTGCAGCACTTCCAGGTATGATGTGCACCTGCTGTTCGGCTCCAATTGCTGTGGGTTTACGTAAAAAAAATGCTTCCGTTGGTTCAGCCCTGGCATTTTGGCTGGGGAACCCAGCGCTTAATCCAGCCACATTAATTTTCATGACATTCGTTTTATCTTGGAAATTCACAATGCTTCGACTTGTTTTTGGTGTTATCTTAACATTTGGAATAAGTTATTTGGCCAATCGCTTTGCACCAACTGTGGAGACTGCAGATATCAATCATTTCATTAAAAAAGCCGAAAAAGAAGGTTCTCAATCTTTTTCTATAAGATGGTTGAAGACAATGAAAAGTATGATTTTATATATCGTACCATCCTATATTCTTTCAGTCCTTCTGATGGGGGCTGTTCGTGTGTGGTTATTCCCGCATATAAGCGAAGCAGCAGCCAACAGCTTAATGACAGTGATTATTTTTGCTATTACAGGGATGCTATTCGTCATTCCCACCGCTGCTGAAATTCCCATTATCCAAACACTCATGTCATTTGGTCTTGGAGGCGGTCCGGCAGCAGCGCTATTGATTGTACTTCCATCCATCAGCCTTCCGTCCATGTTACTTGTTTGGGGGTCCTTTCCTAAAAAAGTACTATTTTTCGTAGCGGGGGCAGTTGTCATGTTAGGTGTATTAAGTGGAATTATAGGGATGTTCATACTTTAAAGTCATCAAATATACTTGTATTTATTTTTATCCCCACCAAGCAGGTTCATAAATTAATCATATCTGAAAATTGGTGATGCTGTTTTTGGGGGTAAAAAAGAAAAGCGAAGGGGTTTTGAAAAACGTGAGAGACTGGCTGCACCATATCCCAGCTGTTCATGAACTACAAGGTCATGAACAGTTTCCAATCCTTATGGAAGAAATGGACGTTGATTTTACAAAGTTGACACAACAAATAAAAGATGCATTGAATCTAGCAAGAGCTTCTATTTTAAATGGAAGTTGGCACGGTGCTATTCCAGGGTCTGATGAGTTTATTTATGAAATTTTTCAGCTAGTAAAGTCAAGTACCGCAAAGCAATTGGATTATACGTTGAAAAGAGTCATCAATGCCACCGGTACAATCCTGCATACAAATCTTGGAAGAGCACGGCTGAGTGATAAAGCAGTTTTACATGTTTTGGAAATCGCTCAAAATTACTCTAATTTGGAGTATAAGCTCCTTGAGGGGGAACGAGGATCCAGGCATAGCCATGTCGAATCATTAATTAAAGAATTGACAGGTGCTGAAGCTGCAATGGTAGTTAACAATAATGCTGCCGCGGTTTATCTTGTGTTAAGGGCGCTTGCTTCGGGTAAAGAAGTGATTGTGTCAAGGGGACAGCTTGTCGAGATCGGCGGTTCCTTTCGTATTTCTTCCATCATGGAAGAAAGCGGGGCAAGGCTTGTTGAAGTGGGAACAACCAATAAGACCCATCTATATGATTATGAACAGGCGATGAGTCAGGAAACAGCAATCGTAATGAAGGTCCACACCAGCAATTTTAAAATGATTGGATTTACAGAATCAATCAATACTCATGAGCTTATTCAATTTACACAAAGGTTTGAAAATGTGATTTTTTATGAAGATCTTGGAAGCGGTGCCTTATACGATCTTCAAAAAGTTGGAATTGGAGAAGAACCTGTTGTAAGAGACATCATCGATGCAGGTGCTGATATTGTTACGTTTAGCGGAGATAAACTGCTCGGCGGGCCGCAAGCCGGGATTATAGCAGGGAAAAAGAAACTCATTGATTGTTTAAAAAAACATCAATTGGCAAGGGTAGTTCGAGTCGACAAAATGACTTTAGCTGCTCTCGAAGGTACGTTGATCGATTATGTGCGCGGAGAACAAGGCGTAAAAAGCATCCCAGCCATTAGGGACTTGTGTCAATCGGTTGATGTGCTAGAAAGTCGTTCTGCCCATTTCATCGGTAAATTATTAGGGTTGTCAAGCGATTATCAGGCTAGAACGGTAAGCGGGACAAGTCAGGTTGGCGGAGGGACCATGCCTGAAGTGGAAATTCCGACAGTCATTATTGCTTTAAAACACCGCCTTTTTACGGCTGAACAATTAGCCAAAAAATTACGAGCGGACACTCAGCCTGCAATAGTAGCCAGAATTCAAAAAGATGAATATCTTATTGACCTAAGAACGGTTTCAATCGAAGAAGAGGATTTATTGTTAAAAGCTTTATTACAACTATAAGATAACAGAGTGTCGCTAGTGAGGACTGGTAGCCCATTGGCTGGAACTAAATATCCTCATAAGTAGCTAAAATATTATGAATTAATGGTCGAAGGGTTAACCTTGCCTAAAATAGCAGAAGCCCTAAAAATACACATTTCTACTGCTTTTTATTGGCGGCACAAGATTTTGTTTGCAATTCGTTCCCTTGGTCATCAAACCTTAAAAGGTATCATTGAAAGCGATGAAACTTTCTTCTTGGAAAGTGAAAAAGGCAAGAAGAACATTACCCATAGAAAACCAAGGAAAAGTGGTGGAGTAGCCAAAAAGCGAGGCATTTCCAAAGAACAAATTTGTGTCGTTGTGGCACACGATAGAAATGGACAAATCATATCCCAAATGGCAGGCAAAGGACGAATCACTGCCATCGAGTTGGATAAGGTGTTAGGAAGTTATATTTACACCTCTGCTTTGTTATGCACAGATACTGCCACTAACTATAAGAAATTCGCCCAAAAGAAAGGTCTTCAGCACGAACCTATCAATGTAAGTAAAAAGGTTTATGTAAGGAAGGGAATTTACCACATCCAGCACGTTAATGGCTACCATAAACGTCTCAAAGATTGGATTGACCGTTTTCAAGGAGTGGCTACTAAATACCTTGATAATTACCTTTTCTGGCATCGTTTTCTTGAGCTAAATAAGAAATTGCCATCACAGGATAGAATGAAAGATTTGTTATTAAGCTCTTGTAATCTTGTGAATTTCACAACCGTAGATGCAATCAGAGCCAGTGCATAAAAAACTCAACTATAAGAGCCGAGTTGGAAAATCTATCGTTTTGTTTTGATACTTTGTCCAATTTTTCCTCTGCTACCATTTTAAATCACTATTTTTCGTAGATACGTAACATATCATTCAGATATGATTTTGACCATAAATTAATACCCAACCACCAAAAATAATAACAATTAAAGAAAAGTAAATTCCAAATGTTATGCCAGTAGGTCCTGCACCCAATAAAAACCCGAATAAATTATCTAAAATCAAACTAATCAATGTTTCATTTTTTTGTTTTTTATATTCTGCGTAGGTGTAATAAATCGAAATGAGCATAATAAATATACCCAAAATTAATATCAACAAACCAGAAAATATATGATTATAAAATAAATGACTCATTAAAATTTAATTCTCCTTTTCTTTTATAAGTTAATTTTTAACTTTAATGAGTATACCAGAATTCCCAAGATTTTCAATCGTATTTAACAAAATGCCACATTGAAACCATTTATCAACATAGGAGTTTAACATAGTTTTTCCAATAGCAACAATCTTTTAGAAAAGAGCCAATAACAAAGATATTATTGGGGGAGGGAGGTTCTAAATCATGAAATTTAAGTTAGGTAGCATGTTCCTACTGACATTGTTGCTAGTGTTACTTTCATCTTGTTCTAGCCAAAATTCAAATGAGGAAAATAAAAAGCCGATTGATCACAAATTATCATTTGCTGTAGAAGATAGTCTGAGAAATTCAGTACGTGAATCTCCCCTATATGTATCTATTAATAAAAAAAAGTTAGACCTTACTCAAACAGAAATAAATGGGATCAAATCTAAGGCTGACGCTCTTTTGGTAACTCTTCTTCCAACGCATGAATTAAGTAAATTACCTTTAAAGGATTATTTCACGCTTTCTTATCAATACGCAGATAAAACTATAGAAATATTCATTCAGAATAATAAAAGTAATAATCCCCAAAATCATATTTATATGAAAAGTATCGATAACTCCAGACCAGGATATTACCTTTTAAAAGGTGGAGAAAAAGAAACAATAGAATTAATTGATTTGATAATTAAAATAAGAGATACAGGACAAAATTAATATTCAATTGAAATTCTTTTGCGTAATTGTATAAGCCTTATGTGGTAACGCATGTGGAGTGCTGTGCGTTGATAAAATTAATTAAATAATAAGCAGACGGGTCCGAGAATCGGTAAAAGATTCTCGGACTTCCATCTTCTTTGATTTCAATACGTTGAATTAATTTGTGAAGGATTTCTTCATCAAGTGTTGGTTTTTTCATAAAGTCTTCCAACTGTTTAATTACTTTGAATTAAGTGGTAGTACAAAAGATAATCTAACTTTGAAGATAATGGATCGAAAGTTGAAAACACTGCTTATTGAATATGAAGTGCATTCAGATAGCAAAGAAAGACGACAAGGGGAGTAACATTTTGTTAAAGAGTAATATATTTGTGAATTCTATAGAATCAGTAGAAGAACTACGTTCAATAGTTGGTTTTCCAAGTGAATTAGTAAAAAATAAAGTGATTACATACTTAGATCACAATTGTATTGATTTTATTTCACAATCACCATTCTTAGTGATGTCTACATCTGACGACTTTGGATATTGTGATGCTTCTCCGAGAGGGGACAAACCAGGTTTTGTACTTGTATTAAATGAAAAACAGCTAATTATACCAGAAAGGCCAGGTAATAAAAGAATTGATTCATTAAGAAATATCTTGTTAAATCCAAGGATTGGGCTTCTCTTTTTTATCCCTGGACTTGGTGAAACTCTTAGAGTTAATGGCACTGCAACAATAGTAAAAGATGAAGAATTGCTAATGAAAATGGCTGTAGGAGACAAAATGCCACTTTTAGGTATCGGTATAGAAGTAGAAGAATGTTTTATTCATTGTGCAAAAGCATTTAAACGTTCAGGTTTATGGGAACCTAATACTTGGGCAGATAAAAAAGTATTACCTTCCGCTTCAAAAATACTATTTGAACATGCTAAGCCATCTAACAGTAGTGTAGAAACTATTCAAAAAAGACTTGAAGAAGGCTATACAAAAAGACTTTATTAAATTAGTTGATTAATTGACTTAAAAAGAGATCTCATTATACACTTCTAATAAATTTGACCAATTTTACTCACCAATTGAGAACTATATTTATATTGCACCAGTATTTGTAGGGTATGTTGATGAAGAACAGGATGTAATATTAAACTATGAACATAGTGAATATAAATGGTTGAATTTTAATGAGGCGATTGAACATGTTGCCTTTCCAGGAAACGATGAAGTCCTTACTTTTATAGAAAAGCATTTTGTAAGGAAGAAACCTATAGAAGCGTTGCGGGTGGGCAAGTAATTTTTTATTTCTGTATTCATAGAAGTTTGTATGCTGAAAATTAGTTTGATGCTTCGTTACAAAAATCCCAAAATTATGAAGGTGTCCCGAGTGTATGGCTTTGGGGCACCTTTTCTTATATAAAAATATAAATTTTGACTTCGAGAATTGTCCAGCTCCATAGGAAGGACTTTCGCTTTTTTGTGAAACAAAAAAACAGTCATCCTTTCAATTCTTACTAGTAGTAAAAAAACTCATGAAGGAGTTTTTTAAGAAAGATGGAATATTATACTAAGTATAATTTTTAGTTAAGGCAGGTATAACCCGATGGATAAAGGTACTTTTCAATCAACACTAAGTAAAGAACATTTCTATATGAATGGACTGCTTCAGTCCCTGGTTGAAACCACGACTGACGCTATTTCTCTTAGAGACATGCAGGGAAATATCCTTTTTGTAAATAGTGCCTTTGAAGAAATTTATGGCTGGACATTCCAAGAACTTATAAATGAACCTTACTGCTTGGTCCCTGAAAATTTAATAAACGAAACGAAAAAAATATGCCGGCAGATTAAATTCTATAAGAAGAACATTTCGGGATATGAGACCTTTCGTAAACGAAAAGACGGTACAATGGTTCATGTATGTCTAACTGTTTCCCCTATACATGATGCAAAGGGAGAGATCGTTGGGACTGCTTTTATCGCCAGAGACATTACAGAACGTAAAACGGCTGAAGAGGCATTGTTAAAAAGTGAAGCTAAATACAGGATACTAGTGGAAAATACGAACGATATTATTAGCAACTATGATTTAAACATGAAAAAAATATTTGTATCTCCTTCCGTAGAGCTTCACTTGGGATACACACAGAATGAATACCTTCAGAAGGATATATTTGATTTAATCCATCCCGATGACGTAAAAACAATGATGGACCTTCCACAATTAATTGCTGTTTATAAAAAAAATGTTCAAATTGAGTTCAGAATCAAACATAAAAATGGGGCGTGGGTATATATGGAGTCCCGCTGTGTACCGATCTTATCGGAGAACTCCAAGATCGAGAGCTACCTGTTTGTTTCACGCAACATTACAGAACGAAAGCAATCAGAAGAAGCTTTGAGAAAGAGCGAGGAATATTACAGGTTCATAGCTGAAAATACAGCAGACTTCATTTCTGTAATTGATAAAGATGGAAATGTAACGTACAGTTCTCCTTCACATGTGAAAAAGTTAGGCACCGAGAGAATTTGTTTTGAAAATATTCATCCTGACGATGCTTCACTTGTCTGTGAACGGTTTTCATCCATGCTTCAATCGAAAACCCCTATTAATTGTGAATATCGTTATAAACTTGAAAATGGAAAGTGGATTTATCTGGAATCAAAGGGGATGCCTTTCTACACGGATGGCGAAAATCATTACTTTTTCAACGTTACCCGTGATATTACAGAGAGGAAACAAAACGAGGAACTTCTCCTTAAAGCGGAAAAGCTGTCGGTCATCGGAGAATTAGCTGCAAGTATTGCGCACGAAATAAGAAATCCTCTTACATCATTAAAGGGCTTTATTCAGTATTTACAACCGATGATTTCAGAGAATTCTGTTTTTACTAATATTATGTTGGCTGAGCTGGATCGAATCAACTTTATCGTAAGCGAGCTGCTTGTCTTGGCAAGGCCTCAAAATCTTCATGTGAAACCGATTATTTTGCACAGTATCATTGATGATGTTATAAAGTTGCTAGAATCGGAAGCCAATTTAAAAAATATTAAAATCGTAAAAAAATTAGCGGACATGTCTGTTAGGATTAACGGTGAGGAAAATCAGATAAAACAAGTATTTATCAACATAATGAAGAATTCCCTCGATGCCATCGAGGCAAATGGCGAAATCAGGATTCAAACAAACCGATTAAATGATCATCAAGTGCTTATTCGTTTTTCTGATAACGGCTGCGGTATTTCAAAGGAGCTACTTCCGAGGCTCGGAGAACCTTTTTATACAACAAGAGAGAAGGGAACAGGACTAGGTTTACTTGTTAGCAACAAAATTATTAAAGATCATCAAGGCAGTATCCACATTACAAGTGAAATCAACAAAGGTACCATCGTAGATATCACGTTGCCTATTTCCAAATGAGGCCTTCAATCAAGAGTGTTGGAAGACGTTGCTTACTGCCAGGATTTCAATCATACAAGAAATGGGTGTCCCAAAAGGGCCTAACCACTCGATCAACACTCGATTTAGCCGCTTTTTAAGCAGGAAATAAGCCGCTCTATTACAGGTTGAGGGCTGACAACCGTTGATATGGGACACCCAATTATGTCCTGGCCAATCTGATAAAGCTTTCGTTAAAAATAAAGATAACTTAATCAGAAGGAGGGGCTAAGTATTAAATAATCTGCCATTTAATGCATCAATATACCTTTCAGCCGATCTATGCACCGCCATTTTTGCATCTTCTTTGACGATGCGATGAAAAGCATTATACAATCGATCAAATTTAAAGTCTTTTACGATAGTAGCAATCTCCCGTACTTTAGCTGCAGGCAACGGAATAAGATTTGGATAACTATACATAAAACTAACCCACTTTGTGTCGGCTACAACCTGAATGATATCGCCTGAAAGCAAAATTCCTTTTTGTTCATTTCCTTCTTTCCATTCTAAAACACACCCGCCTTTAAAATGTCCTCCTAAACGGTGTATAATCATCCCCTTATGCAATTCAAGAGATTCACCTGACCAAAAAATAATCTTATCGCTCGGTCTCATCACCCATTCTTTGTCATCTTCATGGATATATATTGGCACATTGAAGGCCTCTGCCCATTCAACTTGTGCAGAATAATAATGCGGATGAGATAGGGCTATTGCTTGGAGTCCACCCAATTCCTTTATCCGTTTAATTGTTTTTTCATCAAGATAAGTGATACAATCCCATAACAAATTGAAGCTATCACTTTGGACAATGTACGCAGTTTGGCCAATTCCAAATTCCGGAGTCGTTTTCATACTAAATAACCCTTTTTCTTCTAAATGAATGTGGCTATGATAACCATCCTTTATCATTTTCTCCAATGTTGTCCAAGACTGCCCGTTTGGATTTACATACTGCCTTTCTTCGTTACAAATCTTGCATTCTTCCGGTTTTTCTATCGAATTTTCATACTGAACCCCGCATGTTTCGCAAATATAATAATTCAAAATTTCCCCCACCCTCCCAAAAGGTAATATATTCCTATAGTAACAAATTTACTTTACAATTGTTAGAAAAATGTCATTAGTGACTAAAAAATAGCCCATATGAGTCATAGGAAATATCTGTGAAATCCATTACATTTTTATTGTTTGGATAGCGCAATCCCTTGGACTACTTTAAAAAAATGTTTTCTTAGGAAGGAAATCAGTCTGAATGAAATTTTTAATGAAAATCATTTTAGTTATGGGGATTATTTGTTTATTTAGGGGGGAGGAGGCTGCAGCAGAAAGATCCCTTCAGTCACAAATCAATCGAATTCCGGAAGGCGGAACCTTAAGGCTTAAGGAAGGGATCTATAATGAAGCGATTGTTTTAAAAAAACCGATCGTTATCGAAGGGGAGAAAGGGGCTGTCTTTCGAGTTTGTTCTCGAAAACCGGCAATTTCGATAACAGGAAAGAAAGTGACACTCAAAAGAATCAAGATAGTGGGGTGTAAAAAACAATTAAGTCCTGCTGCCATATATGTTACAGGAACGCATCATCACCTTGAAGATTTAACGATTCATTATGGGAAAGCAGGATTAACCTTGGAGAATGTGAAAAATACAAGCTTTCGAAATATCAAAATATCAGGGGCAGGAAAGGAAAACGGTTGCAATCTTTGGGAATCATATTATAACACCTTTACAAAGATCCAAATGGATCATGTCCAAGATGGATTTTATATGGAAAATAGCCACTATAATAAGTTTGAAAAAAATGTTATTTATGATTCGCGGTATGGATTACATGTCATGTTTTCCAACCATATTACTATTAAAAGAAATAAATTGAAGCGGAATTTTACTGGTGCAATGATGATGGGAACCAGCCAATCGGTTATAGAAGGAAATCAGTTGATGGACAATAATCAAAATGTGAACGCACAAGGACTGCTTCTATATCATGTTTATCACTCAACGATAAAGGATAATCGTATATCAGGCAATCGGGTTGGAATGTTTATGGAGGAATCAAACAGCAATGAAATAAAAAACAATGTATTTTCCACCAATTTTATCGGAGCCCAAATTAATAATATTAAGAAAAATGTTATCGAGGGAAATTCATTTATTCGTAATGTAAATGAATTTCAAGCAAATGGAGGTCATGGCAATCGGATTCAATTTAATTATTGGGATGCGGCTATAAACCTTGATACAGATGGGGATGGAAAGAGCAATCTCCCATATAAAGCAGACCCATACTTTCTGAATCTAGTAAAGGAAACCCCTTCCTATCAGCTATTCTTTCAGCATCCGGGACTTGTTTTGCTGAAAAAAATGCTTAAAAGTCCGGAGGATTTGCTTGTAACGGATGAAAAACCATTAATGAATCTTAAGGAAAAGAATATTCGGAAGGAGCCACATATGGCAGCTACCTGGCTCATCAGTCTTTTCATGATTTTTGGCAGTTTATTGATAATCCATTGCGGGAGGAAAAAAGTATGAAACAGCAAAAATTAAAACGTTTTTTTATCATCATGATTAGCTTAATCGCCATCTCAGGATGTGGAAAAAAAGATTATCAACCGGTTGCCGTTAAAGAAAAAACGGATAAATGTGAAATCTGCCATATGGCAGTCAAAAATAATCAATTCCCCGTTGAATTAATTCTTGAAAATGGAAAATCGATGGTATTTGATGATATTGGCTGTATGTATAAATGGATGAAAGAAAATAAGGATAAAAAAATTTCTAATTCATACGTAAAAGACTATTATTCTAAGGAATGGATTGATATGGAAAAGGCTACCTTTGTATATGATAAAGCGATCAAAACCCCAATGGCATACAATGTAATCTCTTTTTCAGATAAAAAAGCTGCGCAAAAATTTGTTTCAGCTCATGGGGGCCATCTGTTAAGTTATGAAAAACTTCAACAACATTCATGGGAAAGAAATGAGGAAATGGTGAAGAAAATGAGGAAAATGAAGAAAATGAAAATGGATGGTGGAAAAGATAAAATGCAGATGGAGGGATCCAAACGCCACCAATGATGCGGTCCTTGGAAGATCAGAGAAAGGAAGCAAACGATGAAAAATCTTTGGTTTTATGAATGGAAGACAATGACAAGGCAAGGTTCTTATTATTCTTCTTTAATACTCTGGGTGATCGTTTTTTCCCTTCTATTCTTACTGGCGCGAAGTAATGATGCTATTTCCGGGTTTACAAATATAACGGGTACGATTGTAAACATCATTTTGTATTTATTGCCACTTTTTATGCTGATTTTCGGATCCTTTTCGATTACAAATGAAATGGAGAGTGGACAGTGGAACCTTCTATGCACGTATCCGGTAAGTATCCCGTCTTATTTATCCGGGAAATTTTTGGGGGTATTTACAGCCCAAGCATTGGTTTTTTCGCTCAGCTTTGGATTAAGTATGGCGATTGGCCTATTAGCGAAAATCCAGTTATCCGTACAATGGGTGCTTGCCATTTACCTGTTTTCTCTTTTTCTTATCTATTTCTTTTTAATTCTTGGCATATTTGTTGGGACTTTGGTAAAAACAAGGTGGAAGGCATTAATGATTTCAGTTGCAGTCTGGTTTTTCTTGATTATGATTTGGCCAACCGCTTTAATTTCCATTTTGGGACTGGTTCCATTTCCCATGATTGACCGATTGATGAAAATAGCCCTGATCCTAAATCCAGCGGAGTTTTTACGGATATTTTTAATTGTTCAATGGGATAGTGGCTCTATTTTCGGCCAGTCGTATGATTCGATTGTATATTTATTTCAATCCAGAGCCGGTTGGATGATTTTGATTGTTTATATGCTTGCCTATTTATTGATTCTTTTTTCCCTTGCCGGCCTTTGTCTAAAACGGAGGAGGGCATTATGACAAACTGTCTTGAGGTTAGAAATATTTCAAAAATAATAAAAGGGAAAACAGCACTTTATCCTTTTTCCATGACGGCTGAAGCAGGTGAGTGCATTGCCCTTTGCGGAGGAAATGGGGCAGGGAAAAGTACTTTACTTCAACTTATTGCGGGTATTTCCAAACCAGTTGATGGAACGGTATTCATTAATCAAGTTGATATAAAAATAAATCGAAAGAAGTATGTATCTTTTATTGGTTATATGCCAGATGAGTTTTTTGCCCAAGAAACGATAACCGTTTTTGAGTTTTTAACGTTTTATGGGGCTTTTAGGAAAATACCGAAGACCCGGATAATGGAAGTAATCAACATTCTAGGGTTGGAAGATAAGAAAAATGAACAGATCAAAAACTTATCCAAAGGGATGAAGCAAAGGCTATTATTTGGGCAGGCATTAATTGCCGATCCAGTTGTTTTAATTCTTGATGAACCAACAAATGGTCTGGATCCATATTGGATAGATGTCTTTATCGATTTATTAAAAAAAATAAAATCCAAAGGGACAATCGTTATATTTTCCACCCATATGATGGATGTTGCAGCAGAAGCAGCAGACAAAATCATCTTTATGGATAATGGAAAGCAGACTGAAATAATAAAAAATGAACACTGCAATTCTAAAAAATTTATGGTTGATTTGCTAAAGCGTTATCGTCAAAAGGATAGAAGGAATCTTATATTTTAATAGATATACGGCGAGGGGGGATAGAATGTCCTATCGAACATTAAAAATACTTTCCTTTTTAATTCCCACTCTTCTGATCGGGGGGTTTGAATTACTTCGTCATAGTGTTTTTGTTCATTATATGTCGATGAGTGTTGGAAATGTTTTAATTATCATTTTAACCTTTGCCATTTTTTACGTTTTTTCTACTTGGATGTTTAAGATGATTGAAGAAAAAAATCAACGTCTTACATCCGAAAGAGAAATGCGGGCAATTTATGAAGAAAGAGAAAGACTTGCAAAAGAATTGCACGACAATATTGCGCAAACTTTATTTTTATTAAAGGTGAATTTAAAAAAGGGGAAAATGGATGAAGCAAAGGGACTGGTAAATTCAATCGACTCCAATGTAAGGCAGGCGATTTATAATTTACGAATCAACCCTTCCGAAATGATTTCTTTTCCAAAGCGAGTTGAGAAATGGGTTGAGGAATGGAGTACGGTTACCGGTATTGACACAAATGTTTCCCTGAAATTAAAAGAGGATTATTTCAGTCCTTCGGAAGAGGTTCAGATTTTTGGAATGATTCAGGAAGCATTTGCGAACATTCGAAAACATTCTGGTGCAAAAAATGTATCGTTATCTCTAAAGGCTGCGCCCAAGGGATGGGAAATGATCATTCAAGATAATGGCAGGGGATTCTCCGTGAAAAATAGGAAAATGAATCAGTATGGCCTTGTCATGTTAAAGGAGCGGGCGGAGAAAATTGAGGCTGTAATGGATATCTTCTCTGAGATTCATCATGGGACTAAAATTATTGTACGAGGAAGTGGAAAAAATGGTGCCATATAGAGTAATCATTGCAGATGATCATCCCCATGCCCGCCAAGCGATTATCGAATTGCTTGAAGAGGATAGTCATTTTACCATTGTGGGTCAGGCGAAAAATGGTAAAGAGGCTATACAACTGTGTGAAGAGCATCTCCCCGATCTATTAATCATTGATATTGAAATGCCCTATCTGGATGGCTTGGAAGCAACGAAAATCATAAAAGAAAAATTTCCTTTTATCAAAGTAATTATTCTAAGTGTCTCAGATAATGTTGGCGATTTGTTTACAGCCATTCAATATGGTGCGCAAGGGTATTTATTAAAGAATATGGATCCGGACGATTGGCTGCAATACCTTCACTCGATTGTAGATGGAACGAATGCTGCGACAAGGGATATGGCAGGCAAGCTTTTATATCAATTTAGAGAGCGTGATTTACAAAATACACCCGTGATCAGCTCGTTAACACCAAGAGAAAAAGAAATTCTTCTGCTCGTTTCAGAAGGTTTAACCAATAAACAAATTGCCGAAGCTTTGTTTATTGCGGAAAACACGGTAAAAAACCACATTAAAAATTTATTAGAAAAATTGAGACTGGAAAATAGGGTTCAGCTTGCCTCTTATGTGGTTAAATATCTCGCAAAATAAAAATGTTCATGCATAAAAATATGTGAAAGAATGAACATATGGAGGGATTCATATTTATAAAAAACAGGAACGGATCCTGATTTGGCTGACATTTATTGTTGCCCTTATCCTAGGATTATCCATAATCGGAAGGATATTATAAATAATATAAGCTAGGAAAGGTGGAAGGAGTAGAAAATGGCAAATCAAGAAGCAGTACTTTTTAGCCGGATTCTTACCGAATTGACATTAACTTTCCACATCATTTATGCAACCATTGGAGTGGGAATTCCATTAATGATTATGATGGCGCAATGGATTGGGATCAAAAAACAGGATGAATATTATATTCTAATGGCAAGACGTTGGGCCCGGGGGTTTGTCATTACCGTTGCAATTGGGGTCGTAACCGGTACAGCTATTGGTTTACAGTTATCGCTTTTATGGCCAAAGTTTATGGAGGTAGCCGGAAACGTGATTGCATTGCCCTTGTTTATGGAGACATTTGCCTTTTTCTTTGAAGCCATATTTTTAGGAATTTACCTTTATACATGGGACCGGTTTAAGAATCAGAAAAAGCATTTACTTTTACTGATACCCGTTGCTTTAGGAGCGTCTTTTTCTGCTATTTTTATCACAATTGTCAATGCCTTTATGAATTCACCGCAGGGATTCAATATTGTGAAGGGGGAGCTAGTGAACGTAAGCCCGGTTTTGGCAATGTTTAACCCTGCCATGCCAACGAAAGTAGCTCATGTTTTGGTATCCGCCTATATGACTTCAGCCTTTTTGCTGGCTTCTATTGCAGCCTTTCGTATGCTGAAAGGTTCTCAGCATGTTTACCATAAAAAAGCGCTATATTTTACCATGAAGCTGGGACTTATTTTTTCAATTGCGACTGCAATTATCGGAGATTTTTCAGGAAAGTATTTGGCCGAATATCAGCCGGAAAAATTAGCTGCTGCAGAGTGGCACTTTGAAACTGAAAAAGGAGCACCGCTGATAATGTACGGTGTCCTTGAGAATAAGGAAGTAAAGTATGCAATAAAAATACCCGTCGGCCTCAGTATTTTAGCACATAGCGCTCCGAATGCCGAAGTGATTGGATTAGACCGATTTCCAAAGGATGAAATCCCGCCGCTATATATCCATTACATGTTTGATTTAATGGTTACAATCGGTGTTTGGCTGTCTGTCCTATCTTTTGTTTATGTTATCGGTACCTGGAAAAAGCTGCGTTTTATTTTATCAAAATGGTTTAAGTGGCTGATTGTACTCGGCGGTCCTCTTGCAGTCATTGGGATTGAAATGGGATGGTGGATGACCGAAGTTGGCCGGTATCCGTGGATTTTACGGGGGATTATGCGAATCAATCAAGCGGCAACAAACAGCGGGCATATCGATACGATGTTACTGCTATTTGCTGGATTGTATCTCATTCTGGGGATTGGCAGTGTTGTGGTCTTATCAAGAATGTTCCGGAAGAATACGGTCGAACAGGAATTGGCTGATCGTGCAGCAATGAAAGCAGGTGTTGGGAAATGACACTGGAAATCGTCGGTATTACCGTATTAGGGGTTTTTCTTTTCGGATATATTATTGTTGCTTCAATTGATTTTGGCGCAGGTTTTTTCAACGCATACAGTACTGTAACAGGTAAGCAGGATGTTTTGGCGAAAATCATCCAGCGTTATTTATCGCCTGTCTGGGAAGTCACAAATGTGTTTTTAATCTTTTTCTTTGTCGGGATTGTAGGATTTTTCCCGAAAACAGCGTATTACTTTGGTTCATCATTGCTGGTCCCTGCCAGCATTGCAACCCTTTTGCTTGCCGTTCGCGGGGCGTATTATGCTTTTACTACTTACGGGGGACTTAAACATAAAAGGTATACCCTCTTGTACGGTCTTACAGGATTATTTATTCCTGCTTCTTTATCAATTGTCTTGACCATTTCTGAGGGAGGATTTGTTACATTAGGAGAATCAGGGCCATTGCTTGATTATTGGGCCTTGTTTACAAGCCCGTTATCATGGAGTATTGTTGTACTCAGTCTGACTGCCGTCTTATATATATCTGCTGTATTTTTGACTTGGTATGCACATCAAGCAAACGATGATCAGGCAACAAGCCTGCTTCGAAAATATTCACTATTTTGGGCGGGGCCGGCCATTATCACTGCTACGGGGATTATTGTTGAAATGAGGACTCATAATCCGGAGCATTATCAGAGATTATTAAATGTATGGTGGTTATTCGCGCTTTCAGTCGTTCTCTTTATTGGAACTGTCTATCTGATTTGGAAACAGCGGGCATATGGAGTGGCCTTTGGATTACTAGTGGGACAATTTGCTCTCGCGTTTTTGGCCTATGGTTTATCCCATTATCCTTATTTAATGTATCCCTATCTCACCATCTATGATAGTTTTACAAATAAATCCATGGCCATTTCCCTGGTTATTGCGTTTATAGCGGGGCTTGGATTACTTCTTCCATCGTTATATCTTCTGCTCAAACTATTTTTATTTAACAAAGATTATATACGGGGAAAGCAAAATGATCATGTGTGAGGAGGTTTAAACATGTTAGAAGATTTCTTTATGTTTTATGCACCTTTTCTTGTGGTAATCTTGTCCGTTGCGATGGGGTTCTGGCTTGTTTTAAAAGATGATGCAGTTGAAAAATGAGCATAGATGTGAGATATGTTAACCTGTACACAATATGTGTTGTTATATTTTCAAGGCAACAGCCCTAAAGGCGTTGCCTTTTTATTTTTACAAATAATTTAATCGGAATATTAAAATAATAAAAAACAATCTCCTATTTACATACAAAAGAAATCAATTATTGAAATAGACTTTTATGTTTATTAACTAAATGGAATATATATACCAAAAAATGATGCTTTTTAATGTTTAATACATGTGCTATATTAATAAAGTATTGTTTTTGTTCTATTAAAAATAATCAAAAAATAGGGGTGATTTGAGTGAAAAGATTTGGTTTATTTAGTTTATTTTTAATTCTTACCATCTTTATCGCAGCTTGCGGAAGCAAGGAAACATCAGGAGACAAAGCAAATAATGAAAAGGTATACAAAGTTGGTGTGGATACCACTTACCCTCCATTTGAATATAAAGATGGAAATGTGTATAAGGGGATCGATATTGATTTGATCAATGCAATTGCCAAAAATCAGGGCTTTAAAATTGAACTGAATCCAATGGATTTTGGTGGAATTATTCCAGCTATGCAAGCCAATCAGCTTGATGTAGCGATTGCTGGAATGAGTATTACAGATGAAAGAAAAAAGGTTGTAGATTTCTCAACTCCATATTTTAATGCCGGTTTAACAGTTGTTGTTAAAGAAGATAATTCAAGTATTAAATCCGTTAATGACATTAAAGGAAAAACCGTTGCCGTTAAAAAAGGAACAACAGGTGCTAAATATGCCCAAGATAATGCATCGAAACTAGGAATTAAAGTCGTTCAATTTAATGATAGTCCAGCAATGTTCCAGGAAGTTTCTAACGGAAATGCAGATGCACTTATTGAAGACTACCCTGTAATCTCCTACGCTATTGCCCAAAAGGACCTTGGCTTGAAAATTGTCGGTGATCGATTAAATGGCGACCAATATGGAATTGCTGTTTTGAAAGGCCAAAACAAGGATTTAATAGAAAAAATTAATAAAGGTCTTGCTGAACTTAAAAAAGATGGAACATATGATAAAATTGTAAAATCTTATCTTGGTAAATAATTATAGATTCAAAAGGCGCGCATAAAGCGCGCTTTCTTTCTTGAAAGGGGATGAAACAGTGGACGTAATTACTGCATCTTTACCGATATTATTAAAAGGACTTCAAGTCACCATTTATATATTTGTTATTGCTATTATTCTAGGTTTTTTAATTGGTTTAGTAATGGCCTTGTTCCGGCTTGCGCCTATTAAAATCTTGAATTGGATTGCCAAGGTGTATGTGGATGCCATTCGGGGAACACCATTTATCGTACAGCTATTTTTTATTTATTTTGGAGTGAATTCCTTACATTTGATTTCCTTGAACAGTACAACGGCTGGTATTATCACCGTTGCAATTAACGCAGGGGCCTATTTTGCCGAGATTATCAGAGCAGGTATTCAATCGATTGATAAGGGACAAACAGAAGCCGCTAGATCGATTGGTTTTACGGGAGCGCAAACCATGCGCTACGTTGTCCTGCCTCAAGCTTTTAGAAGAATGCTTCCTACCATTACGAACCAATCCATCATTAGTTTAAAAGACACTTCTCTATTATCCGTTATTGGTATTGCTGACTTAACACAGCAGGGACAAATTCAGGCTTCAGCGACGTTTGAAGCATTTAAAATTTGGCTAGCTGTAGGCGTGATTTACTTTATCATCATTTATTTGTTAACCCTTCTTGCTAATTTTGTTGAAAGGAGGATTCAGGTTCGATGAGCATTATAACAGTGAAAAACTTAAGAAAATCATTCGGAGACCTAGAGGTCTTAAAAGATATTAATGCTGAAGTGAAAGAAAAAGAAGTAATATGTGTAATAGGCCCTTCTGGTTCAGGAAAGAGTACATTCCTTCGCTGCCTAAATCGCCTGGAAGAAATCTCAGGTGGTGAGGTAGAGATTAACGGACATAATATAACTGACCCAAAAATTAATATAAATAAAGTTAGACAAGAAGTTGGAATGGTATTCCAACAATTTAATCTGTTTCCTCATAAAACTGTTTTAGAAAATATCACTTTAGGACCTATTAAAATTCTTTCTATTGATAAAGCGGAAGCTGAAAAAATCGCTCTTGAGTTACTTCATAAGGTTGGGCTTAAAGAAAAAGCTAACAGTTACCCGGGAGAACTATCCGGCGGACAAAAACAGCGGGTTGCCATTGCAAGAGCGCTGGCAATGAATCCTAAAATCATGCTCTTTGACGAACCGACTTCTGCACTTGACCCGGAAATGGTCGGGGATGTTTTAGAGGTTATGAAGCAGCTTGCTAAAGAAGGCATGACTATGGTAGTTGTAACACATGAAATGGGATTTGCCCGTGAAGTTGGAGATCGTGTTATTTTCATGGATGGCGGGTATATTGTAGAAGAAAATGAACCGAATGAGTTATTCGGTAACCCACAGCATGGGCGAACGAAGGCTTTCTTAAGTAAGGTGCTATAAAAATAGTATAGTAATTTTTAAACTTTAAAGTATTAAAAAATTTTAGAACCGGGCGGTTTTTGCCCGGTTTTTCTTAAAGGATAAGAATAAATATATTAAAACTATTTTCAGATTTAGACTGCAGACCATTTAAACGGTTCGACGTTATATTTACCTTTGGATTCAAATCCATGCCTTTTTTAAGAGCTCGACACCAAGCTCAATTTCATCACAAGAAAGATGACTAAATCCAAGTTTAAGGATTGGGTTATCGGTATTATTTTTAATAAAGTAGAGTGAGGTGGGACACACTTTTACACCATAAGAAGAAGCGCGCCCAATTAACCATTCTTCTGAACGGTTCAGGTGTAATTTGATTAATAAGTACAAACCAGATTGCTCGCCAATAATAGAAATATTTTGGCCGAATTGCTTTCTTAATTCTGAAACTAAGTGTAGCATTTTTCTTTTATAAACAAGACGCATTCGTTTAACGTGACGATTCCATTCCCCCAATTCCATAAATTTCGCCATTGTGAGTTGGCTGAAAAGCGAAGTGGGACACTCAAAATGAGAAAAATGCTTTTTATAACGATTTAAAACTGGCTCTGGTAACACCATATAAGTTAAACGGATTCCTGGAAGAAATGATTTTGAGAAATTCCCTAAATAGATGACTCTTGCTGAATCAATGGAGGCAAGAGCAGGAAATGGTTTTTGTGTATAGCGAAATTCACTATCGTAATCGTCTTCAATAATATATCCACGCATCTTGTTAACCCAATGAATAAGCATTTGCCGTTGTTGAATAGACATGCTCACTCCAATTGGGCTTTGATGGGAAGGGGTTACATAGATTAATCGTGATTTCATTTGTTCTAATTGTGAAAGATCGGCACCTGTTTCATAAACCGGCAAAGTTTCAAACATAAAACGATGGAATTGAAAGGCTTCCCTAGCACCATCGTAACCAGGGTCTTCAACTATAATACTCTGGAATTCATCCTTCAGTATATGTCCAAGGTATACAAGCATTTGTTGGGTACTGCTTCCGATAATAATCGCATTTGGATCTGTTTTCACTCCGCGAGATTGGAATAAATATGTGGAGATTTGTTCGCGCAAGGCTTCTTCCCCAAATGGTTCTCCGTATCGAAAGCTATCCTGTAATGTTAATACTTGATTGGCAATTCTCCTCCAAATTTTCAGTGGGAAATGTGTTTGATCAACGGCATCTGCCCTGAAATTAACTATTGGCGGTTTCTTGGACTCTGTTTGCTTTTTATTATGAGAGATTAATGCGTCCTGAAATAATAGGGGTTCTAACTCATTTACCAAATATCCTTTTCGGCCCTCTCCACGAATATACCCTTCAGCAACAAGTTGTTCATATGCCATTAATGTTGTATTACGGCTTACATGTAAGGAATCTGCAAGTTGACGAATGGATGGCATTTGCTCATTCGCCAAAATGTCACCTTGTTCAATGAATGATTTAAATTTCTCGTAGATTTGTTTGTATTTTGGGGAGTTATCTTTAAAAGTAAAAACGGTATTATTCATTTGTATTCCCTCTGACATGTATATTTGTTTATTATTGTACCTTTTTTTATGTCAGTTTGTATTATATTATTTTTTTATTGGAAATTAATTTATTAAATTCATTTACAAGTTGAAAGGATGATTATTGTGTACATTCCTAAGTATTATCGTATGGATCATGATGAGGCAGTTAAAATGATGAAGTCTAATCCGTTTGCATTATTAGTTACGGTCGATGAACATCGTCCCATCGCTACACATATTCCCTTAGAGATTCGCGAAGAAGACGGGAAGATCTATGCCACGGGGCACATTGCATACGGAAATATGCAAAAAAAGACCTTGGACAACAATAGTGATGTGCTGCTTATTTTTCAAGGGCCGCACGCTTATATTTCGTCAAGTTGGTATAAGTGCGCGGAAGAGGTTCCTACATGGGACTATCTAGCTGTACATGCGTATGGAACTGCACGTATCCAAACAAAAGATGAGTTGATATCGGCTTTAAATGCTATGCTTAACCATTATGAATCGCATCGTGAAAACGGGCGGCTGATGTCTACGTTTGATTCTGAGCTGCTTGAGAGCGAAATGAAAGGAATAGTAGGGGTTGAAATTGAAATCACTTCTATTCAAGCTGCAGCTAAAATGAGTCAGAATCGTAATGATACTGATTACAAATCAATTGTTACAGAGCTTGAAAAATCAGATGAACACGAGGAAACCCAGGTTGCCGAGTGGATGCGTGAGCAACGGAAGGAGCTGTTTGAATGACTGGTTTAATTATAACGGCTTGTGTTCTTGGATTTGTTTACAGTGCAGCCCCTGGAGCGGTCAACACAGAAGCGTTACGAAGGGGATTAAAACGAGGATTTATGCCAGCCTTCTCCGTGGAGATTGGAGCTTTAGTAGGTGATTTGCTCTGGGCTGTTGTCGGGCTAACAGGTGTGGCACTTGTTTTTCACTTTTTGGCAGTACAAATCATTTTGGGGATTGTTGGTGCTGCTTTTTTAATCCGAATGGCATGGATGTCATTTTTAGACGCTCGTAAACCCATTGATTTGACCCAATCAGAAACGAAAGAACAACGGGATTTTTTGACGGGGATTGTGTTTTCAATTGCCAATCCGTTTGGTATTGCGTTTTGGGGCGGGATTGGCGGAGGATTTGCAGCCCGTATTACAGGGATGCCGTTAATGGATAAGCTGGTGATTTTGTTTGTTGGCTTTGCTGCTGGTGCTATTGCGTGGTGTATTGGCATATCTGCGTTGGTCGCTTGGTCGCGGAAATTTATTGGAGAGAAGCTTTTGCGTGGGATCTTTACATTATCGAGTTTGGCGATGGCGTATTTTGCTTTGGAAATGTTATGGAGTTTGATTCACAGTACGATTTATCCGATGTTTTCAACTCGAACACGATTGAAGATAAGTGAGTAAGAACCTTGTTAAATCCTATCAGGAAACGCGGTGAATACCTGAACCGCGTTTCTTCTTCATTAAAGGCTATTTTCGCATAGATTGTTGTTTTTCGTATAAGTTCATCAACCCGTATAACTATATGCTTCGTGGCATCTTTTCGTATGAATATTTGCGAAAATTGCCTACAAACTTAGTAAATGAACCTTATTAAGCCTTAAAAGCAACAAAGTTAACGAAAAGAGCCTTATTAAAAGACAATAAGTAAAATGAAATGGAGGATATTTATGACTAGATTTATCATTGAAGATGATTTTTGGTCGTTATTCCCTCATGCAAAAATAGGCACCGTTATTTGCCAGGGGATTGATAATTCAATAAGGGACGTTGAAATCTACGAGAAGCTGCTGCAGGAGGCAGAGGAAGAAGCACATAAATTCTTTAGTCGGGAGGAATTTAGTAGTAATCCAGTCATATTCGTTTGGCGAGAAGCTTTTCAGAAATTCAAGACAAAGAAAGGGGCAAGGTGTTCCATTGAAGCTTTATTAAAAAGAGTGAAAAATGGCAATCATATCGGAACAATAAACCCGCTTGTTGACATTTATAATTCCATTTCATTGCGTTATGGGTTTCCGTGTGGTGGAGAAGATATCGATACTTTTGTAGGTGATATTCGGCTAACGCAGTCAAATGGTAACGAACCGTTTATCCAGTTGGGTAATAATGGAAATTCTTCTCCGTATGAAGGTGAAATTGTTTATAAAGATGATGACGGTGCAATATGCAGATGCTGGAATTGGCGTGAAGCTCAGAGGACGATGCTAACAGAAAATACGAAAAATGCATTCCTCTGTATTGAATTAATAGATGAAACAAGAAGCGATGAGTTTCATATAGAGCTTAAAGAATTGTCTGATTTAGTGACGCATCATCTTGGTGGTTTCGTAAAGATTGAAGTGTTAGATATTCATAATAGGGAAATGACAATCTAGTTTTTCTTAATTAGGGAGGGGTTTAAATATGTATATTCCAAAATATTTTCAACTCGATGATGAAGAAATGATTTATGATTTTATCGAAAAATACAGCTTCGCAACGGTTTTTGCTCAGCACAATGGAGAACCATACGCAACCCATCTTCCACTTACACTAAATAAAAGTGAAAGTGCTTTATATGGTCATTTTGCTCGTCCGAACGAACAATGGAAGGATGCTGAAAATCAACAAGTTCTTGTGGTTTTCCAAGGTCCACACTGTTATATTTCACCTTCTTGGTACGAAACAATGAAAGCAGTGCCTACTTGGAATTATGTGTCTATCCATTTATATGGGAAGATGGAGATTATCGAAGATGAAAAAGTGATATTCGATTCTTTAAATGACTTAGTAAATAAATATGAAAGTCCAGATAGTCCATACAATTTAAATGTTGTAGAACCGAGTTTTATCGAAGGAATGAGTAAAGGAATTGTAGCGTTCAGAATAAAAATCACAAAAATTGAAGCAAAAGCTAAATTAAGCCAAAATCACCCTGTGGAACGACAAGAGTTAATTATTAAGAACCTAGAAAACACTTCTATACAGGATAACATACAAGTGGCATCTCTTATGAAGAAAAATCTACAAAAATAAAAGTTATTCGACTTTGTCTTGTTCAACTAACGGTGGTGCGCGACAAGTTCTGTTATAAGTGCTACCGCGCGAAATGCAGGAAGTTTATTAAATTAACTTCAACTTTACAATGGAGGATAGGAATGATGAAAC
>NZ_JAVDUQ010000032.1:0-66931 GCF_031456445.1 Neobacillus niacini | reverse complement strand
TAAGCATGAAGCCCCCCTCAAGATGAGATTTCCCATAGCGTCAAGCTAGTAAGATCCCTGAAAGATGATCAGGTTGATAGGTCAGAGGTGGAAGCATGGTGACATGTGGAGCTGACTGATACTAATCGATCGAGGACTTAACCAAGTCATATTAAGCGAACTCGTTTTTACCGAAACTTCTTCTGCATTATCTAGTTTTGAGGGAATGAAAAAATAAATTTTCCTCTTGAAAAATCAAAAAAAGACATTATAATAAAATGGTGTCTGATAAATAGTCTGGTAATAATGGCGAGAAGGTCACACCCGTTCCCATACCGAACACGGAAGTTAAGCTTCTCAGCGCCGATGGTAGTTGGGGCCTTGCCCCTGTGAGAGTAGGACGTTGCCGGGCTAAGCCCCTATAGGGGTTTTTATTTTGCCTAAATTTATAGTTGGCCCGTTGGTCAAGCGGTTAAGACACCGCCCTTTCACGGCGGTAACACGGGTTCGAATCCCGTACGGGTCACCAAATGGAGGATTAGCTCAGCTGGGAGAGCATCTGCCTTACAAGCAGAGGGTCGGCGGTTCGATCCCGTCATCCTCCACCATTAATGCATTTAAGTTGTGCCGGTTTAGCTCAATTGGTAGAGCAACTGACTTGTAATCAGTAGGTTGGGGGTTCAAGTCCTCTAGCCGGCACCATCTTTTTTTTAAAACAATGCGCCCGTAGCTCAATTGGATAGAGCGTCTGACTACGGATCAGAAGGTTATGGGTTCGACTCCTTTCGGGCGCGCCATTTGAACGGGAAGTAGCTCAGCTTGGTAGAGCACTTGGTTTGGGACCAAGGGGTCGCAGGTTCGAATCCTGTCTTCCCGACCATTCAGAGTTTACATTAACAACATGGGGCCTTAGCTCAGCTGGGAGAGCGCCTGCTTTGCACGCAGGAGGTCAGCGGTTCGATCCCGCTAGGCTCCATTCATTTTTATTGAAAATGGCGGTGTAGCTCAGCTGGCTAGAGCGTACGGTTCATACCCGTAAGGTCAGCGGTTCGATCCCCTCCGCCGCTATAAAATTTATAATTATCGCAGGGTGGAGCACGTTCGAATCAGCTTCTTCGAATTATCCACAGCGCACCGATTGAGCCGCATCTTGAATCAGCTTTCTAAAATCGGGGCGGTCGTTAAGCTTGGAGCATGATTCAAACTTAATATTTTTTATTATCGCGGGGTGGAGCAGTCTGGTAGCTCGTCGGGCTCATAACCCGAAGGTCGCAGGTTCAAATCCTGCCTCCGCAATATATGGTCCGGTAGTTCAGTTGGTTAGAATGGTTCGACCCCGACCACCGGTATTGGTAAAAATAAAATATGATTTGCGGGTGTAGTTTAGTGGTAAAACCACAGCCTTCCAAGCTGTTGTTGTGGGTTCGATTCCCATCACCCGCTCCATCTTGAATCTTGATAGTGTTAGAAAGTTTATAATGGGCCTATAGCTCAGCTGGATAGAGCATACGCCTTCTAAGCGTACGGTCAGAGGTTCGAATCCTCTAAGGCGCGTAAATGTAAAAAACGATTGAATATGTACATTACTTTCATTGTTAATTCCTGGTGATGGAAAATGGCATTCAAATTTTAATAACTATAATCTTCTTTTTTTAAAATGTAAGAAAACTAAAGACCGAAAATGGTCTTTTTCTTTTTATCTACACACAGAACGTTTGTTCCTGTATAAGCATTAATAAGCACTCAAAACGTTATTTTCCTCTTCTTTACTTACTTGTATCCTTTCTATTGATTTATAGAAAAAATAACGTTTTTTATGTTTAGGAGTAGTTCCATTTCTAACTTGATGAAAACTCCTTTTATGCTCTCCCACGCCCATCAAGCATGAGTTGCCACTGCTTGAGTGATACGGCCATCTTTATTTCGATACCAGCTTCCTGTTCGGTGGCCCTCGACTTCGCCTTCCTTGAGCCACTGCTTGGAATAGGTGTGCAAAATATGAGCCGATTTTTCCCAAATCAGAAGGTGTGAAGTGCAAGCGACTTTGAACATCAGCTTCTTATCACCCGGGGCGGGTTTTGTCGGCTTTTTTGGACCATGAGAACCGTCCCAGGAAAGACCAATAATGTTATAGTTGTTATATTAATTTGATTGATTTTTAAATTAGATCAGTCTTCCGCAAACAGGCTAGATTATAGAGGATTGGAAAAGGAAAGCTTTATATAATTAGTGATGTAAGTTTATGCTTTTTATGTAATAATTATTTTGTAGAAATGTAAATTTACAATTCATACGCAGTGGAAGTGGGGATCATAATGGCAACGGGAACACATACAGTAGAAATTCCAGTAGATGTACAAGCAGTTTGGGATTATGTCAGTGACCTTGAAAAATGGGCAACGTCAGTACCAGCCTATAAAGAACATGAAATCATAAATGACAAGCAATCTATTTGGACATTTGAAGGTAGTGTGAAAAGTATTAAAAAAACAATACAAGCGCAGGTAGATATTACCGAATGGAATGAGCCTTCAAATATTAAGTTTGAACTAAAAGGTTTAACAGATAATTTTACAGGAAGCGGTCACTTTACTGCAGATGATGTTAATGGTAAAACAACAATGACTTGTACGGTGAACGTCCATGCAGGTGGATTATCGGGTGCGGTGTTAACACCAATTATTAAATGGGCTGTTCCAAAAGTAGCATCTCGTTTAACAGAATCTATCGCACGTAAAATTGTAGTATTCTCATAGTTTTCAAAGATTGAAAGTCGATTCATTTTGGAGGTACCTTCTTTGAAGTAAAGATGGTAACATTCTGAAGTGACCAATGTAATGATAAAGAGTTTTACTAGAAATTTTATAATTAGTGGAAAGGGGACTATCCAAAAAATGGGTGGCCTCTTTTTTTCTAGAGACCATGGGGACGGTTCTTTCGGCTTTTCGGGTCCAAGAAATGAATAAAATAGACCAAGAGAACCGTCCCTGTGGAACCTAAACGGCCCGAATTGGCGTCGGCATCTACCTCACCTGAATCGAAGCCATAATCCCCTCATTTTCCGTAAAATGCAAATCGACAAGCAACCGGTCGGGGTTGAAGTTATGATGGTCCCGTAAATATACCGTCACCGCATCAATCAAATCCTGCTCGCTAAGATTTCTAATCCTTCCGCGTAAGTTGGCCGTTGCTGAAAATCCAAATGATGGATTGAATATTAAGTCGGCTTCAACACTTTCCGGATTGGTGTACTCCTTGGCAGCAATAAATACACAGACACTGTCAACAAGATCTTGTTCATTAAATAACAATTCCATGGTCATTCCCTGCTTCCTAATAACGTCTTCTGAAGAAAATTCCTTTAATCACACGAATAATAATCGCAATGATCAGAATATCCACGAGCAATCCAATAAAGGAAAACCCATAGGATTGACCATAGTTATGGTAGCCGAACGGATGAAACATGCTTCCTAATAACGTCCCTGCTCCAAATGCGGCAGCGTGGCTCCAAAAGCTGCTTCCTTTCGATTTTGATGTATTATAATAAGATGATGACTTTGAGACACTGCTCGAAGGCGATTTATATCCAGAGTGATAGGCGCTGCCTGATCTTATCGTCGACGAATGACTGCCAAAAGAGGAACTATGGCTAATGGTACTATGTCCGCCGCTGAACATCTTAGCCTCCGTCATGCCCGGCGCCATAAAGGAAAACAGTAACACAAAAGCAATCAATAATTTTTTCATCTATTACTCTCCTGTTATAAGATATTGGATTATACGTACATCCATACACAATTTACGGATAATCATGATAAAAGATTCAAAAAATCTTACGAAAAAAGAACCCACCTTTCTTGTAAGCAATACCAATATTATAGTATCAAGCTTAAATACCACAAGAAAAACCACTATAATTCTATGAAGTATGCAGAAAAATTGTTAAGGATTTTACTGCTATCAACATTGTACCGTAACCTTTTCAGTTAAAAAAACGACTTAGGAAGCAATATTTTCTCATCCTTAAGACTGATTTACAAAGTATGCACACTTTACGGAATTACTTGAAAGACCATGGTGACGGTTCTCACGGCTTTTTTAGGCTAGAAGAACTTATTTTAAAGGGACTGAATCGTCGGAAGAAGTGAAACAACGGGTCATCGCCGCTAGAGAGACAGTATCAACGATGCGGTGAAGAAATTTGTAATGGAAGTGTCCGATTTGAACAACTAATTGGTGAATCTCCTTTAACTGACAGACAGCGGCAATTACTGCATAGTATCTCCATCAAGGCTGGACTAAGTAATCGTGTCCAAATGAAAATTATTCGCTTGGCCAGGACGATTACCGCTTAAAGGGGGAGAAATTCATATCGGATGAGGCTCTTACGGAAGCTTTAAGATTAAGAAAAATAAATAAGTTAAAAGAAAAGGTGCTTCATCCATCCAATAAAGGCAGGAAAGAGCAGTGAATGGAATTATCAGCGAGCAGTGGCGAGTTTATTGTGATTACTGCCAATGAAATGTACAGTTTTTACCACTGAATGACAGACTGTTTTGCCACTTCATACATTTGAATTATTCAAAAATGTTTTAGATGTTATACAAGGTTAAATAATTTCCATAAGAGCAGTCTTCAACAATCGGGCCATTATCTTGAATAAGAAGTTGCATAAAACCCACTTTTTTTTTGCAGCGCCAGGCTTCTTTAGAAGCCAAAAACGTTGATAAATCAACGATGTATAAAATCATGCATAATCGATAAAAAATGAAGCAACGCCAAACCCTTAGTATATGGGTTTGGCGTTTTTGCTTACTTCTTAAAATGAGCGATTATGTTAACTGGACGTGTATAGGATATATATAATCCTTTCTCTAATTAATATTTGATAATTCAATAGTTATAAGTATCTGTTAGATCGAAAATGCTAACATTAGTAAAAAGATATATGGGGAGCATATTTGATAAACAAAAGAATATTAAATTTAGGGAAGAATGATAAATGCACAGAAAAGATGAAGTTTTACATGATATAAAAAATATTGTTGAAAGTATTGTGAAAGATAATAAAGAATATTATAAAATTTGGAAGGAGGATGTGCTTTTTTCGTGGGAATGGTGGTATAGTTTATGTTTGTTTATTGTCCCGATTATTTTATGGTTTATATGTAGAAAAAAAGAAAGCACAGATCGTCTTTGGTATGCAGGTTTTTTTGTAATGCTAATTGCTTCGTGGCTTGATCTTGTCGGAAATAGCTATGGTTTATGGTACTATCCTTATAAGTTTTTGCCTACTGTGCCACCATTTTTTCCATGGGAAACAGTACTTTGTTTTGAAGTTATGTTTTTATTGCAATATAAACCTTATATATCTCCTTGGATAAAAGGAATTGGCTTTGGAGCCTTTAATGCATTTGTAGCTGAACCAATCCATAAATGGCTAGGAGTTTATGTTCTTGTACATTGGAAGATCATATATTCATTTCCTATTTATGTTGTAATTTATATACTTGCTCATTTGTTGAGTAGAAGAAATCATTTCGTTAAGTTGAGATAAAATAATCATTTCATAGCACTAACGTTAAATAAACCATATGTATTTACTTCCGCTTTCGGATGTTATGGTGACTAGAATTTGTGTTATGGTAACAAAAAGGTACCCAACCCCTTTTTTTGCCGATAAGAAGCTTTATGTAAAATAGGTAGACAAAGAAACATGTTATTCTTATTCCGAATCGGTCGCTTTTCTGAAATAAGAAAAGCATCTTTATTCATGAAAAGGGCCAGATAATGGAATAAACTAAAAGGACAGTTAAATATGGTTCCTTTATCACACGACTATACGTTGCTTACATTTCACCGAAAGAAGCGGTGATAAAGGTGAAACGGTGGCCTAAGGATACCATAGCGACGGGTCGTCGTCATACTGTTGGGCTTAAATCTGACGGAACGGTGATGGCTGCGGGTGAAAGGAGCAGCAAGCAGTAATTTTTGGGGATGATGATGCTGATATTGTAATCCATATAAAAAATTGTTAGTATAAAAATACAATAATCAAAGGACTGATGGATGGACAATGATTAACTAACTTATATTTTTATTTGAAATGAATAACTTCAAACTAGAAAATATTGGGTTAGTCTATCCATTTTTATAAATCAGTTAACACTTAATTTGTCATGATTCCAATGGCAAAAAAGAACTTATTTAAAATAAAGACTAATCCTTCCGATTACAAATTGGGAGGATTTTTTATTCTCTCATAGGTAAAATTGATATTTTTTTAATCTGTAACATTAATCTAATAAATAAAGGAGAGAGAAATGAGCAATTCAGACACTATTGTTACGCATGTAATACTCCGTATAAGTCGTTAATATCCATCAAACTTATACGGAGAAATTTAGAATAGATGGATGTGCCGACTTTGTATAAAAAGTAAAAAAGTGTTGATATACAAAGGAGGAATTATCATGTCAATGATACAAGTTCAAGACTTAACCTTTTCTTATCCAGGTAGCTTTGACAATATTTTTGAAGGTGTAAACTTTCAAATAGATACGGATTGGAAACTTGGATTTATCGGTAGAAATGGACGAGGTAAAACAACGTTTTTTAATTTATTATTAGGGAATTATGAGTATAGTGGGAAAATCATTTCTTCGGTAGAATTTAATTATTTTCCTTATCCAGTTTCGGATAAAAACAAGTATACTCATGAAATCCTTGAAGAAATTTGCCCCCAAGCAGAAGATTGGGAACTTCTTCGTGAAATATCCTATCTAAATGTTGATGCAGAGGTCATGTACCGACCATTTAAAACACTATCAAATGGAGAACAAACAAAGGTGTTGCTTGCTGCACTATTTTTGAATGAGGGTCAATTTCTATTAATTGATGAGCCAACCAATCATCTAGATACTGATGCACGAAAGATGGTCTCTGATTATCTAAGGAGGAAAAAAGGGTTTATTTTAATTTCACATGACAGAATTTTTTTAGATGGATGCGTTGACCATATCTTATCTATAAATAGAGCAAATATTGAAGTTCAAAGTGGTAACTTTTCTTCTTGGAAGTTAAATTTTGATAGACAGCAGGAACACGAAGAGGCAACAAATCAGCGTCTACAAAAAGACATAGGGAGATTAAAACAGTCTTCAAAGCGGTCAGCAGGTTGGTCTAATCAAGTGGAAGCTTCCAAAAATGGGACAACGAATTCGGGTTCTAAGTTGGACAAGGGTTTTGTAGGACATAAAGCGGCAAAGATGATGAAGAGAGCAAAGAACCTTGAATCAAGGCAACAAAAAGCTATTGAGGAAAAGTCAAAACTGCTAAAAAATGTGGAAAAAACCGAGTCATTAAAATTAGAACCATTGGAATTTCAGTCAAATGAATTGATTGTTTTGTCTGATGTGTCTGTTAAGTACGATGACCAAGTAGTGAATAAGCCAATTAGCTTTATAGTTGAACACGGTGACCGAGTTGTACTTGATGGAAAGAATGGAAGCGGAAAAAGTAGTATTCTAAAACTAATTCTAGGAAATCCCATACAGCATACAGGTACAATTAATTTAGGTTCTGGCCTCATTATTTCCTATGTCCAACAAGATACTTCTCATTTAAAGGGACTGTTATCGGACTTTATTGTAGAGCATGAGATTGATGAAACGTTATTTAAATCCATTCTACGTAAGTTGGATTTTGACCGAATTCAATTTGAGAAAGATATATCTCATTATTCTGGTGGACAAAAGAAAAAGCTGCTTATAGCAAAAAGTTTATGTGAAAAAGCTCATTTATATATTTGGGATGAACCGTTAAATTTTATTGATATTTATTCGCGCATGCAGATTGAAGAGCTTATTCAAAGATTTAATCCCACAATGGTTATTGTTGAGCATGATCAGGCATTTCAACAAACAGTTGCAACAAAAACTATATCTATGTAGTTAAATATGAAGAATTGAGAATATGATCAGTAAATCAGGTTATTAATCTATAGGGCGCGTTTATGGAAGATCATAAGCCTAATTCAATCGGGTCAATTTAAACAACATTGTTTTTATGAGCCCAAACCTGGTACATGTGATAGTGTTTATAACGGTTAAGCTGAGACCGGGAGGGTTCTCCCGGTTTTTTTGAACCATAAGAACCGCCCCTGACCATGGGTGACCATGGGGGTGACCATGGGGACGGTTCTCCTGGCATTCTCCTAATAGCGAAGGACAATAAAAATTAAGTGAAATTTTAAAAAACTGGTGTATGAATCAATTTTATTTCGGCTGTTTTCGTAAACTTTGTTGCTATTAAACAAAAAGAGAGAAGAGGTTGATTTCCGCTCCAGGATGCTCGCTTTCCGCGGGGCGGGCGGTGAGCCTCCTCGGCGCTCTGCGCCTGTGGGGTCTCACCTGTCCCGCTGCTCCCGCAGGACATTGAATAGCTTCCTCGAATTCTCCCACGCACGAAGAAAATGCGATAGCATTTTCGAGGAGTCTCGCACCTTCCGCTCCAATCAACTTTTTTATCAATAGTTATCCGTCACAAAACCTATTTATAAAAATAACAATCTTATAGAAAAGAGCCTTTATTTCTAAGCAGCCTGATGTTGATTTAACATAGCATTAATACGATCTGTAGCTAATTTTGAGGCATTATAAACTAAGGTCACTAGGTCAAAATGAACTTTTGCACGTTTTCCAGTCCGATAACGAACATTGTTAAGTTGAAAGAATTGTTTGAGATAAGCATTTACACGCTCCACGGCGGTACGGCGTTTAAATATGGTTTTCCAAGCTTTTGATCCTCGAGCGGGTGCTGTATATTTTCTAAGATCCGTGGTGATTTTCACTTTATACACCTTTTGACAGAGACCATCATTTGCCAAAGGACAATCTTTACATTCCTTTGGTCGTGTGTATTTTAATGTTTCATATTGCGTGTCATAACTATCATAGCGATATGAATGTTCACGGTCACATGTAGGTGCGAAATGTTTATCAAAACCAATCGGTTCAGGCTCATTGCGTTTATTATAAGCAGTGACAGCTTGATGCCCCATTTGGTGAATCTGGTTATAAATAGGTCGTAATCATACCCCGCATCCATTGTTTCATAGCGGAGAGAAGGTAGTGATAGACGTTCATGAATGCCTTTTAATAAAGGGATAGCCGCCTTACCGTCATTCAAGTTACCGGAAGAAAAAAGAGATTGCAAAATGTATTGGCTACTCGTTCCTACGGCTAGATGTGCCTTATAGCCATACAAAAAAACGTTTTTTCCTTCGCTGTTCTTCTTTACTCCCCATTGGGGGTCTTGGGGAATCTGAGCGCGAAGTTCGTCTAAAGGAACCTCTAACTGATCTTCTATTTTCTTTTCAAATAGAGGCAGACTCGCTTCAAGTTCTGCTTTTTCAACTAACCATTGTTCCCGCTCTTCCTTTGATTTGCGACCACGTTTCTTGGGTTCCGTTATAGGTTTTTCCTCCTTCGGAGGAGCTTGGTCTTTCGCTTCAAAGTGTGTAGCATCGATGGCAGCCGTATCATCCATAATAAATCCTTCTGTGATAGCTTGATGAAGAAGTGTTTCTTGCGCTCCTTCAAGACATTCGATTCGCTGATGATGGTAATGATTCTTGAATATGCACCTTCTGAAGGAACTGAATCAGATACCAAAAAGCCGCAGTCAAGACGAAAAATCATATCATTCCTTAACCGCTTAACTAGATTTTTAATGAATGGAATCCGCTCTGTAATTAAATTGATTCAAATATAAAGGAAAATTAGTAAAAATATTTAAATCACTAAAAAGTATGGTGATGGGAATGACAACTGTACATATAAGATAGTATGGGGCATATAGTCTTGAAAATTTTTATAATCACATAAAAGTAGAAGGATGCTGCGTTAGTGAAAGAAGGGACCATTTGTGGTCCCTTTTTCATGCAAAAAGAGGATATTTTTTGGGGGTAAACAATATTTTGAATACTTATTCTAAAAGTAATTTAAGGAAATATATCATTAAAGAACGAATAAAGGGGGGAAACGGATTGAAAAAATTTTTAAGCGCAATACCGTTATCATTACAACATTTGTTTGCGATGTTTGGTGCAACCGTTTTGGTGCCAGCCCTCACCGGTCTTGATCCAGGAAGTGCCCTTATTGCCAGTGGTTTAGGAACCTTGATTTTCCATCTTATTACACGAGGAAAGGTTCCTACGTATCTAGGTTCATCCTTTGCCTTTATTGCTCCGCTTGCGTTGTATGTGGGGAAGCTGCATTCACCGGGTCAAGCCGTCGCAGGTCTTATCAGCGTGTCCATTGTTTATGCCATTGTATCATTGATCATTTCCATTGTCGGCTTTGAAAAAGTCCGCAAGGTAATTCCTGCAGTTGTCGTCGGACCGGTTGTAAGTATTATCGGTCTTTCGCTGGCAACCACGGCTGTGACCAATATGGCTTCGGCCCATTGGGATGTCGCGATCGTCAGCCTTCTTGCAGCAGTCATCGCAACGCTCGCAGGCACAAAGGTAATCCGTCTCTTGCCGCTTATCATCGGTCTTGCCGTCGGGTATGCTTATGCCGCGGTGCGAGGGTTTGTTGATTTTCAAACTATCGCCACTGCACCGAATTTTGCGCTTCCGCATTTCGTCATGCCGGAATTCACCTGGGTTGTCATTCTTGGAATGGCGCCGATTGCTCTGGTGACCATCATCGAAGACCTTGGACATATGTTTGTGCTAAATGAGATTATCGGAAAAGATGTGACAAAGAATCCAGGATTTTCGAGGATCCTATGGGGGAATGGCATTGCAACATTAGTCTCCGGTTTCATCGGCGGACCTGCACAAACCACTTACGCTGAAAACCTCGGGGTTCTAGCCATCACACGCCAGTTTTCCAGCAGGATCATTCAGGGCGCTGCTGTTCTTGCGATTCTTCTTGGCTTGTTCGGTAAAGTGGGAGCTGTTATCCAATCCATTCCAGTTGCCGTGATGGGCGGCATATGTATCTTGTTGTTTGGGATGATCGCCGCAATGGGGATTCGTCACCTCATTGAGGAAAAAGTGAGCCTGGCTAATATGAAAAATTTGGTTATTGTCGCGATCATCTTCATCATCGGAGTTGGATATGCGCATAATGGTATCGCCTACGCTACCATTGCCGGATTGCTTATTTATTGGATCGTTCCTGATTTTACGATAAAGAAAGAAGAATGAAAATGAAAAAGCCATTTCAAACATTTGCAGCGGAAGGCGCGAAGCGAGAGATTGATAGGTTATTGTATTAAAAGAAAATGTAAGAAAGGAATTGCAACTGAATATAGTGAGGGTGGACGGGTTGTTAAACTTCTTTTCCTTCTTTAGGAAAGGAGGTGATCAACATGGAAACATTTCTTGAAATTCTGCGAGAAGTTCTAAAAGGGATAATGCGTGAAATAGGCGCTTATTTCTTTCGGAAAAACGTTCTAGAATACAGGAAAACCACCCCGCGCCGCAAGCAAAAGGGTGGTTCTCAAAAATAATCAACATCAACAACCACCACCACCCTGACGGTAGAGGTTGCAAGGAGAAGTGTTAGCGCACTTCTCTTTTTTTATTATATTTCCATTATAAACAAAAACATTCCGTTTTAGAAGGATAAAGTAAATATTGGAGTCAGCCCCTTACTTCTTTACTACGTTTGCCCCTTCATCCGGTCCGGCAGAGGACCATGGGGATGGCTCTGTCGGCTTTTGGAGTCCAAGAAGTGAATAAAAGTAGACTAAGAGAACCGTCCGTGTGAACCCCGCTGTTCCTCCGTCATATTAATTAAGTATAGATTGTCCACACCTTGCAACAAATCCAATCATAGTTTATCTATAAGAATAAGATAGGAAGAAGAGGGTCATGGATGGAGAACGATAATGAATTAAAACATGAACCAAGTGGAGAAATCGACCGATTTTCAAGATTCATGTTTGGAAACCATCACCAAAGAGGCACTTACAAATGGAATGAGAGCGCCACACAACAAATTCCAGAGCACAGTGAGCAGGCATCCTTTAATCGAAAGGATGATTGGTTGATTGGTTTTCGAGAAAAAAGGCCTCCCACGTTCCCGCACACCAATCAAAATCAGATCGAAAGTCTTCTTAACCAAATTGATTTGATGCAGCTGATGGAAACCGCCGATCTGATTGTGGCTACGTCGAAACAATTTGAACCTTTGTTTAAAGAAATCTCCCCTTATTTCCACCGTTTAGTGAAAAAATTCAAAGCATTTAAAGATGGATAGCTTTTTGTGTACAACTTCCCCCCAAAAAGGGGGGGGTGAAATTTCCTGGAATTGTAAATGTTGAGTAAAAGTACTATTAACTTTGCGTTGATATTAAGATTTTTATCCTTCTTTTGATTAAGATAAAGATATCTTAAAAAAAGGAGTGTACGGAATGATTATTAAAATTAACCAATCCTTACCTAATGAAAATGGAGGTATCACTCCCAATATGTTAGGAAAAGAATTCGAAGTGCTAAAGGAAGATACAAATGGTGTATGGGTACGGGATGGGAAACTAGAAACTCTAGTTCTTTTCGAAGAACTAGAGATTGTAAAAATAAATAAACAAAAAGAACAGTTATTAAGAGAATTTTTAATTGAACAATAGCTGAATAATTATTTTGGGGAATTAAATCATATAAAAAATTACATTTTTGAGTCCTTCCCAGAGGCTCTTTTTTATTGGCTCTTTTCGTAAACTTTGTTGCTCAAGGAATAAAAAGTGTTCCATTTAGAGGCTTTTCGGACAGCTTCGATGTAGCCAATGGCAATCGTGTCTGAATCAGGGGTTCATTCGGACAGCTTTGGTGAAGCCAGGGGCAATCGTGTCTGAATCAGGGGTTCATTCGGACAGCTTTGGTGAAGCCAGGGGCAATCGTGTCCGAATCAAGGGTTCATTCGGACAGCATTGATGCTCCCAAGGTCAATCGTGTCTGAATCAGGGTTCATTCGGACAGCTTATGTGCTCCCAAGGTCAATCGTGTCTGAATCAGGGGCACATTCGGACAGCTTGGGTGCTCCCAAGGTCAATCGTATCCGAATCAAGGGCGCATTCGGACAGCATTGATGAATCCAAAGAAATGTAGACCAAGAGAACTGCCCCTGTGGAATTAGAAGATTGGGAATAATGCACGAAGAAGCCTGGAAGGTGGCAAACACCCGAAAGGTTTATTGGAGGATTTCAGCTAGCGAAACACTACATAAAGGAATTATAAACAAAACGCTCACCAAATGGGGTCTTAAAGACCTTAACCATTTATATGAGCGTCGATACTTAAGCTATTGAACCGCCGCTGTATACGGAACCGTACCTACGGTGGTGTGAGAGGTCGGGGTCAATTACCCCTCCTACTCTATGAATTAACATTGATTTAAATAATGTTAATTAGGAAACTGCCACTCTGCTATTTTTTATACAAAAGAAGGAAGATCATAATAAACAATTTCAGAAAGAATTTTGTTACCTTTTATTTTTTTAAAAGCTTCTTTTGCTTCCTTTTCGTTCTCATATTCAAACATCGTAATATTTTCTTTTAGGTAGAGAGTGATGACCCACATTTGAAAGCCTCCAAATTATTTTAAGTTGAATTTGAGAATTAATAAAAACCAAGTGTGATTATGCAATTTGATAGGTAATCTCGTAATTATTTTTTGTATAAACGTAGCCTTCTAAAATGGTTCTGGCAGTTCGAACCACTTTAATCGCCTGTATGTAACCGGCTAGAAAATCTACTTTTGTCTCCATAATGCCTGCAGGGTGGGCTAATCGAAAAACTTCCTGTTTAATGTCTACCATATCTGATAATATGGTTCCCTCTAGAAAGGCCCCATAAGTTGTACAAATGGCTCCAGTGATAGCAAGAGCTTGATGCGGCTTTTGCATGGACATCATTCTAATCATCAAATCCATGTCTAAGGCATTCCTTTTATTTCCGTTCGCATCTATGTGGTCCATAGGTGGAGCAATTATTGTTAATTTAGGGACAGCCGGAGATTTAATCGTTGCGGACTCCCGATCAGCAAATCCACACATTTCGGCTGCAATTTTTCGAACTTCCTCTAACTCAGTTAATTTTTCCTGTGTAAAGTCAGATGGTAATTCATTTCCAGACAGACCAAAATCTTGTGCTCTGATAAAAACGAGTGGATTGGCGGCGTCAATAATCGAAACAGGAAATAACCTATCATTTGTTTTAATCATATCAATCGGTTTACCTGTGGGAAAAATTTTCCCGGTTACAGCTCCTTCAGGGCGTCCGAAGGAAAGGTAGATGGGGGATCCTGTACCAGGCACTCCTGGTATGGAACAGATTCCTTCCGTTTTTACTTTCCCGTTTTCAATTTCCACTTCAGCTGTAATGATTTTTTGTGTGTTTGTGTTGTAAATTCTTACTTTTGTAACTGGCTCTTTAACCGGGACTAGTCCTTGTTCAATGGCATATGGCCCTACCGCAGATGATATATTTCCACAATTTCCTTTAAAATCTACCATTTTATTATCAATGCTTATTTGTGCAAATGTGTACTCGACATCAAAATCCGGTGAATCTGATTTTTTGATAATTGCTGCTTTACTAGTTAGAGAATTGGCTCCTCCCAGACCATCAATCTGTCTGCGGTCTGGACTGCCCATTACATCAAGTAAGAACTCTTCCCAATTAGCATGGTTTGAAGGCATATGTTCATATTTAAGGAAAACGCCTTTACTTGTTCCACCTCGCATCAAAACTATTGGTACTTTCATTGCAATTTACCACCTTTATATTAAAAATTTAACACTATCGGTTCCTTTGAAAATATAGTATGATAACTCTATTCATAAGTGAAATACATATTTTTTGTTAAAAAGGCAAAAAAAAACTTATAATCCAACAGAAGAGGTGGTTGGTATGGACGAAAAAGACTGGGCCTTTTTAAAGGTATTATATGAAGAAAAAAATATCTCCCGTGCTGCTGAGCGTTTATATATTTCTCAACCAGCTTTAACTTACCGGCTTAAAAATTTGGAAAAAGAATTTGGAACAAGTATATTTTTTAAAATAAAAGGTGGAATCGAATTTACTTCTGAAGGGATACATTTAGCCGAATATGCAGAAGAAATGATTAAAAAGCTCCAAAAAACGAAGGATTATATGTTAAATATGCAAAATGAGGTAAGAGGCACACTTAGGCTGGGGGTATCCAGTAACTTTGCACAATATAAACTTCCTAAAATATTAAAACAGTTTTCTACCAAATTTCCTCATGTACAATTTAATGTGAATACAGGATGGAGTACAGAAATTATGCATCTTCTTGATTCCGCCAGTGTTCAATTAGGTATATTACGGGGTAATTATGAGTGGTATGGAATCAAAACCCTGTTGCATAAAGAAAGACTTTGTTTAATTTCTAAAAGAGAAGTAGAACTGGAAAACTTGCCTAATCTCCCGTTTATAAATTATAAAACAGACAGCTCCTTAAAAGGATTGATAAATGGCTGGTGGCATGACCGATTTTCAGATCCTCCATTAGTAACCATGGAAACAGATCGGCAGGAGACATGCAAAGAAATGGTTAAAAACGATCTAGGTGTTTCCATTTTGCCGGAAATATGCATGCAGCCATCGGATAACTTGCATACTTACGGTTTATCCTACAAAAATGGAGAACCGGTATTACGAAATACATGGTTAATGTATAATGAGGATTCATTACAGTTAACCTCTGTTAAAAAATTCATTGAATTTTTAAACAACGATGCTAATCTTTAGTAAAGGCTACTTTCGCATAGATTGTTGTTTTTCGTATAAGTTTATCAACCCGTATAATAAAATGCTTCGGGACATCTTTTCGTAAGAACATTTACGAAAATTGCCTAGAAACTTAAGTATTTGACCCTTATTAGCTCCAAAAGCAACAAAGTTTACGAAAAGAGCCTTAGTAAAAGAGCACAATCAAAATTCATATGATTGTGCTCTTTTATTTTTGTTAAAAAACAGATTATAAAAATTTTTTTAAAAACTAACAAGAAAACTTTTATTTTACTTATCATAATATTTATATTATTTTTAAAACAGTAAATATTACAACATTTGAACAGAGGAAACAGTTATATAATCTGCCGATTGTTGTTATACGAGATGTAAGCGATTACTATTTTAGGGGGGATTATTATTCTTACTTTTCTTGGAATTTCTATGGTCGTTGTATTTACGTATTTAATTATGTCCAAGCGGCTATCACCGGTTACTGCTTTAACGATTGTCCCGATTGTTTTTGCCATCATTGGCGGATTTAGTTCCAAGCTTGGGGATATGATGCTGGCAGGATTAAAAGTAGTTGCACCTTCTGCTGCATTACTGCTGTTTGCCATTTTGTTTTTCGGAGTTTTGATAGACGCAGGCTTATTTGATCCACTTATTAAAACTATGTTGAAAATTGTTAAAGGTGATCCTATTAAAATTGCGATAGGAACGGGAATAATCGCCATGACGGTAGCGCTTGATGGTGATGGTACCACGACTCATATGATTACAATTTCTGCAATGCTGCCGCTGTATTTGAGACTTGGTATGAATCCTATGATTCTTGCAACCATTTCTATGCTTTCAGTCAGCATTATAAGCGGCCTAACGCCATGGGGAGGGCCGGCTACAAGAGCTATCGCATCTTTAGGCCTGGATGCAAATGAATTCTTTGTACCGATTATTCCAACCCTGCTTGCTGGAATAGCATCTATACTTTTTACTGCCTTTTTACTTGGAAAAAAAGAGCGCAAGAGAATCGGTGTTGTTGAGATTAAAACTGCTCCTGAAATGAAAATGGCTCTTGGTGAAGCAGCTGTAGCGGCCGCCATACAATCTGATATAAAGCGACCTAAATTAATATGGCTCAATCTTCTTTTAACAGTAACTATCATGGTTATTCTTATATTGGGTTTATTACCGGCCCCAGTTTTATTCCTAATCGGCTTTGTTCTTGCTTCTATTCTAAATTATCCTAATTTAGAACAGCAAAGGGAGCGAATCCAGGAACATGCAGGAAATGCGATCGTTGTTGTCTCATTAGTATTTGCAGCAGGTATTTTCACTGGAATTTTTGAGGGAACCAAAATGGTCGATGCAATCGCCCATTCGTTAGTGGCCCTCATTCCGGAATCCTTAGGTTCCTCCTTACCTTTCGTCGTTGCCTTAACTAGTATGCCGTTTACATTTGTTTTATCGAATGACGCATATTATTTCGGGGTTTTGCCTATCTTGGCTGAAGCTGGAGCTACTTATGGAATTAGTCCTTTAGAAATTGCCAGAGCTTCCGTATTGGGACAACCTGTTCATTTTTTAAGCCCTCTTGTGGCATCGACTCTTTTACTAGTGGGAATGGTTAAAAAAGATATAGGTGAGCTACAAAAGTATGCATTTAAATGGGCTTTATTTTGTTCTTTAATCCTTATCATTATTGCTATCTTAACTGGAGCTATCACCCTATTTTAATATTTTTAACGAAACGGGGCTGTCCTAAAACCATTCATCTTTGGTTTTTAGGACAGCCCCACTTTATTAAAAGGTTTCGCAGTTCTCGCCTACAGCTTGAGTAATAATTTTAACAATTGTTTTTGCAAGGTTCATAACAGTATAGAGGCGGGTATCATTTAAGAATTGCGTGGATGGCATCGGATCGAGATAATTGACTATCCCAACAATATGATAGTCTCCCACTACGGGCAATACTTTTTTAAGGGCACTTCCTGGAAAAAGTGGCCCTTCATTGAATAAAACACGACCAACTTGAGTTTGATCGCCTAAGCTAGCATCCACACAAATAATGAGCGGCCTTTTAAATTTCTTATTAATTTCTTTTAACGTATCTTTTAAATTAAATGCATGAACAGGTTTTTCTAATGTACCGTAAACACCATAGGGCACCAGATGTTCATTAAGCATCGTCCCGACCAAAGGGCCCAATGAATCACCTACAGAACGGTCTGAACCAATGCAAAGAAAGACAATATCTTCATTATTATATCCGGAAGACTGAATCATTTCTTTCAATTTTAATATTAAATCTTCTAGATTTTTTTCATTTGGATCCACAGAAAGAGCTGCTCCTTTTGCTTTTTAATTGGCGGTGAAATATAAATTTCCTTTATATCTATTATACAAACAACATTGATCTTAATATATTAAAAATTATGCGGATGTTTAGATAATACTTGTTTATTTTGCTCTCTATAATTTAACAATCGAAAAACTTGCGGTAAAAAAATACAAATAAAAAAGATCCGAAGGACCTGTACTGCTACAACAAAGGTAGAGTCTCCGCCTAGGACAACAGAAGTTGTTGTCATTTCAGCAATCCCGCCTGGTGCGAATGCAAGAATAGAGGTTATAAGTGAGATCCCTGTTATTTTAGCAACTAAAATGGCACAAATAAACATCGAACCAATCAGACCAACAGTACTTAAGAATGAAACTGTTATCGTCCGTTTTAAACCTATAAACATACTTTTGTGAAAACGTGAGCCGATACTAGCTGCAATCATAATTTGTGACAAAATGATTACTTCATGTGGCCACCATGAAATTATATCTCTGCCCATTAACAATGAACTGAGAGATTGGACAATGGCAACACCAACCATGCTTCCGATTAGCCAAGGGGCAGGAAGCTTTAAATATTTGCCTAAAAGGGAGCCAATATATGCAAATCCAATTAATACAAATGTCCAAAGTAACGATCCGATATTAAAGTTAGAGTCAGTCCTAACAGAAAAGGTGGGATGATTCGCCAGGTTTCCAAAGAAAGCCCAGGAGGAAGCAATGATAGGAATTGTTAGTATCACTAAAAAAACACGCATTGTTTGAATAATGCTGACGACAGCAGTATTAGCCCCTGCCTCTTCAGCAATCCCAGGCATGGCAGACAATCCGCCCGGTGCAGTTCCGAAAAAGCTGGTCAGCATATCGCTATTACTGTATTTCCAAAGTACGAAGCCGGAAAGTAAAGAAAAAAAGATAGAAAGAAGAAGCATAAGAATAATGGCAATCCAATTTTCTTTAAAAACATTCAAAAAAGTCAGGTTTATTTTTTGCCCCAGTTCAATCCCTAAAATAAGCTGCCCCATAAATAACCAGTATTTTGGCATGCCCTTTTGATTGGAATCACTCCTTAAAAGTGATGGCTTCCAAAATGAAAGGAAAGCAGCAGTCAAAAACGAGCCAATCATCCATCCAATGGATAGACCCGTCAACGAAATAAGAAATCCTCCCAAGCTACTTATTGATATAAAACAAACACAACGTAAAAAGGATTTTTTTCTATTCATAAAAACCAGCCTTCTCTCATCAAAAATACACTGCCATTAAAGATTACGTACAATAAATATAGTATAATCAAAGCGATAAATAAAATATCGAAATAATATTGTAGTCCATAATAAAAAATTATTCCTTGAGAGGAACGAGGCGATACGGATGGACGAAAGAGACTGGATTGTTTTGGAAACCCTTTATCAAGAGAAAAATATAACAAATACAGCTAAAATATTGCATATTTCCCAGCCAGCTTTAACCAATCGTTTAAAAACAATGGAAACCCACTTTGGAGTCAAAATCGTTAATAGAAACTGGCGCGGAGTCCAATTTACCCCACAAGGTGAATACCTTGCAAAAAGTGCTCATGAAATATTATTACGAATCCAAAAGGTTAAAGAAACTGTTCTTAATATGGAGGATAAAATATCAGGTACATTACGATTAGGTGTATCTACTTTCTTTACGGATTATAAACTTCCTGGGCTTTTAAAAATTTTTAAAGATAAGTTCCCTGATGTTGAGTTCAAAGTAACATCAGGATTTAGCAGCGATATTGCCCATCTAATTTACAATCATGATATTCATGTTGGTTTTTTAAAAGGGGACTATAGCTGGAAAGATCAAAAGAAACTGCTCTTAGAAGAAAGTATTTGTATTGCTTCTAAAGAAGAAATTGATATTCACAACCTGCCTAATTTACCTAGAATTGATTATCGGACTGATCCATTATTCAAAACCGTCATTGATAATTGGTGGACTGAAAATTACTCCCAGCCTCCTTTAGTCAGCATTAATGTGGATAAAGCTGATACATGCAAAAAAATGCTTGGTTATGGCTTAGGTTACGCTATTTTACCAAGTATGACTATAAGTGATCTCGGCAATATCAACAAAATTGAAATTAAAAACAAAGATGGAGAAAAAATCATACGCGACACATGGATGTTCTACCATGAAGAATCCTTAGAATTGAATGTAGTAAAAGCCTTCGTCGAATTTGTTGATGAGATTGACCTGCAATGTATCACCTGACCATGGGGACTTTTGGTCCAAGAAATGAATAAAAGACTAAGAGAACCGTCCCTGTGGAACTCTTGTGGCATTCTTGGCTTTCTTAGGTTCGCAGATAAAATGCTTCGGTACGCAGATAAACGCTGTATTTACGCAGATAAACTCCTCGGAATCGCAGATAAAATCGAATTTAACGCAGATAAATCATAGGAAGTGCCCGGTAGTGTACAAATATCATTTTAGTAGTTCAAAATAGAGACCATGGGGACGGTTCTAATAAAACGATGAGAACCATCCCTGTGGAATTTCCTATATTTGCCCCTTCATCCGCTCCGGCAGGCTTTGAATGGACTGGACCACCATATCAAGCTTTGCCTCAATCCGATAAAGCAAATAGAGTGTCACAACGATTGGAAACCCGACTTCACTAATGATCGGAATGATTTGCTCCATTTTCGGCTACCTCCTTTCATTCTATTAAAAGAGACCGGTTTCTAAAAGAACCCGGCCCCTCCTTTACTAAACAAGCTCATAATCTGTAATATTACGTTCTACTACTCTTGCTCCCTTTGACGAAACAAGATCCCCGCTTCCTGTATAGAAAGCACCTGAGCTTACGATTTGATCCATTGATTGCTTCACAACTGCCTCATCAATCGGTTCCTTTGGATTATCAACGGTAATTCGGGCAATTTTTCCGGTAGCCGTTACAAATTGTAATTCCAATGTTTTAGCCAATTCCTTCACCTCCCATCCTCAAAATTGAATGACTCATTAGACAAATAAATCGGAACTGTCGTTTTTCTCGATGCGGCTTAACGTGTCGTTACACAATACAAAGATGGCTTGTGCTGCCTGATAGAGCTGATCTGCTGTTGCCTCTTTTTTGACATTGCTGAAGGTCTTGGATCGTAAAATTGGATTTCCTTCACCGTCCACGCCTGTTTCAAATACGATACGAAGCTTCGTCGTAGTTAATCGCGCCTGTGCCATTGTTTATCACCTCCTCCTTACACCTTTTATATATAGAAAAATCGAGGAAAAGGACATGGTGCTGGAAAATAAAAATCAGGTGCCAGGTACCATCCGGAATTTAGGGAGTGTTTCATCATGAGGGCGCAAGATTTGACAAACTTTTTACTGAAGGGAAGAAGGAAATCCTTATTTAACCATGATTTTCTCAATTCTAATCAAACGTTTGATTGGGAAGGATTTTTGTAGAAACCAATCAAAAATTGATACTTTTCGAGAAGATTGTAGATTAATAGAAAAAACGAGGAAAATCCATCGACAATTATTTTTCAGAAAAACAGGACCATGTTCGTTTTTCAAAGGGGTTTGAGACCTATTTAATCAATCGTTTGATTAAATAGGGAGATGTCGAAGATTGTTGTACGGAAGGAATTTTTGTTCATTGAAGTATGGAAGTATAGCTACCTAGGACATCCGAAGAAATCGTAAGACTACCTAATGAGGTGGAAGATCCGTGCAGAAAAATAGGGTAGGTTGATTTGGGGCCTTTTGGGGGTTCTTTTTTTTATAGTGCCTGCCCCTTTCAATTGTCTATCTACTTTATGTTCCATTCGGTATGGTTTATGTTCCCTATTCCGGATATATGGACCAAACGAATGATTATATGTGCCAAACGACGTTTTCCTTGCCAATAAGTTAGGTGAATGCCTGGGATAGGTGTTTTTTCCTTTCAATTGTGTCTTAGATAACTAATTTTTGAGGATCTGGCCCCGTTTTGAACCCCTTTTTCAATAGATTTTTTACTATATGTTCCATTCGCTATGGTTTATGTTCCCTATTCCGGATATATGGGCCAAACGAATGATTATATGTGCCAACTCGTTTTCCTATTCAAAAAGCCAGACACTTGGATTATCAACGGTAATATGGTGTAATTTGGGGAAATTGGTAATGCTGGAAAAATGTGCGCAGATTGAGAACAATTTATTGATTTTTAATCGTTTAATTATATAATAGCTAATGTAAGTACGCGTTGCGCGAGTGCGTTGACGATCCTTTTGCGATGGAGAGGTTACTTAGGATCGTCATGCCCGATTACATAGCATCTACCTAAAACAATATGCTTCATGATGGAGCTCGGATTTGTATTTTAGGGGAAGTGCAATGATTGAATCAATAAATGGAGTTGATAGAGTAGTGAAGGTTCTACAAAAAACTCAAACCATCGTTCGCTATGAGAATTCGAATGGTAACGTACATTACGGAATGGTTGAGGATGATGAAATTTTACAATTGTCCAGTAATTTCGCTGAGATTGCGAACAATGAACTGAAATATGATGGTGTAAGGGTTAAATTAAGTGATGTAAAAATTTTGGAGCCCGTAGCTCCATCAAAAGTGATTAATTTTGGCTGGACCTATGCTGGACACGCTAAAGAGACTGGTGGGGAGGCCAATCGCAAAGAACCCTTTTTGTTCTTAAAACCGGCATCTTCCTTGATTCCAAATGAAGGGGATATCATTCTTCCGTCAAGTGATTTAACCCAGCAGGTGGAATTGGAGGGGGAAGTCGCCCTTGTCATTGGGAAACGTGGCAAAAATATAAAAGTGGAAGAGGCAATGGATTATGTTTTTGGCTGTACGATCTTTAATGATGTAACGGCAAGAGATCTTACCAAAAAGGATCCCCAATTTACACGCGCAAAAGGCTTTGATACTTTTGGTCCATTGGGTCCGTGGATTGTGACAGGTATTGATCCAACGAATTTACGCATCGTTACAACTTTGAATGGAAAAGTCGTACAAGATGGGAATACGAATCAGATGTCGCTTTCCATTCCTTTCCTGATCAGTTGGATTTCACAGGTTATGACACTGGAGCCAGGGGACGTATTGGCTACTGGTTCACCTTCTGGCAGTTGTCCAATGAAGGCTGGCGATGTTGTAACGGTAGAAGTAGAGAATATTGGTAAACTACGTAATTATGTAATCTAGCAAATGAATAACGTAAGAGTTGCAAGGAGAAGTGTTAGCGCACTTCTCTTTTTTATTCTATTTCCATCATAATCAAAAACATTCCGTTTTAAAAAATTGTAGATTACTAGAAAAAGCTGAGAGCAGTTTCTTGGCATTTTTAAAGAAGGATACCTGATTTTCAGAAGCTAAAATGCGAAGTGGAGGGTAAATGGCTAAAAGCAGAGGGTAAAAGGGGGGAACCGGAATGTAAACGCCCCGGAGTGGTGGGTAAAGAGCCAAAAGCGGTGGGTAAACGAAATTAGGTTAAAAAGGAGACCCAATTTAGTGTTAGAAATTTACTGAAAAAGGTAATTTCTCTCTTAAAAAGGTAATTTTAAAAGAAGGATACCTGATTTTCAGTAGCTAGGATTGGTTGCGGGGTCACACCCCACGTTCTCGTTATCCAAAGCAGAACCGTCCCTGTGGAAGTTCTGGAATTACCAAGATGGTGGATTTTTTGGTATCCATGCGAGCTTTGTTAGAATTTAAATAGCAGATACAATAGAAGGTGATGCAATAAGAAGATTCTTGTTCCATTAAAGGCAGGAATGGTTAACGAGTTTGAAATACTGAAGAAAGCGAAAGGAATCAAACGACTGTCCAATTCCAAACAGCAAGAATTTGTCTCGAAAGCATAAAGCTGACTATGGGGACGGTTTTGGAAAGACCACGAGAACCGTCCCTGTGGTATTTTTTCAATGAAGTTAACAAAAATTTAAGTTAAATTAACATTAGCTTAATTATAAGTAATTAAAATATTGAGTATCCAATTAAAGAAGGTGCAGCAAATGTATAGTCAGATAAATCGACCGTTAGCTTCAACTATAAGAACGAATCATTTTTATTCCTTTTTAAAGTTTCTAAATAACAGAAGAAAGAATGAAATTTTATATTATAAGAGGTTGAAGGAATTACAAAGGATTATCAAAAATCATGCTTTGAATACGTACTTTCAGCCGATTCTTAAATTAAACTCAGGAGAAACAATCGGATATGAAGTTCTAAATCGTCCTGCTGTAACAGCCTTATTTTCGGATACAGAAACGTTTTATGATTTTGTTGGACAATCTAATCAAGTGTTTTTATTTGAATGTTTTTGTAGAAATATATCGCTGAAACGTTTTATTGATCGATATAAAGAGAATAGGCAACAGAAAGCCCCATTGCTTTTTATCAATATCCACCCCCATGTTTTACTCGATTCTAATTATCAAAGTGGGGAAACCCTTCAACTTTTATCCAGCCTTGGAATTGAACCCGAACAGATCGTTTTTGAATTGACTGAGAAAAGTGCTGTTACAGAGTTTGAACTGTTTGAAAAGGTCCTTTCCAATTATCGTTCACAAGGGTTTCGAATCGCTATCGATGATGTCGGTTCTGGATATAATAGTCTAAAAACATTAGTTTATTTAAAGCCTGAATTTATTAAACTAGATAAGTCACTCATTCAAAATATTGATCAAAATAAGGAACAACAGCAATTGGTGAAATTAATAATAGAATATGCAAAACAATCTTCTACTGAAATTATTGCAGAAGGAATAGAAAAAATGGAGGAATTGGCTTTTATACAGGATCAAGGAGTGCACTACGGTCAAGGATATGCTTTGGGTAAACCAAATCAGGAAGTAAGGACAGGGAGAATCCCGTGAAACCATGGGGACGGTTCTTTCGGCTTTTTTGGTCCAAGAAATGATTAAAATAGACCACGAGAACCGTCCCTGTGGAACCTCTGTGGAACCTAAAATGATTTTTGTATTGAATTTCATCCAAATATATCCTATTGTAAAGATAAGACCTAATACCTAAAATAAGGCGGGTATAAAGGTATGCTTTAGTGCATTAGGGCTGTGACAATCTAACTGAATGAAAAAAGGCAAATTCATTGAAAAATGAAGACGCAAAGCTATAGGGGCTAACATCAAATTTGATTATGCCAGCCAGTTACCGATTCTAATAGTTTTAAGACCAATCGGTAGAATGGATTGGTCTTTATTTATGTGAGAGTAATAGGATATGGTGGTGAAACGAGCAAGGATGTTACGTACGTATGAGAGCTTACAATTAGAAAGAGAGCTAAAAAGGGCAATGGAGCGGAAAGAATTCCGCCTTTATTATCAACCAAAACTTGATTTAGTAACAGGTAAAATCATAGGGGTAGAAGCATTAATCCGTTGGGATCATCCAGAAAAAGGTTTAGTTCCCCCATTGGAATTTATTCCTTTAGCAGAAGAGACCGGATTCATTATTGAATTGGGAGAATGGGTATTGACCACCGCTTGTTTACAAAATAAGGCTTGGCAGGAGGCGGGATATTTACCTCTTCTCATGTCTGTTAATCTTTCCGCGCGCCAACTTTATCAACCGAATTTTGTTCAGCGGGTTAATCAAATTTTAAATGAAACAAAGCATGCTCCCGAATGTCTTATTTTTGAAATTACAGAAGGAATTATGCTAGATGCCTTTCATGCTCCGAGAGTAATTAAGGAATTGAAAAGTATTGGTGTCCAAATTAGCTTGGATGACTTTGGCACAGGATTTAATTCCCTTCAATATTTACATGAACTTCCAATTGATAAAATTAAAATTGATCAATCTTTTATTCGCAATTGCACTTCAGATTTAAACGATGCAACGATTGTAAAATCCGTTATTGAGCTGGCTCACCAATTAAAAATGGGTGTTATAGCCGAGGGAATTGAAACGAAGGAACAATTAAATTATCTTCAGCAAAATCTTTGTAATATTGGGCAAGGGTACTTATTTAGTAAGCCTTTACCGCCAAAAGAATTGGTGAAGAATTTTAATCAAATCGAACAGGTGATGATTCGAGATGGAGTCCCTCCAGAAAGGAACTATCAGATCCGAATCAAGGAAAGTATGGAAAACAATCGTCAGGAAATGCTTAATCGCGTGAAAATGCAGCAAGGTCTGTTCTTTAAATTTAAAAAAATGGAAGGTAAATTTATCCATACTTTATGTGATGGTAAACTTTTATATCGAATGGGTCTTACTCCAAACCAAGTGATTGGAAAAGAACTAAGTGATTTTCTACCTCTCTCCTTTGCTGAGGATTTAGATAGATATTATCGGAAAGCTTGGGACGGTGAGGAGGACGTAACCTATGAGAAGGAAATCAATGGTATTTACTATATCACCTCATTGAGCCCGATTAGAAGGGGAGGTTTCGTAACAGAAGTTATTGGGGCTAGTATCAATATTACGAAACTAAAACAGGCAGAAGAAGCATTAAAGGTAAGTGAATCTAAGTACCGTATTATAACCGAAAATACCCAGGATCTTATTAGGGTGATCAATCTAAATAATAGAATCGAGTATGCATCTCCTTCTCACGAAACGGTATTGGGGTATCCACCTGAAGTATATCAGGGACATTTAATTTTTGAAATGATGCATCCCGACGATGTTGTTCGAGTTAAAAACCAATATGCTGATATGGCTTTATCTAGGAATCCCATGCAAACGGAATTTCGGTTAAAATATGCGAATGGAGGTTGGGTTGATCTTGAGATTAAAGCAACCCCAGTTTTCCATAATGATAAAATAAAACAATTTGTTATTGTGGCACGTGATATTACAAAACGAAAACAAGCAGAGGAACTGATTCGAAAATCTGAAAAACTTTCCGTCGTTGGACAGTTAGCTTCAAGTATTGCTCACGAAATACGGAACCCGCTTACAACCATTAAAGGATTTGTGCAGTTGCTGCAAAAAGAGGTCGATCTTCCTGTTTATTTTGATACAATGTTTTCCGAGATTAAAAGATTAGAAGAAATTATCCAGGAATTTTTAAGTTTGGCTAAACCAAATGTATGCAAAATAAAAGAAATATCCTTAAACATTCTTCTAAAACAAGTTCTTTCCCTTTTCGAATCTCAATCTATTATGAATGATATCCAAATTACGAAGGAATTTGATTTGAATTTGCCGCTTATTCAATGTGATGGGAATCAAATGAAACAAGTTTTTATTCAAATTCTTCAAAATGCTGTAGAAGCTATGCCAAATGGTGGGACGATTAAGGTGCAAATGTCGGGTCACGGGACTGACTTCGTCAAAATCAGGTTTAATGATGAAGGGTCTGGTATTTCTAAGGAACGGATGAGAAAGATTGGAGAGCCTTTTTACAGCACAAAGGAAAAAGGAACGGGAATGGGCTTAATGATTAGCTATAAAATTGTTAAAGACCATGGGGGATGGATCGAGATGGATAGTTCGATTAATCACGGAACAACGGTTGAGGTTATTTTACCAATTAAAAATAGTAATTCCGGAATTAGAATGGATGAAAGTAAAAATCTCCTACTAGGAAAAAAGGATGATACAATAGAGAAAATTACGGATGCCCGCTATCTTGTTAAGTAACTATAAGATATTCTTTCTTCAGTAAAATGTATAATGGCAATTAATAATGGGAGTATCTTTTATGAGGATAAAAAGAGCCAAAATACGCAAGTAGTGTATTGAACTTGCATATTTTAGGCTCTTTAATTTTTTACTTTATTGTGTTAAAGCCCCCGTTACACTCAGTACTTAAATGAACTATAAGTAGAAAGATTATTTTTAACAGAAATCTACAACCTAAATTTACCCACTAGATTTGTCAAACGGTTTGCACATGCCACCACTTCAAAAATCTCATTTGTAATACCTTTGATTTCAGCATATTGTTGATGAATAGATGTAGACGATTCTAATGTCCCCTTAGATACTTCGTGAGTAGCAGCGGTAATTTTTTGAACAGAGGACACAATTTGCTCTCCATTATCCTTCAAACGGTGGAAATTTTGAGCCATATTATTGATGGCTAACACCATGCTATCCATTTTACTATTAATTGTTTTAAAGCTACCACCTGAAAGAAGGATATTGTTTCTACCTTCTTCTACTTGGAATGAACCAACCTTAAGTGATTCTGAAACACTTTTGGTTTCATTTTGAATTCTAGTAACGATGTGTATTATTTCTGAAATATACGACTGGACATCTATTGATAATTTACGCACCTCATCCGCTACAACAGCAAACCCTTTTCCGGCATCTCCAGCTCTTGCAGCTTCTATAGCCGCATTTAATGCTAACAGGTTTGTCTGGGACGCAATAGATTTTATTACTTCTACTAATCTATTGATTTCAGTACTGTGTTTTTCAAGGTTAGTGACTTTCAATACAGATGATTGTACCATTTCATGAATAGACTTCATCTCTTCAATTGACTGGATCATCAAATGATTACCTTTAGCAGTATGTTGAAGAACTTCTTTTGAAGAGCTACTTATATTAAGACCACTTTGATTAGCATCCTCTAGTTCACTGTAAAAAACGTTAAAGCTGTTCAATATTTCATTTGTAGAAAGTGCTTGTTGCTCTGTATTAAGTGTAAGAGATGACATCGTATGGGAGATGGAGTTGCTTTTTTCCTTAACGTCAATTACATATTTTTCTGCTTTTTCACTCTTCGCTAGAACTTCATTAGATACTTCTATTATGCCTATAACAATTTCTGATAGATTTTCCTTCATTCGATTTACAGAAGATGTTAATTCCCCAATTTCATCATTACCTTCATATTGTATATTTTCGACTGCAAGCTCTCCATTTGCCACTTTTTTACTAACTGAAACAACCTTAGCTAAATTATTCCGAATAGACTTTGTCAAAAAATATAGTACAATCCCACTCAATAATGTTGATATTGCTACAGTGAGGATAAGAAGGATAATTAATGAATTCGTATGACGTTCGGCATTTTTTATAGAAGCATCTCTTTCTTGGTACACTATGTTCCTAAGTTGGTTCAAACTATTAAGATTCTCTTCCCTTAGAGTGGAAATTTTTTTCCTTGCTTTTGTATAGATGTCAATATCTAGCCTCACAACTGCAGGTGTTACTTCGCTATTAAAGATCATATCAATTTGATCATTTCGCTTGCGAATGTCTTCAAGCAACTTCTGTGTATTTTTATTTTGAATCCTTTCTTGGAATTTACTTATTTCATCATCAAGTATCTTCCTTTCCTTTCGATATCCTTTTATATCTTCTTCTTGTAAAAAAGTTATGTAGTTAGCAATATAGATATCCTTAGAACGAATGAGGGAACCCATTTCTGTTATTTTAACTGCGCGGTCGCCTTTTTCATCAGTATCATGGATATCATTCACAACAGATCTAATAACGAATCCAACCATTACGGTGGAGACAATAAAAAGAAAAATGGTAAATCCAAAGGTAACAAACAGTTTTTGGCTAATAGAGAAATTATTCCACGAAAATTTCTGCTTACTTACAATTTTTAATTTATCCAATCTTAAAACTCTTTGAATTTTAGCTATGTATTGGTCCATAAGGACTACCTCCGAAAAAATAGTATATAATACCCTTGTATTTTATATATAACCAGGTATAAATTGCTATTAACTCTTGACAAAATTAACAATACTTTTACAAACATAGCTGAAAAATTGCCTCAATGACCAAAAATAAGCACCGAGGTTAAAAGTAAAACAAAATAAATTAAAAGATGTATTTCTATTACTGACTTCTTTGTAAAAAAACTAATGAAGGAGTGTGTCATCCACTGATTGTATATGGAGAAAAATTGGTTTAAAAAACGAGGCTCCGTCTGGAACCTCGTTTTTATGCATAGATCCGATCGTTTATCGGGATAATTTTTTCTTCAAATGGGAAGGGAAGGGACACATTGTGTTTTTTAAGCTCATTCTCTATTAAATGGTAAAAGTTGTTTGTTTTACGAAACTTTTACAATTCGCAGGGGTTGAATTTACAATCGATTGTTATGATAATGTCAAAAATAGTAGAATAAAAGGAGATGATTATCACGGCCACCTTAATGAAGTTCAAAAAGTTTTTTTCAACGATCCTTGCGATTGTGGTCATTCTTAGTAGTGTTGTTCATGCGCTGCCGGTGCATGCAGCAAGCGACGGGTATAGTTTGATAGAAGCAGAAAACTTTAGTTCCAAGTCGGGTAACTACCTTAAAGTCGAACCTTGTCCAGATGGTGGACAAAGTGTTGGAGGTACGAATGACAATCAATATTTAGCCTATAAAAATATTGATTTTGGCAGCGATAATCATGGCGCTACGAAATTTAGTGCCAGACTTTCAGTTAAAGGATCAAATGCAGGCGGAAATATTGAAATATGGATTGACGGTCCGACCACAGCGAACGGTACAAAAGTAGGAGCACTTACAGTCCAACCAACCGCACCGGACAACTGGAATGTCTATAAAACGATGTCAACCGATATTACTGAAGTTACTGGAATTCATGATGTATACCTTGTATTAAAGGTGGCGGCAGGAAAAACCTATGTAGCCAATATCAACTGGTTTCAGTTTTCAAAAACGTTAAACAGTATTGACATTACAACACTGCCAGCAAAGACTGTTTACCGTCTCGGAGAGAGCCTTGATCTCACGGGCATGGCAGTTACCGGTACATACATTGATGGTTCGACAAGGCAGGAGGAAGTCAGAGCTTCCGATGTAAGCGGCTTCAACAGTTCTGCTGCAGCAGCCAGCCAGACACTTACCGTCACAGTACGCGGTAAAACAGCAACATATACAGTAGAAATAAAGCCGAAGAACCTTACAAGCATTACAAAACCTGCTGCGATTACAGATGTGGTAAACGGAACAGCGCCTACAGCGGTGGCCCTGGGATTGCCCAGCACAGTAGTACTGGTGACCGATGGCGGAAATGTCGATGCTCCTGTGACATGGAATATAGCTGATTCAGGCTACGATCCGGTCGTAAAGACCGAGCAGAGTTTTACCGTAACGGGAATAGTAGATCCGCCAACAGGGGTTGCAAATCCGAATCATCTGGCATTGTCAACAAGCATCAATGTAACGGTTCTTGCTTCAACAACACCTGAGAAGGATACCAGCTATAAATTCAGCTTTATGTCCATTTCTGATACCCATGCAAATGTACAAGGTGATAAAAACGATGTAACACTTAACAATGCATTGCAAGACGCAGTTAGTAATAATGTGCAAAACGTTAGCGTTGTTGGCGATCTTACCGAATATGGAACAGATGCACAATATAACACATTTATGAACACAATGAATAAATATCCCCAGCTTGACAGCAACTATGTACTTGGGAATCACGATGTAAGATGGCTGGGAGGATTTGAAACTGCTAAAAACAGATTTTTGACACATACTGGTATGCCAGGTGTTTATTATGATAAGTGGATAAACGGATACCACTTCATATATTTGGCAACGGAGGCTGATGATAAAGACAGTGCATATATTTCGGATACCCAGATGAAGTGGTTAAGCGATAAGTTGGCGGAGAATGCAAGTATAGACAAACCGATATTTCTCTTCCTTCATCAGCCACTAGATAATACCGTATATGAGGAATATCCTTGGGATCCTTATCAAAGTGACGAGGTACAGGATCAAAAATTAAAGGACATTATTGGAAAATATCCTCAAAGCGTTTTAATAACGGGACATATACATTATCCTCTCACGTTACCGAGTACTTTTTATAACAAGCAGTACTTTACAATGATGAGAGATGGAGCGATTAAGGATTCATCTCAAGGCTTGATTTTAGATATTTATGCAGACAGGGTGGTGATAAATGGAAGGGACTTCTCCAAAAAGAGTACGGTAACCACCTGGACCATCAATAATTATACTAAGGATGCACTTGTAGCGGACAAACAAGTGCCTGCCGCACCAAAAAATATTACAACGAAAGTATTAACAGACAAAATGGCCATGCTATCATGGGATGAGGCTGCAGATAATTTTAAGGGTAATGTAGGTGTTACAGGCTACGATATTTATAATGGGGATACTCTGATTGGATCCACAACAGGTCGTACGAACTTTAAAGTGACAGGACTGAAAGCCAATACGACCTATCAATTTACTGTAAAAGCCAAGGATGCGGCAGGAAATGTTTCAGCTGCCAGTAGCCCATTAAAAGTGACCACTTTGGCCTTCGATCCTGCACCGGTAAATGTGGCTCTGAACAAGAAGGTTACAGCCAATGGAAGTGTGGCGGGATTCGAACCGTCCAAGGCAGTAGATGGATCGGCTGAAAGCGGCAGTAAGTGGTCTTCCAATACGACCGGAGACAAATGGCTGATGATCGACCTTGGACAGAATTATGATATTAGCAGATGGGTAGTTAAGCATGCGGGAGAAGGCGGAGAGGCCATATCGCTGAATACAAAAAATTATAAGCTTCAGGGAAGCCTGGATGGAACTGCTTGGACAGATCTGGATTTAGTAACCGGAAATGTTTCAAACATTACAGACAGGTATATAACGAAATCTACCGTAAGATATGTAAGGCTTTATATTACAACGCCGCAAAATTATGCAGAAACGGGAACGGCCAATATTTATGAATTTGAAGTCTATGGGCGGGAAAACGATGTTCAGCCGCCTATAACAAAGGTAACGACGGATGGAGTTACCGGTGACAGTGTATGGAATACAAAGGATGTGAACCTGAAATTCACTGCAGAGGACGATTCAACCGGAACGGGTGTTAATCGTATCGAGACAAGGATAGATGGCGGCGAGTGGACAAACAAGACCGAATGGACGCTGACGGATGAAGGGATGCACACGGCCGAATATCATGCCATCGATAACGCCGGGAATGTGGAAGCGGTGAAACAGCTTGACATTGGGATTGATAAGACGGCGCCGGCCATTACCGTATCCGTACCGGGGGATGAGAGCATTGAGGATTCTGGGGAATTGACGCCTCAGTTTACATTGACCGACAATTTGTCGGGTGTCGACAACAGCAAGACGACGGTGACACTCGATAAGGATGCTTACAAAATCGGAACAACGATTCCGCTGTATATGTTGCCGCTTGGTTTGCATACCCTTGTTATCTCCTCCAGTGACCAAGCCGGCAATCAGGGGAGCAAAACCGTTCGCTTTAAGACAGTGGCCAGCATCGATTCGTTAAAGGAGTTGGTGACACGCTTTGTCGATAGCAAATGGATTGACAATGACGGAATTGCCAATAGTCTGCAGGAAAAATTGACGAACAACGATGTGAACAGCTTTATGAATGAAGTAAAGGCGCAAAACGGGAAACACATTTCAAATGAAGCAGCAGCCTATTTGCTGCGAGACGCTCAATATGTGTTGTCACAAAAATAGAGGATAAGGATTCAATCATTAAATAAAACAGACGACCCATTCGATGGTCGTCTGTTTGTTTATGTGCGCCCGGCACGGGTGCAGTCTATAGGGTGAAAGTCTCGATCCGTGAAGGCAGAAGTAGCGGTTAGCTTAACGCAAGGGTGTTCATGGCGACATGGAATCTGAAGGAAGCGAGCGGCAAACTTCCGGTCTGAGGAACACGAACTTCATAAGAGGCTAGGTATCATTGGATGAGTTTGCATAATAAAACAATGTCCCTTCTGCCGAAGGTGATACGTAGTCAATGAAGCAGATAGATGGAAGGAAAGGTTGCTCTTACCCGGGGAGACCTGATTAAAACGCCAAGACACTTGGTAACCTATCTAGTGCTAGATAGCTGAATAATCAGGAGTCAGATTTTATGATATCGACACTTTTTTGCCGGATATCAACACAAAATTGAGTTATATCAACACTTTTTGGTAGGATATCAACACAAAATAGAATTATATCAACACTTTTTAGTAGGATATCAACACTAAATTGGATTTTATCGACAATTTAAAAAATCCCCTTGGATTGCGGACAGCTAGGTGAAGCCAAGGGTAATCATGTCCGAATCAGGGGCTCAATCGGACAACTTGATATAACCTAAGGCAATGGTTCAGAGAACTTGCTATCATCTGCAAATTTCCATATGATTAAATTATTATTCTGAATTTTCTCATCCAAATGAGGTGGTGTTATCCAAAAACAGGTCAGGTTATTTTTTATCATCATTAGTCTCCTTTTATTTATGTCATTATCACAACGTATCGTATTTGCTGAAGATAAAACCTATAAAATCGCCGGGGAATGGGATCTTCCTCCTTTTTCTTATAAAGATCAGCAAGGGTCACTGACAGGCATAAATATTGAATTAATGGAAAAAATCGCAGATGAAAATGGGCTTACTTTTGAATATATACCAATGGAGATGCATGAAGCGGAACAAGCATTAAGAGATGGTAAAGTAGATGCGATAGCAGGGGTAACCTATACCACCGAAAAGGATAAAGTATTCGATTTTTCTCAACCCTACTTTACGATGTCAGATTCGTTAATTATCCCAAAAGAAAGTAAGGACAAAATTAAAAGTATTGAAGATATAAGGGACATGCATATTGTCCTGCAAGATCATACTCCTGTTCTAAGCACGTTATTAAATTTAAGGAATACGAATCTTACTTTGGTGCCAAATCAATACTCTGGTCTTTTGACGCTTCTAAATGATCGGGCGGAAGTTTTTATTGGGAATGAATTTACAGCTTCCTACTTTTTAAAAGAGTTTGGTCAAGAAGATCATTACCTCATTCTTGATGAAGTAATTAATCCGGCCGATTATGCGATTGCAGTAAAGGAAGGGAATGAGGACCTCCTTCCCATCATTAATCAAACACTTACAAAATTAAAGGCTAAGGGAGAAGTAAGTAAATTAATTGATAAATGGGTTAGTCCAGAAACCGAAGCCAAAATTGCCCGTTTGGAACATTTTGTCTTCCTTTTATTTATATTTCTTTTGATTGGTGCCCTTATCTTCATTGTGATCTATATTTGGAATCAACGGTTAAAAGCAGCTGTAAATATTCATACAAAAGACCTCCAACTATTAAATGAAGATTTACAAAAGCAACGGCAACGAACTGCTGATAGCAATGCATTTAAAGATCAAATTTTAAATAATATCGACACGGGCATCGTCACTTTCGATATCGATTTTAAGATCACGAGCTGTAATAAGCGGGCATTGGAAATTCTCGAACTTCCCGCCCATACGAAGTTCAATCTCCAGGATTCCCCTATTTTTTTGAAGCTTTTTGAGCATTATCGTTTTGGACAAGCTTTGCAACAAGAGGGTGCTGACTATTATCGCTTTTTAGAAATAAATGATAACGGAGAACGAAAGGTAATCTATTATTCTCTAAATAAGATGTTTAACTCACTTGAAAACCAGGCAGGCTATTTGCTCTCGATGAACGACGAAACAGAAAAAAAGAAACTCGAACAAAAGCTCATTACACAGGAGAAGCTCCACGCGCTTGGCCAGTTAGTAGCGGGTGTAGCTCATGAAATTCGGAACCCGTTAACGTCCATTAAAACTTTCATCGACCTGATTCCAAGGAAATACGATCAACCCAAATTTCAAAAGGTACTTATGGAGCATTTACCGGAGGAAGTAAACAGACTTAATAGGATTGTTACAGACTTAATTGATTATGCTCGTCCCAGCTTACCGAATATTCAACCCTGCACGGCCCCCCAGTTGACATCCTTACTGGCTATACTACAAGTAACCATGGATAAAAACAGGATTGATTTTGAACAATGCATAGAAGCTGACCTTGTTTTTAATATTGATCCGCAGCAAATTCGCCAGGTCCTTCTTAATCTATTATTAAATGCCATTCATGCAGTGGAAGAAACAGAAGTGAAGAAAATTAAAATCATCATGGAGAAAGAGGATTTCGAGAAGGGGAGGATTGTCATTCGAGATACGGGTAAGGGAATGGAGCAAGGGGAACTCAACCATATCTTTGAACCATTTTTTACGACAAAGGGAAAAGGCGTCGGTTTGGGGTTGACCTTATCCTACAATTTAATAAAAGAGAACAATGGAGATATTCAAGTAAACAGTATTCCAAATAAAGGAACGGCATTCACAGTTTTATTGCCTTTATATACAAAGGAGGAGATTCGGATTGAGGCCAAGAGTACTGGTTATTGACGATGAACAAGCCATTTGTACTTCACTTAGCTTTGCTCTTGAAGATGATTATTTTATTATGACCACAACGGATCCGGAGGAAGGCATACTCATAGTGGAAAGAGAACGGGTAGATATTATTCTGCTAGATCTTCGTATTGGGCGTTACAATGGGCTGGACGTTTTGCAAAGAATTAAACAAAAAGACCCATCGGTGGCGGTCATCATGATGACCGCTTATGCTTCCATTGAAACATCCATAGAAGCAATCAAAATGGGTGCCTATTATTATATTGAAAAACCGATTAATATCGAAAACCTATCATTGCTTTTATTAAGGGCCTCTGAGTTTAAACAAATATCGAATATGCTAGAAACACTCCATGAAGAGCTAGAGGAAAGGAAGGGCTATAAAGACTTCTTAGGAAATAGTAAGGCGATGAAATATGTATTTTCGATGATCGATCGTATTAAAGATATCGACTCTTGCGTCATGATTACGGGTGAAAGTGGAACGGGGAAAGAACTTGTTGCAAAAAGGATTCATTTTTCAGGGAAGCGTAAGGATGGACCATTAGAAATTTTGAATTGCGCAGCCATTCCTGAATCATTACTTGAATCTGAATTATTCGGTTATGAAAAGGGAGCGTTTACAGGGGCAACACAGTCAAAGGAGGGAAAGTGGGTCGCAGCAAATGGAGGAACTCTATTCCTTGATGAAATTAGTGAGATGCCTCTGCCCCTTCAAGCTAAATTATTGCGGGTCATTCAAGAACGTGAAGTGACACCTCTCGGATCGAATAAGAAAATCTCATTAGATGTTCGTATTTTATGTGCTGCTAATAAAAATATGGCACAAATGGTCCAAGAAGGGAAGTTCCGAGAGGATTTGTATTTCAGACTGAACGTTATTCCGATTAAAACACCGCCATTAAGAGATCGAAAAGAGGATCTTCCGCTGTTGATTGATTATTTTTTGCAAAAGTATTGTAAAGAAATGAACAGAGAAAAGAGATCTTTATCTGCAGCTGCCCGCAGACTTTTACTTGACTATCACTATCCGGGTAATGTTCGGGAGCTGGGAAATATAATTGAATACGCAGTAGCGCTCTCTATTCATACCGTCATTGATGAGGGGGATTTGCCCTATTACATGCTAGAGCAAAAGAAAGAGCATGGAGGTATTTTAAATGATTGTGAGAATAGTATCGTCATTCCGATCGGTCTATCCATGAAGGAAATTGAGAAAAAGGTCATTTCTGGAACCTTGAAACATTGTGGAAAACACCGCCAAAGGACTGCCCAGACATTACAAATTTCTGAAAGAAGTCTCCGGGATAAAATAAAACTATATGAGATTGAAAAACAGCTAATGAATGAATAAATTTGGTAATACGGCAAATTTTGCTGTAAAAGGCGGCAGAATTTGCCGCTTTTATTTTTAAGAAAGTTATTAATATTATGAAAACGCTTTTAAATTCAATAATCTGAAAATTGGCACGGTAATTGCATATTATCTGTGTGAAAGGAGGACAGTCATTGAAAACAGGGACACTTATAAAAATCTTGGTCCTTTTAATCTTTCTTTTGATTGGGTGTATGAAAGTAAAACAGGAATTATTTCCCACCGGGGTTCAAACCGTTCCTCCACCTTCAGAGGAACTCACTGGCCGTCAAACTCCATTGGTTATTGCTACGGGTGATATGTCAGGTGTTTATTTTCCATCGGGAGAAGCTATGGCTGACTTATTTCGAAAGTACAATGGAAAAGCAACTGGAATACAAGTGACGAACGCTTCGATTCAGAATACAAAACTAGTGAGTCAGAAACAAGCAGAATTAGGATTTAGTACGGTCGATGCCCTTGCATTGCCAGAAACGAAAAAAAGGAAGATTCTCGCCCTTACTGGACTTTACTCTAATTTTATCCATATTGTCACGACCGAAAGTGATATTCATACTTTAGAGGATTTACGAGGAAAAAGAGTAAGTATTGGAACAGTCGGGAGCGGAACAAAGCTGATGGCTGAGAGGATCCTAAAGGCTGCCAATCTAGCAAGCTATGAAATGGATTTATCTACTCTTTCCTTCACACAATCGGCGGATGCATTAAGAAATGGAACGATTGATGTTGCTTTCTTTTCTTCCGGTTTACCGAATCCAGTGATTTCGGAACTTGATTCAAAGATGAAAATTTCACTTATTCCTATTCCAAAACCAATTGCCAAAAGCCTTCATGAGGAGTTTGGATTTTACACACCAGATGAAATAAGCGGTCAAACTTACGCTGGCATCAAGCGTACACCTACATTAGCAGTAAAAAATGTACTTTTTACATACCCGGATTTGCCTAAACAAGAAGCTTACCAAATTGTAAAAACATTATATGAACATTTACCGGAATCGCAAAACGCCCAACCAGAAGCAAGGGAAATCAATTTATCTGAAGCAACTGCAGGAATTCCAATCGATTTCCATCCGGGAGCAAAACAATTTTTCAAAGAAATCATCCATTAAAATACAGCTACAAACAAAAAATAGGGGGCAAGAGAATATGAAAAAGATCCTTACATTAATTTCAATCGCTTTACTAATTGTTTTATCAGCTTGTGGCGCTCCTAATCCACAGAAGGCCGGAGGGACTACGAAAGCGAGTAAAGATGGAGAAAAATCCATTACCATTGCAGGAAATGGCGGGGTTATTGAAAAAACCATTCGTGACGTCATTGCTCCGAAGTTCAAAAAGGAAACAGGCATCACGGTTAACTTTGTTCCAGGACTTTCTGGAGAAATTTTATCTAAGGTAGAATTACAAAAAAAAGCTCCACAATTTGATATTGCCATGTTTGTACCAACAGATGTACAGCGTGCAAATGAAAAGGGGCTTATCGATAAAGTAGATGCGTCTAATGTTCCGAATATGAGTAAGGTGGATTCGAAATTCATTGCGGTTAAGGATGCAGGCGCTCCAATATTTGGATTGGTCATTGCCCCTGCCTATAATACAAAATCGTTTAAAGAGAAGGGCTTGAAACCGATTGAATCATGGAACGACTTAGTATCTGGCCAATATGAAGGAAAAACAGCGTTTGTGGATATTACAAATGACTGGGGCTTTAACACATTGAACGCACTGGCGATGGCAAACGGCGGCGGTACAGATAATGTGGAGCCAGGGATCAAAAAAGCAAAAGAGCTTGCCGGTTACTCAACGACTTTTTATAAAAATTCAACGCAAGTTATGCCAGCGCTTCAGCAGGGTGCTGCTGACGTAACCGTAATGGGAAGCTATGCCATTGGTGAATTAGCGTTATCAGGCGTTCCCATTAAAATGGTTGTACCGAAAGAAGGAGCGCCGATTCAAGCCTTCAGTGGAACTCTTGTGAAAAATGCTCCTCACCAGAAGGAAGCACTAGAATTCCTCAACTATTTAGTAAGTGCTAAATCACAAGCTTTAATTGCAGAACAGGGGTTTTATCCAGTTGTTAAAGGTGTGGAGTTTCCAGATAAATTCCAAGAGTCGATTGGGCTAAAGGATACAGACAAAACCTTTAAACCTGATTTTGCTGCATTCGCGAAAATTCGGGCTGATTGGTCTGATCGTTGGACGAAAGAAGTAGTTCCAGAAATCGGTAAAAAATTGAAATAAGATCGGAGGGACTTACCATGACTGCCATTCCATGCGATGTAGAGATAAGGGGTGCAAGAAAGCAATTTGGATCAAATGTAGTACTGAATGATATTGACTTAGAAGTCAAACAGGGGGAGTTGTTAACACTACTCGGACCCTCGGGCTGCGGGAAATCGACGACATTGAATTTAATTGCAGGCTTTCTGGAAGCAGATCAGGGGGATGTTTATATTAAAGGGAAAAAGGTCACGAAAGTTCCCCCCTATAAGCGCGATTTAGGTATGGTCTTTCAAACGTATTCCCTGTTTCCACATATGACGGTGCAGGATAACCTTAGTTTTGGTTTGAACCTAAGAAAAGTGGCTAAATCCGAACAAAAAAAGAAAATCGATCGCGTTCTGGAACTGGTGAAAATGTCCGGGCTTGAACAACGTTATCCAAGGGAATTATCGGGAGGACAAAGGCAGCGTGTCGCAATCGCAAGAGCGCTAGTAGTGGAACCAGAATTACTGCTGCTCGATGAACCACTTTCCAATCTGGATGCAAAATTACGACATGAACTGCGCGCAGAAATTAAGCGTTTACAAAAGGAAATAGGGGTCACCACGATCTTTGTTACACATGACCAAGAGGAAGCTTTATCGATGTCGGACCGGGTAGTGGTGATGAACGCAGGGAAAATTGAACAAATCAGCACACCGACCGCGATCTACAATCATCCAGATACTGAATTTGTATTTCAATTCATTGGAAAATCGAATTCCTTTGAAGGAAAGGTTGTGTCAGCCGAAGGCAGGAAAATTTCGGTGAAAGTCGGTGAAGAAATCTTGCATGTCGATTCGGAAAATATGATTGGCGAGAATCGTTCCTTGAGAGCAGGGGATGAGGTGAGACTTTATATTCGCCCTGAGAATGTTCACATTTCCTCGACGAGGGAAACCTCCTCACCAAACTTGGAACTTCAGCCGGCTAAAATCATTCAGCTTAATTACCTTGGTACTTCATGGGAAGTAGATGTTTCGTTACAAGGGAAAACGATTCAATTATTAACAAATTCCTATGACTCAACTTGGCAAACTGGAAGTGAGGTGCATGTTGGATGGAACCCGTCAGAAATTATGCTGATCAAGAAGTAAGTGAACAAAAAACGGTAAAGGCGGAACCGCAAAAAAGGACGAAAGTGAAAAAAAGAAGAACTTGGATTGCCGGGCTTCTTCTTTTAGTCCCGATCCTGTTATTCATCTTTGGATTCTTTGTGGTTCCGATGCTGTATATTTTGTATTTAAGTTTTATTTCTACTGATAGTTTGAATGGTGCGGATGCCGCTTTTAGCTTACAAAACTATATCACTTTATTTACCGACCACTATTACTTATCTTCGATGTGGTTGACGGTGAAAATCAGTTTCTATTCTGTGCTTGTTTCCCTTATCCTGGGATATCCAATCGCGTTAACGATGGCGAAAAGCTCACTGAAAGTTCGGGGATATATTACTTTATTAATTGCTTCCCCTCTTTTGGTCAGCATTGTTGTACGTAATTTTGGATGGTACTTATTATTATTACCGAACGGTACGATCAATTCACTTTTAATGAATCTGGGCCTTATTCATAAGCCGCTCAATCTATTATTCTCTGAAATTGGTGTTGTCATCGGTCTTTCAAACGCCTATTTGCCTTTCATGGTGTTAGCGATTGTGACGAGCTTGTATAATATTGACCCATCATTAGAGAAAGCGGGAGCCATTCTCGGTGCTAGTCCACTGCGGAGCTTTTTTTCGATTACCCTTCCTCTTAGCTTGCCTGGGATTGTATCGGGCTGTGTGCTTGTCTTTAGTTTATCGATGAGTGCCTATGTCACTCCTTCTTTAATGGGAGGCGCGAATGTTCCGATGATGCCAGTGGTTGTATACGATCAAATTAACAACCTGCTGAAATGGACATTTGGTTCAGCATTGTCGTACGTACTCCTATTCATTACGCTTCTTTCCGTTTTCATCTTTACACGAGCATTTGAAAAAAGTAAGTTTCGGGAGGTGTTCCGTTGATGAAAGCACTTGGAAAGTTCCGAGTGATCCTTGCGACGATCGGGATCATCTATATATTACTTCCATTAGTTGTTGTCATCCCTGCATCTTTTACAAGTGCAAGTTATCCAAGCTTTCCACCAAAAGGTTTTTCTCTGCAATGGTATACAAAGATTTTAGAACGCACTGAATTCATTGAAGCCTTCTATAATAGTTTGCTATTTGCTTCCTTAGCAGCACTTTTTGCTGTTATATTCGGGACGCTGGGGGCACTTGCGATTGCGAAGTATGATATTCCTGGAAAGCACTATATTACATCCATCTTGACAGCGCCGTTAAGTGTACCCCAACTCGTATTGGGGATTGCCCTCTTAATCTATTTCACACCGATGATGCTTGCAGGTACATCAACAGGCTTTTTGATTGCACACACGATCATTTGTATCCCGTATGTTATTCGCTTGGTACTAACAGGGTTAAGCGGATTTGATTACAATTTGGAAAAAGCAGCAGCGATTCTTGGGGCAAATCCATTCATTGTATTTTGGAAGGTGACACTGCCGCTCATCAGACCGGCCATGATATCCGGAGGGTTATTTGCATTCTTGACCTCTTTTGATAATGTCACAGTCTCATTGTTTATGATTTCTCCAGATATGCGAACACTTCCAATTGAGATTTTCTCAACGATGCAAGATGCTTATAATCCAATCGTAGCTTCTGTGTCAGGTGTGGTTATTTTCATTTCTGTTATATTAATCGTAATACTTGAAAAAATTCATGGGGTTGGAAAGTTATTCGGTGGCGCCCAGCATTAGGAAATTATGCCGGCCATTTTGCTTGTTAAAGCAAAACAGCCGGCTGTTTCAGTTCAGGAAGAATGATCTTTTAAATAGCCTATACATCGATTCGCAGTTGCTTGTGGAGCAGTAAGAATAGGAACAGAGGTCTGAACCTGATCGGCAATATGATCCATACTGTATTGAGAAAGGACAATTACATCCACTCTTCCGTCCATTTGCTGTATCATGTTTCGTACCCTTTCGTCATGTTCATCGATCCTTCCCTGAAAAAGAAGATGGATTATTCCTGGATCTACTAAAGATTCAATGATACAGTCCGATTTTTTTTCTCTTAAATAACTCATTAAGGCAACTGGTGTTTCTTTAACGGTGGAAATTAGGCCAATTCGTTCATAGGCAAGTGCTTCATCCAACATGGCTTCATCTGACCGAAAAAGTTTAACAGCATGCATTGGCTGCAAGATCAATGTGATGTTATTAAAGGCTGAACAAGTCAATTGAATGCAATTTGCTTCAGATTCAGCAGCAAGGTTTACCAATGCCGAAAATCTGCGAATAATTTCTGGGGTTAAGCCCCCGGATTTTTCCATCATGGAAAGCAAATGGGTGTCCATAAAATGTTGCAGCTCAATTTCAGGGGCTGCTTTCTGAAAAGCTTTTTCAATCGGCTTTAAGGCTGTGGTTGTTGCATGGATTAAGGCTACTTTCAATATTTGTCATCCTCTTTCATTCTCATTTTGTTCATTATAACTATATTTCTATTATTTTTGCATAAAGTACTTTGAATATTCTGTCGATATATTTTTTAGAAAGGGAGGTTGGGGTCGTGATCGATGCAGTAATCGAAAAAGAAATACGCCAAGTGGTCCATGACAAACATCGAGTACTTACAAATGAAGCGGATCTTGCCAGTTATTCCTATGATGCCTCTTTCGGCGTTTTTCCCCCGGATGTTGTTGTGCAGCCAACTTCTACGAATGAAGTGGTCGGAATTGTCAAACTGGCCAATAAACATAAAACGCCGATTTATCCAAGGGGAAAGGGAACGAGCTTAAGCGGAGGCCCATTACCTGTTCATGGAGGGATTGTTCTTGATTTTTCTAAATGGACAGATACTTTAATGATTGAACCAGATGATTTAGTCGCCATTGTTTCCCCAGGAGTCATAACGGCAGATATTAATAAAATGGCCAATCCATTTGGTCTTATGTATCCTCCTGATCCGAGCAGCTCCCATGTGTCAACCATTGGCGGAAATTTATCGGAAAACGCAGGTGGCCCGCGCGGCCTTAAATATGGGGTTACGAAAGATTATGTGCTCGGCCTTGAAGTGGTTACGGCTGACGGTGAAGTCATCCAAACGGGGGGAAGAACGGTAAAAAATGTAACAGGCTATGACTTAACGAAATTCATTGTTGGTTCTGAAGGGACGTTAGCGATTATCACTAAAGCGATTTTACAACTAATCCCTAAACCACAGTCTACCGGAACGTTAATGGTCCTTTTTGATGACCTCGTCATTGCCGGAAAAGCGATTTCCAGCATCCTGACAGGTGGGATTTTACCATCAAAATTAGAAATTATGGATCAAGCATCTGTTATCGCTGTAGAGCAATTTGAGCCATCCGGATTACCCACCGATATCGAAGCGCTATTATTAATCGAATTGGACGGACATCCTGCTGCCATAGAAGCAGAAGCTAAAAAGGTGAAGGAAATTTGTTTGGAAATTGGCGCCAGAGAAGTGAAAATAGCAGAAACAAAGGAAGAAGAAGCCGAACTTTGGAAGGCGCGAAAACTGGTTTCTCCAGCCATCCTTCGAAAAAAGCCAACGAAGATTTCAGAAGATGCTACGGTTCCGCGCAGTAGGATTCCAGACATGTTTCAACGTTTAAAGGAAATAAGAGATCGGTATAACATCGATTTAGTTGTATTTGGCCATGCTGGAGATGGGAATTTGCATCCCAATATTATAGCGGATAAACGTGATACCGAAGAAATGAAGCGAGTTGAAAAAGCAGTCGAGGAGATTTTTAAAGCTGCAGTGGAAATGGGTGGCACATTATCAGGAGAACATGGGATTGGAACGATGAAGGCCCCGTTTATGGAAATGGAGCTAGGTACAACCGGTTTATCCATGATGAAACGGATGAAAGAAGCCTGGGATCCTCATAATCTCTTAAATCCCGGAAAAATATTTCCTGAGCCTGGACAAAGGTTTGTGTTAACAAATGAGTAGAAGCCATGTATTAGCCTATGAAGAAACATTTGCCTGTGTCCAATGTGGCTATTGTTTGCCAAAATGCCCAACCTATGAGACGACAGGTGTGGAAACCCATTCACCGCGGGGGCGAATTCATTTAGTGAAATTATTAGCAGAAGAAAAAATTTCGATAGAGGCTGCAGCTTCATCGATTGAATTATGTTTAGGCTGCAGAGCCTGTGAAACAGCTTGTCCGACCAATGTTCAATACGGAACCATTTTGCAATCTGCTAAGGAATTAATCGCAAAAGAGAAGCCTGCTTCCAAAATGGAAATGCTGCTCCTTGAAAAAGGATTGCCGAATAAAAAGTGGCAAAAGGCTGCTGGAAGAGGGTTAGAATTCGCACAAAAAACAGGAATGGTATCTTTAGCGAGAAAGTCAGGCATTATGAAGGCATTCCCAGAAAGTATTCAGGCAATGGAATCCATTACCCCCACGATCAAGATGCCGACAAAAAAGGAAAGAGAATATAGAGTATTACCTCCGATTGGGAAGAAGACCTATAGGGTTGGATTTTTTGTGGGCTGTATTATGGATGTGATGTTTTCAAAAATCAATGATGACAGTATGAAAATGCTGCAGCTTGCCGGCTGTGAAGTCACCTTGATTGAAGAACAATCATGCTGTGGAGCCCTTTTACATCATAGTGGGAAAAAAGAAGAGACCATCGCTCTTGCTAAAAAAAATATAGCAGCCTTTGAACACTATGATTTTGATTTTATTGTGAATAGTATCGGTGGCTGTGGTGCGATGTTAGTGGAGTATCCAGAATTGTTTGAGGCACACTCAGAATGGCATTCTCGTGCGGAAAAATTTGCCGCGCGGTGTAAAGACATTAGTGTCTTATTGGCCGAGAGTTCATTGCCATTTACCAAAGAAATTCGAAAAGTCGTAGCCTACCAACCTTCGTGTCATTTACAGCATGTTCAAAAAGTGGTGAATGAGCCTCATCAATTAATCAAGAAGATTCCGGGGATTGATTATCGCATTTTTGAAAAACAGGACATGTGCTGCGGATCTGCAGGAATTTACAATGTCGTCCACTACAATGAAGCGATGGAAGTGTTGGATCAAAAGATGAATCATATTGAAAAAGTGGAGCCGGATCTCATCGTCACAAGTAATCCTGGCTGCCATTTACAGATGAAATTAGGTGTGGTGCGCGAAGGGAAAGCAGAAAAAATTAAAGTGGTTCATCTTGTTGAACTGCTAGCAGAAGCCTGTGAGATCAATAAAATTGGATATGGGGGAGAAAAAAATGAACTTGAATTTAGCAGGAAAGACAGCGATTGTAGTGGCATCTAGCCAAGGATTGGGAAAAGCCATTGCGGCCCAACTCGTCATGGAGGGCGCTAATGTCATGTTAACCAGTCGAAATAAAGAAAAGCTGAAGGAAGTTCAAGAAGAGCTTCAGTCGTTGGGAGAAGGAAAAGTTGTCTATTTTCCCGCGGATATTACCAAAGCGGTGGAAATTGAAGCATTAGTCCAGCATACCAGGGAAACCCTAGGTAACATTCATATTTTAATTAATAACTCTGGAGGACCACAGGGGGGAGGTTTTGAGGACTTTCAAGATAAAGATTGGTATAATGCCTTCGAATTGAATCTATTAAGCTATGTGCGACTGGTACGAGAAGTTCTGCCAGATCTAAAGAAAGAAGGCGGTAGAATCATTAATATCGCTTCCTCTTCTATTAAACAACCCATACCTGGCTTAATTTTATCCAATACCTTTCGTTTAGGCGTTCTTGGACTTGCGAAAAGTCTTGCTGAAGAACTGGCTCCGTACAATATTTTAGTCAATACCGTATCACCTGGTAGAATTGCAACAGACCGAGTTGCCTTTCTAGACCAGCTTAAGGCAGATAAGCTAGGCGTTTCTCCTGATGAGGTTGAGGAGGCTTCCAAAAAGAACATTCCTCTTGGTAGATATGGTAAACCCGAGGAATTTGCAAAAGTTGTAACTTTTTTAGCTTCAGATGCGAACACATACGTTACAGGAAGTTCATTGCTTGTAGACGGTGGTATGGTGAAATCTGTTTAAGAATCATTGGCTGGAGATAAGGCTCCAACATGGTATGTTCCATTCTAGAGGGGGATGGAAGTTTGAATCAATTATTATGAACCCAGCTACATTTCGGGCAGGCTTCGCCTCTACATGAAGATATCAACACTTTTTCGCCGGATATCAGCACTTTTTGGTAGGATATCAACACAAAATTGAATTATATCAACACTTTTTAGTAGGATATCAACACAAAATTGGATTTTATCGACAATTATGAATCCCTGGATTCTAATCAAACGTTTGATTGGAAAACCATTTTGTCGAAACCGATCAAAAATTGTAGATTATTAGAAAAAACTAGGAAAATTCATCGACAATTATTTTTCAGAAAAGCAGGACAATGTTCGTTTTTCAAAAGGGGTTGCGACCCATTTAATCAAACGTTTGATTAAATTAGTAAAGGTCGAAAATTGGTATAAAGTTAACCATGAGAACCGTCCCCATGGAACAGATCATTTAAAATAAAGTTCGATTATTTAAAATAAAGGTTGATTAAAAATCCTGTGTTGATATGCAGGATTTTTTTTGTTCCACAATCGAGCCAGATCATTGAACAAGACGTTTAAAATGAAATTTACATAGTTAGATTTATTGCCAAAAACCATATTAAGTAGAAAAAGATAACTAAAAATCAGCTGCAAAGGAATAATAAGTATAAATAATTTCAAAAAAGGATGAGGGCGATTATAGACATGGGACAAAGGCTAATGTCGTATATCCCTGACATGGATAAATGGGTAGGTGCGCTCATTTCTTTTATTATTCCATTCGGTTTTTTTTGTTTGTTCAATTGGCTAAAAAGTTACCAATTTCCAAAGAAAAAAAGGGGAACACCAGAGGACTATTCCGGATTGATAAATGATAATGAGGTCTTTAAATTGACAGATGACTTGCGAAATAATCTACAGGTGATGAAAGAAACCATCGGCCATAGTTCAGATGTGGTTTTCCGCCAAATTCAGATTGGTACCTCAGGTCGGATGGCGGCTGTTGTTTATGTGGATGGCTTGGCAGACAAAAAATCCCTCCAAGAACAAATCATCAAGCCGCTATTGCAAGATCAAGACTTAGGGAAACAGACCATGATGAACGTAGATCGAATATTAAAGGACATTAAAGACTCCGTTATTCCGATTGTAGAAGGAAAGGTGGTTCGCAGTTTAAAGGATTGCATTCCCGAAGTTCTGTCTGGAAATACGGCTTTATTCATTGACGGTGTTGAAGATGTCCTTATCCTGGGTTCGAAAGGAGGAGAAAGCCGGGCAATAGAAGAGCCTGTTGCGGAAGAGGTGGTGCGGGGACCAAGGGATGGCTTCATTGAGAATCTTCGAACAAATACGGTACTGATTCGTCAGCGAATCAAAGATCCCAATTTGACGATGATCAATTATAAGATTGGTCGCCGTTCGCAAACCAACCTGGCGCTTATCTATATCAAAGGATTGACTAATCAGGACCTGGTAGAAGAGGTAAAGAGGAGAATCGAGCAGATTGATATTGATAATGTCCCTGAGTCAGGATATATTGAACAGTTAATAGAGGATAATTACCTATCTCCATTTCCGCAGATGCAAAATACAGAGCGCCCTGATCGTGTGGCAAGTGCTTTAATAGAGGGCCAGTTTGCCCTATTGTTGGACGGAACCCCTTTCGCCCTAATTGCTCCTGTTACTTTTTCCATGATGATGACTTCACCGGAGGATTATTATCAGCGATGGTTACCAGCTTCACTGTTACGCTTAATGCGATATGGGGCTGCCTTTATGGCATTATTTCTTCCTTCCCTCTATATTGCATTAATATCCTACAATCACGGACTAATTCCAACAAAGCTTGTCATGTCCATCGTTGCAGGACGAGAAGGGGTTCCCTTTCCCTCTATCGTGGAGGGGCTGATTATGGAGGTTACCCTTGAAATCCTTCGGGAAGCGGGACTCCGCTTGCCAAAGCAAATAGGGCAGACGATTGGCATTGTCGGTGGTCTCGTTATTGGCCAAGCAGCAGTAGAAGCGGGAATCGTAAGCCCGATCATGGTAATTGTGGTTGCTTTAACCGCAATCTCGTCTTTTACCTTTCCACAATATGGAGTGGGAATCGCCATTCGGATCCTTCGATTCGGGATGATGATGGTGGCTGCTCTATTGGGTCTTTATGGAATTATAATGTTTTATATTTTGATTATGGCTCATCTTGTAAAGTTAAAAAGTTTTGGGGTCAATTACCTGTCCCCTTTTGTCCCGTATTGTCCGATAGATTGGAAAGATTCGATTATAAGAATACCACTTAAAATGATGAATCGAAGACAGGAAACCAGCAAAGCGCAAGATCATAAACGTCAGTAGATGGGGGGAGCAAGTTTATTTCATGATTAGGAATCCAAAAGATCAAATTACAGCGGCACAAGCTGCTGTAATTGTATCGAATATCATAATTGGAGCGGGGATTCTTACTTCACCCCGTGCAATAGCACAGGATGTGGGGACCCCCGATGGATGGATCTCCGTCATTTTAAGTGGAATGCTCGCCTTGCTGGCTGGGTACGTCGTTGCCAAACTGAGTCAGCGTTTTCCAGATCAGACCTTCTATGAATACAGTCAAATGGTAGTCGGAAAGTTTTTGGGGCGAATTCATGGAGGCATATTTACTTTTTATTATCTTCTTTCTGCCGGTTATCAGCTGCGTGCAATGGGGGAAATGATCCGTATGTATTTATTGGATAATACTCCTATCGAAGTTATTATTATTTTTTTTATGAGTGTAGCAACATATCTCATGGTAGGAGGCATTAACGCAATTGCCCGTCTATTCGAGCTTTTTCTTCCTTTTATTATTCTCATTCTTTTATGTTTAGTTGTGTTCAGTTTAGGCGATTTCAAGCTGGAGAATATTCGTCCCGTAGCGGGAGATGGAATTATGCCCATATTCAATGGGATCAAAACATCCGCTTTTTCTCTAAGTGGTTTCGAAGTCATGCTGCTCTTTACTGCTTTCATGAAAGAACCTCAAAAAGCAGTGAAATCTACACTTATTGGAATTGGTATGGTTATCCCCTTGTATGTCCTTATCGTTGTGATGTGTATCGGAACGTTAGGCGTCGATGAATTGAAGACACTGACCTGGCCGATGATGGAAGAAGCTATGTCCATTGAATTAACGAGAGGAGTCTTGGAGCGATTCGAAGCTTTATTTTCCATTCTTTGGGTGATGACGATGTATACTACCTTTGTTCCAGCTTATTATGCCGCAAGCCTTGGGCTGGGACAGCTCTTTAATATAAATTATCAAAAATTCATTTTTGCATCATTACCAGTGGTTTATCTGATAGCGATGTATCCGGAAAATTTGGATGATGTTTTTGCTTTAGGCAATTTTATCGGATACTCGTCACCATTTTTTATGGTTGTCATGCCGTTCTACTTCTGGATCATCGCGAGGATAAGGAGGAATGGCATTGAGAATTACTAAGAAAATTGGTATTTTATTTGTAATTTTTTCTCTTATACCCCTTTCCGGTTGTTGGGATCGAAGGGAGATTGAGGATATTGGAATCGTGCTCGGATTAGGATTCGATAAACCAGTAAAGGAAATAAAGAAACAGGAGCATAGGTCAGGAAAGGGTCAGAGAGTGTCCATGATCCATCAATTTGCAATCCCGAAACAATCTGCTACAAACAAAGAAGGCGGAGCACAGAAAGATTATCTCAATCTCATCAGTGAAGGGGACCTTGTTTTTGATAACTTGCAAGATATAACAATGCGGATGTCACGTCCTCCCAGCTATGAGCATTTAAAAGTCATCGTTATCAGCGGGGATGCAGCTCGGACGAACGATTTGAATAACATTACTAATTTCCTGCTTCGGAATACAGAAACAAGAAGAACGACTAGAGTTGTAATATCCAAAGGGAAAGCCAGTGAAGTCTTTGAAAAACAGGATATCGTCACAAATCCGACTTTAAGACTAATGGAATCGATCAAAAATTACAAAAAAGTAATGCGTATGTCCACAGAATTAAAGTTAGGTGAAATGTCAGGATATCTTGCTGCGAAAAGAAGTTTTGTGGTTCAACGGGTGACCACTTCCAAAAAGGAAATGAAAATTAGTGGCGCAGCGGTCATCAAAGGTAACAGCGGCAAAATGGTCGGTTGGCTGGGAGAGAAGGAGATTGAGGGATTAAATTGGTTAAAGGGGGACAAGGGAAAAAGGGGGATCGTTGAAGGGGTAGATCCAAAGAGTAAAGAGATGTTTGTATATGAGTTTCGTAAAATGAAAAGTAAAATCAAACCAAAAGTTACGAGGGGCCAGATTTCCTTTACTGTTGATATTGAAACAGAAGGAAAACTTCGGGAAGATTGGGTGGATCCGGGAAATGCCTTTAAAACTGATTTTCTAAAAAGAGTAGAACAGGCAACAGAAATCGCGATTAAGAAAGCAGCTAAGAGGGCACTTCTTAAAACGCAGAAGGAATTAAAAGAGGATGTGGTTGGCTTTGATAAAAGGCTAAGTATTGAATACCCCCGGGAATGGAAAATGGTAAAGGGAAATTGGAGTGAGCGATTTAGTGAGATTCCGGTAAATGTAAAGGTAAGGGTGAAAATACGTGAATTTGGAACAAAAGGAACAAAAAGAGCATAATAACACTCACATTTTGGCTGGAATTTATGTTGTATTATTTAAATAACCGGTGTGATGTATACCGAACGGAAGTATGAGAGCTGTCGGGGGGTTAGTCACCCCCTCCTACAAGGCTTCTATGCCTAGAGATAAATATACAGTATTCCAAGCGATAATAGCAGAAACAATTAATGTTAACCACGCGCCCGATAAAATTGGCCTTTATCCGATCGATCCCTTACCTCACCCAATTGTTTGATTGCAAATTATTATTAGATGACAGAATGTAGGTCAATCATATTTTTGGGATATCCCAAAAATGTTTTTATAACCTTTTTGGACTCCAAGAACGGACTTGCCCTTTATAGAGTTGCTTAAGCTATGTCTACTTTGCCCCTTGCTACAGCAACGCTGGTACTGGGCCCACACCGATGAAAGTAATCAAAGGTTACGTTCCAAGTTTGTGGTAAGAATCTCCCGACCTTTTCTTGTTAGATTAATTCCTGCCCTCCCTCTTTTTGTTTGCAAATACCCTCGACTTTTTAGAGAATTCAACCGGTGTCTAACCTGTGCCTCAGATAATTTCATTTCGACTTCTTGGCTTTTTTCAGAAATAATCCTTCTTCCGATTACCTTTCCATTTTCTTCATAATTCATGATGAGGTTAAGGATGAAAAGTGATTCTCCATCAAGAGCGATTGAACCTGAATAAAAGGGCGGTATGCTCTCTATCGGGCCACTATCTGTTTTCCTTTGTGGAGGTTTTTGAAAATAATGTTGATTAGGCAAATCATTCTTCGTTATTTGGTTTCCGGTACGGACAGCAAGCATATAATCTATGGTATTTTTAAGTTCTCTTACATTTCCATACCATGGATACCCTTGAAGTTCTTCAATTAATTCTTGTTCAATTTTGACTTTACGGTCCGATAGGGCAACAAAATGTTTAGTCAATAATTCAATGTCATTTCGACGAGCCCTTAATTCGGGAAGGTGTATAAAGAGTACCTTAAGCCTATGGTATAAGTCCTCTCTAAACACATTTTCTCGAATCATTTTCAGTAGATCCTTATTGGTGGCTGCAATAATCCGAACGTCTATGGGGATAATTTGGCTTCCACCCACACGCATGATTTCTTTTTCCTGCAATACTCGAAGTAGTCGTGCTTGAAGTTTAAGACTAATATCTCCAATCTCATCCAAAAAAATAGTGCCGCCATTTGCTTGCTCAAACAATCCCATTTTTCCGCCCTTTTTTGCTCCGGTAAACGCTCCGTCCTCATAACCAAACAGTTCGCTCTCGACTAAATCATCCGATAAAGCACTAAAGTTAACGGCAAGAAAAGGACCGCTATTTCGATAAGAAGCATTATGAATGGCACTTGCAAACAACTCTTTTCCGGTACCACTTTCACCTTCAATTAAAACAGTTAAATCAGTTTTAGCTAACCTTTTGGCAATTTGTTTCGTTTCTTGGATGGTGGAGCTAATCCCAACGATATCATGAAAGTTATATTTTGCTACGTATCCTTTTTTAACAAATTCTTTTCTTAATTTACGTTCAATCTCAATGGTCTTAAGGGCATTTCTAAAAGTAACAATAATCGATTGATCATTTATATGCAGACGTTCCACGATCATGTCCAAGCCGTTTACAACAAATATACTGCTTTCTTGTTGCCTATTTGAAAGGATAAAAGTTACCAAATCAATATTATCAATAATGGAATCAATAGGATGACCAATAGCATTTTTGCTTTTTATTTTAAGCATATTTTCCAGGATTTCATTAAAAACAACAATCCTTCCATTATAATCAATAGCTAGTATCCCATCACCAACACCATCAATCACTTGGTGAAGTTGTCGATGAGCTTTAGCTAGATTCTTCGTTAACTCTACTATTTTTCGATAATACCTCTCAGAAACATGGTTACCGTATTCCTCCATTAAACGGAATCGCTCCAGAATGGACATGATCGTAGTTATATCTATTAGTCTATGACCAATATTAATCACTTTTTCTACAAAGTTGGGGATAATTTTAAGTTCGCCAGGTGTAATTGCAAGCTTGATCCTTTGTATATTCGTTTTTCCAGGATAGTATGGGATATATTCAATATGGTTTAGCCCCAATTGACGCATGGTTTCAATCGATTCATATACGGTTTCAGGATGATCATTCACATACAGGGCTTGTGTTCCTTCTGGCAAAAATAAAAGCTGATCCACGTTTTCATAATTTAATGTTCGTTTTGTTATGATTACTTCGCAGTTGTCCCCAATAAAGCCTTTGACCTCTTCTTTCATCATATTAGAGAGTAAAACGATTAATGTTGAATGAAATACTCTTGGAATACCTTCTTCTACAGAAAAACTTTCAATATCTATAAAATCACTTACCATCTCCGCTAATTGTTGATGGAGGGCTTTTCGTGTTTCTTTGAAGCCGGTAATCAATACAATGTGGTTGTTTTCAAACTCGTTCATAGAACACCTCTTTAGTTGAATTTAATTGGTCTAAAGTTGGTTATTCAATTTGGTTATTGCATAGCCAAATAATAACCAATTATAATACATATCAACATAGCAAGCACTAGTAAAATAACAAAATATTTAAAACGATGGGAATAATCATTTGAATTTTAATGTTGGTACGATATTTGCAAGTATAAATAGTGTGTAAAGAAATGATGAAATTAGTAGAGTAGTAATCCGCATATTCGAATTCTTTACCATTTTCTGCGAAAAAGGAGGGAGAGAATATAAAATCACTTAGTGAAAGACAACGAAACTATTTAAAATATGAGGTGTGAGGAAATGAAACCACTAATTGGCGTTACCGGGTATTATGTTGACCATAGCGAAATAGGGAAGGAGGGCTTACGGGGGCTGCCAGGTCAAGATATGGCAATATTCTCTTATGACTACATCCGTTCACTTCAACGGGCGGGTGCAACGGTTGTTCTACTTCCAATCGAAGAAGTTGACAAAATAGATTCCACACTTAACCAATTAGATGGATTGTTATTGGCTGGCGGCGCAGACATCAATCCATTTTATTACGGTGATATTCCCCAATCGTATATAGGCACTGTAGAGGAAGAGCGAGATCACTTTGAATTAAATCTGGCAGGGCAGGCTTTAGAAAGAGATATTCCTATTCTAGGAATCTGTCGAGGATTACAGGTGTTGAATGTTGCAGCTGGTGGGTCTCTTTATCAAGACTTGGAACATGAGATGGGTCCTGAACATTTCCATGCTCGGGAACAGTTTCGTAAATGGCAAGGCTCCCATTCTGTAAATCTTCTTGAAGGGAGAAAAATTTATGAGGCGATTGGCGAAAAATCCTTAATGGTTAATTCCTTTCATCATCAAGCAGTGAAAACGCTGGGAAGAGATTTTGAAGTGAGTGCTTGGTCCTTTGATGGTGTAATAGAGGCCATTGAATCCAAAGCCCATCATTATGTAGCAGCAGTTCAATGGCATCCAGAAATGATGTCGGAAAGGGATGTGCTGCAGCAGCGTTTATTTAACCACTTTGTGAATGAAATTAGTAAAACGGCGGTTACATCCTAGGGGGTTATAAGTAAAAGAATCGATGGAATTCAGTTACCTCTTAAAGATTTGTAATATGACGGCCTGGTACGCTCGGCAATTGAGGTAACCAGTCTGTCGGTTGCCAAAAATTTATTGAAAAGGGGATCGGTATATGAGTCAAATGTCAGAAAAAGTACTTTCATTCGAGCCAGGAGAAAAAAAGGAAAAAAGGGAACGGAAAATAAACGTATTTGCACTGTTACTTGTCTTTTTAGTCATTGCAACCATTATTACACATATAATGCCTGCTGGAGAATATGCACGTATTGAAAAAAATGGGTATACATCAGTAAATCCAAATTCATTCAAATGGATTGCATCAGCGCCGGTTGGATTCTTTGATATGTTAAAAGCTATTCCTACAGGGATGGTAGAAGCGGCTAATATTATCTTGTTCTTATTATCGGAGGATTTTTTGGTGTATTAAAGGCATCAGGTACGGTTGAGGCTCTTGTTTCAACGTTGGCAAAAAAACTTGCGAACCGTGAAAAGTTGATGATTCCTATTATCATGCTATTCTTTGCACTTGGCGGATCATTAATGGGAATGGCTGAGGAAACCTTGGCTTATGTACCTCTGTTTATCCCACTGGCTCTTGCGATTGGGTTTGATACGATAACAGGAACTGCGATGGTGTTGGTAGGCGCGTCCGTTGGATTTACAACCGCAATTATGAATCCGTTTACAGTGGGGCTTGCGCAAGGAATAGCAGGTCTTCCTATGTATTCGGGGATGGGGTTCCGCCTGGTTTTATTCGTAGTCTTATATCTTATTGCTGTTACATTCGTCTATCGTCATGCTATGAAAGTTAAGAAAAATCCATCAACGGGGATTTTCGGGAAATTTGATACAAGTAGGTCAGACACCCTATTAACAGCGAAAGTACAGTTAACAACAAGACATAAATGGATTTTAACAGCATTTTTTATCAATTATGTTATTCTTGTACTCGGTGTTATTAAGTACAAATGGTATATAACAGAAATTGCAGCCTTATTTATTATCTTAACGATAGTAATAGCAATCCTTGGCAAGATATCGATTGATGATACCGTAGAATCTTTTACACAGGGGTCGGCATCTTTAATCAGCGGTGCTTTAATCATTGGTGTATCGCGCGCCATTCTGGTCGTATTGAATCAAGGGCATATTATAGACCCCCTGCTTCACCAAGTATCGGAAGGAATGAAACATATTCCTGCTTTTTTAAGTGTTGTCGGAATGTACAACTTCCAAGCGGCTATTCATTTCATTTTAGCATCAGGTAGTGGCCATGCGATGTTGACCATGCCTATAATGGCGCCGCTTGCAGATTTATTGCACATTACACGCCAAACAGCCGTATTATCCTTTTCCTTCGCGGATGGTATTGGAAATATTATTTTTCCGACAGGTGGTACGCTAATGGCTGGGTTGGCCATTGCAGGAATCTCCTGGACAAAGTGGGCAAAGTGGATTCTCCCTTTGATTCTAATTGAATACTTAATTGGTTTCATAGCGGTTATCATTGCTCATGCTATCGGTTATGGTCCATCCTAATATCGGACGGTTAGTTTTTAAGGACCACGGGGACGGTTCTGTCGGCTTTTTTGGTCCAAGAAATTTGTAAAATAGACCAAGAGAACCGTCCCCCTGGTTGTGCCCCTGGTTGTGAGGTCGCGCATTTTACTAAAGGAAAAATAAAACACACTTGGAGAGTATCTCCAAGTGTGTTTTGCATGATATGTTTGTTTATTCCTTGCTCAATGCTGAATGTCTTTTTCCATAGCTAAAGTAAATAATTAAACCGATAATTAGCCATACGACGAAACTGATCCATGTAATCGATGGAAGTTGAAGGACTAAATATCCACAGGATAGGAAGGCTAGGATCGGAATCCATGGCACAAACGGAACACGGAAGCCTTGCTTTGGCGGACCTTGTTTTTTGCGTAGAAATAAAATGCCGATCGAAACGGACATAAACGCAAATAGTGTGCCGATATTCGTTAATTCAGCTAGCTTACCAAGTGGGATTAAGCCGGAAAAAATAGAAACGAGGACAAAGGTAATCCACGTATTTACAACCGGCGTTTTCGTTTTCTTATCTATTTTTGAAAAAGCCTTAGGAAGCAGTCCATCTCGGCTGATGGAATAAAACAAGCGGGTTTGTCCATAAACCATTACGATTAGAACAGTTGTAATCCCAGCAATGGCTCCAAGGGAGATGAAACCAGCTATCCAGTCTTGATGAATGTAACTAAGTCCAAATGCGACAGGATTTTTTACATCAAGTAATTGATAGGGAACAATTCCTGTTAATACCGCTGATACCGCAACATATAGAATCGTACAGACGATCAGTGACGCTATAATTCCAATTGGCATATTGCGCTGTGGGTTTTTTACTTCTTCCGCTGCTGTTGAGACTGCGTCGAAACCAATATAAGCATAGAAGGCTGTTGCAGCTCCAGCTGTTACCCCTGAGAATCCGAACGGCATAAAAGGAGTCCAGTTAGCAGGTTTCACATACCCTGCACCGACACCAAGAAATAGGAGAACAACCAATATTTTTATAATAACCATGATGGCATTGAAACGTGCTGATTGTTTTGCTCCTCTTGTTAACATGAATGCGACGATCAGAGTGATCAAAATTGCCGGTACATCTATATACGTGCCATGTGCCGGGTCGTATGCGCTCGAGATTGCTTTAGGAATGTGGACCCCAAATCCAGCAATTAAACCTTGAAAGTAACCCGACCATCCGCTGGCAACAGAAGCACTAGCAAATCCATATTCGAGAATCAAATCCCAACCTAGAATCCAGGCGATAATTTCCCCAAAAGTGGCATAACTATAGGTGTAAGCACTGCCTGATACGGGTACCGTAGAAGCAAACTCTGCATAGCAAAGGGCAGCGAAAACACAGACGAGCCCAGAAATAATAAAGGATAGGATAAGGGCAGGGCCTGCATGTTCGGCTGCGGCTACCCCTGTCAGAACAAAAATTCCGGTTCCAACAATTGCGCCAATCCCGAGCATGGTTAAGTCAAAGGCGCCTAACTCTTTTTTTAATGAAACCTCTTTTCTTCCTGACTCTTTTATTAAATCTTGAATGGATTTTTTTCTAAACAAATCCATATGATATTTCCTCCTCAAATCAAAATCAACTAAATATTCTGATAAAATAAACAAATAAGAATCATAGCGGATTTTGTCGAATTTCACAACGAGATTAATAATATAATTTATTTTGTAAAAAATCAATATTTTCTAAAGATAAAATTTCCTCAAATAATAACCCAAGAACTCTATCTTATATTATTGTCATCAAATGTTCACAATTTTGGGACCATGGGGACGGTTCTCCCGGCTTTTTGAACCAAGAGAGCCGTCCCCGTGGAATCCCGTGGAATCCTGCTTCGATATAAACGGATAAAGGGAAAGTCACTGAGACTTTCCCTTTATCATTCATTTTATCCTTAATCCTAGTCAGGACCCGAGTCTATTATTAAACTAATATACTTTCTTGAATTTCAATTGAGCTGCTCATGAACATTTCCATGTCGTCTTTTGTATTTGAAATGCCACCTACACCAAAATTCTCAATTAAGAAGTTCGTTACGTTTGGTGATAAGAAAGCTGGTAATGTTGGTCCAACGTGAATGTTTTTCACACCTAAGTAAAGTAAAGATAAGAAAACGATAACCGCTTTTTGCTCATACCATGCGATATTGTAAGATAACGGTAATTCATTTACACTTTCTAATCCGAATGCATCTTTCAGCTTCAATGCAGTCATGACTAGAGAGTAGGAATCGTTACATTGACCGGCATCAAGTACTCTTGGAATTCCGTTGATATCACCTAAATCGAGCTTATTGTATCGATATTTTGCACAACCGGCTGTTAAAATGATCGTATCTTTTGGAAGCTCTTCGGCAAACTCTTTATAATAAGTTCTGCTCTTATGGCGACCATCACAGCCAGCCATAACAAAGAATCGTTTAATATCACCGTTTTTCACAGCTTCTACAACTTGATCAGCTACTTGAGCTACTTGATTATGTGCAAATCCTCCAACAATTTCCCCTTTTTCAATTTCTACTGGTGGTTGGCATTTCTTTGCATGCTCAATAATAACGGAGAAATCTTTTGTACCATCTTCATTCTTAGGAATATAGGTTACACCCGGGACAGCAGTTGCCCCAGTTGTATACATTCTTCCTTTATAAGATTCCTTTGGTGGTACAATACAGTTGGTTGTCATTAAAATCGGACCGTTAAAGCTCTCGAATTCACGAGTTTGTTCCCACCATGCATTTCCGTAGTTACCGACAAAGTGATCATATTTTTTGAATGCTGGATAATAGTGCGCTGGCAGCATTTCACTATGTGTATACACATCTACTCCCGTGCCTTCGGTTTGTTTTAATAACTCTTCCATATCTTTCAGGTCATGACCGCTAACTAAAATTCCTGGATTTTGACGTACACCAATGTTTACTTTCGTCATTTCAGGATGGCCATACGTTGATGTATTTGCTGTATCTAAAAGCTCCATGGCATGAACGCCGTACTTTCCACATTCCATTGAAAGTTCAATTAATTGTTCCATACTTACTGAATCATCTGTGATCTTTGCAAGTGCTTTTTGCGTAAACGCATTTAGCTCTTCATTTTCATAGCTAAGATTTGCCGCATGCTCTAAATAAGCTGCCATTCCTTTCAAACCGTAAGTCACTAACTCTCTTAATGAACGAATATCTTCATCTCTTGTAGCTAAAATACTAACTTCTTGAGAGGCAGATTTCATTTCAAGCTGGATATTTGTTTCACCATACCAAGTGACAAAATCGCTATTGTTGTCTAAAGTGTACCCTGTATTTCTGATTGCCGCTTTAATTTCTTCCCGGAGCTTTAATCCTTCTCTTACTGTATTAAAAAATTCATTTTTATCCCAATTTGCATTTGTAATCGTCATAAAAAGACCATTTATGATAAACTGATCTGTTTTCTTTTGATTCATCCCGATTTCACGAGCCATTGTATTCACAATTGCTACTCCCTTAATCGTGTAAATCAATAAATCTTGCATATTTGCTAAATCATCTTTTTTTCCACATACTCCAACAACTGTACAACCTGTTCCTTTTGAGGTTTCTTGACATTGAAAACAAAACATACTCATTTATAATTTCCTCCAGTGAATGATTTTCGATTTCTAATTCTTCTACAATTAAACATTTTCTCTTATTTAGTGTGAATGATTGAATAAGGATCATAATCTATTAACAATATAATCAACTAATTTATATTGTTATATTAAATCTATTCATTTTAAATTTGGAGTTCTTTATGACTCTGTTCACAAACAAGTCAAAAAGCTTTGAACACTTCGTGTCAAAAAGGACAAGTTCCAACCCTTTGTATCTTTTTTGAACATTAGTTGTCCTGCTATCAGTCCCTACATTTCTAATTGCCAATCTAATTTGTTCTAATCTCTTGTTAACTATAGAAGAAACCCGGCATTCCTGATTTTTGCAGGGCAATGGGTTTTCTATTTGTGTAAAAATTTTCAAGAATGCCCTCTCATGTCTTTTTAATATCCTAATAAAATTCCATGTATCTAGGTATATTTTCTTGTTTATCTGCCTTTAAATGTTTTCTTTCTATTTTTAGGTAAAATTTCATAGATTCATTGTTTATAATAGTATTTGATTAATAGAACAACAGGGGGGAACAGATTGAAAAGATTAGTTTTTTGGGTGTTTGCGAGTTTCTTATTATTCTCACTTGGTTTTACGAAGCCCGCTTTCGCCGCCGCATCCACGATGTATACGTGGACGCCGTCAAATCTCTATAAAACAGCAACCGGAACGGCTTATTCTGCCCAAATTAACAGCGGCACAGCAGTAACGGTCTACAGCAAATCGGGGAGCCGCTACAAAGTAAGTACGGGTGGCAAAACAGGGTATATCCAAGCGTATAATTTAACGGGCAAATTGACGAAGAAGCCCGTCTATTTATCTTCCAATTTGTATACAACATCTTCTCACACCAAGTATACAAATGTGGTAGCAGTCAACAAGACAGTGTATGTTAAAGAAAGCGCAAATGGTATGTACCACGTCCATGTAATCGGCACAAATCAAAACGGCTGGATATATCAAAGCCATTTTATCAAGCCATCAACTAAATATACATGGACACCGTCCAGATTATACACCTCTGCAACGGGAACATCGTATAAAAAGACGGTTAACAGCGGGCAGTCTGTATTAACTTTTAACGAGTCAAACGGCCGTTACCAGGTCAAAGCAGGCAACAGCACCGGTTATATCATAGCCTATAACCTAACCGGCACGCTGACGAAAAAAACGGTCTATGTACTTTCCAACCTGTATACGACTTCTTCTCACACCAAATATACTAATGTGGTGGCAGTCAACAAGACAGTGTACATTAAAGAAAGCGCAAATGGTATGTCCCACGTCCATGTAATCGGAACAAATCGAAACGGCTGGATTTATAATAGCCATTTTACCAAACCGTCCACAAAGTCAAGCAGTGGAACAACAAGTACAACACCGCCGAGCAGTGGAACGACAAGTACAACACCGCCAAACAGTGGAACAACAAGTGATACAACGTCAAGCAGTGGAGCTACAAGTGATACAACGTTAGACACAACGGAGTCTTCCTCAACAAGCAGCAGTACTGCATCGGATTCCGCGTCAGGCACGTCTACTGCAACGTTAAAAGGATTGGATGTCAGCCACTATCAATCACTTACACAGACAAATTTTAACAATCTTAAAAGTGAAGGATACAGTTTTGTCATCATTAAAGCAAGCGAAGGAACAACGTACATAGACCCGCAATTCTATACATATTACAAGTATGCAAGAAATGCCGGATTATCGGTCCATGCTTATCATATGATCGGCAATTCCACAACAACGGCTGCGCAGCATATGGCGGAAGCCGAACATTTTTATGATGTATTGTCCCAGACAAAGGAGAAAACCGGTTATACATTTACTGGGTATGCTTTTGAGGATGTGGAAAATACTTCTTCAAACGGTATGACAACAACTTGGTGGGAAAATTACGCCCCATCATGTGTCGGCTACTTTTTAAATGAAATGCTGGGGCTCGGGCAGACGAAAGTTGGAATTTATGCAAGTTATTGGTATTGGACAACCTATCTGGATAATAATACCGGAACTTGGCCGAGCAATACAAAAATCTGGCTGGCCCACTACAACACCACACTTGGGACAAATGCGAACATTTGGCAGTACACAAGCACTGGAACGATCGACGGCATTTCCGGCTATGTCGACCTTGATATCAGTTATGACAGCGATTTTTAATCCATCGATGAAGACCATGGGGACGGTTCTCTCTGCTTTTTTGGACCAAGAGAACCGTCCCCGTGGAATTCCCGTGGAATTCCCTGTGGAATTCAAATCCCATTAGCAACTCTTTGCTTCATCATCGCCCTGATTAAACATATAATAAGTGTTTTTCCCCAGTGATTTAGCTTTATACATAGCTAAATCGGCATTTCTTATTAATGTTAATGCATCTAATCCATTTTCGGGAAAAAAGGCTAAACCAATACTTATGGAAGTTTCGATTTGAATTTTATTGATGGTAAAGGGCTTATTAATTCCCTCAAAGATTCTTTTAACAATGTTTAAAACGGCGGGTTTATCCGTATTTGGTAAGAAGAGTAAGAATTCATCTCCCGCATACCGTGAAATCGTATCCTCTTTACGTAAGCAGTCTAAAAGTCGATTTCCCATTTCCTTTAATAAGAGATCACCAACTTCATGTCCATAATTGTCGTTGACCTGTTTAAATCCATCAAAATCTAAAAAAATGACAACACCCATTTTATTTTCTTTTCCTAAACTTATCAGTGAATCCGTTAATTTTTCTTCAAAATATCTCCGATTTGTCAGTCCAGTCAAGGGATCATAGTAGGATAGGGCTTTGAACTTTTCTTCTGCCCCCTCTAATCGAATCCTTTGTTTCATTACAATAAAGAGGAATGGCATAAGGATCAATGTAGTACTAATGGTACCAATGAGCTCTTCAGTTCCAACCACCGGTATTTTCCAAAACCAATGGATAATCCTAAATAGAATGTTAAATTCGAAAACTTTTAATGCCAGTAAACCGATTAAGATAAAAATTATTTTATATGACCAATTTAAATATTTATTTTTTCTTATTTCCAAATAAGTCATCTCCAATTTAGTAAATCCCTTTAACAGATTACTAAATCCCAATGTTTACTTCAAATGATGTCTACTGGTAAAAAACCTTACTCAAGAAATCCGGTTAGTTAGATAAACCATTTAACATATTCTCTAATTATTCTTGCGGCCATGGTGACGGTTCCCACGGCTTTTTTAGGCTAGAAGAACTTATTTTAAAGGGCCTGAATCGTCGGAAGAAGTAAACAACGGGTCATCGCCGCTAGAGAGACAGTATCAACGATACGGTGAAGAAATTTGTAATGGAAGTGTCCCATTTGAACCACTAATTGGTGAATCTCCTTTAACGGATAGACAGCGGCAATTACTGCATAGTATCTCTAGCAAGGAGGACTAAGTAATCGTGTCCAAATGAAAATTATTCGCTTGGCCAGGACGATTGCCGACTTAAAGGGGGAGAAATTCAAATCGGATGAGGCTCTTACGGAAGTTTAAGATTAAGAAAAATAAGTAAGTTAAAAGAAAAGGTGCTTCATCCAATAAAGGCAGGGGAGAGAAGTGAATGGAATGATCAGTGAGCAGTGGCGGGTTTATTGTGATTACGGCAAATGAAATGTACAGTTTTTACCACTGAATGACAGACTGTTTTTCCACTTCATACATTTGAATTATTTAAAAATGTTTTAGATGTTATACAAGGTTAATTAATTTCCAGAAGAGCATTCTTCAACAATCGGGCTATTTAACGGAATAAATCTAACCGTTTCATAAGAAACGGTTAGATTTACGAGAGAAAGTTTATTCACTCGTATTTCCTTAAAACAATTGCCGCATTATGACCTCCGAAACCAAATGAGTTAGACAGACCGGTATTTATTTTCACTTGGCGAGCAATAGATGGTACATAGTCGAGATCACATAATGGATCAGGATTTTCTAAGTTAATTGTTGGAGGAATTATACCTTCCTTTAAACTCATTGCTAAAGCAATTGCTTCAACCCCGCCTGCTGCCCCTAACATATGACCAATCATAGATTTATTAGCTGTTACTGGAATCTGATAAGCTTGTTTACCAAACAGCTGCTTAATAGCCATCGTTTCGGAGATGTCTCCCACTTTTGTACTTGTTGCATGGGCACTAATTACATCAATTTCTTCAGGCGATATATTTGCATTTTTTAAAGCTGATCTCATTGCAAGATAGGCCCCTTTACCTTCCGGATGTGTAGCTACGATATGGTGTGCGTCTGAACTTGCACCATATCCAATGACTTCTGCATAAATCTTTGCCTCTCTACCTAAAGCATGAGATAAAGATTCTAAGATTAGAATTCCAGCCCCTTCTGACATGACAAATCCATCTCGATTTTCATCAAATGGACGACTAGCTTTAGTGGGATCATCGTTTCTTGTTGATAATGCTGTAGCATTGCCAAAGCTTGCTATTGATAAGTCTGTTATAGCTGCTTCTGTTCCACCTGCGAACACAATGTCAACTTCTCCAGAACGAATTAGTCTAAAGGCTTCACCAATAGCTGTATTTCCAATTGCACAAGCAGAAACGGGCGACAAAGAAGGTCCCATTGCGTTCCACTTGATGCTAATTTGTGCTGCGGCAGCATTAGAAATCATGGCAGGTACTAGGGTCGGGCTAACTCTTCTTGGCCCCTTCTGTCTAAGCACATCAATATTTTCAATCAAGGTTTCAATTCCACCTATACCTGAACCTACATATACGCCTAGCCTTTCTACATCTATACGATCGAGGTCTAACTTAGAATCTGCCCAAGCTTGTTCAGCTGCAGCCAAAGCAAATTGAGAAAAACGATCTAAACGTCTAGCTTCGTTCTTTCCTAAAACTTTATCTGCATCAAAGTCTTGGACGATACCTGCAATTTTTGTCTTATGATTCGTAACATCAAATGTATCGATAGTGGATATACCAGATTTCCCGTTAATCAAATTGTTCCAAAATGTTTGGGTGTCGTTTCCTATAGGAGACACTATCCCCATACCGGTAATCACAACTCTTTCCACTTTTTATCCCTCCAAATCAATCATTTACTTGTATTTTACATCTCTTTTATCCTATTACAAGTTATAGTTTATCCTGGTATAATTACTAATAGGTTAAATTGATAAGTTGAGGAGTTTTAAAAATGAATGATAAAACTAGGCTTGAAGCTTTGTCGACATTCTTAAAAGCTAAGCGTGCCCAAATTAAGCCAGAGTCTGTTGGTTTACCTGCCGGAACCCGGAGAAGGACACCTGGATTACGAAGAGAAGAGGTTGCACAATTAGCAGGGGTAAGTACCACTTGGTATACATGGCTAGAGCAAGGAAGAGATATAAAAGTTTCTTCAATCGTACTTGATTGTATTTCTACAGCTCTACAATTAAATAATGATGAAAGAGGCTACTTATATGACCTGGCATTAGAGACAAAATCAGAAATTACAAATCAAAAAAAGAATCAATCAGAGCTTAGCCCTTCTTTAAAGCGAATACTAACTGAATTAACCTATTGTCCGACTATCATTACGGATCGACATTGCCATATAGTGGGCTGGAATCCTGCAGCTGCTCATGTTTTTTTAGATTTTGAACAAATACCGAATGATCAAAGAAATTTGATTCGTTTAGTGTTCACTAGAAAAGAATTAAAAGCATTGGCCGTCAATTGGGAACATTTTGCGAAAGGTTTTCTTGCTATCTTTCGTACCTATTATGGACACTATTTAGGCGATGAATGGTACAACCAATTTATTAAAGAAATGAGTCATTCACATTTAGAATTCCAGGATTTATGGCAAGAAAGTCAAGTAAGTAAAGCTCCAGAAATGATCATTGAATTCAGACATGCTAAAGCAGGCAAAATGTTGTTTAATTTAACTTCTCTTCAGGTTCAAGGTGATATGGATTTAAGGTGCAGTATCTATACACCAGTAGAGGAAACAGATACAGAAAATAAATTAAAGCGATTAATGGAGAGGGTTTCGGTTGAAAATTAGTAAAGTAATTTTGTTATTCCATAATGTGCGCGTTTATGGAAGATCATAAGCCTAATTCAATCGGGTCAATTTAAACAACATTGTTTTTATGAGCTCAAACCTGGTACATGTGATAGTGTTTATAACGGTTAAGCTAAGACCGGGATGGTTCTCCCGTTTTTTTTTTGAACCATAAGAACCGTCCCTTTGGCCAGACCCCTTTGGCCAGACCCCGGTTTTGTCGCCTATCGGGCTTATTGGCGACACTTTCCACTTGTTTCGCCCTGATTCTGTCGCCTATCAAGCTTATTGGCGACACTTTTCACTCGTTTCGATCCGGCTTTGTCGCCTATCGGGCTTATTGGCGACACTTTCCACTTGTTTCGATCCGGTTTTGTCGCCTATCGGGCTTATTGGCGACACTTTCCACTTGTTTCGCCCTGATTCTGTCGCCTATCAAGCTTATTGGCGACACTTTTCACT
>NZ_JAVDUQ010000031.1:0-72782 GCF_031456445.1 Neobacillus niacini | reverse complement strand
AACCTAAAAAAGATGACCCCTGTTCAATACAGAAATCATCTTCTTAAGACTGCCTAACCTTTTTTTAAATGTCCTTTACAAAGGGTACATTTTAGACTGCCTTTACTTTTTTATTTTAATGAAACGCCGTCAAAATAACCCCAATAGCAATCAAAGCCACCCCAATCCCATTCATAAGACTCAGCTTTTCCCCAAATAAGAAAATGGCCAACAGTGTTGCAATGACCACACTTAATTTATCGACAGGAGCCACTTGTGAAACCTTACCTAATTTTAATGCGAAAAAATAAAATAACCACGAAGCAGCACCTGCAATACCACTCAAAGTGATAAATAAAATAGCCTTTTTATCATGCAAAATAACAGGGATTTTATTGAGATTCCCCTCAAACATCACAATACCCATTAAAAAGATTGCCATTACGATTGCTCGAATAGCGGTTGCCGTATTGGCATCAATATTTTGTAAGCCTATTTTTCCAAAAATCGAAACGAAAGCAGCAGATACCGCAGATAAAAGTGCGAAAATAAGCCACGTCAAACTTCATCACCTCCATTACCTTAAATAGACTCTCGGCATTCGCCGAGTCAGATGGTTCAAGGGTTTTCTTAAACCACTTATATTTAATTCCTCCTACTTTGTATAGGGGGGATTTTTCTTTTTACAAAAAGGCTCTGTTAAATTTGCCTGTCGATTTCCGCTCCAGGCACTTCGCTTTCCGCGAGCATCCTGGAGCGGAAATCAACCTCTTCTCTCTTTTTGTTTAATAGCAACAAAGTTTACGAAAACAGCCTATTTAAAATAGGTAGATTTAATAAAGAATTAATAATTGCTTCATAAAAAATTTAGCCTCGTAGTCTATTCTTATTCTATATCATTTCGGAAAAAGTGTTTTAAAGGTGGGGAACGAGAATGTTAACACATTTAGATTATACAGCTTTCCAGTGGGTCAATCATTTAGCCATTACCGACCGATTTTTGAATCCATTCATGGTCCTTTTAGCTGAAAAAGCAGAGTATTTATTTTTTGCGGGAATTCTATTTTATTGGTTTTATCATAAGGAACAAAATCGGAAAATGGTTGTATCTGCCTGCATCGCAGCCTGTTTTTCATTAGCCATAAACATGATCATTGGAGACTTATACTATCGTACCAGGCCATTTGCTGCCCATCATGTAGTCATGTTAATTTCGCATGCAAGGAATGCCTCTTTTCCAAGTGATCATGCTACCGCAGCATTTGTGATTGCGATGTCAATTTGGTTATGGAGAAAACGGGATGGCTGGATTTGGCTGATTTTAGCCTCGGGAATTGCTATATCCCGTGTTTGGACAGGGGTTCATTATCCATTAGATGTCATTGCCGGTATGGTCATTGGAGTGGCAGGTGCTACTGTGGTACATTTACTCGCAGCACACTTGGGAAAATTTAATCAGTTCATTGAGTTTTTAATCGGTATTTATGAAAAAGTTGAAAGCAAGATCATTAATACTACACTCATAAGAAAGGAAAAATAGTTTTTAGTTTCCTATCACAAATAAGGAGTTGTTAGGATATGGAAAATAAAGTAAAAGATAAAATTCTCATTCTTTCAGCCACATTTGGAGATGGACATAAACAAGTTGCCAATGCCATTGGTGAAGCAATTGAAATGACGCTTCCAAATGCAGAACCGGTCATTTTAGATGTGATGAAATGGATTCATCCCCATTTATACCCGATCAGCAATTATGTGTATAAACAAAGCATTAAAAAGTTTCCACAGTTATATAGTTTTTTCTATCAAAAAACGCGCGTAAAAAGCACATTTTCAGTTAAATTGAATGCTCTTTTATCGATGGGGATGAAGGCATTGCTTGATATGATTGAGAAAACAAAACCCGCTGTTGTGGTGAGCACCTATCCGTTTGCAGCAGGGGTTATGTCGAATTTAAAAGAGCAAGGTTATGTCGATATTCCTTCTGTAACCATCATTACCGATTATACCGACCATTCTTACTGGATCCACCCCTATACCGACCAATATGTTGTTGGATCAAAACAGGTTAGGGACAGACTTGTCGGCCATGGGATTCCGGGTGATAAAATTACCTTTACAGGTATACCAATTCGGCAAAAATTTCACCAGATTCATCATCGGGGAAAATTAGCACAAAAATATGGTTTGAGTGATAAAAAATTCACCTTGCTTATCATGGGTGGAGGGGATGGTTTTTTTGGAAAAGGCTTGTCAACCTTTCATGCTTTAGAAAACCTTCAAGAATCCATTCAGGTTATTGTTGTATGTGGAAGAAATCATAAATTACAAAAACAACTGCGGGAAGTTGAGCATTTCTTCAAACACAAATTCCTTACTTTGGGATATTGGGAGAATGTCCATGAGTTGATGGCAATTTCTGATTTAATGATTTCGAAACCTGGCGGGGTTACAATAACCGAGGCAATGGCAATGGATCTTCCAATTTGTTTATACCGGCCTCTCCCAGGGCAGGAAGAGGACAATGCCCGCTATTTAGTAGAATCAGGATTAGCCATTTTAGCTAAGAGTGATGAAAATTTAATAAACAAAATTCAAGTAATTTTAGAGGATAGAAGACCGTTAGATTATATGAAACAAAGGTCAAAGAAATTTCAATCAAAAACATCAACCATTGATGCGGTTGTTGCAATCGTTCAAACCATTAATCGTTGTAAAAACGAACTATATCCATTATTAGGACTGCAGGAAAGTATTTAAACTATTTTCTATTAAAGTTGTGCGGCAAGGGGGGAATAAACTATGTATACAATTTTAACCGTTCTCATTCTGGCCATCTTCCTTTATACCATTATCCCTTATCTATTGTCTTTTGGACTGAATTGGCGTGTTTATCGGCATAATCATAAATCGAAAAAAATTGCCTTTACATTTGACGATGGTCCTGATCCATTCTATACTCCCTTATTGCTGGATTTATTAAACAAATTTAATATCAAAGCTACTTTTTTTGTAGTAGGTTCCAGAGCGGAACTCTATCCGGAGATTATTCTCCGCATGCATCAGGAAGGGCATTTAATCGGAATTCATAATTATGTCCACAGCTCAAACTGGTTCACTTTGCCTTGGAAAATCCGCCGTGACCTTGATTACAGTGCAGCGGTAATTAACGGTATAACCGGTACAAAGCCCATTTATTACAGGCCGCCGTGGGGGTTAATGAATCTGTTTGATTTCTTTCTTTTGAAATCCTATCGAATTATCCTTTGGTCTGTAATGGTGGGAGATTGGAAGGAAAATCCCGGTGTTGAAAAAATAAAGGCAAGACTGCTTAAAAAAATTAAACATGGCGATATTATCCTGTTGCATGATTGTGGTGATACACCCGGTGCGGATTTTGATGCTCCGATGAACACGATTAATGCATTGAAGGAGGTATTATCCGAGATGCAAGCCAAAGGAATTCAATCTGTAAGAGTCGACGAATTATGGGGTAAACCCATCCTTTCGAATCAGCGGATTACTTTTTAAAAAATTTTTTTGTTTTATTTGAAACCAAATTTACCCATTTTATCGTCAATATAAATGGAAATTACAAAAAATAGAAAGGGATATCACTCTATAGAACTATGTGATTTAAGATTCGGTGAAAAAATGAAGAAATTTTGGACAACTTTGAGTAAAGAAAAACAGCATTTATTTTTTGCAGCCTTTTTATTAGCACTTTATTTATCACCATTATTTATTTTAGGTGAAAATTCACATATTCGGGTTCATGATAATTTGGACTCGAATATTGCTTGGTATAAAGTGCTCAATGATAGCGGGCAACTGTTTGGCGGAATAAACTCGGTTATCCCGCAAATCATTAATGGATTACCAAGAAATGCATTTGGAACAGAATTCAGTGGGATTCAGTGGCTGCATAATTTGTTTCCGTCCATGCTTGCCTTTTCAATCAGTCAAGCCATTACAAGGAGTTTTGCATTTTTGGGTATGTACCTATTATTAAAAAGGCATTTTGTTAAGGCGGAAGAGGCCTATTTAATCCGCATCTATGTTTCGCTTTCATTTGCATTAACTCCATTTTGGCCTTCGGGAATGCTGAGCACCCTCGGGATGCCTCTAGCACTTTGGGCTTTCTTAAATATAAGAGAGAGAAAGTACTCCTGGAAGGAGTGGCTCACGCTCATTCTGCTGCCTTTTTATTCAAGTTTTGTACTTGGATTTTTCTTTTTTCTAACTGCCATTGGGCTGCTTTGGCTGCGGGATGTAGTAATAAAGAAGAAGGTAAACTGGGTATTCCTTGGCAGCATTATTGCTATGACACTTATGTATTTAATAATCGAGTATCGCCTGGTGTATTCTTTAGTTTTTCCGGATGCACCGACAAATCGGAATGAATTTTTTGAATCGACAAATGGTTTCTGGGTTACGATTCGTTTAATTTTCAAAAATTATTTTCTTGGTCATACACATGTGATGACCCTTCATACATTTGTGATTGTTCCACTTTCCTTTCTTGTGATTTGGGTCATTAAGAATAAACAGAAAGGTCTTATAGAAAAACGGTTTATTACCTTATTTATTTTGAATTTTATTCTATCCGTTTGGTATGCTTTTTGGTTTTATAAAGGATGGATACCGTTAAAAGACCGAGTTACCTTTTTAAATACCTTTAATTTTTCTCGCTTTCATTTTTTAAGGCCATTGATTATTTATCTGATGTTTGCCGTTGGTGCCTATATTTTATGGCGGATGGGCAAACGCTGGAAACTCTTCGTGAAAATATGTTTGGTTGCACAGCTCCTTGTGGTTTTTGGGGCAAATAATGAAATCTATTATCGGGTGGCAGGAACGCCGACATTTAAACAATTTTATGCAACTACTCAATTTTCCGATATTAAAAAATACATTGGTAAGCCGCAAAACAGCTACCGTGTTGTCAGTATTGGGATCCATCCGGATATCTCTCAATACAATGGTTTCTATACGCTGGATACGTATAATAACTTTTATCCATTAGCGTACAAGCATCAGTTCCGAAAAATTATTGCAAAAGAATTGGATAAGAGTCCAACATTAAAATCCTATTTCGACCATTGGGGCGGCAGATGTTATATTTTTGTTTCCGAATTAGGGAAGAAATATGATTTTACAAAGGATTCAAAAGTCAAAATCCATCATCTCGAGCTTAATACAAAGGTACTGAAAAGCATGGGAGGAAAATATATTTTCTCGGCTGTTCCCATTCTAAACGCAAAAGAAAACAAGCTGGAATTTAAAAAGGCATTTAACCAAAAGGATTCTGCCTGGAAAATTTATCTTTATGAAGTAAAATAATCTGGTTTGAGGAGTCTTATTATGAATAAACCGGTATTAACCATCGTTGTACCTTGTTATAATGAAGAAGAAGTCTTTATGGAAACATCTACCCAATTATCTTATGTATTGGAAGTGTTAATCGCTGACTCGCTTATTTCAAGGGAAAGTAAATTATTGTTTGTGGATGATGGCAGCAAGGACCGGACATGGGAGTTAATCGAGAGTGAAAGTGAACATAATTCTTTTGTTAAAGGTTTAAAGCTTGCTAAAAATGTCGGACATCAAAATGCATTAATCGCAGGTCTTGAAACAGCAGCGAAGCAATCGGATTGTGTCATCTCCATTGATGCTGATTTACAGGACGACATTAACGTAATCCAAGCATTTCTTGAAAAGTTTTGGGAAGGGTACGATATTGTTTATGGAGTGAGAAAAAGCCGGGAAACAGATACCTTTTTTAAAAGAACCACTGCTGTCGGGTTCTATCGTTTTATGGAGAGAATTGGGATAAAATTAGTTCCTAATCATGCAGATTTTCGGCTTATGAGTAAACGGGCACTTGAGGAATTATTTAAATTCAAAGAGACGAACCTCTTTTTGCGCGGCTTGGTCCCACTTGTCGGATTCTCTTCTACAAAGGTATACTATGATCGTAAGGAGAGGTTCGCAGGAGAATCCAAATATCCGTTAAAAAAAATGCTTGCCTTTGCCTTCGATGGCATTTCTTCCTTTAGTGTAGCACCAATCCGCTTTGTCACCTTTATTGGGTTTTTGGCGATGTTTATTAGTATCCTTACGGGAGTGTATGCACTTATTCAAGACCTTTTAGGACACACTGTTTCAGGCTGGACATCACTAGTCATCTCCATTTGGTTTGTGGGCGGGCTGCAGCTAATGGGATTAGGTATTATTGGAGAATATATTGGCAAAATATATTTTGAAGTGAAAAAACGGCCAAGGTATTCGATTGAAAAAGACAGCTTCTCCGTTTGCCTAACAGATCAGCAAATAACGGAAGCAGTCGGTCATTAGGAGCAGGTATGAAATATTCTTTTATTCGCTTTATCATCGTAGGGATTTTGAATACGATTGTTGGGTTATCGGTCATGTATCTTCTTTTACATGCGTTCCACTTATCCTATTGGATTTCAACCTTCATTGGTAATTCCATTGGAGCGATTGTAAGCTTCTTTTTAAATAGAAGCTTTACATTTAAAAGTCATCATGCTGTTTCAAAAAGCGCCATTCGCTTTATTATCGTCATTTTGTGCTGCTATTTTATTTCTTATGATTTAGCAACAAAATTAGTTTCGACCGTCCTTATTTCAAATCATTTCTTTAGCGAAAAAATAAGAACCGATCTTGCGGTCCTTGTTGGGACTGGATTGTATACTGTGCTAAATTATTTTGGGCAAAAGCTATTTGTATTCTCAAAAAAAGATGTTGCGGTTGAAACAAAATCATAAGAGAAACGTAGAAAAACCAAGAGGTTCATGCCGGACCTCTTTTTTCTATCATAAAGGAGTAATGCCCATGAATATTAAAAAATATTTATTCAGTGCCTTTATCATTAGCTTAGTGAGTGTAATTGGATTTGGAATTATTTCCCTCCTAATTAGTGATCAGAAAATAAGGTATTTTGACAGTAAGGTCATTACCGCGGTTCAAGGACTCGAAACGCCGGGTCTTACCGAGGTAATGAAATTCTTTACCTTTATTGGTTCCACAAAGGTTGTTATCATTCTATCTCTTGTCCTTTTGTTTTTTCTCTATAAAGTATTGCATCACCGTTTGGAACTTATCTTATTTGCAAGTGTCATAGGCGGTGCGGGAATTTTAAATGGTGTTTTAAAGCATCTTTTTCAGCGAGCACGACCTAACCTTCACCGTTTGATTGAAATAGGCGGGTTTAGTTTTCCCAGTGGACATGCGATGAGTGCTTTTGCCCTTTATGGTGTTATTGCCTTCTTATTTTGGCGCCATATTTCAACCAGAATAGGAAGAACGATTTTAATCATTGTTAGTTGTTTTATGATTTTTGCAATTGGTATAAGCCGGATTTATTTAGGCGTCCATTATCCAAGTGATATTGTTGGGGGGTATTTTGCAAGTGGTTTTTGGCTGTCAGCTGCTATTTGGGTTTTTCAATTTTATAAAGAAAAGCGGTATAATAGGAAGCATACACATAATAATTGAAATGTTTTTTGAAGTTTGGAGTGATACATATTATAAAAAACAGTATTCCTAACCTTTTTACGCTTTTAAATTTATTTTTTGGATTTTTATCCGTCATGTATTCAGCGCTCGGGGATTATAAAAATGCGGCTATACTTATCCTGATTGGGATGATGCTCGATAGTATGGATGGGCGGATTGCCCGGATGCTAAATGTCGAAAGTGAGCTTGGGAAGGAACTAGATTCCCTTGCCGATATTTTATAGGTACATATAATTTGGTCGAAATACGATTTGTTCTTGTGCTTATTAGGTAATTCGATATTTCGCCCAATTTTAATGGTCAAAAACCTCAAAGAGGCTGGTCAAAAATTATAAGTTAATGCGTATGAATTCGTTATTCTTTACCGAATAATGGATGTTAATTTTCTAATTCGATTTATAAAATTTTAAAGAAAGTGACGATTTTATGATAAAAAAAGCAATACCAAACATGTTTACATTAGGTAATTTATATTGTGGTTTTTTATCTATTGGATTTGCTGCCATACACCATTATAAAAGTGCAGCTGTATTTGTTTTAATAGGTATGATGTTGGATTCTATGGACGGAAGGCTAGCAAGGCTATTAGGTGCCGATTCAGCACTCGGTCGTGAATTGGACTCTCTTTCAGATGTAGTTTCGTTTGGGGTTGCCCCTGCATTTTTAGCATATTGTACAAATTTTTCAGGTTATGGGTTTCTCGGATTTTGTATAGCTGGTTTATTTCCTTTGTTTGGAGCTTTTCGATTAGCTCGTTTTAATGTGAACACAAAGAAGGGAGACAAATACTTTACAGGTGTTCCAATTACTGCTGCTGGAGGTATATTGGCACTCTTAACCTTGTTACACCTCCCTGATGTGGCGATTGCAACGGTTTTTACTGCAATGTGCTTCCTGATGGTCAGTAAAATTAAAATACCAACTTTAAAACAAGTACCAATACCTAAATATGGGACAATTGTTACGTTGTTTATGGTAATTGTTCTCTATTTGGTATTTGAGAAAAAGCATCCAGATTTCCCATACGTTTTATATGTTGCTCTGCCTTTGTATGTTGTATTTATGGTTTTTCATTTCATGAAGAAAAGAAATAATAATAAAAAACAGTGAACCTAAATAGTAACTGGTTCTGTTTCCTATCACAAACATTGAAAATATAATATAAAATGGCTATCAATTTGTATATGAATTTGATAGCCATTTTTTGTTGATGTAAAGGGATTTTGGTCAATTTTTTAGGTAAAATTGTAGTACAAATTGTATATAAAAATATAAGGGTACAATATCCAGTGTACCCCCACAAATAATATTACATGTTCGAATAAAAATAGCTTACAATTATTTACTGCAAAAAAGGAGTTAGGAAAAAATATAAGCTTGTGAAAGAATGTACTTAAACTAACGGATGCTTAACAAGGATTCTGAAATAATTTAGAGAATTTTATAGGATATTCATTTGTGTATGGGGAGGTTTTACTATGGAATCCAGCAATATTATTCATAAGGCATCGGAATCGGATATCCTGTCTATTTTAGAAATATACAATCAAGGAATCGAGGATCGAATTGCTACTCTAGAAACTGAAATTAAAGATTACTCTTACATGAAGGATTGGTTTGATAAGCATAAAGGCCGTTATAAGGTAATTGTTGCGGAACATGTGGGACAAATTGTTGGCTGGGCATCGCTAAACCAATACAATAATCGTTGTGCTTATAATGGAGTTGCCGATCTTTCCGTATATATTTCAAGGGATTTCAGAGGAATGGGAATTGGAAAAAAGCTTTTAGTTGAGCTTGAATCTCAAGCCAAAGAAAATGGATTTCATAAAATGGTACTGTTCACATTCCCATTTAATCAATTAGGTCAAGGATTATACTTAAAAATGGGATTTCGTGAGGTAGGGATATTTAAAAACCATGGAATTTTAGATGGGAAATTCGTTGATGTAATGGCAATGGAGAAAATATTATAATCTCAAAGGATTAGATTAATTGCTACGGTAATTAATCTTTTTTATTTACAATAACTTTACATTAATGGACTTGAAAACAATTGTTTATTGTTCTAATATATAAGCAAATAGTTATATATTGATTTAAAAGTCAAGAATCCAATTAGAAATCCGTTATATGAATAATATTCTTTAATCCAACAAAAAATTTAAAAACTATATAATTTTACAGCTTTTAAATAATCAAATAATTATTTACTTATATAATACGAGAAGGTGTATGCCATGTTGAAATCAAAAGTAGACTTGGAGAGGGCGGCTAATGTTTTAAAATTATTAGGCGATAAAACACGTTTAACCATCGTTGGTATTTTAAAACAACGAGAATGTTGTGTATGTGAATTTCTTGAAGTGTTTGATATGAGTCAGCCATCAATTAGCCAGCATCTACGCAAATTAAAAGATGCAGGGATGGTTAAAGAAGAAAGAAGGGGACAGTGGATTTACTATTCCCTTAATCAGCAGAGTGAAATGTATGGACTTATAGAAGATATTTTAGAGCATGTACCTGACCAGATAGAGAAAATCAAAATGATTGAAAAAAATAACCCTACACTTCAATGCGGTTGTTAGTTTTATTATAAATGGGGAGTGAGAACATTGAGTACTACAGAAAAGAAACGACTATCGTTCCTGGATCGATACCTTACTCTTTGGATTTTTCTTGCAATGGCAATAGGTATTGGATTGGGATTCGTTTTTCCTGGCTTTGTAAAAAGAATGAACAGTTTGCAAGTTGGAACCACATCGATTCCACTTGCTATTGGATTAATTTTAATGATGTATCCTCCGTTGGCCAAAGTCCGATATGAGGAGATTGGGCGAGTCTTTAAAGATGTAAAAGTCCTGGTTTTATCGCTTGTACAAAACTGGATCATTGGCCCAATTCTTATGTTTTTATTAGCTATTATCTTTTTACCTGATAAACCAGAGTATATGGTTGGTCTAATCATGATTGGCTTAGCTCGTTGTATTGCAATGGTTATTGTATGGAATGACCTTGCAAAAGGGGATACGGAATATGCAGCGGGTTTAGTGGCGTTCAACTCTATTTTTCAAATGCTATTCTTCTCCGTTTATGCGTATGTGTTTGTAACCATTATTCCTGAATGGATAGGAATCCAAGGGGCAGTCGTAAACATTACAATGTTAGAAGTAGCAAAATCTGTTTTTATCTATCTTGGAATACCTTTTATTGCTGGAATGGTCACACGCTTTACATTGGTAAAGGCAAAAGGCAGACAATGGTATGAAAAAGTGTTTATACCTAAAATAAGTCCTATTACGTTAGTGGCTCTTCTTTTTACGATCATTATCATGTTCTCATTAAAAGGAGATACAATTGTAAGCTTGCCACTAGACGTAGTTCGTATAGCAATTCCTTTGTTAATTTATTTTGTTTTAATGTTCTTTGTTTCTTTCTTCCTTGGAAGGAAGATTGGTGCGAACTACCCTGTAACGACAACTCTTGCTTTTACAGCTGGAAGTAATAACTTTGAATTAGCGATTGCTGTGGCTGTTGGTGTATTTGGCATCCATTCTGGTGCAGCATTTGCAGCTGTAATTGGACCACTTGTGGAAGTACCTGTCATGATTGCGTTAGTTAACGTGGCATTAAGGTTTAAACGAAAATACTTTAAAGAACATGTAGCTTAAATCTAATAATAAAGGTGGAAATCAACATGGAAAACAAAAAGAAAATTTACTTCTTATGTACAGGAAACTCATGTCGCAGCCAAATGGCTGAAGGTTGGGCAAAAAAGCACTTAGGTGATGAATGGGAAGTTCGCAGTGCTGGTATTGAAACACATGGATTGAACCCTAATGCTGTAAAAGCAATGAAAGAAGCAGGAATTGACATTTCAAATCAAACTTCGGATCTTATCGATCCTGAATATTTAAACAGTGCTGATTTAGTTGTAACCCTTTGTGGTGATGCTGCTGATAAATGTCCTGTTACACCACCAAGTGTAAAACGAGTTCACTGGGGATTCGATGACCCAGCAAAAGCTCAAGGAACTGAAGAAGAGAAATGGGCATTCTTCCAACGTGTCCGTGACGAAATCGGAGATCGTATTAAACGTTTTGCTGAAACTGGCGAGTAAGATTAATATGCCAAGAGTATCTAAACTCTTGGCCTCACCTTTACTGTTTATATAAGCGATTACTTATATTCCAACATATTTTAGGAGGGTGTTTCATGAGTAAAGTAGAAATTTTTGATCCAGCTATGTGTTGTTCAACTGGAGTATGTGGTCCAAGTGTTGACCCTGAGTTAACAAGAATGGCATCGGCTGTTTATTCATTAGAGAATAAGGGGTTTGACATTAAAAGATTTAATCTTGCGAATGAACCAGCTATTTTTGCTGAAAATCAAGCGGTGAACAAAGTTCTTCATGAAAAAGGCCCAGATTCACTTCCAATCACATTATTAGATGGAAAAGTAGTAAAGGAAGGTAAATATCCATCAAACGATGAAATGGCTGAGTGGTTTGGAGTAAAAGCTGAGGATCTAACCCAAAAACCAAAAGTTCGTCTGAAAATTGATTTAAAACCATTGAAATAAGAAAGAAGTGAAAATTATGTTTCAATCTTTCAATACGAAAATGATCGTGAATACCAAGTTTTTATTTTTCACAGGAAAAGGTGGAGTAGGGAAGACTTCGACTGCTTGTGCAACTGCTGTCACTTTAGCGGACGAGGGGAAGAGGGTGTTACTTGTTAGTACAGACCCTGCCTCTAACTTACAGGATGTATTGGAAATTGGGTTATCGAACACTCCGATCGCATTACCAAATGTACCGAATCTATCAGCTTGTAATCTTGACCCTGAAGAAGCAGCAAGGACTTATCGAGATAGAATCATTGGGCCATATCGTGGGAAACTTCCTGACGCAGTAGTGGCTACCATGGAGGAACAATTGTCAGGTGCTTGTACAGTAGAAATTGCTGCATTTGATGAATTTACAAATTTACTGGCAGATCCTTCAGTTGTAAATGCTTATGAGCATATCATCTTTGATACAGCACCTACTGGTCATACCCTTCGGCTTCTTCAATTGCCAACCGCTTGGAGTGGCTTTTTGGAAGAAAACACACATGGTGCATCTTGTTTGGGCCCTTTATCTGGGTTATCTGAAAAGAAACAAATGTATTCCATTACAATGGATGCACTTTCTGATTCAACAAAAACAACACTCATTCTTGTAGCAAGACCTGATGAGTCATCTTTACAAGAAGCAAATCGTGCATCAAAAGAATTAAAAGAAATTGGTATATCAAATCAGGCTCTAATCATTAACGGATTATTACAATCCTATCTACCTGAAGATAAAATTTCGTCTTCTTTTTATGAACGACAACGTAATGCCATTAAGTTAATGCCTGATGATCTAAAACAGGTTCCAACTTATTCTTTGCCGTTTGTTTCTTACTCTTTAACAGGTGTTCAAAACTTACGTTATTTATTTAAACAGTATACAATACCAGCTAAACAGTCAGATGTTGAAGGCGAGACTGTATCTCTACCTGGTTTAAATAAAGTGATTGATGACTTTTCTCTTAACAATACAAGAGTTATTTTTACAATGGGTAAGGGTGGTGTTGGAAAGACCACAATGGCATCTGCAATCGCTGTTGGATTAGTCGAAAAAGGGCACAAAGTACATCTAACCACTACTGATCCAGCTGCCCATTTAGAGTTTGTTTTTCGAAATAGCGAGTTGAAGGATCAATTAACCATCAGTCGTATCAATCCGTCAGATGAAGTTGAGGCTTACAAAGCAGAAGTATTATCGAAAGTAAGTAATGAACTTGATGAAGAAGCACTTGCGTATATAGAAGAAGATTTAAACTCTCCTTGTACGGAGGAGATTGCTGTATTTCGTGCTTTTGCAGAGGTTGTGGCTCGTTCAGAGGATGAAATCGTTGTAATCGATACAGCTCCAACTGGCCACACATTACTCCTTTTAGACGCTGCTCAGTCTTATCATAAAGAATTGGCTCGCTCAACAGGGGAGATACCTGAGAGTGTAAAAATGTTATTGCCACGCTTAAGGAATCCGAAAGAAACGAGCGTTGTTATTGTAACATTAGCAGAGGCTACTCCAGTATTAGAAGCCAGTCGATTACAGGATGATTTAAAACGTGCGGATATAACCCCTAAATGGTGGGTAATTAACCAAAGTCTTTATGCTACTGAAACAAAAGATCCTGTTTTAAAAGGTAGAGCACAGGCCGAAGAAGGATGGATACAAAAGGTTACTATTGAATTGACCGAAAAATGTGCAATTGTTTCTTTAATGAGTGAAGAAAAAACAGGATATAATCAGTTAAAGAAGTTTATTGATTGACAAAGGTCGGGGAACAGTATGGAAAAAGTCGTTATTCTAGGAACAGGTCCTGCAGGTTTAACAGCAACTATTTATTTAGCAAGAGCAAACATGAAGCCACTTGGTATTGAAGGCACCCAGCCAGGTTAGAGAACTTCCCTGGGTTTGTCTATGGCATTATGGGCCCTGAATTAATGGATAACGCTCGACCATTAATTAATGTAAAACCTGAAATGAAAGCAGCTTTAAAAAGAATATTTCCTGATGCATAAGGGAGAAAATGGGGGAACAAAAAATGAAAATTACAGACGGAGCAAAACAATTATTAGAAAATATTTTAAGTGAAAATGGTGCAGAAGGGATTCGCCTTTACGCCGTTGCAGGTTGCTGCGGACCACAGTTTGCATTATCGTTAGATCCACCACTAGAATCTGATCAAATTGAAACCATTAACGGAATTAGAGTGGCAATTGATTCACAAGTTCCTGCAACTGATGAATTAATATTAGACAAGGAAGAAAATAATGATGGTGTAGGATTAGTTTTATTAGGTGCTAGTAACTGTTGTTAAAAAGGTCTCAAACGAGACCTTTTTTATTGTAAAACTATTTAATTATAAAATGCCATTTGATTTATAATTCGGGCTTACTCTAAGCTATCAATTAGTAAGGAATAAGCGAAAGAATCCCAAAAAATAGTAGTAAAAAAGAGAAGTACGTTTCACTTGAAATGTACTTCTTTTGTCTTTTTAATCATCTGATTCATCTTTATCGAAATATTTATCGATAAATTTCAAAATTAAAAAGGGAAGTGCTTTTTTTGCAGAGAGGAGATATTGGTACAATGCTTTTTTTTCTGAAGAAGACACATCCCAGTCGTCAGGAATGGTGTTAATGACCGATAAGATTTTCTCAGAAGGAAGTGCAAGGACTTTTTCTGTAAATTTTAAGAGTGACTTAGGATTCTCAATCTGAGAAACCGCCCATGTATGAGCAGCTTGGTTGAGTAAGTTTCTAGGGACTTGTTTCAACATTTCAATTGAGTTTGCATACCCTGGGAAACAAAGTCCATGATCAATTAAATGAAGATAATTTGTATGATCAGAAAGCTTTTCTAAAAGCACATTTCCAGTATCCCGATCAGTGTTATTTACCCAATAATCAAAAACAATAATACCAGGTAAGGTATCAATATTAACTATTTTTTCATTACTGCGGGGTTCCCAAAGTCCAGTGCAATCTTTTAGTAACTTACTAGCGAATTGATGCCCCGGTTTAAAGCCGTATCGGTAAAGGTCGGAGAACTTTTTAAAATCATATTTTGAAAAATAAGTCAGTTCAAAAGGTGCAACAGGCAGTCCTAATAACTGTGCTAGTCGACCGACAACCCAATCATTTACGAGTACTCTTGTTCCTTGGGGGTTTTCCTTAAATTTAACAAGATACTCCTTGCCATCACTCATTAAAAATAATTGCGGTTTGGAAAAACCTTCTTTGAACTTTCCTAAGTAGCGAACCGGATATAGACGATTCAAAATGAATTTGCCTCCCTTTTTCTTCATATTATCAATATATGTACAATCTCTGCTCTCGGAATAGTTGATTATAAATGAATGGAAATATTTTTTTCCATCTAAAAGTGAATAATGAAGAAAAAGAAAGAAAAGGCTACATAAGAGGAGAATTGCTTAATGTAAGGGGGAGGAAGTTGGTAAATCATCTTGTCAAAGCCATACCCAATTTATTTACGATCGGAAATTTATTATGCGGTGTTTTTTCCATCACTTTTAATATGAGCGGCTATATAGGAATCGCCTCGATTTTTATTTTTTTATCAGCTGTTTTCGATCTCTTCGACGGACGAGTTGCCAGAAAATTAAAGGTTAACAGTGAACTTGGTGTGGTATTGGACTCGTTGGCGGATATTGTCAGTTTCGGAGTGGCACCCGCTCTTATTTTTCATTCGATCGCAGCACCATCCATTTTGACTTCATTGGCCTTTATTCTTTTCCCGACTATGGGAGCGTTAAGACTGGCAAGGTTTAGTGTCAAACCAACTATTGGGTATTTTAAGGGGCTGCCAATACCAGCAGCAGGTCTGCCATTAGCTGGAATGGGATTGTTTACCTATACCAATCCATGGATTACCATCCTTCTGGCCATTTTAATGGTAAGTCCAATAAAAGTTAAGAAATTATAATAAAAAAACTAGTCTGCATAGACTAGTTTTTTACATAAATACCTTACATACCACCGAACGACATCACCCAAATCGATCCGGCAACGGTTACAACGGCGATAAAGACTCCGTAAATGACATTGATCGTTTGTGCTGTACTGTCTTCGCCATCTCTTAAGTGCATGAACATAAACAGCTGCAGACCTGCTTGGATCACTGCGAGTGTGCCGATAATCCACATGATGGCATTGAACGATAACCCGGTTTTTAAGGCAACGAACAATGCAGCAAAGGTTAAACCTAATGAAAAAACAAATCCTAATACTTGTGTCAGTGGTGTACCATGTGAATGTTTCTCCATATTAAGCCACCATCCCTTTTAAATACACAAATGTAAAGATAAAAATCCAAACGACATCAAGGAAGTGCCAGTAAAGGCCGATAATAAAAGCCTTGCGGGCGGTTACTGGAGTCAATCCTTTTTTCGCAATTTGAATCAATATCATGGTTGCCCAGCCAATCCCCATGCTTACGTGCAATCCGTGTGTACCTAGGAGGACAAAGAATCCTGAAAGGAAGGCACTGGTTTGCATAGTAGCGCCTTCATGTACATAGGCGATAAATTCCTCAATTTCCATCCCAACGAAACCGGCACCAAGGAGGAGGGTAATAATCATCCACATTAATAATCCTTTTTTATTTCCGCGGTGCATTTCATAAATGGCTAAACCGCATGTAAAACTACTGGTTAAAAGGAGGATGGTTTCAATCATAACTCCCTTCATTTCGAAAAGCTCGTGTTGGGTTGGACCACCGGCATAGCGGTGGTCTACAACAGCATAGGTAGCAAAAAGTGTCGCAAAAAGAATGATTTCGGCACCTAAGAAAATCCAGAAACCAAAGATATTCATTCGGCTTTGTTCTGTTTGATATTCAAGCGGCAGAGCTGTATTTACATTAACTGACATGATTTTTCTTCACTCCTTTTTGGAGATCTCTCCATGCTTTTTCCGTCTTTTTAATTTCATCAACCGGTACATGGAAGCCATCCTTGTAGTCGAAGGAACGGAAAATCAAGCAGGCAAAGATGCCTAACAAGGCAACTAGGGCAGCAATTTTCCATTCAAAGATAAGGAAGAATCCTGCGATTCCCATGACAACTGCCATCACAATTGGAAGACCTGAATTGTTTGGCATATGAATTTCTTCCAAGTCATCTTCTTTTAACTCTAGACCTTCATTGTGTTTCTTCATGTACCAGAAGGCATCAATTGATTTCACTTCAGGTAGTTTTGCAAAATTATAGAATTGAACAGGGGAAGCTGTAGCCCATTCAAGTGTACGAGCATCCCATGGATCGCTTGAAATATTGCGGTCCGCATAGCGAGCACTCCAATAAATGTTATAACATAAGAAACCAAAGCCGATCGCAAGAATTCCTGCACCAATCGCAGAAACGAGCATCAATGGTCCAAAGCCTGTTTCCGCAGAGTACGTATAAGCACGTCTGACGGCACCGTCTAAGCCAAGGAAGAACATTGGCATAAAGGTCATATTAAAACCAATTACAAAGAACCAGAAATGAAGTTTTCCAAGCTTTTCGTTCAGCATATGACCAAACATTTTTGGCCACCAGTAGTAAAGTCCGGCGAATACTGCAAATACGACACCTGGAATTAATACATAGTGGAAATGGGCTACTAGGAACAGTGTATTATGATACTGATAATCTGCTGCACCCATTGCAAGCATAACCCCGGTTACGCCTCCGATCAGAAAGCATGGGACGAACGCTAATGCCCAAAGCATTGCTGTTGTAAATTGAATACGTCCTTTACGCATTGTAAACAGCCAGTTAAACATTTTAACCCCAGTAGGGATAGCGATCATCATCGTTGTAATCGAGAAAATCGAGTTAACTGCAGGCCCTGCACCCATTGTAAAGAAGTGATGGACCCAAACAAGCATACTTAAAAGGGCGATACCAACAATCGAGAAAACCATTGATTTATAACCATACAGCATTTTACGAGAGAAGGTTGAAATAACCTCTGAAAACATTCCAAACGCTGGAAGAACAACAATATATACTTCCGGGTGTCCCCATAACCAGAACAGGTTCGCCCACATCATTGGGTTACCGTCACCTGAAACGGTAAAGAAGTGCGTTCCGAAAATCCGGTCAAATGTCATTAATGCAAGAGCAACAGTGAAAATAGGGAAGGAAGCCCAAATAATCACAGATGCGATGAAAGATGTCCAAGTAAACATTGGCATTTTCATTAGCGTCATGCCTGGTGCTCTCATTTTTAAAACTGTGACGATAAAGTTGATCCCCGTCATTAATGTACCAATCCCAGCAATCTGGATGGCAACGGCATAAAAGTTATTCCCAATACCAGGAGTAAATTCTTTTCCTGCAAGAGGGAAGTAAGCAGTCCAACCTGCATCGGGAGAACCACCGATAACAAACGAAATATTAAACAGCATCGCTCCGGCAAAAGTTAACCAGAAACTTAATGCATTCAATTGCGGAAAGGCAACGTCACGTGCACCAATTTGCAAAGGAACAACAACGTTCATTAATCCGATTAAGAACGGCATAGCCATGAACAGGATCATAATGACGCCGTGTGTTGTGAAAATTTCATTATAGTGCTGTGCATCAAGAATTTTTCCATCTGGGGTAGCGGTTTGGGCTTTCATTAATAACCCGTCAATTCCACCGCGGAAAAACATGAGTACTCCGACAAGAATATACATAATCCCAATCCGTTTATGATCAACAGTTGTGAACCATTCCTGCCACAGCCATTTCCACTTTTTAAAATAGGTTACCCCTACAACAATACCAATCATGGTTAAAGCAATTGCAACTTGCGAGCCTAAGATTAGAGGGTCTCCGGTAATAAAAAACTTATCCCACTTAATGTCCACTATGGTCACCTCCATTGGAATTTCCACTCATGTCCATGTTCTTCATATCCATATCTTTCATATCCATTGACTTTCCTTCTGCCTGACCCTCCATGTGCATTTCATGGTTATCAGGTTCTTTAAAAATTTTCCCTGGGTAGTCGTGATTTCTGTACAATTCAGGGAATGTGTAGGTTTTCGAATGCATGTCACCGTGATCAACATAGGCTAGGTGCGTGTTTGAAAAGGTTTGACGGCCTAAGTTTGATGGTTTTAATAGTTCAATATATTTCTTTTCCGATAATTTCGGCGCAGTGTTCTTTACATCCTTCACCCATTTTTCAAACTTCTGTGGTGATTGGGCTTCCACGGTAAATTCCATTCCCGCGTAGCCTTTTCCATTAAAGTTTGTGTTTTTACCGATATATTCACCAGGTTGATCAGCTACAAGGTAAAGTTGAGTTTCCATTTTTGCCATTGTATATTTTTGACCGCCTAAAGCAGGAATCCAAAATGAGTTCATCGTACCCGCTGATGTAAGTTTAAATTTAATTGGGGTACCAACTGGTACGTTCAAATAGTTCACCGTTTCAATTCCTTGGTCCGGATAACTAAAGATCCATTTCCAATCTGCAGAAGTAACATTGATCGTAATTGGCTTTTTATTTTCATAGCCTTTTGGAACTTTTTCAAGATTATAAATTGATTTAACCGTCGGAATGGTAAGCGCAATAACAATCAGAATCGGGATGACAGTCCAGGTGATTTCCAATTTTGTACTGCCATGTTCTTCTGGTGGCTCGTAATCTTTATTTTTATCTGTTGCGCGATATTTCCACACAATAAACACAAACAAGCCAATAACAACAATTACAACAAGTGCCATGAAAATTAGTGACCAGTTAATCAGGTCCAAAATTTCTTTTGCAGCAGGGCCTTTTGGTTGAAAAACAACCATGTTTGGCTCGCAGCCGCTTAAAAATAATACTGGTAAAAAAGCTAATAGGGGAATCAAATAACCCTTTTTAAACATTTTTTACGCTCCTTTCAATAAAATTGTTCATATTTTCACAAATAAATGTGTGAATCCATTCACAATATTGGACAAGATCCAACCCTACTAATCTTTAAATATTGTGAACTATTGATACATTTCATGGTTTCTTAACTTGGGTTGGTGGCATTTTGTAAATTAGAGTAATTCTTCTTACAGACATATTATCAATCTGTCTGTGATGTTTACATACGTTTTTGAAAATAATTGTGACAAATTTGTTAAAGTTTTTGACGTAGGGGTAGAAAGTGACGGAATTTGTGGGAAATTGTGGATAAAAAGTGTCTATTTTTAATGATAAATGAGATAATAAAAATAAGTGATTATGGAAAAGGAGGATAATTATGAAAGTCAAAATTAATCGAAATGCAGCAAAAGCATTGAAAGAGATGCTGGAACAAGAAGAAGCACAAGGGAAGATGGTTCGAGTATATGTCAGCCATATGCACGGGGATCATGCCCATTATGATTTAATGCTGGATACTCCAACTGAAAAGGATGAGGTAGTGAAATCAGATAAGGAGATTGATTTCATTCTCGAAAAAGGCAATGAATATTTGGACGGGGTCTGGATTCAATTTTTCCATTTGCCAAAAGAAGAATGGCTGATAACCAACCCATCAAAAGGCAGCCATGATCACCACCATCATTAATGGGAGACACTTGAATTTTCGTTCAGGTGTCTTTTTTCTCGAAAATGTTAACAAATATTCCATATAATTCGAGTATTCCTAATAAAAGGAGACGGTGGCTTTTGTTGGTCCTTCTGGAGCAGGAAAAACAACGATTTGTTCGCTGATACCCCGTTTTTATGATGTAAACCAAACCAAGGCAGTATTTCAATTGATGGTGTTGATGTTCGCAATATGACGAAGCAGTCATTAAGGTCACATATCGGAATCGTTCAGCAGGATGTGTTTCTATTTACCGGAACCTTACGGGAAAATATTGCTTATGGGAAAGGGGATGCAACGGATGCTGAGATCTATGAAGCGGCACGTCGCGCTCATCTTGAAAAGTTCATTGCTTCTCTCCCTGATGGGTACAAAACCCAAATTGGCGAGAGGGGACTTAAACTTTCCGGCGGACAAAAGCAGCGGATTGCAATTGCCCGGATGTTCTTGAAAAATCCGCCTATCTTAATCTTGGATGAAGCAACTTCTGCATTAGATACGGAAACAGAATTAGTTATCCAACAAGCCTTAACAGAGCTCGCTAAAAACAGAACGACCTTGATCATTGCACATAGGCTTGCAACGATTCGAAATGCTGATAGAATCATCGTCGTAACGGAAGATGGGATTGCAGAGGAAGGAAGACATGATGAATTAATTGAACAAGGAGGGATTTTTGCCAACCTTCATCGAGTTCAATTTCAACAGCAATAGGTAGTAAAAGGAGTCTTAGAGTCATTTTAAGGCTCTTTTCTAATTGGATTTGATTTAAATGGGGAGCTATGCGATCGAGACAGTGCCCAAAACAGAATCTGGGTCGCATAGAGGAGGTCTATGCGACCGATATAGGGAAAAAAGAGAGGTCAATGTAGCGTACCAAGGTTCTATGCGACCAAGACGGAGCACAAAATAGGATCCTGGTCGCATAAAGGCGGTCTATGCGACCGATATAGGGAAAAAAGAGAGGTCAATGTAGCGTACCAAGGTTCTATGCGACCGAGACAGAGCCCAAAATAGGATCCTGGTCGCATAAAGGCGATCTATTCGACCGGTTAAGGAAAAAAGAGAGGTCAAGGTAGCGTATCAAGGTTCTACGCGACCGAGACAGACCCCAAAACAGGATCCTGGTCGCATAAAGACGATCTATGCGACTGGTTAAGGAAAAAAAGAGAGGTCGCGGTAGCGTATCAAGGTTCTATGCGACCAAGACAGAGCACAAAATAGGATCCTGGTCGCATAAAGACGATCTATGCGACTGGTTAAGGAAAAAAAGAGAGGTCGCGGTAGCGTATCAAGGTTCTATGCGACCGAGACAGAGCCCAAAACAGAATCTGGGTCGCATAGAGGAGGTCTATGCGACCATTATAGTAAAAAAAGAGAGGTCAAGGTAGCGTACCAAGGTTCTATGCGACCGAGACAGAGCACAAAATAGGATCCTGGTCGCATAAAGGCGATCTATGCGATCGATATAGTAAAAAAAGAGAGGTCAAGGTAGCGTATCAAGGTTCTATGCGACCGAGACAGAGCCCAAAACAGAATCTGGGTCGCATAGAGGAGGTCTATGCGACCATTATAGTAAAAAAAGAGAGGTCAAGGTAGCGTACCAAGGTTCTATGCGACCGAGACAGAGCCCAAAATAGAATCCTGGTCGCATATAAGAAATCTATACGTCCGAACCTCCGAAAAAATCTAAACTACCGGTTGCCATTCGAAAGCTGTGCTTTTTCTAAAAAATTATTACTCAAAAAATGTCCATCGGCCATAGCCGGTCATATTAAAATGTTTTTTAAGAACTCTAGTTATCATCTTTTTAGATTCAATTACCTTACACCATTCTTGAATCAAACTAGTGGTAATTTTTAAATCAGGAAAAAGCATCCTTAGTTCATCTACGCTCCTTATTATCGCTGAATCGAGATCCTCTTGTTCCCTGCAAATCCCACAGACTAATTTATTACCTTCAACAGACACCGATAAGGAATGGCATGTACCACATACAAACCCTTTTTTTAACTGACCATACTCATAATGCGGCACAAGAGTATAGCGTGATTTTGGTTTATGTAATGCAATCAATTCATCCGACAGTCTCGTATGTCTTTTATCCAATTTTGTAGGCGTCATATTTAAATTTCTTATTAATCGATTAAGCTGTGTTGGAAGAATAATGGGCTTGTCTAGGGGAGCTTGGTAAAGGGAAAACTCGGGGTTGATAAATACTACATATCCTTCCACTGATATTTTATAACCAATACTGTGGAGAAGTTGGCGGAATAAAGATTCGGTTCGTTCTAACTGGTTCAGTGCGTTTTTAATTTCGTCGCCATTTTTTATGTAGAACCGGCCAGATTTAAAATAAAAATCACCTTCATAATTTTTCACTTCGAAAAATTTAAGTGTATCTTGAAAGACAATGGAAGAGTCGATTTGGAACTCAGTGTTGTTTAACTCAAATAATAAATCATTTAAAATATAACAATCGTTATTCAGTTCCACTGTTAATTTGTCAAACATCACTTCACCTTCAAAGCCTTTTTCTTTGTATAAATAGGCTTTTTTATCTTTTTCTGTTAAATCCATACGTGCATTTAACGACCTCAAAATGATTAAGTCATATGGAACGAGGCGAGGTTTTTTTAACATAATTCACAACCTTTCTATTAGGATAAGTATATTGTATAAAAAAATAAAGTACGAATGTATGAATGTTTTGTTAAACTTAATTATTTTCTATAAAAATATTATGTAAACTAATCAAACCCGAATATCCATACTTTGAAAATCACCTATAAAAGGTGTTAATCTTATACAATAAAGTGTGGAAGGAGTACATAACAAAAAATGGATAATAATAAAAATGATATCAAACTCATTGCCCTTGATATGGATGGAACCCTTTTAAATGACAAGGGGGAAGTTTCCAAAGGAAACCGAGAGGCAATAAAGGAAGTACAGGAAAAGGGAATCTATGTTGTCCTAAGTACAGGGCGTTCATTACGAACATGCAAGGAACATGCAGATTCACTTGAGCTTACATCCTTTCTCGTAACTGTAAATGGCAGTGAAATCTGGGATGACAAGCGTGAAATAGTGGAAAGAAATTTAATGAAATCGGACTTAATCCAATGGATGTGGGAATTGTCAAAACAGCATAGTACAAAATTTTGGGCAATCAGCACGGAAGGAAATTGGTTTAATGATATGCCAGAAGATCTTCATCGCTTTGAATGGTTAAAATTTGGATTTGATATAGATGACGATGAAATTCGAGAACTAATTAAAAAAGAGCTTCAAGCACAAGGCGAATTTGAGCTGAGCAACTCAACTCTTAAAAATATTGAAGTCAACCCTATCGGAATCAATAAGGCAAAGGGATTAAAAATTGTTTGCGACCGTCTTGGAATTGATATGGAGAATGTCATGGCTTGCGGGGACAGTTTAAATGATATAGCGATGATTAAAGAAGCTGGTTTTGGTGTGGCAATGGGAAATGCACAGGAAATTGTGAAAGAAACGGCCGATTGGGTTACAGCAGCCAATAATGAAGACGGAGTGGCCAAAGCCATTCGAAAATGGGCGCTAAAAAAATAAAAGTTTTTCAAAATAGGTGATTTTGGTTTAAAAATAATTTTTTTGGGAAAAGCTATTCTAGCAAGTATATTTTGCAATAACATGTATTGGCTAAATGCTAGGAGGCTACAAAAGAAATGGAACATGGTAAAGTAAAATGGTTTAACAGTGAAAAAGGCTTTGGATTTATTGAGCGTGAAGGTGGGGATGATGTATTTGTTCACTTTTCCGCGATTCAAGGCGAAGGGTACAAAACATTAGACGAAGGTCAAGAAGTAACGTTTGATATTGAAAATGGCCAACGTGGACCACAAGCAGTAAATGTGCACAAAGCATAAAAACGATAAAACAAACCCCATTTCGTGGGGTTTGTTTTTTTAGATGATTTTTTGGGGGGATTACTGATTTTTTAAAAATTCCTTCACGAATCCAATCGATTGTTCGCGTGGGTAAGTTTGGTAAATATTACTTGTCATTTTGACAGGGTCTCCGAAAAAGTAGCGTTCGTATAGGGATTGCCTTGTTCCAAAGGAACTCATGCTACAATCCCAAGCCAGGCGAAAAAGTCTTACACGATCAAGTGCATCAGCATTTGCAGCTTGCAGATATTGGTTAAGGTCTCCCTTTATTTCTGATGAGAAATCCGCTTCGGTTGGAATCGATACCAGACCGCTTGCCCCAATTTGCTGCAAAATTTCACAAAGCCTCGGATAAAGGCGTGAATACGTGATAATCGCTGTACTTAAGGAGGTAAAATCGGGAGCCATTGTTCCCCACTTATCCAATTTGGCGTTTATTTCGGAGGAAAGCAGCAAAGCCTTTATCGTTTCTAGTCCAACAATGATCTCACTAACCTTCTCCTGGATATGATGGTATTCTCCAACATTAATCGTATCCACAAGCATTTGCGCGACACCCAAAATAAATTCGGTTTTGACCACTCTCCGTGCTGTTACTTGATGCCCTGCTAACGGATAAAAGCTGCTTTCGGCAAAAATATTATAGGAAGCCTCGGGATTTTGATAGCAAAAGACACGCTCCCAAGGCACAAAAACATCATCAAATACAACGATCGTATCGATTTCATCAAATCGAGAGCCGAGAGGATGGTCAAAATGACTTTCCTTGTAACGAAAAGATTCACGGCAGAGGAATCTAAGTCCCGGAGTGTTGCTAGGAACAGAAAAAGCATAGGCAAAATCTTTGTTGATTGCAGCCATATGCGTCGGAAAGACGAGGATTTCATCGGTAATCCCGCCTTGTGTTGCTAAAAGGCGTGCACCCTTAATAAAAATACCATCTTTATTTTGCTTGATGGTTTTAGCCGAAATCACTTGCGCAGAATCCTCTGAATAGGTTTGAGAACGATTGACCTGGGGATTTATAAACGTATGGGTAAAAGTTAAATCTCTTTCCCGTGCATTTTCATATAATTTCCGCATATTTTGCTCAAATGGTTTAGAGGAATCCGAAAAAATGGATGCAGCCGCAGCAAAAGCCATTACCGCTGTATTCATATAATCCGGTGAGCGTCCCAACATTCCTGCACTTGTTCTGGCCCAGTTTTGGATCATTTCTCTTCTAAGGGCTAAATCTTCTTTCGTTTTCGGCTCAAGGAAGGAAACACCAACCTGACTTCCACTGGAGGGAGATGTATAGGTCATATTGTTCACAGTAAGCTGCTGATCGAATAATTTTGCCTGGTTTTCCATAATTCCCGCAAATGCAGGATATTCAGAAATTTTGCCACTCACTTGCTTTCCCTCTATCCAAATCTCCGCATGATTATAATTGATTCTATCAATATATTCTTTTCCTGAAATTGCAGGCATAAATCGACACCTTCTTGTCAGTCTTATTACAGTAAATGTTGAAAGCTTGATTTGGTTTGTACATCAGTCTATATTCACTCACCTGAAAAAAATTGGACATTAATTTTTAAAGAATAGGAATAACAGCTAGATATTTTAATAATTTAATAGTGGGCCAAATTGTTTTTTGTATATTAAAATCAATACTAATTTAAAATAATTATAAATTGGTATTGATCTTAATTAGATTAATATTATAATTTAAGTGAAGTTATAAACAAATAGCTTATGAGTTGATGGAATAAGTAACCAAAAGAAGCCTTTAACAACTAGTTCAGGGGCACCGGTAGGGGATAATCAAAATTCAATGACAGCAGGAAGTCGAGGTCCGACATTAATTCAAGATGTACATTTGCTTGAAAAATTGGCCCATTTTAACCGCGAACGGGTGCCGGAGCGGGTTGTTCATGCGGAAGGTGCCGGAGCACATGGCTATTTTGAAGTGACAAATGATCTATCAAAGTATACGAAGGCAAAGGTTTTCAATGGAGTCGGGAAGCAAACGCCTCTATTTATTCGATTCTCAACGGTAGCCGGAGAATTAGGCTCAGCAGATACTGTACGTGATCCGCGCGGTTTCGCCGTGAAATTTTATACAGAGGAAGGAAACTATGATATTGTAGGGAACAATACACCGATTTTCTTTATCCGGGATGCCATAAAGTTTCCTGATTTATTCATACACAAAAGCGGGATCCTAAAACGCATTTGAAAAATCCAACAGCGATTTGGGATTTTTGGTCCTTATCACCAGAATCGCTCCACCAAGTAACCTACTTAATGGGAGATAGGGGGATTCCTGCGACACTCCGCCATATGAACGGCTATGGCAGCCATACCTTTAAATGGGTGAATGCTGCAGGAGAAGCGGTTTGGGTGAAATATCACTTTAAGGCCGAACAAGGTGTTAAAAACATGTCCAATGAAGTGGCAGCTAAACTAGCAGGTGAAAATCCTGACTATCATACAGAAGATTTATTCAACGCGATTGAAAAAGGGGATTTCCCTGCTTGGAAATTATATGTGCAAATTATGCCGCTTGAGGATGCAGATACGTACCGTTTTGATCCATTTGATGTAACCAAAGTTTGGTCACATAAAGATTACCCATTAGTTGAAGCAGGGAGGATGGTCTTAAACCGTAATCCGGAAAACTATTTTGCTGAAGTAGAGCAGGCGGCCTTCTCACCTGGAAACATGGTACCGGGTGTCGAAGCTTCACCGGATAAGATGCTTCAAGGAAGGATTTTTGCTTATGCTGATGCTCACCGCTATCGTGTAGGTCCAAACCATAATTTGCTGCCAATCAATCGACCTAGGGTGGAAGCCAATAATTATCAGCGGGACGGCGCCATGCGATTTGATGGCAATGGCGGCGGATCTGTTTATTATGAACCGAATAGTTTCGGGGGTCCGAAAGAAGTACCCGATTCAAGGCAAACACCTTTCCCAGTAGCCGGAAACGCAGCAAGTGTTGCCTATGATCACAATGACCACTATACACAGGCAGGCGATTTGTATCGTTTAATGGATAAAGAGGAGAGGACGCGGCTTGTTGATAATATCGTAGAGGCAATGAAGCCGGTTGAAAGAGACGATATCAAACTTCGCGCCATCCAGAATTTTTACAAGGCAGATCCTGAATATGGTGAACGGATTGCAAAAGGATTGAATTTGGCCATTCCACAAGGTGTTAAGTAAGCTAGTAATTTAGTAAGCTGCAAGTGGAAAATAACCTAGTTTAAGTGGAAAGTATTTTGCGGGAACTGGAAAGTAAACCAATCAAACCGGAAAGTATTTTGCTTAAAGTGGAAAGTAACACAAAAAATACGAAAAAATAAGAAGAAAAGTGGTAAAGTTGGATAGAAAAACCAGGCAGATTGCCTGGTTTTTTGAATATTTTATTGGTACTTAAGTGAAGCGGAAAGTAAAAACGAATAAGTAGAAAGTATTCTGTTGGAACTGGAAAGTAAACATGCAAAACTGGAAAGTAAAACGTCTGTAACAGCAATGATGATTGCTATCGGGACCATGACTAGTAATCTATTCTACATTCCAATTGGATTTACAAGCATTTATTTAGGCACCAAATTTAAGATTCGCTTTTGTGGATTTCCGTCGTCTCCTCCTGTTTTTGCTTGAACCAAACCATGAAAACAAGAAACATCCACTAATAACAATGATGCTGCCGACAAGTTCTGTCCAAGTCATCCTTTCTCCTAAAAAGAAAAAGGCAAGGATGGATGTAAAAATGGGGTTAAAATTTAAAAAGATTCCTGAATTCGTTGCCCCGACTTTAAGAACCCCAATATTCCATAGTACCATACAAACAACGGTTGAAATCACGCCCGTATATAGAATGGCCCAAAGGAAGCTTGAATTGAAATTAGAAATTTGGAAGCTAGATAGATTGAATGGAATCAAGATTACTACTCCAAACACTCCAGAATAGAATGTTGCCAGTATTGGTGGCATTTTCTTCATCACCCATTTACTACAAATCGAATAAAGCCCCCAAATGATTACGGCTGCAACCATCCACAAATCCCCAATATTAAAATGTAGGGAAAATAAATGTGAGATTTCTCCCTTCGACAATACCATCAATACTCCTAAAAAGGAGACTCCCATTGAAAATATTTGCAATGTCTTTAGTTTTTCCTTTAGCAAAAGGGCAGAAAAAATCGAAATCGAAATTGGGTTTAAGGTGGAAATCAAACCTACATTTGTTGCGGTGGTTTTTTCAAGCGCTAAGAATTGAAAAAGGTTGAAAAAAACAACCCCTGTTAACCCCATAAATAGTAATGGGATAAGGGATGTCTTTGGAGGAATCAGTTTTTTTTCCTGTTTTAAAACAATCGGTAAAAGGACAAGGATGGCGATCAACCACCGTAGGGTTGTGATAGTCATCGGTGATGCATGACCCACAAGAAATTTACCAAAAACAAAATTTCCTCCCCATAAAAAACTGGTAAGAAGCAATATAAGAACATAAAAGATTGGCATTAGGATTTGCCCCTTTTCAATTATTTTATATTAATAATACTAACAAAAACAATTAATTTATTACGATTTATTTTGTTAATATGGATAAATTACGAATGATTAAAAGTATAATGAATAAAAAACGAATTATTATTAATTAGTTGTGTGCTAAAATGATGGTAAACAATCAAATATTCGGCAAAAGGGATGAGGAAGGATATGTTGGATGGGGCAGAATGGAATAAATCCTTAGATACACTTGATCTAAAAATCTTGGAATTACTGCAGAAGGAAGCACAACTAAGTAATGTAGAACTTGCAAGAAGGGTGAATCTTTCACCCCCTGCGACTCATGCCAGAGTAAAGCGCTTGGAGAATGAAGGATTTATCGATCGTCAGATAGCGGTTTTAAATTCTAGGAAGCTTGGATTTGATTTACTTTGTTTTATTTTTGTGAGTACAAATATTCACCAAAAGGAACAACTCGAATATTTAGAGAGTGCAATGAATTTGATGCCGGAAATTCTGGAATGTCATTGCTTGACAGGGGAATATGATTATCTTTTAAAAGTTGCCAATCGGAATCGCGAGGAACTAGAGAAATTTATTCGGAAGTTAAATTTACTTCCTGGTGTAAATCGGATCCAAACAAGCTTATCTTTAAGAGAGATAAAATTTACCACCGCATTGCCTATCAACAGCGATTAAACCATTTGCTTGGGTTCTTTCTAGTCATTTTGTCACACGTAGATGGAATATTATTCAAGTTTTTACTAGTATTTTGAAATAATTTTTAAAAAGTAGCAAATTTAAGTATTGGCTACTTTTTTGTTTGGATTTTAGGCAGGAATTTCAGTACTAAATTCAGAATTATAAAAATAGGATGTTTGTAAAAGGGGGAGTTAACTTGGAAGTAAAAGTAGTAGAAAAAGAGGAATTAAAGGTAGTTGGAATTGCCTGGAATGGAACCTATTCACAAACAAAGACGATTCCAAGTCTATTTACAGTGATGGAAGAACGACTTCGTGAAGTACAAAATAAAACGAATGAACCTGTCTTAATTGCGCCTTTCCACAGCAGAGAAACGGAGTTCACGTATTTTGTTACCGCACCGGTGCAAGAAATAACGGAGGTTCCGGAAGGTATGGTAGGTTTTACGATTCCACGTAAAAATTATGTATATACGACCCATAAAGGGAAAGCAGAAGAGGTTGAAAATACATACCGGAAGATTTTTTCATGGATGAAAGATTATGGCTATGAACAAGACCATCAGGCATTAACCTTAGAAATTTATAAAGAGGAACATAAGACTGACAATATTGCAGGTAAGTTGATTTTTGATATTTATCTTCCGGTGAGAAAGTATTAGAAAAATTATAGTGAAAAAAGGAAAGTCGAAAATTTCTCAAAAATAACGAACAAATCATTTCCCTTTCTGGATTAAATTCGTTATACTTACAATATTATAAAATTAAATAGTTCCTTCGGGGTCAGGTGAAATTCCTAACCGGCGGTGATGAAGCATTCGCTTCTTAGTCCGTGACCCGGTTAACATTTGTTAAACGGTGGATCTGGTGAAACTCCAGGGCCGACAGTTAAAGTCTGGATGGGAGAAGGAAAAAATATTGGGATTAGAAATTGGGTAAAAAAAACCTATTTTTAAGCCTTGATTTCCTATTGCCTTTATTAGGACCCTGAAGATTTTTTTTCAGGGTCTTTTTATGTTCTGATAAAAGGAGAACCACCAAAATGAACGATACAGACTACATGAACTTAGCCGTGAATTTAGCAAAAAGTACATTGGGACAGACTGCCCCTAATCCAGTAGTTGGAGCAGTAGTGGTAAAGGACCATCAAATCGTTGGTATGGGTGCCCATTTAAAAGCAGGACAGCCCCATGCGGAGGTCCATGCGATTCAAATGGCGGGTGAAAAAGTAAAGGATGCAACCATGTATGTCACCCTCGAGCCCTGCAGCCATTATGGTAAAACACCGCCCTGCTCGGATTTAGTCATTCGTACAGGAATTAAGAAAGTGTTTGTTGCGACCACTGACCCCAATCCTCAGGTCGCAGGCAAAGGTATTGAAAGAATAAGAAAGGCCGGGATTGAGGTAGAGGTTGGGCTGCTTCAAGAAGAGGCCCGTGAGCTGAATAAGGTCTTTTTCTACAATATCAGTACTGGTTTGCCGTACGTTACGTTAAAATCCGCCATCAGCCTGGACGGGAAAACGGCTACAGTAACAGGTGCAAGCAAATGGATTACCGGAGAGGAAGCAAGGCAGGACGTCCATGAACTCCGGCATCAGCATGACGCCATTTTAGTAGGAGTCAATACCGTCATTAAGGATAATCCCAGCTTGACAACAAGGCTGCCTTCAGGCGGGAAAAATCCGATTCGGATTATCCTTGATACTGGTCTCAGAACACCTGTTGATGCAAACGTCGTAACAGATGGTCTAGCACCGACATGGATTATTACAGGTTCGGGTACCGATTCGAAGAGGGAAAGAGTATACCAAGATTTAGGGGTAAAGTTGATTAAATTGCCGGAGGGACAAATAAACATCCGCGAAATGTTAAAAGTAATAGGAGAAATGGGCATTACTTCATTATTCGTTGAAGGCGGTGCGGAGGTGCATGGAAGCTTTTTAAAGGAACGCGCATTTCAACAAGTGATAACCTATATTGCACCGAAACTAATCGGCGGCAAATTAGCTCCAGCTTCTTTTGGCGGTGAAGGCTTTGAAACAATGGAAGAGATTGTTTCTTTAAAAATTAAAGAAGTGGATCGTATTGGCAATGATATCCGCATTATTGCAGAACCTAAGTGAGGAGTACACTATGTTTACCGGAATTATTGAAGAAATTGGTTTGGTTTCAAATATTCAACGAACGGGAGAATCTTTCGTCCTTACCATTGAAGCAAAGAAAATACTTGATGATGTCCATCTTGGGGACAGTATTGCTGTTAATGGGGTATGCTTAACCGTCACTTCCTTTACCGGGAAACAGTTTACTGTAGATGTAATGCCGGAAACAGTGAAGGCAACCAGTTTAAATTCAGTCAAGCGCGGTTCCAAGGTGAATCTGGAAAGGGCGATGGCTGCCGGAGGGAGATTTGGCGGTCATTTCGTATCCGGGCATATTGACGGAACCGGGGTAATTAAAAGTAAAAAGGCTTTTGAAAATGCGGTTTATTATGAGATTGAAGCGAAACAAGAGATGTTAAACTACATTATTTTAAAAGGTTCGGTTGCGGTTGATGGGACTAGCCTTACCGTTTTTGGCAAGTCAGAGGATACCTTTACGATTTCACTCATTCCCCATACATTGTCTGAAACGATTTTAGGTCTAAAGGGTTCAGGTGATCTTGTCAATTTAGAATGCGATATGATTGGAAAATATGTGGGCCATTTTATAACTGGCATAACGAGTGATCAAGGGAACAAAGGTGCATCAGGAATAACAGCCCAATTTTTAGCTGATAACGGATTTGCCTAAATAATAGAAAGGAGTGATAAAAGATGTTTAATACCATTGAAGAGGCTTTAGAAGATTTAAAACAAGGAAAAGTTGTCATTGTCTGTGATGATGAGGACAGAGAAAATGAGGGTGACTTCATCGCCTTGGCCGAGAAAGCGACACCAGATGTGATTAATTTAATGGCGACCCATGGAAGAGGATTAATCTGTGTGCCAGTCGAAGAGGAAATAGCACAAAAACTTGATTTGTTCCCGATGGTATCGGTTAATACAGATTCACATGGAACAGCTTTTACTGTAAGTATCGACCATAAATTTTCAACAACAGGAATTTCTGCATTTGAGCGCTCCGCAACGGTTTTGAGTATGCTTGATCCAGAATCCAAGCCTTCAGATTTTAAAAGACCTGGGCATGTTTTCCCGTTAGTCGCTAAAAAAGGCGGGGTTTTAAGAAGAACAGGCCATACGGAAGCGGCAGTAGATTTAGCAAAATTATGTGGGGCAATGCCGGCAGGTGTGATTTGTGAGATTATGAATGAGGACGGCACAATGGCACGCGTCCCTCAATTAAAAAAAATCGCTGGCGGGTTAAATGTAAAACTGATTACGATAAAAGACTTGATTGAATACCGCAATAAAAAAGACCAACTTGTTAAACGTGAAGTGGAAATTAACCTGCCAACCGAATTTGGAACCTTTAAAGCGGTCGGTTATTCCAATCTTGTTGATAATAAAGAGCATGTGGCATTAGTAAAAGGGGAAATTGACCCTGAAAAGCCGATTCTTGTTAGGGTTCATTCCGAGTGTTTAACAGGGGATGTTTTTGGATCCTATCGCTGTGATTGCGGACCACAGCTTCATGCTGCCTTAAGTCAAATAGAAAAAGAAGGCTATGGCATCCTTCTATACATGCGTCAGGAAGGCCGCGGTATTGGTTTATTGAATAAACTCAGAGCTTATAAACTTCAGGAAGAGGGCTACGATACCGTTGAAGCAAATGAAAAGCTAGGTTTTGGAGCAGATCTAAGAGAATACGGGATTGGTGCGCAAATTTTGAAGGATCTCGGAGTAAAACAAATGCGTTTATTAACCAACAACCCTAGAAAAATTAAAGGTTTAAAAGGATATGACATTGAGGTTGTCGAGCGTGTTCCGCTCCAAATGGAAATGAGAAAAGAAAATGAGAACTACCTTCGAACAAAGCACGACAAATTGGGGCATCTTTTACATTACTAAGGAAGAAAAAATAATAAGGAAACAAATGGAGGAAGTAGCATGGGACATATTTTTGAAGGCAATTTAGTTGGATCAGGATTACGAGTAGGAATCGTAGTAGGCCGTTTTAATGAATTCATTACAAGTAAATTATTGGGTGGGGCCCAGGATGCACTAAAAAGACATGGTGTAAATGAAACGGACGTCGATGTTGCCTGGGTACCGGGGGCATTTGAAATCCCATTAATTGCACAAAAAATGGCGGAAAGCAAAAAATACGATGCCGTTATTACCCTAGGTACGGTTATTCGCGGCTCCACACCGCACTTTGATTATGTGTGCAATGAAGTATCAAAAGGTGTTTCTGCGATTACTTTGAAAACAGGCATTCCTGTGATGTTTGGTGTTTTAACAACTGAATCCATTGAGCAAGCAATCGAACGTGCCGGAACAAAAGCAGGGAACAAAGGCTGGGATGCAGCAACAGCAGCGATTGAAATGGCCAATCTTTGCAGAACATTTGAATAATAAAGATCGTTTAAAGCTAAACAATAGGCAAACATCTTGCCTATTGTTTAGCTTTTTACTCATTTTTAGGAATAAGATCAATAAAACAAAAACGATTTGTATTTGTATGATGATCTATAGTATTTGTGACTTCTTTTGATAATTCAAACTCTATTTGTTTCTTAAATAATGGCCCATCAAATACGAAAGTATGAAACTCTCCAAACTCTCCGCAAGGGTCAACTTCTTGAGGCAGCTCCTTTAAAAAGCTTTCATCAATTACTCTGCCGCCAAAGGAGGAATGTATCATTTAGCGGTGGAAAGGACTCTACACTTGCTTTAGATCGTTTGATTCGTTCTGGTGATTGGGAAATTGATTCATTATTAACGACCATTTCTGAGGATACACAAAGGACAAGTGCCCATGGTGTTCGCGAAACATTATTAGAACAGCAAGCACTTTCTTTAGGGCTGCCGTTAAGGAAGGTCTATCTTCCTGACATTCGTACGAACGATCTAAGATAATCAGATTTTCAATTGAACACAATGACTAGTAGGAATTTTTTACTTTGAACGGAAATTTTTCTAAAAACATGTACAAAGTATTTTCTTTTCCGATATAATGAAACTGTCATAAAAAATATTTTAAAAATAGGTGCTGAAATTTTTTTCGAGATTTTTAGCTTAAAAGGGAAGTTTGGTGTAAAACCAACGCGGTCCCGCCACTGTAAATGGGAGCAACCTATAGAATGTCACTGTCAATATAGATGGGAAGACATAGGAAGCGATGAACATGAGCCAGGAAACCTGCCTATTTAAATGCGCCCGGAAACCTACGAGGATAGGGAGGTGTGGAACGCTAGACTCCTTTTACTTTCATATGAGTAACTGAATCTAATCGAACCAACATCTCCATTGATTATGTGGAGATGTTTTTTTGTATGGTGCAAATATTTTTTTGATCAAGCAATCATATCAATCAAAAATAGGGGGAAAAAACGTGAAAAAATGGTATTCACTATTGTTAGCGGTCATGCTAATTATAGGTGCGTTAGCAGGTTGTGCTGGAAAACAAGATCAAGGGAAAGAGGAAAAGAAAGCGGGAGTTGTAAAAAGCTCAGAACAAGCTGCTTTTCCGGTTACAATTAAAGATGCTTTAGGAGATAAGGTTGTCATTGATAAGAAGCCCGAAAGGATTGTCTCATTAATCCCAAGTAATACAGAGATTGCATTTGCCTTGGGCCTAGGAAAAGAAGTGGTGGGAGTATCCGATTACGATAACTACCCAGCAGAAGTATCGAAAAAAGTGAAAGTTGGCGGGCAAGAGATAAATGTAGAAAAAATCATCTCTTTAAAGCCGAATTTAGTATTAGCGCATGAATCCGCTGCAAGTATTGAGAAAGCGGCGCTTCAACAGCTAAGAGATGCCGGTATCAAGGTTTTTGTAGTGAAAAATGCTGATCATTTTGAGCAAGTGTATAATACCATTGACACAATTGGGAAAGCTACCGGAGAAGCAGAAAAAGCCGGCGAAATCATCAAAGGGATGAAAGATAAACTTGCCGTTATTCAAGCAAAGGCAAAAGAAGTAAAAGGAGAGAAAAAGGTACTAGTGGAAGTATCACCTGCACCAGAAATTTATACCGCTGGAAAAAATACCTTTATGGATGAAATGTTATCCATGATTAAAGCGGATAATATTGCACACGATCAAAATGGCTGGGTGAAAATTGATGAAGAAGCCATGGTCAAACGCAATCCTGATGTAATCGTGACTACATACGGATACTATGTGAAAAATCCAGCTGCAAAAGTGTTAAACCAAAAAGGCTGGGAAAATGTCAATGCCGTGAAAAACAAACAAGTTCTAGATGTTAATGCCGATAAAGTAAACCGTCCAGGTCCTAGGATTGTTGAAGGAGTAGAGGATCTTGCAAAGGCCATCTATCCGGAAGTTTTTAAATAATAAATTTTTCGCCTATTTTATGGCAGGAATATTTCTTGTTTTTGCCGTTTTATTTGGAATTTCGATGGGGACGGTTTCCGTTCCCATTCTTACGATTATGAAAATCATTTGTTCGAATATTCTCGGAATTCATTTTTCTGAACAAGTGGATCCGATGTATCAAAGTATTGTCATGAACATTCGTCTTCCAAGGGTAATCCTGTCAGGTCTTGTGGGCGCAGCACTTGCCATTAGCGGTGCTGCCTTTCAAGGGCTGCTTCGAAACCCGTTAGCCGATCCTTATACATTAGGAGTATCTTCTGGAGCGTCAGTGGGAGCAGTCTTGACCTTATTTTTTCGATTTTCGCTTCCTGTTTTAGGAGCCTTTACATTACCAGTCCTAAGCATTCTATTTTCTTTTTTAACGATTTTTTTAGTGCTGATGTTTGCGCGGAAGATTGACCGCTCGATGAGAGTTGAAACCATTATTTTAACGGGGATTATTTTTAGTTCGTTTTTAGGAGCCCTCATCTCACTGATGATCGCTCTAACAGGTGATGAGCTCCGCGAAATCATTGGCTGGCTGTTAGGCAGTGTCTCGATGAGAGGTTGGGAATACATAAAGCTTATTTTGCCGTTTTTTATAATTGGTGCTGTCATCCTAATCTTCAATTCCAAAGAATTAAATGCAATGTCGTTTGGCGAGGAGAGGGCACAACATTTAGGAGTAAATGTTCTACGAAGAAAATTAATCATCTTAACAGCTGGATCGATTTTAACCGGAGCCGCAGTGGCTGTTTCAGGAACGATCGGTTTTGTCGGCCTGGTCATTCCCCATCTATCAAGATTATTATGGGGACCGGACCATAAGCATCTTCTTCCGCTATCGATTTTATCTGGATGCGGTTTTTTAATATTAGCAGACCTTGTATCACGAACAATTATTTCTCCTACTGAATTGCCAATTGGTGTGATTACGGCGTTAATCGGTGCACCGGTGTTTGCTCTCATTCTCATGCAGAGAAAAAGGAAGGAAAGAAGTGGTTAACGAATGCTTACCGTTCAACATGTTTCAGGTGGATACTCAGGTGAAAACGTCGTTAAAGATGTTTCATTTGAAGTAGAAAAAGGGGAATTATTCGGGATTTTAGGGCCAAATGGAAGTGGGAAGACGACGCTTCTTAAAATGCTAAGCGGCATCCTTCCGATTCAACATGGTGAAATTTTAATTAAAGGAAAAAGGCTTACGGAGTACGGCCCCAAACAACTTGCACAAATGATTGCCGTTCTTTCACAGCATACCTCAGATTCTTTTTCTTATACTGTTAAGGATACGGTCTCCCTCGGCCGGTATGCCCATCAAAAGGGCTGGTTTCAAACATGGTCAATAGAAGATGAAGAGATTGTTCAAAGGGTCATGGACCAAACAGGGGTTATCGATATGCAAAATAAAAATATTCAGGAGTTATCCGGCGGGGAAAAACAACGGGTATTTTTAGCACAGGCATTGGCGCAAGAGCCCAAAATTCTTCTTTTAGATGAACCTACGAACCACTTAGATTTATCCTATCAAAAAGAATTACTCGACTTATTAAAACAGTGGACGAGAGAAAAAGGATTAACCGTCATTTCTATTTTTCATGATTTAAACCTTGCCGGGTTATACTGCGACCGCTTACTCTTGCTCCAAAAAGGGACAATTAATATCAATCATGTTCCCAATGAAGTTTTAAGAGAAGAAAGAATTAGGGACGTGTACCATACAGAAATCCAAAAGCATCCCCATCCGAAAGTAGCCGCACCGCAAATGTGCTTGTTGCCAGAAGGAAATAAAGAAGGATCCCTTTTAATTGTAGATGAATCAATGTTATCGGTTACGAAGGAGTTTATTATGCTAAATGCCCCAGCACCACTCCGGACGATGTCTTCCGGTGTGATTGGTTCGGGCACAGGCTGGCATCAAACCTTTGTGAACCGGCATGTTGATAAAACTTATAATTGCAGTGACCATCGATCCGAAATGTCTTCCTTTTTAAAAGTAAATGGTTTTGAGCCTTCTGAAACGGTTGGAATGATGACGGCTGTTTTCTTAGAGGATTTGGTGTATCGAAAGGTTGAAGAAAGTGACTTTTCCTTATTCGTTGCGGTAACGGCGGGTGTTGGAAATGCCGTTGATGCATCAAAAAGTGAAATGCATTCCTTTGAAGCTGTGCCAGGTACGATTAATACCTGGATTTTTGTCAATGGAGAGCTGACAGAGGAAGCGTTTATTCAAAGTATCATGACGGCAACCGAGGCAAAAGTGAAGGCCATCCACGATTTAAACGTAATCGATTCTGTAACAGGAACGATTGCGACTGGAACCTCGACCGACAGTATCTTAATTGCTGCAACCCAAACAGGTAATATGCTTGAATATGCCGGCTCGATTACTCCTTTAGGAAAACTAATTAGTAATGCGGTTTATCATTGCACAACGGAAGCTATTCAAAAATCACAAAAGAGGAAAAAATCGTGATTCTTCATCATTTAATCTCTATCACTATTGCTTTCATAATTGATTTACTTGTAGGGGATCCGCCCAATTGGCCTCATCCTGTTCGCTGGATTGGAGGGTTGATTTCATCCATTGAAAAGCGCTGGAATCATGGTGAATCGAAAAAAACAAAAGGGGTTTTGATGCTTATCTGTGTTTTGCTCCTTGTCTTTGTTCCTGTTTTCATGATCGTTTTCATAGGTTATCAGATTCACCCGATTGTTGGGATAATCCTTGAGGCCATCCTCATTTCGACCACCATTGCGCAAAGAAGCTTGAGGGAAGCAGCCCTTGAGGTTTATCAACCATTGAAGGCTGGAACACTGGGTGAAGCTAGAAGAAAACTATCTTATATTGTTGGCAGGGACACCGATTCCTTGGAAGAGGGGGAAATTGCCCGCGGCGCAATCGAAACCGTTGCCGAAAATACAAGTGACGGGGTAACAGCACCGTTATTTTGGGCACTAATTGGCGGGGCACCTTTGGCAATGGTTTACCGGGCAGCGAATACTTGCGATTCAATGGTAGGGCATCTAAACGAACGTTATAAAGAATTTGGCTGGGCATCAGCAAAGTGGGATGATGTGATGAACTGGATTCCCAGCAGGCTGACAGGCTTTATGATGCTTTTAGGAAATCGTCCTGAAAAAATTGGGTATCGTCATGCCTGGTCGATCTTGTTCCGCGACGCGAAAAAACATCCAAGTCCAAACAGCGGCTGGGGTGAAGCAGCAGTTGCGGCCATTTTAGGTATTCAACTCGGTGGGATTAACTATTACAAAGGAATCGTATCAAACCGGGCAAAAATGGGGGATTCGCTTTCACCGATAAAAGCAGAGCATATCCCGAAGGCGAATAGTATTCTAGGGAAAACGGTATTTTTATTTTTATTATTATTATGGACTGGTGGGATTATCATTGAATTGGCCGGCACATGGATCTAATCCACGCTATTTATATGAGGCAATGGGGCTTACACTTCCAAAGGAATATGTGGATTATAGTGCAAACATTAATCCTCTAGGACCGCCTCCTTCGCTAAAAGAAAAATGGATGGACTTTTATCAAGAAATTCATGTTTATCCAGATCCTTTTGCCAGTGGGCTGAAGGAAAGGATTGCCAAGAAAGAACAAATCCCGGTGGAATCCATCTTAATTGGGAATGGCGGTGCAGAGTTAATCGCCTTAGCAGCTCGGAAGTTCTCAGGTAAAAAAATTGTTATCATCCAGCCTGCTTTTTCTGAATATGAAAAAAACTGCCGGGTCAACCAGTGTGAAATTGTCTATCATCAATTGCATGGGCCGGAATTTGAATTAGATTTAGCAGATTTACAGTCAAGTCTAATAGGGGCAACTGCCCTGTTTATTTGTAACCCAAACAATCCAACAGGGATACAATATCCTGCTTCAACCATTCTTTCGATCATGGATGAATGTGAGCAGCAAAATTGTTCCGTCATTTTGGATGAAGCATTTTATGATTTTCTTGTAGATTATCATTCCTTTTTACCCTACATAAATCAATATTCAAATTTAATCATCATCCGCTCCATGACAAAAATGTTTGCGATACCAGGAATTCGTCTAGGGTATTTAGTGGCTGAGCCTTCTGTTATTCAAGACCTTACCGAGCTGCAGTCGCATTGGAGCACGAATGCCATTGCCTTATTAGCGGGTGAACTTTGTTTACAAGAGGAAGGGTTTTTAAAAGAAACGCAGAATTATATTTTTCAAGAACGAAAGAGACTATTCAATTTTTTTCAAAACCAAAACTTTATGGTCACACCTTCTGACGTTAATTTTTATTTAATGCGAGATCCATATTTAAAAGATCAAATGGAGCTCTTTGAATTTCTTCTTCACAATGGTCTGATTCCCCGGCATACATTTAATTTTCCAGGACTGGAGGGGAGTTGGCTTCGTTTTGCCATTAAAGGCAGTGAGGAAAATGACCGACTGCTGGAGGTGTTAGTGAAATGGCGGCAGCTCCATCCCTTATCTTTATAACTGGAGGCGTTAGGAGCGGCAAAAGCAGTTTTGCTGAGAAAAAGGCATTGGAAATAGCAGGTGAAACAGGAGGAAATCTTATTTACTTCGCTACGGGTGTACTATCAGACGAGGAAATGAGCGAGCGAATCGCCAAACATCAACATGACCGCGAAGCAGGTCAATATGAGTGGAATACGGTTGAGCAGCCTATTGAGATTGGCAAGCATGCAGAGAAATTCACGAGGCAGGATATTGTCCTGCTTGATTGCGTGACAACACTATTGAATAATGAGCTGTTTTCTTCAGAAAAATCATGGGATCAGACCTTTTTGGAATCAGTGAAGAAACGAATTCTCAATGGGATTGCGGCGATAAACAATCATGCGAAAACGATGATTGTTGTCAGCAATGAAGTAGTTTACGAGCCATTATACGAAAAGGAGATTGTCATGACATATGGCAGATTGCTGGGAATCATCCACCGGCAGTTGGTTGAAGCCGCGGATGAGGCGTACTTGGTTGAAGCAGGCATCCCCATCTTAATGAAAGGAGTGAAATGATGAAAGGAATCATGATCCAGGGAACAGCGTCAGATGTGGGCAAAAGTTTGGTGGTTACGGCCTTATGCCGAATACTATCAAATGAAGGTGTGAAGATTGCCCCGTTTAAATCGCAAAATATGTCCAATAACTCATATGTAACCGTCGATGGAAAGGAAATTGGCAGAGCACAGGGGATCCAAGCGGAAGCTGCCAGAACGGAGGCAACCGTTTGGATGAATCCAATCCTGTTAAAGCCGCGCTCCCACCAGGATTCGGAAGTGGTCTATTTAGGCAAAGCCATCGAAACCTTTTCCGGACGTGAATACCGTGAACAATTTTATGAAAAAGGGTTAGAAGTGATTCAGGAATCCTTTCACCAGCTGTCAAAAGAATTTGAAATGGTTGTCATTGAGGGAGCGGGCAGTCCGGTTGAAATAAATTTAAAGGATCGGGAGCTAGTCAATATGAAAGTGGCTGCTCTAGCGGATGTGCCAGTTATTCTTGTTGCCGACATCGATCGTGGCGGTGTATTTGCCAGTATCGTGGGTACGCTTGAACTATTGGATCCGGAAGAAAGAAAACATGTTGCCGGGCTTATTATCAATAAATTTCGCGGGGACATTACCCTATTTGAAGATGGGATTCAGTGGCTTGAAGAAAAGACGGGAATTCCAGTTTTAGGGGTTTTGCCCTATATCGACCATCATATGATTGATGGCGAAGATTCACTTTCCATTGCCGGGCAATTTGCAAATCAAAAACAAGGGAATCTTGATGTCGCCGTTATCCATCTCCCGTTTATTTCGAATTATAGTGATTTGGAGCCCTTTTTATATGAAGAAGATGTTTCGATTCGCTGGGTGAGGAAAGGTGATGAGTTTGGTGCCCCGGATGCCGTCATCATTCCAGGAACGAAAAGTACCATTCAAGATTTGAAGTTTTTGAGAGAACAAGGGCTGGATGTAAAAATTAAAAACCATTTTGAATCTGGCGGCTTTACAGTTGGAATTTGCGGCGGATACCAAATACTCGGTGAAGAAATTGTTGATGAGGCAGGAACGGATACAGGAATCGTGAACAGGATGGTTCAAGGGATAGGTTTAATTCCGGGAAAAACGATTTTTTTTCATGAGAAAGAAACGACAAGAGCACGGGCATCCTATCACGAAAATACGGGCTTCCCTAAAACCCATGGATTGGAAGGGTATGAAATCCATTTAGGAAACACCTTTATTAAGAAAAATGGTTGTTCCTTTTTAAGACTAGAAGATGGAAAAGAAGAAGGTTATTTTCAAAACCACGGTCAAATAATCGGATCGTATCTCCACCATCTTTTTCATAATGACGAATGGAGAAATCGTTGGTTAAACCTCATTCGGATACAGAAAGGGCTGCCACCGCAGGAGACTAGAAAAATCCAAGAGTTTAAAGGTGAACGATTTGATACCCTTGCTTCTGAGATGAAACGTCATCTCAAGTGGGAGCTTTTAAAAGAGATCATCGAAAAATGGAGTCCAAAGGAATGAAGTTTTTAACTGGTTTTTTCATTGGCCTTCAGTTTTTTACAGCGGTGCCGATTCGAAGAGAGCTGCCAATGGATTCTGAACATCTTGGAAAGACGGTTCAAGCCTTCCCGCTTATAGGGTTGTTTCAAGGGATTATCTATGCCGGTCTTTACTATTTACTAACAGAATTTACACCTCTTTCCCATCTAGCTGCTGCTTTTTTACTGTGGCTGATGACGATTCTTTTAACAGGCGGTATCCACCTGGATGGTTGGATCGATGCAAGCGATGCTTATTTTTCCTATGGCAATCAGGAAAAAAGGCTGGAAATTATGAAGGATCCGAGAACGGGAGCATTTGGGGTTCTCTCGGTTATTGTTTTACTCAGCTGCCGGTTTCTTTATATTTATGAAATAACCGACACTACTCCTTACATTTTGATTGCGGCGATTCCTTTTTTTAGCAAGATTGTGATGGGGGTTTTGCTTGTTACAGTTCCATCTGCCAAAAAGGAAGGACTTGCTGCGATGTTTCAAAGTGCTGTGTCTCCAAAGTCGGTATCAATCTATCTAGTGTTAATCATCCTTTTTGCAACTTTGGTTTTATTTTTGGATGAAAATTTCTTTTTGGTCGCAATCTTGTTGTTGGTTGCTGCCGGATGTTATCTGCTTTGCCGTCGTAATGCACTGAATTGGTTCGGCGGCATCACAGGGGATGTACTGGGAGCATCTGTAGAAGGGACGGAATTAATCTTATGGATGACCGTGTGGTTATTGCATTATTTCGCCATGGCCTGACAGAAGCAAATAAACGAAAAGCTTATTTAGGATGGAAAGATTCTCCTTTATGTCTGGAAGAAATGAAAACACCGGTTCATCGTATCTTTGAAGGTTATTTTTCCAGTGACTTACATAGATGTTTAGAAACTGCGAAGATATTTTTTCCGGGTTCTAGTCCCAAGCTTTTAAAAGAACTAAGAGAAATAAATTTTGGTGAATGGGATGGAAAAACGTACGATGATTTGAAAGAAGACCAGTTTTATCTGCAATGGCTGTCAGACCCATTTCTGTTTTGCCCGCCTAAAGGGGAATCGTTTCAGCAGTTTCAAGCAAGGATTCAAGCCGGCTGGAGAAAGATGAGGGATGAAATTTTTCTGAAAAACTTACAAAGCTGTGCGGTGGTTACCCATGGTGGTGTCATTCGTCATCTCTTGACTAAGTATGCACCAGAAGAGAAAGAATTTTGGGAGTGGCAATCCCCCCATCATCAGGGATTCGAATTAATCTTTAACCGAGAAGCGTTAAGGAGGGGTGAGCGATGCACTTTATTACAGGCGGTGCCTTTAATGGAAAAAGGGGGTGGGTAAGAAAAACGTATCAAATTCAAGTAAAAGAGCAATGGAAATCCGCCTATCAAAACGAGCTATTCCCGTATGAACTTGAAGATCAATCAGGGGAAGTGCTCGTTCTTGAAGGAATGGAAATGTGGGTAAAAGAGTTAATGAAAGAATATGAACCTAGCAAATGCCGCGAAATTTGGAAAGGCTCCTTAAACCATTGGCTTTCATGGGAAAAAGCAAAGAAACATCGAAAACTAGCCGTAATTGGAACAGATATCACAAAAGGAATTGTTCCGATGGAAAAAGAAAACAGACTTTGGCGCGACCTTACGGGATGGGCCTATCAAGATATTGCTGCAAGTGCCGACAGAGTCGACGTCATTTGGTATGGATTAAATCAAACAATAAAGGGTGGAGGAATGCAAGAATGAGAATTTATACAAGAACAGGTGATAAAGGAAAAACAAGTATTATTGGCGGTAGAGTTGATAAAGATGACACAAGAGTGGAAGCATACGGAACCGTTGATGAGGTCAATTGCTTTGTTGGCCAGGCGATTCAAGAGCTGGATTCAGAACTTTTTGCGGATGTGCTAGCCGACCTTGAAACCATTCAGCACGAATTATTCGATTGCGGCGGAGACTTGGCCAATGTTTCTGAGAAACGTGAAATGAAGCTGCAAAAAGAATCAATTGATTATTTGGAAAAGAAAATCGATGACTATATAGAAGAAGCTCCAGAATTAGAAAGGTTTATTTTACCAGGAGGGACAAAACCAGCTGCTTCGATTCATATCGCGAGAACCGTGACAAGAAGAGCAGAACGCTTGGTGGTAAAACTAGTTAAGGCAGACTCGAAAGCTCCTGAACTGGCCCTTCAATACTTAAACCGTCTATCAGACTATTTCTTTGCCTTGTCAAGGGTTGTTAACTATCGGCTCAAGGTAAAAGATGTGGAATACGTTAGAAGTGCGAAAGTGTTCAGAGGCGGGAAACGTTCGGATGAAAAATAGTTTCGATGGAAAAATGGTAAGCTGGCTAGCTCTGTTCACTGCATTATCTGTGGTCGGCGCTTCTATCAAGATACCTGCGTTTGTTGACAGTGTTGCATTGGATGTTTTTCCGGCACTGCTCGCTGCTGCTCTGCTCGGCGGACGGGCTGGAGCGATTGCTGCTGCGTTTGGTCATTTACTTTCGGCGATGTTTGGCGGTTTTCCGCTCGGACCGATGCATCTTTTGATTGCAGGTGAAATGGCCTTACTTGTTTGGATGTTCGGCGTTTTATATAAAAAAAACAGAATCGCAGCCAGCATTCTTTTTGTTCTCGGTAACACGTTTGCTGCACCGCTGCCCTTCATCTATTTAATGAGTAAAAGTTTTTATTTAATGATAGTTCCATCATTATTGGCTGGCTCCATCATCAATGTGGTGATTGGACTCGTGTTGATTCCAAGGCTTTCTGGTCTATTTAAAACTACTGTGCAAAAAGAGGGGCTAAACCGATGAGGGATTTTGTCACCATCCCTTTAAGTGAAGGAGAAACTCTCATTATTGCCAGTGATAATAGTGGAGCAGTTGGAATGAAGGATGCAGACCTCGTAAAAGTATCCTATGAAACAGTTGCCTATTATTCATTTCGTGTTGCCGCCATGGAGTGTATTGCCGGTGGTGGGGAACCAATTTCTGTGGTGCTTCACAACTTTTGCGGCAATGAACCTTGGGAGGAACTCGTCAAAGGTGTTCAAAAGGGATTAAAAGAACTTGGTTTGAACGAAGTTTCCATTTCGGGAAGTACTGAGAGTAATTTTTCCCTAAATCAGTCAGCTGTCGGGATCATCGTGATTGGGAAAAAAATAAAGGGTTTACCAACCCAATTATTCTTTTCAGATTCTATACGAGTTGCTGTTATTGGGATGCCTCTAATTGGTAATGAAGTAGTACAACAACAGGCTGATGTGGCGCCATTGTCCATATTTCAAGAGATTAGCAGTATGGAAGAAATCGTCGTTTTACCGGTGGGATCTAAAGGAATCTTATACGAAATCAAGCAACTATTTTCTAAAACAGTCTTCATAAAAGAAAATCTGGTTACTAAATTAGATGTGGACAAATCTTCCGGCCCCTCAACCTGTTTTATTGTTGTTTATCCAAAAGTTCATGAAGAAAAAATCAAACGGGCAGCAGGAGATTATTTCCACCTATTACAAATTAAATTCTAAAACATTAATGTTGCCTTTCAACATAATTAGGTATAGGATGAAATTATTAAATTCATAAACTACTAGGGGTGCCCGTTACAGGGCTGAGAGAAAAACAAATTAGTTTTTTAACCCTTTGGACCTGAACTGGATTATACCAGCGTAGGAAAGTAGTGAAAAATTAATTTTTTTCTCTAACCTATTAAGTCAGGTCCAATTTATGGATCTGGCTTTTTTATTTTTTATAAGGGAGAGTTACATCATGAATAAAAAGGAGAGTATTGCAATCGGTGTGGAAGGGAATTTGCCACCGGTAAAGAGTTTCCTATATGGATTGCAGCATGTTTTTGTATCAAATGTGTGGTTAGATCCTATCTTTGTGGCAGCAATGATTGGTCTTCCACTTACACTATCGGCAAATATTGTAAATTCTATATTTATTGCTGCCGGTCTGGTGACATTGGTTCAGGCAACGAAGCTTGTCCGCCTGCCGATTGTTCAAGGTCCGTCTGCGGCATTTGATTCCATCATGATTTCAGCAGGAAAGGCGGGGGCACTTTCGTCTGCAAGCGGAAGTATCTTTTTAAGTGCCATTATTGTTTTCTTTCTATCGATTACCGGAGTGATCGGAAAATTACGTGCTTTATTTACGCCGGCTATTTCCGGAACGGTCATTTTTATTGTCGGGATTTCCTTATCGAGCTTTACCTTATATGAATTTTTAGGCGGCACACCGGGAATGGACAGCTTTGCGAGCAGCAGCACCCTTGTCATGTCTATCCCAACCGCAGCAGTTGTCATTATCCTGTCTCTGTTCGGAAAAGGGGTTTGGAAATCATTCTCTTTTCTGATTGCTTTAGTGGTAGGAGATCTGATTGCGATGATTCTTGGAAAAACAAACTTTGGCATGATTGCGGAAAAAGGATGGTTTGGAATGCCCCATTTTCTTCCTTACGGTGAGTTTACCTTTCATTGGAGCTGGTTTCTTACTTTCTTTGTCGCCTATATTGTTGCGATTATCGAAGCGATGGGCGTTTATCAGGCATCAGCGGAAATGCTCGATATCGATTTGGATGCAAAAAGAATCCGCAACGGCTTTGCCGGGGAATCTGCAGGTTCACTCGTTTCCTCTTTAATCGGTGGATTTCCTACAACGGCTTTTGCTCAAAACGTAGGACTACTAAGATTAACAGGTGTTGGGTCACGTAAACCGGTAATTGTCGCGGGAATCATTTTTTTAATATTAGGCTTTGTTCCAAAAGCTGGTGCCATTCTAGCATTGACACCAGATGCCGTTGTTGGCGGAATCTTTCTACCTGCTGCAGCCAGCCTAGTTTTTACCGGAATTTCGATTTTGGCAAAGGTGGAAAAAAACGAAACAAACTATATGATTATCGGATTATCGATCCTACTAGCGATTAGCCTTCCGACTTATTTTAAAGATGTAAAGGGAACAGTCGGAACATTCCTCTCCAACAGTATTTTTATTGGTGCGTTTTTCTCGATCATTCTACAGGTTTTATTAGTTAATCTACCAAAATCGTTCAGAAAAGAGGCAGTAAAAAATGAGAGTGGAGTCACAACAGATTACCAATGAAATCATAGACTATATCCATCAGTTTCCGAAAGGACTTCCTGCTGATGCCGAGGGCGAGTTTAATCAACTGGCTTTAAAGCTTTTCAACTTTCAATTTAAGTTCAACATGCCATACAAAAAGTTTTGCCAATCGAAACGCAAAACGCCGTTAACGGTTAAAAATTGGCTGGATATTCCGGCCATTCCGATTCAAGGATTTAAAGAAATGGTATTATCCTCTGAACCTGTAGAGGAAGCAGAGACCGTCTTTATGACGAGTGGAACGACCAACCCGAACGCCAAAGGGAAAAATTATCACCCCACATTAGCAGTTTGGGATGCCTCAATGAAGGGGCCATTCAAACAATTTGTGTTACCGGATGTAGAAAAAATCACGATGTTTGTGCTGTCACCGGCAGCGGATCTAAATCAGAATTCCTCACTTTCCCGGTATTTAACAAATGCGGTCACCTTTTTTGGTAATGATAACAGCCGTTTCTTTTTCGATGAAAATGGACTGGATATGCAAGGACTGGCAGTGGCTTTAAAGGAATCGGAAGAGCGTCAAGAGCCTGTACTGCTGATCGGAGCCACTTTCGCCTATGTGCATGTTTTGGATTATTTAAAAGAAAAGAACAAAAGGTTTCAGCTAGCAAAGGGCAGCCGGATTTTTGATACAGGCGGTTTTAAAGGGCAGGCACGGGAAGTAGAAATGGACAGTTTATATTCTATGTTCAAGGAGTTTTTCCATGTTGATCGCACGAAGTGCATTAATATGTATGGAATGACGGAGTTGAGCTCGCAAATCTATGATCAAACCATTTTATCAAATTATTTAACGGGAACAACTGTTTTCGATAAAACCGGGCCGGCTTGGGTGAAAACTGTTGTGCTCGATCCAAACACGTTAGAGCCTGTAGGCAATGGCGAGACAGGGGTAATCGTCCACTATGATTTAGCCAATTGGAATTCCTGTCTGGCAATTTTGACGGAGGATATGGGCTATAAAACGGAGGAAGGCTTTGTTTTGCTAGGAAGGGTAAAGGGATCAGAAGCAAGAGGCTGTTCGATTGCTATTGATCAATTATTGCAGGCAAATGGAAAATGAGGGGATTACGATGGCGGACGATAGACCAGTAGAAATTTATGCCTATAAGGTACCAAAGTCAATCGGGCTAACTGAATTTCGCGAGGAACGATACGAAACGGAAAAAGGTGCCTTTCTACTAAAATATCCGATTTTATCCCCAAGTAACATCGCCGAGATTTCTCGGGCTATCCAGGAAAATAGAAATCAATATTTAGCAAAGCTCTCGATAAACGAGATTGTTGCAAAAATTGACATGGCTGTTCAGCTTTGGCTAAATCCTGATTACCGATTACGACAAATGGCGGAAATTCTGATTCCTCGAATTACGGGATATGATTCGGAGATGGTCCGGCTTGAATTAAAACGGTACATCAGAATGTTTCGCAAAAAAGAACTTTTGCGGTTTCTAGATGAAGAGTTTGACCAGCCGGCCATGCTCGATGAGTTTCGTCCGAGAAAAACGGGGGGGATGAGCAAGGCGTTTGGTCCAAGGTCCATATTTCATGTCTTCTCCGGAAACGTGCCCGGTGTTCAAATATGGAGTTTAATCATGGGGCTGTTGCTGAAATCGGCGAATATTGGAAAAACTTCCACGGCGGAGCCGCTTTTTCCTGTTTTGTTTGCTGAATCCTTAGCGGAAGTAGACCCGCAATTAGCCGACTCAGTCGCGATTCTTCCTTGGAAAGGCGGGACAAGGGACTTGGAGGAACAGGCAATTGTAGCGGCGGAAGCAGTGATTGTTTATGGGTCCAATACAACGGTTGAAAAAGTCCGCGAGCTCGTGCCGTCGGGAAAGAAATTTTTAACCTATGGACATAAAATTAGTCTGGCTTTGGTTGGCAAGGAGGCCCTAACTGCTGACCAGTATTTTGATACCATTCATAAATTGGCGGAGGATGTTTCGATTTATGACCAGCAAAGTTGTTTATCACCCCAATCCGTATTAGTGGAAGAGAGGGGGGCGGTCAGTCCAAAGCAATTTGCCCAAATGCTTGCTGCAGAATTGGAACGCTACCATAAAAAACGCCCGCGGGCCAAGCTTACGGCTGAGGAAGCAATGGCGATTCAAAAGGTAAGAAATCAATATGATTTGGAGGCATTGTCCGGGGATAGCGTCAGTGTCTTTGCAAGTCATAATGATTCGGCATGGACGGTGGTTTATCATGCTGATCCTGGAATGGAAGGGTCGCCGCTGAATCGAACGATTCATGTTTTCAGCTCCAGCAGGTTAGAAGATGACCTTTTCAAAATTGTAGAGTACCAGGATTATTTGCAATCTTGCGGTCTTGCGGCAGCACCAAGTCGACTTTTTCAACTTGCCGGGATACTTGGTTCATTGGGGGTCAATCGCATCGCCCCGATTGGCGAGATGAATAGGGCGAAACCGGGGTGGCATCATGATGGCGGTTTTAATTTATTGGATTTAGTAAGGTTTTCGGATATTGAAAGAAACCTGGAACAAGATTTAGAACGATTTGACCCGGATTTCGAGTAGGATGTGAGGATAAGGATGATCTTAAAAGATAAAATTGTGCTGGTAACGGGAGCGAGCCGCGGGATTGGTGCCGCTATTGCCAAGAAAGCAGCATCTGAGGGTGCGTTTGTGATTGTGAATTACTTGAAAAATCATCAGCTTGCCGAGCAGGTAGTCTTAGAGATCGAAGCAGCTGGGGGACAGGCAGCCGCCATTCAGGCAGATGTCCGGAACGCGGAGCAGGTTGGCAACATGATGAACCAAATCGTTGAATCCTTTGATGGAATCGATGTGGTGATCAATAATGCCCTTAACCATTATACGTTTAATCCAAAAACCCGAAAGACAGCATGGGAACTGGAATGGGCGGATTACGACCAGCAAATTTCCGGTAGTCTCCAGGGTGCGTTTCATATTTGCAAAGCGGCAATGCCGTTTATGAAACAGCAAATGTCAGGACGCATCATCAATATTACTAGTAATTTAATTGATTTCCCGGTCGTTCCGTACCATGATTATTCAACAGCTAAAATGGCATTGCTTGGGTATACAAGGAACCTTGCAAAAGAACTGGGTGCCTTTGGGATCACGGTTAATGCGGTTTCCCCAGGGCTTACCTATCCAACTGACTCAAGTTCTGAGACAAAAGAAGATGTTCGAGAAATGATTATTGGCTTGACACCCATGCACCGTCTTGCAATGCCGGAAGATATTGCAGGAGCCGTACTATTTTTAGCATCTGACTGGGCTTCGTTTATTACTGGGCAGTGCATTAATGTAGATGGCGGATTAGTAATGAATTAAGAGAAGGAGGATTTTTTCGATATGAATAAAGATTTTATTAGTCCAATTTTACAAAAGGTGAGAGAAAAAAATCCGTTGGTGCATAACATCACCAACGTGGTTGTGACAAATTTTACTGCAAATGGACTGCTGGCACTTGGTGCATCACCCGTTATGGCTTATGCTCCTGAAGAAGTAGCGGATATGGCAAAAATCGCCGGCGCCCTTGTTCTAAATATAGGGACGCTTAATTCAAGGGAGATTGAATCTATGATCATTGCAGGTAAATCAGCGAATGAAAATGGGGTCCCAGTCATATTTGATCCGGTTGGTGCAGGGGCAACAGCTTTCCGGACGGAAACAGCGAAAAGACTTATGAATGAGATTCGGATATCTGTAATTCGTGGGAATGCAGCAGAGATCGCCAATGTTGCAGGTCTTCATTGGGAAATAAAAGGGGTAGATGCCGGTCAGTCAAATGGAGATTTGGTGGAATTGGCGATTCAAACAGCGCAAAAATTAAATACGCTTGTTGTCCTTACGGGTAAGGACGATGTCATTTCCGACGGACAAAATACCTTTGTTGTTCATAATGGTCATCCAATCCAAACAAAAGTGACAGGATCGGGTTGTTTATTAACCTCTGTGATCGGAGCCTTCGCAGCTGTTGAAAAGGATTTGGTGAAAGCATGCGTTTCAGCGTTAGTTTTTTATGGGTCAGCAGCGGAAATGGCTGCTGAAAAAACAGCAGAGCTAGGACCAGGCAGTTTTCAAATAGAATTTTTAAATCAGCTTTACCAAGTATCTGAAGCTGAGATCGAGAAGTACGGTAATTTTACTCAACAGTAAGGGGAGAAACACGATGGATGTCAGAAAAGCTTTAACGATTGCAGGCTCTGATTCAAGCGGGGGAGCCGGAATTCAGGCGGATTTAAAAACATTTCAAGAGTTAGGCGTCTTCGGAATGTCAGCACTCACGGCCGTTACGGCACAAAATACATTGGGTGTACAAGCGGTATATCCGATGACTACAGAAGCAGTAGCAGCACAAATTGACTCCATAGGAGGGGACATGGGGACAGATGCCGTGAAAACTGGAATGCTCTTTAGTTCGGAGATTATTCGTGCGGTGTCTGAAAAAATTGGTCATTATCAGTGGGGAAAAGTTGTTGTAGATCCGGTGATGATTGCAAAGGGCGGAGCGCCTTTGCTGCAAATGGAAGCCATCGAAGCTTTAAAAAAATACCTTTTACCTTTAGCATGGATCGTGACACCGAATATTCCTGAAGCAGAAGTATTAACGGGAATGGCGATTACTTCCATTGATGATCGGAAAGTAGCAGCAAAACGAATCATCGATTTAGGAGCAAAGCATGTGGTAGTGAAAGGCGGCCATGATGATAAATTAGAAGAGGCTGTTGATCTTCTCTATGATGGAACCGAATTTTACTATTTTAATAGTAAAAGGCTTTTAACAAAAAATACTCATGGGACAGGCTGTACGTTTTCAGCGGCGATTACAGCTGAGGTCGCAAAAGGTGCCAATGTTTATCAGGCAGTTTCAACGGCTAAAGACTTTATCCAGGCAGCCATCGAAGCGGATTTATTCATCGGTGCCGGGCATGGACCAACTAACCATTGGGCGTACAATCGAAAGCGGGGCATATCAAGTGGAACGAATCAATAAGGAATCGATACAAGCGGCTTTAAGAGTTTATTTTATTATGGGGAGTAATAATAGCTATATAGATCCTGAGCGGGTTTTAAAAGAGGCGATTGCAGGAGGAGTTACCTTATTTCAGTTTCGGGAAAAAGGAAATGGTGCATTGGATGGCGCTGAAAAATTTGAACTTGCTAGAAGGCTCCAGCAAATTTGCCGGATGAACGGAATCCCTTTTATCGTGAATGATGATGTTGAATTGGCCTTGGAATTAGACGCTGATGGTGTTCATATTGGGCAAGAGGATGAACCAGTTGAAACGATTCGTGAGAAGATTGGTAATAGGATTCTCGGCGTTTCTGCGCACACTCTTGAGGAAGCGAAAAAGGCGGTGGAATGTGGTGCTGATTATCTGGGAATTGGTCCGATTTTTCCTACGAATACCAAAGAGGACGCGAAAGCGGTACAGGGTACTTCATTAATTGAAAAGCTGCGGGCAAACGATTTGACGATTCCGTTAGTCGGGATTGGCGGGATCAACGCGTCTAATGCTCATTCTGTTATCGAAGCCGGAGCGGATGGAGTTTCTGTTATTACGGCAATAAGTAAAACCGAGAATATAACGGAATCAGCCAGACAGCTATGGTTCGCGGTTGTTGGCGACAAAATTCGATAAGAAAGCATGGAAATGTCTCCTATAAAGGATATAAGCGACAAAATTCCATGAGGAAGAGGAGAAAGTGTCTCCAATAAAGGCTATAGGAGACAAAACTTGATGCGGAAGAGGTGGAAGTGTCTCCAAAAAAGGCTATAGGCGACAAAATTCCATGAGGAAGTGGAGAAAGTGTCTCCAATAAAGGCTATAAGCGACAAAATTCCCAGTGGAAGGGGAAACGTGTCTCCTATAGTTTCATTGAAAGACTAAATCTCATGGAAATCTACTCAAAGTGTACTTCCAAACCCACAAGAACGACAAAACCCAAGAAAAATCCGAAAAACTATGCCGCAATAACAAAAGCGCCCCATCAAAGGGCGCTTTTACCATTCTATTGAACAGCTCCACGAATCTTCTGAACCACAGAATTAACTGCTTCGCCGACTTTATAAAGAACTTTATTAAGATTTTCCTTCCAAACTGGGGCTTTTTCCTTAATGGTTTTGCCAATTTTTTCAGCGTTTGCATTTAATTCCTTTTTTATCTGCTCCGCTTTATCTTGCATTTCCTTATTTGTTTGTGTTTTCCCGGCAAGCTGGTCATTTACGGAAACAACCCCAAAGTCCTCATGTGGAACATATGGAAGCGAGGATCTCATCATCTCCTTGAAAATAGGTACAACATTGACAGAGCTGGCACCCGGCAAATAATGCTGGCGATCGGTTTGGTCAAATCCAATCCAGATGGCGCCAACGAGATTTGGGGTATACCCGACCATCCACTGAGCCTTTGTTCCCGTAACACCGCTGAATGGAAGCTGGGTGGATCCGGTTTTACCAGCAATTTGAACTCCAGGAATATGGGCACGTTGCCCAGTTCCCGATTCCACAACATTTAATAGCATAGAGGTCATCTCATTCGTAACCTTTTTGGAAGTTACTTTTGTTGCCTCTGACTTGTGTTCCACAATAACATTCCCAGTCGGTCCGACAATTTTTGTAATTAGATGACTGTCGTACCGCTTCCCGCCATTTGGAAAAGTTGAAAATGCATCGGCCATTTGCAGAGGGGAAACCCCATTACTCATTCCGCCAAGGGCAATGGCTAAGTTTTTATCCGATTTTTGCACGGGGATTCCGAAACGGTTTAAGGAATTAAGACCTTTATCAAGACCGATTTTATCCAACAGCCAAACCGCCGGAATATTCAAAGACTCCTCAAGAGCTTTATACATTGGAACCTTTCCACTATAGGTTCTTGAAAAATTCTCCGGTTTATATTTGCCAAAGGAGACGGGCTTGTCTACCAGTTCAGAGGAATAATCATATCCCTCTTCAAGCGCAGGCGTATAAACGGCAAGCGGCTTCATCGTTGAACCAGGCTGAGCTTTTAATTGCGTTGCCCGGTTAAAGCCGCGAAATACATGCTCACCGCGCCCGCCAACAAGGGCCCGGACTCCTCCAGAAGCAGGATCCAATAATACCGATCCGCTTTGTGAAAGCTTTCCACCCATACTTCTTGGGAACAAATAATCCTTACTATAAACATTCTCCAATCCTGACTGCAGATTCTGGTCCATTTCGGTATAAATCCGGTAACCGCGTGTCAAGATCTCATCTTGTGTCAAGCCGTAGCGATAAATCGCTTCATTTAATACGGCATCAACATAATAAGGGTATTTCCGGTCAACAAAACTCCCGCCGCCATTATCAAGGACAATTTTTTCATTCTTCGCTGTTTTGTATTGTGATGCGGTAATGAAATTAAGTTCCTTCATTTTCGCTAAAACCACATCGCGGCGTTTAACGGCTTCATCATAGTTTTTATAAGGGTCAAGGTAGTCCGGGGCATGAAGCAGTCCGGCCAACAGCGCCGCCTCACTAATGGATACATCTTTAATATCCTTATTAAAGTATTTTCTCGATGCATTTCCGATTCCCCAAGAACCTGAACCAAAGTAGACCTGATTCAAATACATTTGCAGAATTTCATTTTTGGTATAAACTTTTTCAATCTTAACGGCTAAAAATAATTCTTCAGCCTTCCGCTTATAGGTCCGTTCCGGCGAGAGCAGGGCGTTTTTAGCCAACTGCTGGGTTAGGGTGCTTCCTCCGGCTGTCACTCTTCCCGATAATAAATTGCCGAAAAAGGCTCTGGCAATCCCTCTGACATCAAAGCCGCCATGCTGATAAAAACGCTCGTCCTCAATCGCAACAACAGCGTTCGGAACATATTTCGGCAGTTCTTCAATGTTCGCGCCCTTTGTCCGATTGGTTAATACATTCGTTGCCACCTTGCCATTTTTATCATAAATAACGGTTGGCTGGTTTAACCCTTGTTTTAACGATTCCACATTTGCTCTGATTGCAATCCAGCCAAAATAGAGGATCGTAAATAAAACAATGACCAATAAAATCAATAAAAGAATTTGGGTAATATGACGCTTTTTCCAAAAATGTCCGATTTTTTCCCAATAGGGCTGCAATTTTTCCATTATATCTCCTAACTTTCAAAGGAATTTTGCTTTTCTCATTATAAGTTTTCTTACAAAAAAAGACCAATAAAACGGTAATTTTTCCTTTCGAAAAAAATATTTTTAAAAAAATTGAAGGGAAAAGGGGGGGTGCTGTCGTCTATAAAGGTGGAGTAACTGGAAAACAGGAGGAACAAAATGATTACCATTAAAAATGTAAGTCACGATTTTGTGATTGGGAAAAAGGGTAGACAGACGATAATCCCTGTCTTAAAAGGTATCAGCTTTACAGTTGAAAAAGGAGAAATCGTTACGATTGTCGGCCGGAGCGGTTCGGGAAAATCGACATTGCTCAATTTAATAAGCGGGTTTATTCATCCAAAAGAAGGGGAAATCTGGATCACGGGCGAAAAGGTATCAGACTACAATGAAAGTAAATTTGCTGATTTTCGTATTCAGAACCTAGGGTTTATTTTCCAAAGCTTTCAACTGATTCCGAGCATGACGGCCTTCCAAAATGTAGAACTTCCTTTAATTTTAAAAGGAGTAAATGAGCACGATCGGAAAAAGAAAACAGAGGAAATGCTGAGTAAAGTTGGTTTATTGGATTACCGGGATCATTATCCAGGAGAACTATCAGGCGGACAGCAGCAGCGGGTCAGCATAGCCCGTGCGTTAATCGTGAACCCGCCGCTAATTCTTGCAGATGAACCAACAGGCAGTCTTGATAGTGAAACAGAAGCGGATTTACTGAAGTTTATTCAAGAGTTAAACAGAGATATGGGTATTACCTTCTTAATTATCACCCACGATGATAAAGTCGCAGAAATTGGCCATCGTACCATTGAATTAAAAGATGGCAGAATGATGGAGGCAGTTCTGGTATGAAATTAAAAGATCAATTCCGCTTTGTTCGTCAAAATATGAAGAAAAACAAAACGAGGGTGTTTATGACCATCCTTGCTACGGCAATGGGGTGTGCCTTTTTAATCGTACTTGCCTCAGTAGGCTTTGGACTGCAGAGATCAGTTGTCGACGAAGTAACGAGTCGAAGAGTGGTAACACAAATTGATGTCCACGGTAAAGAAACGGGCGGCGAAGGCGGATTTCATCAATCAACCATCAAGGATATTCACCTTTTCGAAAAAATTAAAAACGTAAAAGCCGTGACACGCCGGCAAATGCTGAATCAAGAAAGTATTTTTAGACTTGGAAATTATCAGGAAGGAACCGAAACATTTGTAACTTATTTCCCGTCCGAGATCAAAGCAGGCTTCGAATTGTCAAAAGGACGGCTTCCAAAAAATAAAAATGAAATTGTTGTCGGCTATAATTTCCCGCTATATCTTATCCCTAAGGATGCCAAGGATGACATTTATGATCAAAGTGGACAGGTCAAAAAGGAATTTCGCTACAAAGGAAACTTAATTGGTGAAAAACTTGAATTAACAGTTAGACAATTCTTTAATGGAAAAGAGCAGAAAAAAACGATTCCACTAACAGTAGTTGGTATCTCCAAAAAACCAACAAAGGATTGGGCGCAAGATAAAAGCGTTTTTATTTCAGAAGACATGCTGAAAGAGATTGAATCCTTTACGAAAACGCCAAAGGGGATGATTCTTGACCCTGGAAGCAAGACACCGAAAAAAGAATTGGAGCAGCAAAAGGGAACATTTGAGGAAGTAAAAATTTATGCAAAGAATATGGAAGCGGTCCAAGGGATTGCAGACACATTAAAAGAGAAACACTATGCCTCCTATTCAGTTGTCAATGAACTGAAGGAAGTGAATTTAATGTTCACGATTGTGAAAGCCGGTTTAATTATCATCGGGACCATTGCCATCCTTATTGCGTCGATTGGAATTTATAATACGATGACGATGGCGGTAACGGAACGTGCTCCGGATATCGGAATTATGAAGGCGATTGGGGCAAGCCCAAAAATAATCAAGCGTGTCTTTTTGCTTGAAAGCAGTTATATTGGTTTAATTGGTGCGGTGATTGGCACGGTTGTTTCCTATATAATTAGTTATGGAGTAAATTTCGCGATACCACTTATTATCAAACAAGCATTTGGGGAGGAAACCCCAAAAGAATTAATCTTTAGTGAGATCCCTATTATTTTACCGATTATCTGTGTGATTATCTGCTATGTAGTAACCATCATTTCCGGATACCGCCCTGCTCAAAGAGCAACGAGGGTAGATGTGTTAAAAGCAATGAGAAGAGAAGTTTAAGATAGGCGGTCACAATCTAAGAAAATCATGTTTTCAGGGACAACCATTTTCATTCCAAGCATATGTTATAGAAAAGACACAATTGACATATGAAGGGAGTGGAAGCATGATTAACTGGAAAATCCGTTTAAAAAACAAGCATTGGGTGCTTGCCTTTGTATCACAGGTGATGATCGTGCTCCAGATGGTTTTGTCTGGATTAAATATGTTAGGTTTAGTACATTTTGAACTGACACAAACCATTCAGAGTTCCGTATTAACGTTTATTAATGCCATCTTTGTTATTCTTTCAATGCTGGGACTCGTTCAGGATCCAACCACAAAAGGATACGGGGATAGTGAACGCGCCTTAAATTATAAAGACCCAAATTAATCAATTACTACTATTAAAAGGCCAATAATGGTCTTTTTTTCTTTACTTTTTGTAATCAAATTGGTTTACTAAATAAGGAAATGCGAAAAGTGAGGAATATTATGAATAAAATAAAAAATTATATTGGGCAATTCCATACGATTGTCTGGGTGCTATTAATTGGTACAGTTTTATCAAGAGGTTCCGCTTTTATGACCCTGCCGTTTCTATCCATCTATTTATCTCGTAATTTGGACCTTCCTCCTGCTATTATCGGTTTGACGGTCGGGATGAGTCCGCTCATGGCTACCGTTGGTGGATTTATTGGCGGACATCTTTCTGATAGATACGGGCGAAAAAAGGTCATGCTATTCTCTTTATTTACATTGGCGTTCGTTTACTACGGTTTTACCGTTGCCAGCAGTCAAGGCTGGTTTATCCTCTTAAACGCTTTGAATGGACTTTGCAATTCATTCTTTGAACCAACCTCACAGGCATTAATGGCTGATATTACAGAAAAGAAAAATCGGATGAAAGCCAATTCGCTCCGTTATACTGCCATCAATGTTGGGGCTTCGGTTGGACCTTTAGTCGGGGCTTATTTAGCAACAACCTCTGCAAAAATGTCCTTTGCCATAACCGGGACTACCTATTTTCTTTATGCGATTGTTTTGTTTTTCTTTCTGCAAAAATTGGTCATTCATCAAGAGGAGCAAAGCAAAAAATCGGTATCCTTTAATGATGCATTTAGGATTATCCGAAAGGATCGAGCCCTCATGTTTTTAATTTTAGGAAGTATATTAGTAAACATTGGATATGTACAGCTTGATTCGAATCTTCCGCAGTATCTCGCTGCAAAGATGCAAAACGGCGTGGTGATTTTTTCTGTTTTACTTACGATTAATGCGGTGATGGTCGTTGTTCTACAGATGCCGATAAGTCATATCGCGGAAAAATTTAAGCCGATGCAGGCAATGCTTGCTGGTTCCATTTTTATGGCCGCAGGTTTGGTAGGTTTTAGCTTTATATCAGGCTGGGTAACGGCCGTTATTTCCATAATTCTTTTAACCTTTGGGGAAATTTTGATTTTTCCTTCCAGCAGCATTCTCATTGACAACTTAGCCCCGGAACATTTACGAGGAACTTATTTTGGTGCCGGGCAATTTAGAAAAATAGGCAATTTTCTTGGTCCCGTTTTGGGCGGGTTTCTATTAAGCCAGGTTCATGGTCAAGTCATGTTTTGGATGATTTCCCTTGTTACACTGGGAAGTATTTTCTTTTTTACAGCAGGGAATAAGGTATATATTAAAACAAGAATGGCCGGTATTGAAAAAATATAAAAAGGATGCCCTCTGGAATAGGGGCATCCTTTTTAACTATCTCAATTTATCTAAAAAATGCCATGATTGAAAAGGAAAATAAAGGTATTCTTGCTACATTCGGAGAATAGGATAATTTATCCAGTAATAAAGGAGACTTCGGAATGTGGCTTTGGTTGTTACTTGCGCAGCTAGTTTTTTTACTTGTACTTGAAGAGTCGATAAATTTTTTCTGGTATCGGCATGTTTATGGTCCAAAACAATATCCTTGGCTAAAAAGACTATCTTTTTGGAAGAAGAAAAAAATGAAAGATCAACAGAAAATAAACCTGGACCAGTAAAGCCCGCCAAACTGACGGGCTTTTTACTTTATTGAGAAGGGAGTTTCTTCTTTTGGTAGTCTCTAATAAAACCGAGGATAAAGAAGAAAAGAAATAAAGAGACAATAAAATATTCTGCAGGTTCCATGACCCTAAATGGATTTAGAGCTTTCCAGAAGATATTATAATTAGTTATTCCCATAACAAGATCAAGAAACATAATAAGTGAAAATAACAACACAGCTAATAAAGCTGTTACAAAAAGAATTTTCAATGGGTTCACCTACAAATTTCGACCTGTTCTTATTGTTCGTCCACGTTTGGACATTATTCAATATGGTTTCTGGATAAATTGGAGGATTTTGGACAATCTATCCAATATTAGAGAAATTATGTTGTTCATTTCTTAAGTGAGGCGGGGATTTGTGTCCATCTTAACCAATTTGTTAAAAAAGAAACAAAAAAATCGGCAAAACGATAATTACAGGCAAAATCAAGATCATGGTAAACCTGAAAATTTAGCGATTCTAAGGGACTATCAAGAAAATATCCATCGAATCAAAGCGGAGTTTGGAAATAGTACGGATGTTAATATGCGTGAATTTTCTTTTTTCGGACATAAAGGCACTACTGTCTATATAGATGGTTTAGCGGATAACCAAATGATTAGTGATTTTTTTCTGGAAATGGTGACAGATGAGCCAAGAGAGGGTCTGGAAGATTTTTTTCAATGGATGACAGAAAAAACAACAGGTTTAGGGAATATTCAAATCTTTGAAAATTGGAATCAGGTTTATGATTCGCTTCTTTCCGGAAATACGGTTTTTTTTATCAATGGTTATAATCGAGGAATTACCGTTGATACAAAAGGATGGGAAAAGCGAGCAATATCAGAACCGAGCACACAATTATCGATCCGGGGTCCAAAAGATTCATTTACGGAGACACTTCGGACCAATACGGCTTTATTACGTAGAAGGATTAAGAGCCCAAATTTATGGCTTGAATCCATGAAAATAGGGACCGTTACCCAAACGGATATTGCGATTATGTATTTAAAAGGAATTGCTAACGAAAAAATTGTTAAAGAAGTGAAAGATAGGCTAAAACGGATTGATATGGACGGGATTATAGCTTCCGGCTATATCGAACAATTGATTGAGGACCAATCGTGGACATCCTTTCCGACCACCTATCATTCGGAAAGACCGGATGTGACGACATCTCATATCCTTGAAGGAAGGATTGCGATTATTGTTGACGGAACACCATTTGTGATTTCAGTACCAGCTATTTTTATTCAATTTTTCCAAGCGCCTGATGATTATTATTCACGATTCGATATATCAACAGGTATTCGCTTTTTGAGGATACTAGCTTTTTTTATTGCTTTATTGGGGCCCGCAATTTATATTGCGGCCACGACCTTTCATCAGGAAATGATTCCGACTACGATGGCCATTGCCATTGCCGCACAGCGAGAAAATGTGCCCTTTCCTGCATTTGTTGAGGCACTTATTATGGAAGTTACCTTTGAAATTTTACGCGAAGCGGGGTTACGATTGCCAAGAGCAGTGGGGCAGGCTGTTTCGATTGTTGGAGCACTCGTAATCGGACAGGCTGCTGTTCAAGCGGGCTTTGTTTCACCTGTGATGGTTATCGTCGTTTCGATTACAGCGATTGCCAATTTTTCAACTCCAAGCTTTGCGATGGCGATCGCAGCCAGATTGGTTCGTTTTGTTTTAATGGGTCTTGCTTCCATATTAGGCTTTTACGGAATCATGTTAGGACTCATGTTTATGAGCATTCATTTATGTTCACTAAGGTCTTTCGGGGTTCCATATATGCAGCCCTTAGCACCATTTAACATCAAAAATCAGCAGGACGTCTTTGTTCGCATTCCACTCTGGGCAATGAAAAATAGACCAATGTTTATGAGTAAAGGGAATATCGTGCGAGCAGGTGAAAACCAAAAACCTGGACCACCCAAGCAAAAGGATGATTCTTCTTCTAAAGGTGAGCAGTGATGAGAAAATGCTTAATCATTTTTTTAATTATGTTTTTATTTACGCCGATCCTAAGTGCTTGTTGGAATCAAAAAGAATTAACGGATCTTGCGTTTGTGATGGCTTTAGGAGTTGATAAAGGAGAATCCAAAAGGTATGATGTATCCTTTCAAGTCGTTAATCCTGCAAATGTTGCATTGGGACAATCTGTCGGGGGTCAAGGGCTGCCGATTGCCGTCTTCAAAAGTTCAGGGGACACGTTAACGGAGGCAGCCAGAGATGCTACGAAGAGAATATCACGGCGGCTTTATTATGCCCATACAAATTTAGTCGTTGTCAGTGAAGAAGTGGCCAAAAAAGATATTTTAGATATTATGGATGCCTTAGATCGTGATCCGGAATTTCGAACGACTACTGATTTGGTCGTTGCCAGAAATTCCAGTGCTAGAGAGCTGGTTTCAACCTTGTCCCGGTTAGATAAACTTCCTGTTAATAAAATTACAAAAGAAATAAAAGTCACCGAAAGAATGTTAGGTGAAAATATGAGTATCAGTGTAGATGATTTTCTTAATGGGCTTGTCAGCATAGGGAAGCAGCCGATTGCGAATGGCTTTAAGTTAGTTGGGAATACAGAGGACATAGGAACAGCGGATGCTTTGCAAAAAACCGCCGCGGAAGGAATTCCGGCTGCAAACGGGATTGGTATTTTTAAGAGAGGGAAATTAGCAGGTTGGGTTGAAAATAAAAATGCCCGCGGAGTGATATGGATTTTAAATAAAGTCAAAAGTACGGCTATCAATCTCAAGATGAATGGAAAGAAGGGTGCCATATCTTATGCCCCGATTCGGTCGAAAACGGATATATCGGCCGTATTTAAGAATGGCAGACCAGTTATCAATGTGAAGCTTGAGAATGAAGGGTGGATAAGTGAAGCGAATCTTGCACTCGACTTAACGAAACCTGATGTAATAGACAAAATTAATCAAGCGGTTGAAAAAGAAATTAAGAAGGAAGTGGAATCTTCCATAAAGACTGTTCAGAAGCATAAAAGTGACATTTTTGGATTTGGGGAAGTGATTCACCGAAGGTATCCATCAGAGTGGAGTAAAATGAAAGGTGACTGGAGCAATCAATTTGCAAATCTAAAAGTAAATGTCAAAGTGGATACATTTGTCCGGCGTGAAGGAATTCGGACCAAACCATTTTGGACAGATTTTATAAAATAAAACCCTTCGTAAAGGGGAAATGTAGTATATGGAGAAGATTAAAATAAACGCTTCGCAAATGTTTGTACTGGTGGTCTTATTTGAAATGGGCAGTTCGATTCTAGTTGGTCTAGGTACAGGGGCTAAACAGGATGCATGGATCTCCATTTTATTAGGGCTGGGAGCCGGTTTATTAGTCTTCCTTGTTTACTACCGTCTGTATCTCTATTATCCGGATTTGCCCTTAACGAATTATATACAAAAAATTATCGGAAAATGGCTTGGCCGTATGATCGGGGTCCTCTATATTATTTATTTTTGCTATGTTGCTTCAAGGGTATTGCGGGATTTTGGTGAATTGCTTTCCACCACGGTTTATACTGATACACCTTTGTTTATCATTAATTCTTTGATGATGCTCACCATTATATATGGGATTCATAAAGGCATTGAGGTAATTGCAAGAGTGGGCCAATTATATTTCGGCATTATTTATATAATGGCCATTGTTGGATTTTCCTTAATCATCTTTTCTGGGTTAATTCACATGGATTATCTTAAACCCATCTTAGAAAATGGGTGGAAGCCGGTCATAAATACATTCCTGGGCCAAACGATTACGTTTCCGTTTGGTGAAATGATTGTCTTTACTATGTTCTTGCCCTATATTAGAGAACCAAAAAAGATAAAACTCGTTTGCCTTGGCGGAATGATCTTAAGTGGAATTAATATTGCAATTACAACCGTGATTAATATTGCGACCATAGGTACAGAGTTGTTCACAAGATCAAACTTCCCGTTGTTAACAACAGTGGGAAAAATTCAATTGGCTAACTTTATTGAGCGGCTTGATGTTTTATTTATGCTCTATTTGGTTATTGGTGGATTTTTTAAAATATCACTGTTTACCTATGCAGCTGTTACTGGAGCTGCTGACCTTTTCAAATTTTCAAGTCACCGGAAACTAAGCTATCCAATTGGATTGCTGATTCTATTTGCATCAGTAATCATAGCCTCATCATACGCTGAACATATCACAGAAGGAATAGTAATTGTGCCAATTTATTTACATTGGCCCTTTCAAATTATTATTCCAATTACATTGTTGCTTATTGCATTTTTTCGAAATAGGAAGAAAAAATCTTATACTACTACAAATTGAAAAAACAGCCATTTATTTCTATTAATGGCTGTTTTGAATGTAAATTATGATTTTGCAATTTGTGATCGTCTATTGGTGCTGACCATTCTGGGATTAAGCGGAAGGACAATCGTGACTAATGTTCCTTCATTTTTTTGACTTTCAAATTTTATGGTCCCTTTATGTGATTGGACAATCTTGAAACTGACCGTTAATCCTAATCCAGTCCCTTTCTCTTTCGATGAGTAAAACGGCTCGCCAATTTTTGCTAATCTTTCTTTCGTGATGCCGCAGCCATTATCTTTTACTGTAATCGTCAGCTGCTCCTGCTCCATTTTTTCAATGCTTACCCAAATCGTACCGCCGTTTTGTGAGGCCTCAATGGAATTCTTAATTACATTTATAAACAACTGCTTAAGCTGGTTTGGTTCGCATTCCATGAGGATTTCCTCTTCAGGAAAAGCCGATTCTATTTGTACATTATAAAGACTTGCTTCAGTAATTAATAATGAAATGACATCAAACATGATTTTTTGGATATCCGAAGATGTATATTTAAGGACCTGCGGTTTTGCTAATAGTAACAGTTCGCCTACGATATGGTTAATTCGATCGAGTTCGTCCAGCATGATTTGATAATAAAATTGATGCTTTTGGTCCTCTACTTGTAAAAGCTGAACAAATCCTTTCAACGAAGTTAGCGGATTGCGAATTTCATGGGCAACACTAGCGGATAATTCACCGACAACAGAAAGTTTTTCTGTTCTTCTTAACCGCTCCTCTGTTTGTCTCAATCCCGTTACGTCTCTTCCATACCCAATGATCCCTGTTATTTCACCATTAATCACAATGGGAAGTGAGGTGGTTTGTAAGGTTATTAAATGCCCATCCACATGGGGGATATATAATTCAAAAATGACAGGCCTACTATTATCAACAACAGTCGAGATAAATTCTTTAAAATGATATCGAAACCGTTTAGGTAATATGCTTTTAACGTTTTTTCCAATCATTTCCTCTCTTTTGAAGCCGGTAATGATTTCAAATTGAGGATTCAAATTGGAGAAGACCCCGTTTAAGTCCATCATATAAACAATATCAGGGCTGTATTCAAACAATGATTTGTATTGCTGCTGGCTTTCTGCAAGCTGCTTTGCCATATCTTTTTTTTCGGTAATATCCCGGCCAATAATGACAAGGCCCTGTCTTGATCCATCGGGATTAAAGAGCGGAACCTTGACGGTGTCAAAGGTTTTGGCAGATCCATCGGGGATAGGAACCACTTCTTCGCACCGTGTCACGGTTCCGTTTTTCCATGTCTCTTCGTCAGATACCTCGCAATATCGAAGGGCGTCAGCATAGTACTCTGTATAGTCTGCTAATTCAGAGTCCTTTTTCCCTCGATAATCAACATTTTCTAGCTGGAAAAGCTTTAAACCAAAATCGTTTGCTTCAATCCATCTTCCTTCGCCATCCTTAAAGTTAACGAAATCAACCATTGAATTGATTAAGGTGGATAGGCGTTTTTCATCCTCTTTGGACGCATGCAATTCTTCTTTTTTACCGATAAAGAAATAAATCACCCCACCGGTAATAATCAAATAAAGAATTTCTTTTAACCTTTCAATAATCCAAGTTAAATGGGAAGGGAGAAACTGTTCAATTAAATAATTGGTTCCATATATCCAAATAATACTTAAGACAAAGTATAAAATTACAAGTTTTTGTTTCCTCATGTAATTCTCCAGTTCTTTCAGGAAGTGAATTGCTTAGTTTGTTCGTAAAAACATATTCTTCTCCTTATAGTACTAGATTCTTAATGAATTTGGAATAATGCAATTCTGGAAATCTAGATAAATCACCGAATTCTTCCGGTATTTTTTAGAAAATAAAGCGTATCGAAAAAGGTTACAAATTGGGAACATTGCCTAATAAAAGATTTTCCCGGATTGTAACCCTTTTTTCTGGAAAAAAAAGTATGATAGTAGGGGATATGAATTATGGGCTATTTTACCGGAAGAGTTTTCCTTTGCCGCATGTTGAATGGTGATAGGAGTGTGAGTATGAATTGGAAGATAACTTTAATCATTTATATAAAAAATATCATAACGATGTTTACAATTTTTTATATTACATGGTTCATAATCGCGATCAAGCGGAAGACCTTGTTCAAGAAGTCTATATACGGGTATTAAAAGCCCATCAGAAATTTAAAGGGGATAGCAGTGAAAAAACATGGCTTTTTGCGATTGCCAGAAATGTGGCTATTGACTCCTTTCGAAAACATAAAGGCTGGAAACAGCGGATTGTCGATAAATTTGATTTTTGGGAGCAGCAAATTAAAGATGAATCGTTGACACCAGAAGAGTCTGCATTTCATAAAGAGGATACTGAAAATATGTTCAAATGTCTTGAACAGTGCACCTTAGACCAAAAGTGTGTGATCATTCTCCGCTATCTTCAGGAGCTAACGATTTTGGAAACCGCTAAAGTGTTAGGCTGGAAGGAAAGTAAAGTGAAAACAACCCAGCATCGAGCGATAAAACAATTAAAAGCCCTAATGGAGGATATGAGCAATAAAGAACGAGTGGGGTAAATGAATTCTTTTAAACTAATAAAAGCCTTACAAGATTGGAACCTTCGCAGCTGCGAGGGTTATTTTTTTATGATAATATGAAATAATCATTGCTTACTATTACCTTATATGTAAAATTATAGGAAAGGGATAAAATTGTAAATGTGAGGTTTATGCGATGACAGAAGGAAAAAAAAGATTAATCCAAGCAGTCCCAAAGCAGCCGGACTCGAGTATTCAAGCAGGACCATTTCATCTCGAAATAAAAACACAGCGCCTATATAAAAACGGTCAATTGGTCAAATTAACGGCGAGAGAATTTCAATTAATTAAACTTTTTTTTGATCGGTTTAATGAGCCTCTCTCAAGAAATCATTTACTTGATGAAATTTGGGGACAGAATTATTTCGGCGACTCCAAAACAGTAGATGTACATATTCGTAGATTAAGAGAGAAAATTGAAGACAATCCGTCCCAGCCAGAGTTTTTAAAAACGATCTGGGGCATTGGCTATTGCTTTCAAAAAAGTGAGATGAACAAATAGGAGATTTAAACCGCTTGGATCTTTATCCAAGCGGTTGATTTGATTTTAGACCTTTTTTAAAATTCAGGAGCACAATTTTATTTTGTTTTCAGCGCATATTCACGAACCATTTCCGCTGTTATAAGTTTACGCGTAGGGATAATTCCTTTTTTTGCTAGTTCGTTAATTTCATTTGTAATCTCATTTATTTTATCGGTAGTAAAATCTTTCCCTTGATGGGCTAATTCCAATGCATCTTCAATATATTGCTCCCTGAGTTGATCAAGTGCCAGGAAGTCATTAATCTTTTTGTTTTGTATATTTACATGCTCCGTAATTGCTTTATGTACACTCATAATTTCCACTCCTTTATAATCCAGTACTTTCACTCCATATTAGCAAGGAATCGAAAATAAGTTAAGTGTTTTTCTGATAAATCATATAAGAAGAGGGATAATTCTATATCCCTCTTCTCAAATCAACCTGCTTCTTCAAAGTCTAAAACGGCAATATTGTTTTTACGAATTTTTGTTTGATAAAGTAAATAAAGGACCCCAATCAGTGACCAGACAATTCCTCCAATAAGGGCGTCGGCATGAAGGTTTGACCATAAGATTCCTGTTAAACCAGCGCCAACTAACGGCATGATCACAAAGGAGAAAATGTCCTTTGCTGTTTTATATCTTTTTTGCCTAAATACGAAATGGGCAATAACAGATAAGTTAACGAAAGTAAAGGCAACCAAAGCACCAAAGTTGATGACTGAAGAAACCAATTCAAGGCTAGGGGAGATCGCAAGCATAGAAACCACTCCAACTAGAATTACATTAAAGGCAGGTGTCCGGAATTTAGGATGGACATAGCCGAATAGTTTCTTCGGAAGGACGCCGTTTCGTCCCATTACATATAGAAGTCTCGCTACACTTGCATGGGAAGCAAGACCGGAGGCTGCTGTGGCCGCAAATGCCCCTGCAACAAGGAATAGTTTGAAAAGAGTTCCGCCTACATATAAGGCAATTTCAGGTAGTGTATCGTCGGTATTTTTGAAATTAGAAACATCCGGAAATAAGGCTTGAGCGAAATAACCGGTAACAAAAAAGATAGCTCCGCCGATGAAAACCGTCAGCATAATCGCTTTCGGCATAATTTTCTGATCGACTGCTTCTTCAGCATACATCGTAACGGCGTCAAATCCAATAAAGGAGAAACAAACGACAGTTGCCCCGGTCAATACAGCGCTGAGATGAACATTCGCATGGAAAAGCGGTTCCGTTGTTAAAATCGTTCCTTGTCCCATTCCTTGAGAAAATTTTATAAAAGCGAGTACGATAAAAACTACGATTAAAACCATTGAAAAAACAACCAAAATGGAATTCAGGCTTGAAGTTTTCCCCATACTCCAAACATTTAATCCCGTGCAGATTGCCACCCAAATGAGGACCCAAACCCATGCAGGCACACTTGGAAACATAGATACCATATAAATTCGAATAATTAATGCATTTACCATTGGAAGAAGGATATAATCCAATAATGCAGCCCAACCGACAAGAAATCCCAAGTATGGACTCATCGTCTCCTTTGTATACGTATACGCCGATCCAGCGCTCGGAAATACTTGCACCATTTTTCCATAACTAATGGCAGTAAATAGCATCACGACTAAAGCTGTCATGTACGCAAGCGGAACAACCCCATTTGTTCCTTTTGAAACAATACCAAACGTATCAAATGCAATGGTTGGGGTCATATAACCCAAACCAAGCCCAACAATTGCCCATAATCCAAGTGATCGCTTAAGTGAAACATTCTCCATTTAACTACTCCCTTTCGTGCACATCGACCATTTGTGAAATGATTTCAAAATGAAAGCATTTTCATTTTAAATAATTATGCTCCAAAAGCTTTTAATATTTTAAAGCCATTGCTATTCAACCACTCTATTAATCCTCCTTCTATATTAATATAAAATGTAACTGTTTAAAATATTTGCAATTTTCATGCCAAAATATAAGAATTAAAATTAAAGAAAAAAAGCCGTGAGTTTTCTCAAAAATTCGACGGTTTGTTAAATGGCTAGGTTGCTAATCAATCCTCAATTTTTATGAAATTTTGCATAACTTACTCTTTTTTGCATATTTAGACAAACCCTACACTTTCACTTTGACAAACAAAAAGAGGAACAGGTAAACTGTCCCTCCGAATTCTTTTATATCGATGTGGTTCGTTCTGCTTCGTCGAAATCAAAATCAGCAATTTTAACTTTAAAGAATTTTGTTTGGAATAACAGATAGATAAACCCGATGACAACCCAGACAATTCCCCCGATAAGGGCATCGGCCTGCAGGTTATACCATAAAATCCCCGTTAATCCAGCCCCTAAAAGCGGCATAATGATATAAGTGAAAATATCTTTTCCTGTTTTATATCGCTTTTGTCGGAACGCAAAATGGGCGATGACGGATAAGTTGACAAAAGTAAAGGCAATTAACGCCCCAAAATTAATAAATGAAGAAATTAACTCTAGGCTCGGAGCAATGGCGAGCAGTGAAACAACGCCAACAAGGATAACATTAAAGGCAGGAGTCCTAAATTTCGGGTGTACATAACCAAAAAATTTCCTCGGCAGGACACCATTTCGTCCCATAACATATAGAAGACGGGACACACTCGCATGTGAGGCAAGTCCGGAAGCAACGGTGGCAGCAAAAGCTCCTGCAAGAAATATCAGTTTAAATAATGTTCCCCCAACATATAAGCCAATTTCAGGAAGGGTATCATCTGTCACTTTGAAGTTCGATACATCTGGGAATAAAGCTTGTGCAAAATATCCACAAACGAAAAAGATGGCTCCGCCGATAAAAACAGTCAACATAATCGCCCTCGGCAGTGTTTTCTGATCTTTGGCTTCTTCCGCATACATGGTGACCGCATCAAAACCAATGAAGGAAAAACAAACCACTGTTGCACCTGTTAAAATATGTCCAAGCTGGATATTGGAATGGAAAAGTGGTTCAGATGTGAAAATGGTGCCTTGACCCATACCTTGTGAAAGTTTAATCAAGGCAAGGACAATAAAGGCCCCAATTAATACGACTTCAAAAACAACCAGGATGGAATTCAAGCTTGAAGTTTTCCCCATACTCCACACGTTAATGGCCGTAACGATTGCAACATAGGCCACAACCCAAATCCAGGCAGGAATGTTCGGAAATATGGAAACCATATAAATACGTATGATAAGTGCATTGACCATTGGAAGAAGAATATAATCCAGCAACGCTGCCCAGCCGACTAAGAATCCAAGGTGGGGACTCATCGTTTCTCTCGTATACGTATAGGCCGAACCGGCACTAGGAAATACCTTTACCATCTTTCCGTAACTAATGGCCGTAAACAGCATAACAGCCAGCGCTGTAAGATAGGCAAGCGGGACAACACCATTTGTTTCATCCGACACAATCCCAAAAGTATCAAATACAATCGTAGGTGTCATATAACCTAACCCAAGTCCAACAATTGCCCATAGTCCAAGTGATCGTTTAAGGCTTACATTCTCCAATACTATCAACTCTCCTTTTAAACCATTCATTTTAAAAACTAATCTGTAAACGATTTCATTTTGGCTAATCATAAGGATGCAGAAAAAACGAGAATCCTAGAAAGCCATTTGTTCGATACCTCCTAACTTTTTCGAAAAAATAATTTACTATTTAAAATAGTTGCAATTTTCATACCAATCTTTATTTATAAAGGCTTTTCCTGTAAAAAAGTTAATTTAAAGATACTTTTTAGGATTTTTATAAAACAATTAACTAGAAATTTTATTTCACCATGCATAATTTATCCAGATATGCATAAAAAGACTAAACATTTTTTCGTTGGAAAAACTATTTTCTTTTTTAACCGGGCTTATTTGGAAGGAGCTTATACCTTACTTTGTAAACGCTTCCGAAACCTTAATAAAATGTTCACAAGCGTTAGGACTAAAATGAGTTAAACTATCTATGTAAAGGTGATTGTGAATAATTGCACAAACTATTAAAAAACTAAAAGAGGCGAACAAACCATGCATGTATCTTTAAGTGCCCTGCTGATTCGATTTTTATTAGGAGGTTCTGCCGTACTAGCCTGTACACTTGTAGCAAAGAAACTTGGAGAAAAAGCCGGAGGGATTTTTGCCGCTTTTCCAGCTGTCTACCTTGCTGCATTGCTAACGATTGCCCTTGATTTCCGCGGAGGTGAGCTAGTCTCCCATTCCATCATCATTTCAAAAGGAGCGATCTGGGGAATGGCCATTAATATCCTTGTTGCGATCCTTGCCGGTTATCTTCTTCCAAAAATCGGCTGGAAACGAGGCATCATTCATTCAATGGTCTGTTGGCTTGTTGTATCAATGGTAGTAGTCGTCATCACATCACATTAGAAAAAAGGTGAACTCCGTGAATAAACAGGACTTATTTATTCGATTTTTACTAGGCGGCACAGCCGTCACATTGAGTTATTTGATTACCGTTATTTCTCCGTGGAAAATTTTAGCGGGTATCTTTGCGGCTTTCCCAGCTGTTATGCTGACAGCGGTCATCATGGTCGGTATAGCTGCAGGGACAAGGAAAGCAACGAATATTGCAAGGGGCTCCGTTTACGGAATGATGGGGGGAATTGTTTGTGTAGCGACAGTCCTGCTTGTTTTAGAAGCGACAAATAATTGGGGTGTGGGGATTGCTGCTGGTATACTTGCCTGGCTGGGAAGCTCCATCGCAATTTCAAATCTTCGTGAAAAGGCATTTAGCAAAAAATTCATTCATAGTCTTAACCCATTAATCCTTTGGCATAAGAAATAGCCGAAGGATTTTTCTTATAACAAATAGTTTCCTTTTTAATAATGAAGTTTGAGTTTCTTTTCGCCAGTTGTAGGGTGTCTTCCGCTAGTTGGAGCCGGCTTTCCGCCAGTTGGATGTAGTTTAGCGCTAGTTACGGGCATTTAAACGCTAGTTGGAAATCTTTTCGCCAGTTG
>NZ_JAVDUQ010000030.1:0-72823 GCF_031456445.1 Neobacillus niacini | reverse complement strand
ATTTAAAAAAGATGACCCCTGTTCAATACAGAGATCATCTTCTTAAAACTGCCTAGGCTTTTTTTAAAATGTCCTTTACAAAGGGTACATTTTAAAGAGGGGAAGCTTTTGTTTTATTCACTATTTTGTGTTGTGTTAAAAAAATTTTGTCCTTTATTGGTACTTCCTTTTTTGTGTTTTCCCATTTTTCCATCTGATTCATAAGATAACGATTTGCCTTTAGTTTTATTATTCTTCATCTTAACCCTCCTCAAAATTATCGTTTACTTAACTTCTTTTTTCATTCATCAGACAGCTCTTATATTAAATATCGTAAATAGATATACACAGTACAGATGATGATGGACAGAATCATTAATGGAAAGGCGATCAGCAGAAATTTTCCAAAAGAAATATGATATCCTTCTTTTGCAGCCAATCCTGCAACAATTACGTTCGCGCTGGCTCCAATGAGTGTTCCGTTACCGCCAAGACAGGCTCCAAGCGACAGGCTCCACCAAAGTGGTTCCAAGTTATCGATTCCAAGTGATCCCATGTCTTTAATCATCGGAATCATGGTTGCAACAAATGGAATATTGTCAATAAACGCCGATGCAATCGCACTTACCCATAGAATTAAAATAGAGGATGAAGCCACATTACCGCCGGTAAGATGTACAGAATAATCGGCTAGCAGGGAAATAACACCCGTTTCAATTAATCCTGAAACGAGGACGAACAATCCGATAAAGAAGAAAATCGTCAACCACTCAACCTTTGAAAACGCTTTTTCTAAATGCTTTTCCCCGGTTAATAACAGCAAAAGAAATGCCCCTGCTAAGGCAACGGATGCGGATTCCAATTGGAGAAGCTGGTGCAAAAAGAATCCCAAAATGGTAAAGGCAAGAGCAATAAGGGATTTTACCAATAACTTTTTATCAGTAATTTCTTGTTTTTCATCCAAATCCATTAAATTCGCTTTTAATTCAGGAGTGGTTTTTAGCTGTTTTCGATAAATAAACGCAAGAATCACGATATTCACAATCAAAACAAAAAAGGAGATTGCCGTTAGATTATAGATAAATTCCATAAAGGTAAGTTCCTTTACGGCACTGCCAATCATAATGTTCGGAGGGTCTCCAATCAAGGTGGAAGTTCCGCCTACATTGGATGCAATAATTTCTGTAATTAAATAAGGGATTGGATTTACCCTCAATTGTCTAGTAATACTAAAAGTGACGGGCACCATTAATAGGACCGTCGTGACATTATCCAGTAAGGCTGAACCCAGTGCAGTAATGACGCTTAAGGCGAGGAGAATTTTAATAGGGTCTCCCTTGACCTTTTTTGCAGCATAGATGGCAATATAATTAAAAAGACCTGTCTCGGATGTGATGGCAACAATAATCATCATCCCTGTCAGTAAACCAAGTGTATTAAAATCAATATGATGCAGGGCCTTTTCTTGATCTACGATTCCGAGAAGGACCATCATAATCCCACCGGCCATTGCAATAATGGTTCGATGAATTTTTTCTGTGACGATAAATGCATAGGTAATCAGGAATACAACTATCGCAATAATTGCCTGTGTTGACATTTTTTCTCCTCTTTCTGTATGTTTTATTTGGCCGAAAGGAAAGTATAACTTTCCTTTCAGGCATAAGTGCAACTACGCCTCTGTCTTCGCCCTTAGGGGCTCGCCAGTCGGCGAGTTTTCTTTAAAAAAAGCAAAAGGGAGCCTGTGTTGACAGACTCCCCCAAAAAACAAATCTATTTTTTCTTTTTATTATAGTAAAGTTAGTTCTAAACTGTAAAGAGAATTATTTTCAATTGTCAAAAGGATGAGTTTAAAGCCCGAGTTTTTTTATGAATTGCACTGTTTCCTCATGGTCCTTCTTAATTCGTTTGAACAGGGCCTTATCTGCTTTTACAAGCGAGTTTCCATTTTCATCGGCAATCGCTCTGGTAGTGGAACTGCTTTGTAAAACCATCCATCTTCCCGCTATTTTTTTTATCTTTAGATCGATAATCCCGAGCCTATTGCCAAATGCACCTGCCATCACTACCGGCTTTCCATTGATTTTTCCCGTTTCTATATTTGTATGGGGCAGATAAGAATAGGCAGGTCCCGGGAAAATACCGTGCGAGTGCCCTGCGAGAATGGCATCAATTCCGGGAATTTTCGTTAGATAATAGATAGCATTTTCGGTATCAGGGTGATAGGGTTCATCACTAATACCTGTATGGGCAAGAGCGATAATGATATCTGCACCTTCCGCTTTCATTTGCGGAACCAATTCCTTTGCCGTTTCAACAATCGGCTTTGCCATCACCTTTCCTTCCAGGTTTGCTTTATCCCATTTCATGATTTGCGTCGGCATAAATCCAATTACACCTATCTTAATTGGATGAAATTCCCCTTTTTCGTCGAGGACTTCCCTATTTAAAATGACATAGGGTTTAAATAAAGGTTTTTCTTTTTTTAAGGAATAAACATTTGCATTTACATAAGGCATTTTCAGCCCCTTTAATGCTTCCTTGATAAAAGAAAGTCCATAATTAAATTCGTGGTTCCCAATCGTAATGGCATCATAATGTAAATAATTAAAGGCGCGGTAAACAGGATGGATTTTTCCTTTGTGGAGTCCTCGTACCCGTACTAAATATTCACCGAGAGGATTGCCTTTTAAATGGTCACCATTATCAAATAACAAGGAGTTCTCCACTTCTTTCCTTGCCTGTTTGATTAAGGTAGAGGTTTTGACAAGCCCAATTCGGTTGTCCACTTTTGTTTGATAATAATCATAATTCACAAGTGAGGCATGCAAATCGGTTGTCTCAAGAATCCGTAATTTAACCATTTCACTTGAATCGACCCTGCTCTCTACCGCAAAGGATGGTGTAGGGGAGGATTGCCAAATAAGTATGAGAGTTAGCAATAGAAGGGTGATACTTTTCGTTCGTCTCAAAACATTCTCCTCCAAAAGTTTAGTATTTTTAGTATTTGTTTTAATGGAGGTAGTATGAGTGTGTAATGGATAAATCTACTTGGACAGAAAATTGTCATAAACATATGAATAAAAAATGAAAAATGGTGATCTTCCCATTTAAAGTGGTGACATTTGTCTATAATGGAGGTATCCAAAGCGGGAGGTAATGAAAAATGAATGTAACAACCATAATTGAATTAGAAAACAACGAAGTAGAAGCAATCACAGGAGCCCAGTTAGTTTTTGCTCAAGAAAAAATTGCTGAAAATATTATTGAAACCTGTGTCGAATGTTTTCAGGTGAAGGATTCTGAGGAAAAGATTTCGACAGAAGAAGCAATGCAGAAAGTTTTTGAGCAATTAAAAAATGAGGGAGTCATTCCTTCTAAGGTAGAAGATTTTTCCTTTGAAATGCCGTCTTGTGAACGTATGAAAAGTAAAACCCAAAATGCAAATGATCTTCCGCAAAAAGTGGTTCTCTCATATATGTCATAAAAGGAGTTCTTTGAACTTCTTTATTTTTTGTAGATAATTTGAACATATTAATTCTGTGTGACATGGCTCACTTAAATGAAAAGTGTTTTCAACTAATATGAGGTTAGAAACATTAAGGAGGTATTTATAGTGGAAAAGAATTCAGTAAAAGCTTTTATGGAATACAGTGAAGAAAGATTTACTAAAAGAGTGATTTATAAAAAGGGAGAAACAACTGCCTTTGTTTTAAACTTTTTGCCAGGGCAAGAGCTTCCAGTCCACAAGCATCCGGGAACTGAGGTTTATCTATATGTGGTAACAGGTGCGGGCACACTTGTCATTAATGGGGAGGAAACGGGTGTTACGGAGGCAGATCTTATCCATGTCAACAGTGAGGAAGAAATGTCTTTTAAAAATAATGGGAATGAACCTGTCAGCTTATATGTAGTCTTAAGCAAATATCCAAGCGAGCAATACGCGAAAAATATTTAATAAAACAGAACCAGCCTTTTTCAGGCTGGCTTTTTACGATTTTTACGCAATTGTTTATTTTTATACCCAAAAAACCACCAGTTCCAATCACCAAGAAGTTTCATTAAAGCCGGTACAAGAACCATTCTAACGATTGTTGCATCAATAAAGATGGCAATCGCAATCCCGACTCCCAATTGTTTGATCGGCATAACACCAGTGAAGGCAAACGCACCGGTTACGACAATCATAATGGCTGCCGCAGAGGTGATAATTTTACTCGTGTATGTTAACCCGGCAATGGTTGCTACGCTGTTATCACCTGTTTTTAAATAAAACTCTTGAATCCGGGAAATAAGAAATACCTCATAATCCATGGATAAACCAAATACAAGCGTAAAAACAAACACAGGTAAAATCAGCGCAATATCCACGGGTTTTAACCCGAAATGACCCTGCTGAAAAATCCAAACAACAATGCCGAAAGTACATCCCAGGCTTAATACATTCATCAAAATGGCCTTTAATGGAATGAGAATCGAGCGAAAGGCTGCCATAAGAATCAAAAAGGTGGATGCAAAGATTAACAATAATCCAAAAGGAGCTTTTGTGAAAATTTCATCAAAGATTTCTTGCTCAAATTTAATCGTGCCTCCATAGGAAGCCTTCATTCCTAAACCCCGTTTAGACCAGGAATCGACCCATTCCCTCGCTTTTGCTGAATGCTCACCCGTGTTTAAAAAAACTTCCAGACGCATTTTATTCCCGCGTAAAAAATAGTCTCTTATTGGGGCTGCCTTTTGTTTTGGTCCATTTTTCAAAAATTGATCAAGCTGTTCCGCATGTTCAAGTCCTGTAGCGGAAAAAGGAGAGTTGACGGTATGGACTAATGAGTCCTTCTGAATTTCATGGACGATTTTTTCTGCCTTGATTAGGTTTTCCTTATTCATAAAACCTTTGTTTGCTTCAAGAATCACCATCACTTTTTTCTCCTCACGCTTTTCCTTCGGGATAAAATGGTCGCGAAAAACTTCATACGCTATTCTTGAAGGATAGTTTGAAGGCAGGGAATCCGTACCCGGAATGATTAGAATCATTTGCTTAACAGGGATTAGACCTGCCAGCAAAATCGTAAGTGCTGCTAAGGTTAAAAAAATTGGATGTTTCATGACAAACTTGGCAAACCGGTGCCAAATGCTCGTTTGATTTTCTGTTATCTTTAAAAGGCTTAATTTATTGATTCTGCTTCCGATTATAGAAAGGAGAGCAGGAAGGAAAGTTAAGGCACAAAATACCGAAATGAACACTACGGTCATTCCGCCAAGTGCCACATTTTGAAAAATATCGATTTGAATGAACCAAAGTCCTGACAGTCCAATAAACACACAAAGTCCTGAAAAAATGATGGAACGACCGGCAGTTGAAACGGTTATTCTAATGGCTTCCGGTACGGAATTCCGCCGCAGTTCTTCTTTATAGCGATTAATAAATAGCAAGGCGAAATCAATACTTAACGCAAGCCCAATCATCGGAATAATATTTAAAATAAAAATGGTTAAATCGGCTCCATAGCTAAAAAAATAAACCGTTCCCATCGTAATAAAAATGGACACTACGCCAATGATGAGCGGTATTGCAGCAGCGACCAGTCCTCCAAAAGCAAGGATCAAGACAAGTAAAGTGATGGGGAGTCCAATCATTTCTGCCTTGGCAAGGTCCTCTTGGCTGGCGGTATTCAAGTCCTTTATGATGACTGGTTCACCTGTCATCGTTACCTTTAAACCTTTTTTGTTCTTTAGTATTTGTTTTAATTGGATAATTTCTTTTCTAAGTGCCTCTGCTTTTTTTTGAAAAGTGATGAGTCCGTAAGCGTAATCCTCTTTTATCATACCTTCCCCAGCATAGGGAGAGATCATTTCCTTTGCTCCATCAAAATTTTTCAGTTTTACAAATGTATCCTGTATAAAAGCTTTCCAGTCTTGGTTACTAATTGATTTCTCACGGTGAAAAACAAGGATTATGGAGGATTTAGGCTGTCCAAAATCTTTTTCAAGAATCTCCCTTGTTTGGTTGTATTCCCCGTTATATTCAAAGCCATTGCCACTTAATACAGATGGCAATTTCAATGCGTAAAAACCCAATACGATAATGGCGAAAAACCAAGTGAAAAGGACAAGCTTTCGATGTCGATAAATGAATCCGCCCAGCTTATTCATAATCATTTGCCCCCTTTGATTTACATAGACTCTCGGCATTCGCCGATTCAGATGGTTCAAGGGTTTTCTTAAACCACTTATATTTAATTCCTCCTACTTTGTATAGGGGGGATTTTTCTTTTTACAAAAAGGCTCTAAATTTGCCTGTTGATTTCCGTTCCAGGCACTTCGCTTTCCGCGAGCATCCTGGAGCGGAAATCAACCACTTCTCTAAAAGCAACAAAGTTTACGAAAACAGCCTTTACCTAGTCGATTTTTTAAATAATGATAGATGTAGGTTTATTGGCATGCACATTTTTAAAAATACAATGAAACCGATAATGACTTCAGATATTTCGGACAGAATTCCCAGTGAAATTTTTACAAGCCTCTCGATGAATTGCTTATTTATTCCGAGAGTCTATTTACTTTTCCCCAAAAAATAAACCGTTAAAAGAGACAAGAAATGTAATTGGGATAAAATATTGTTCATTTAAGTTTTTACAAATGTTCATTTATTTGATATAGTTACAGAGTGAATAGGAATGTTAACTGTTAATAAAATAAATAAGGGGGAAATTTACGATGACACAAAATATTGTGAAAATGATTGACCATACTTTATTAAAAGCTGATGCTACTAAAGCTGATATTGTAAAACTTGTGGAGGAGGCAAAAGAGTATTCCTTTGCATCTGTGTGTGTAAACCCGACATGGGTTCGTACGGCAGCGCAAATGCTCGCGGATACTCCTGAGGTAAAAGTTTGTACAGTAATTGGTTTCCCGCTTGGCGCTTCAACTCCGGAAACAAAGGCATTTGAAACAAAAAATGCAATCGAAAATGGTGCGGATGAAGTCGATATGGTCATTAACATCGCAGCACTTAAAGACCATGATGACGAATTAGTTGAACGAGATATTGCAGCAGTTGTGGAAGCGGCAAAGGGAAAAGCATTAACGAAAGTGATAATTGAAACTTGCCTGCTAACGAAGGAAGAAAAAGTAAGAGCTTGTGAACTTGCAGTTAAAGCCGGGGCCGATTATGTAAAAACCTCAACAGGTTTTTCAACAGGCGGAGCGACAGTCGAGGATATCCGTCTCATGCGTCAAACCGTTGGACCGGAAATTGGCGTCAAAGCATCAGGAGGTGTCAGGAGCCGTGAAGATGCACTTGCAATGGTAGAAGCAGGGGCTACTCGCATTGGTGCAAGCTCAGGCGTTTCAATCAGCAAAGGTGGACTTTCTTTAAGTGATTATTAAGAATAAGCTTTTAAGTGGCAAGAGGTATCTCCGCAATAATGTGGAATACCTCTTTTTTTATGGCAATGTTAAGGTCCTCCATAAACCTTCTATATTTAGAAAAATCGAAGAAAAGGACATGGTGTTGAAAAATAAAATTTTCAGTTTAGAACAGTTTGCTTTAATCAAACAGTTGAGTAAAGGTATTTGTTTTTCTTAATCTTGAAAAAACTTTTCTCAACCATGATAGGAAATGGAACAAATTAACCTATAAAACGACTGTAACAATAGTGTTTATACGGGAAATTAAAAGTTGGCATGAATATTGCAAATTAATATTCATGTTTAAGATATTAGTACAGAAAGGAGGCAAGTGATGGTTAAAACAAGGAATAGAAAAGCCCCTGGATTACTTTGGAATCCGTTTAAATATAATTTGGAAAATCAAACTGGATAAAGAAGGTGGATAAAATGCTAAACCCATTGGCGTTAGAATTAAATCAAGTCATCGAAGAAAGGAATAAACCAGTATATGAGATGTTTTCATTGTTAGGAAAATCCTTGTATTTCCCAAATGGGATTGTCAGTCAAGCAGGAGAGGCAAGGGGGAAAGCGGACCGATTCAATGCAACAATCGGGATGGCTACAGAGGGTGGACAACCCATTTATATAGATGTGATTCATAAAAACCTTTTTTCCTATGATCCGAAAGACCTGTATCCATATGCACCACCCGCAGGAAAACCGGAGCTGCGTGAGGTTTGGAGAAAAAAGCTTCTAAAGGATAATCCTTCTCTTAAAGGAAAGGAATTTGGCACCCCAATTGTGACAAGCGGGCTGACCCATGGCTTGAGCATCGTATCCGACCTGTTTGTGGAAAAAGGCGATTCGATTATATTGCCGGATAAGTATTGGGATAATTATCATATCCTATTCAACATCCGCCACGGCTGCGAGACCGTAACCTATCCTTTATTTACGAAAGCAAACGAATTTAATGTAGAAGGTATGCTGGAGGCTCTTTTGTCCTGCAAGAATGGTAAAGCGATTCTTGTCCTTAATTTTCCGCATAATCCTACCGGGTATACTCCTACGGAGAAAGAGGCAGAAAGAATTCTTGATGCCATCAGGCAGGCTGCGGATCATGGGATTAATATTGTTGCTGTTATGGATGATGCTTATTTTGGATTGTATTATGAAGATTCAATTAATGAATCTATATTTGCCCGTTTAGTAGGATTTCATCGGCGTGTCCTCCCAATTAAAATTGATGGAGCAACGAAAGAAGAGTATGCCTGGGGTTTTCGTGTTGGGTTTCTCACATTTGGAATTCAAGATCCTCTGGTTTTTGAAACTTTGGAGAAAAAGGCTATGGGCTCTATTCGAAGTACAATCTCATGCAGTCCGCACCTTTCTCAAACGATCATTTTGGATGCCTTGTTAAATCCCGAATTTGAAATGCAGCGCAACGAGAGAAATAAAGTAATAGAAGACAGGGCCAAACGAGTCAAAGAGATCTTAGCAGCCGGGAAGTATGCGGATGAATTCGAACCCTATCCATTCAACTCCGGATATTTCGTATCTCTTCAAATTAAGAATTCCGATGCTGAAACACTAAGGGTCCACTTGCTCAATCAGTATGGAGTGGGGACCATCTCCCTTGCCGAAACGGATCTTCGGATTGCCTTTTCTTGTGTTGATTTAAAGGATCTAGACCGTCTTTTTGAACTTATCTATCAGTCTTGTAAAGAATTGAATCAATGTTATATAAAGCAATGACATTTCGGAAATTTTCCATCACTCGGAGGACAAAACTTCATCACATATTGGCATTCCCACTTCAATTCCTCGCGAGTCGGTTACGTGTTTTGATGAGTATGTCGGACCAGGCTATGCTTTACCTACGCCTGAAATGGTGGTAGCAGTCAAGCTCATGGCAAGAACAGAAGAGATTTTGCTGGATCCAGTCTATACAGGTAAAGTGGCAGCGGGACTGATTGATTTAATCCAAAAAGGCTTCTTTAAGCCGGAAGATCACATCCTATTTGTGCACTCTGGCGGGTCCACAGCGTTATATGCCAATACTTCGCTTTTTCAGTGAAGTTATTGTTACTCAAATATCTAAAAATTTTATCAACTTTTGGAAAAATATTCTCATTATTGAGAAATCAAGTATAATCATTTATATAAAGTGTATAACGGAAAAACAAATAGATTGGCAAAACAATGGGGTTTTGCTTTTTTTTGCACATAGTTTTTTGAAAATTAAAATTTGGCTTGAAATTTGCATAGAGATAGATAAAAGTACGTGAGTTCGTAGGAGGGAGAAAACGTGAGGGGTATCACTCAAAATCATGAATTTATTCAAATCTTTTCAGAAAACCTTACAGCGGTACTTGGTTTTGATATCACCATACTTGATCGAAACGGTAATCGGGTTAGTGGAACAGGAAGTTATCAACATCAAATTGGCAAACCCGCACCTGATGGCTCCTTGTTACGGGCTGTAATGAAGACGGGCAGACCCGATATGACTTATGATGTCATTAAAAATGAATCCCATTGTATGAGCTGTAAATTTTTTAAGGAATGCAAAGAGACAGCAACCATTGGTTTTCCAATTGTCAAGGGAAGTGAGACATTAGGAGCCATAGGACTCATGGGCTTTTCAATGGAACAAAAAGAAAAGATGATCGAAAATGCTGAATCACTCAAGGAATTTCTCCAACATCTAAGTCTTGTAGTAGAATCCCAGTTAATCTCGCAAAATGAAAGATTCCAAGGACAATGCCATTTATACGAAGAAACATTAAATTCGAATAAAGTCATTACCTTTGATGGCTTCATCAGCAAAAATGAGGATATGAAAGATGTAATCCGTAAAGCTAAGCGTATCGTAAATAGCACGGCAAATGTTTTAGTTAGAGGCGCAACGGGAACGGGGAAAGAGGTATTGGCAAAGGCCATTCATTATGAAGGAAATCGGAAAAACTACCCCTTTGTTGCGGTTAATTGTGCCGCTATACCAGAGAGTTTACTAGAAAGTGAATTATTTGGCTATGCGGGCGGGGCTTTTACCGGAGCAAACCGGGAGGGAAAAGCAGGGAAGTTTGAGCTGGCGAACAATGGAACTATCTTCCTTGATGAAATAGGAGATCTTCCTCTTTCCCTACAGCCCAAACTTCTTCGGGTATTACAGGAAAGAGAGATTGAAAGAGTGGGAGGGAACAAATCGCTGCCTGTAAATGTTCGTGTGATAACCGCAACACATCGCAATTTAGAAGAAATGGTTCAAAATGGTACCTTCCGCGAGGATTTATATTATCGAATCAATGTAATCCCCTTGCATACAAAGTTATTGAAGGAGAGAAGGGATGACATTCCCTTCTTCCTACAGTACTTCATTTGTAAGTATTGTTCGATCTTACATCGTCCATATATGACGATGGATCCACAGGTGGAACAATGGCTCATCCAATATGATTGGCCCGGGAATATTCGGCAGTTAGAAAATGCTGTAGAGTATATGGTGAATATGGCAGAATCGGATGTAATTGGCTTTCATGATCTTCCGGATTATTTGTACCAAATTCAGGTACCTGTTCATACTGGCGGGTTAAGTTTAGATGAGATGGTGGCCGAATATGAAAAATCCATTATCCAAAGTTTCTTCCTGAGTGGTCAAAATCGAAAAGATAAAGAAAATGTGGCGGAAGAATTGAAAATTAGTTTATCGACTCTTTATCGTAAGTTAGAACGATACAATCTAAAAGTTTGATCACTTCACCGTGTGGGAATTTACTGGGGGCATGAACGTACATTACAATTTTTAAATAAACTTTGTTTGTAAATTGGAAGTAAAAAAACGGCAGTTTTTCAGATTACAAAAATTAGGAGGCGAAAATACTCATGAACTACTCATCAAAACTAGTAAAAGTAAATAAAGATCCAGGGCATGGCTCACACATCTCCCCTGTTTATATGACTTCAACATTTGTTTTTGATAATGCTGAGGTAGGAGCACAACGCTTCGCAGGAGAAGATCCAGGATTTATGTATTCACGCCTGGGAAATCCAAATGTAAGAGAACTGGAAGAGAAGGTAGCGGCATTGGAATTTGGTGAAGGTTGTTTGGCTTTCTCATCTGGAATGGCTGCCATAACTGGCTGCCTTTTGGGTGTTTTGCAAGCAGGGGATCATGTTGTTGCACACACAGCGTTGTATGGGGCGACGCACGCATTTCTAGCCAAAACGGTAAAGAAATTTGGAATTGATGTAACATTTGTCCCATTTAAGACAGGGGAAGAGATTGAACCACACATAACAGATAGAACAAAAGTGATTTACTTTGAAACACCTTCCAATCCTACGCTTTCCTTAGTGGATATGAAGAGTGTAGCGGCGATTGCTAAGCAAAAGGGGATCTTGACGGTTGTTGATAATACGTTTTTGTCTCCATATTTACAAAATCCTATTTCTTACGGCATTGATATTGTCGTCCATAGTGCAACAAAATATTTGTCTGGTCATGGATATCTTATTGGCGGACTCGTAATTTCCAGCAAGGAAATCATTGATCCGATGAGAAAAGAAGTGCAGAAGACGATGGGAGCAAACTTGTCCCCTATGGATGCCTGGCTTCTCTGTCAGGGGATACGTACCTTACATGTTCGCATGGACCGCTCACAAGAAAATGCACAAATTTTGGCTGAACGCCTGGAAAAACATAAGGCGATAGAGAAGGTATATTTTCCCGGACTTGCAAGTTTTGAAGATCAACAGATCATGGAGAAACAAATGAAAGGTCCCGGAGCAATGATTTCTTTTGTCTTGAAGGGGGGATACGAAACAGGTGTTAAACTTATGAATTCAGTAAAACTGAGTACTTTAGCCGTTTCCCTAGGTGATGTAGGTACATTAATTCAACATCCAGCTTCCATGACACATGCGATCATCCCGAAAGAAGAAAGAGAAAAAGCAGGTCTCGATGATGGACTCGTTCGTTTTTCAGTTGGAATTGAGGATGTAGAAGATATATGGAAGGATCTTGAAATGGCATTAGAATAACAGTACGGCAAAAGGAATTGCTCTTCAGTAAGGTCTTTGGTAGGTAAATATCTGAAGATTTTATCAACTTTGAGAGAAGGTATTTTCATTATTGAGAAATTTAGTATAATAGGGAAATAGAAAATTAGCAAAACAATGATGTTTTGCTTTTTTTTTACATAGTTTTTCGGGAATTTAAAGTTGACTTGAAAATTGCATAGAGAAATAGTACATAGAAAAGTTTAAAAACACTGGAGCATACGGGAGGTAGAAAACGTGAGAGGTATCACTCAAAATCGGGAATTCATTCAACTCTTTTCGGAAAACCTTACAGCGGTACTTGGTTTTGATATCACCATCCTTGACCGAAATGGATATCGGGTTAGCGGCACAGGAAGCTATCAACATCAAATTGGAAAACCTGCACCTGATGGCTCCTTGTTACGTGCTGTAATGAAGACCGGCAGACCCGATATGACCTATGATGTTATTAAAAATGAATCCCATTGTTTGAGCTGTAAATTTCTTAAGGAATGCAAAGAGACAGCAACTATTGGTTTTCCGATTGTCAAGGGAAGTGAGACATTAGGAGCCATAGGACTCATGGGCTTTTCAATGGAACAAAAAGAAAAGATGATTGAAAATGCTGAATCACTCAAGGAATTTCTCCAACATCTAAGTCTTCTAGTAGAATCCCAGTTAATCTCGCAGAATGAAAGATTCGAAGCAAAATGCAATTTATACGAAGATACATTAAATGCCAATAAAGTCATTACCTTTGATAGCTTCAACAGCAGAAATGAGGATATGAAAGAGGTAATTCGGAAAGCCAAGCGGATCGTAAATAGCACGGCAAACGTTTTAATTAGAGGTGCAACAGGAACGGGGAAAGAGGTATTGGCGAAGGCGATCCATTATGAAGGGAATCGGAAAAACCACCCCTTTATTGCAGTAAATTGTGCCGCTATTCCGGAGAATTTGCTAGAAAGTGAATTATTTGGCTATTCGGGCGGGGCTTTTACCGGGGCAAACCGGGAGGGAAAAGCAGGGAAGTTTGAGCTGGCGGATCATGGAACCCTCTTTCTTGATGAAATTGGAGATCTCCCTCTTTCCTTGCAGCCTAAACTTCTTAGGGTATTACAGGAAAGACAGATTGAAAGAGTGGGAGGGAACAAATCACGCCCTATAAATGTTCGTGTGATAACGGCAACACATCGCAATTTAGAAGAAATGGTTCAAAATGGTACCTTCCGCGAGGATTTATATTATCGAATCAATGTAATCCCGCTAAATACAAAGTCATTGAAGGAGAGGAGGGATGACATTCCCTTTTTTCTCCAATACTTCATTTGTAAGTATTGTTCAATCTTAAATCGTCCATACATGATGTTGGAACCACAAGTAGAAAAATGGCTAATCCAATATGATTGGCCAGGGAATATTCGGCAGTTAGAAAATGTTGTGGAGTATATGGTGAATATGGCGGAATCGGATGTGATCGATTTTCATGATCTTCCGGATTATTTGTACCAGATTCAGGCACCTATTCAGACCGGAGGGTTAAGCTTAGATGATATGGTTGCCGAATATGAAAAGTCCATTATTCAAAGTTTCTTCATGAGTGGTCAAGGTCGAAATGACAAAGAAAAAGTAGCCGATGAATTGAAAATTAGTTTATCGACACTTTATCGTAAGCTAGAACGATATAATCTAAAAGTTTTATAACTTTTCCCTGAGATTGCAATTTCATTTGCAATCTTTTTACTTTAAGGAAAAATATTTTTGAATAATTAATAAAATATTTTTCAAATTTGGGAATAGAAGAACATTACTGAATGGTCATGTTTCGCTATAACCATCGCGGAAATGATAATTTCATCTCTTTTTTGCAAGTAGAAATGTTGAATTAACAAGGATTTTATTTTGGCACAACTCTTGCATAATAATTAATCAAAAGGAGTGAAAAAAATGGAACTGGATACAAAATTAATTCACGGTGGTCCGTTGATTGATCAGTATACCGGAAGCTCATCCGTACCGATCTATCAATCCTCTACCTTTCATCAAGCTCAATTTACGGAATCGCAAGAGTTTATCTACACGCGTTTTGGCAACCCAACAAGGAAAGCATTGGAGGAAACGGCTGCCTGTTTGGAGTTTGCTAAATATGGATATGCCTTTGCTTCCGGTATGGCGGCAATTTCTGCGGTACTGCTAAATTTCTCACAAGGGGATCACGTAATCCTTTGCAAAGATATTTACGGGGGAGCCTATCAGCTCGTAACAGAGATGTTTCCAAGATACGGAATCGAATACACTTTCGTGGATGAGACGGATCTTAACGCCTGGAAGAAGGCAATCAAGCAAAATACAAAAGGAATTTATATTGAAACACCATCTAATCCACTATTAACGGTTACCGATATTAGAGGTGTTGTTAGTTTAGCGAAGAAATACAACTTGCTGACCATCATAGACAATACGTTTATGACACCCATTTTCCAAAATCCGATTAAATTGGGAGTTGATATCGTCATACATAGTGCGACAAAATTTATCAATGGCCATAGTGATGTAAGCGCGGGATTGGTTGTGACCAATGATCAAGAGATTGCGGAGACGTTATTCAAAACGCAAAAAATGCTTGGCAATATGCTTCCCCCATATGATTGTTGGTTAATTTTAAGGGGAATCAAGACCATGAAAATCCGTATGGAAAAGGAAGTAGAAAATGCGGCATTTATTGCGAAAGAGCTTCAAAAACATAGCAAGGTGAAGGCTGTCTATTATCCGGGTCTTGAATATCACAATGGAAGAGAGATTCATTTTTCCCAAGCAAGCAGCGGTGGAGCTGTCTTAACATTTGATTTAGGAAGCTATGAAAATGTGAAGGACTTTTTTGCCCATGTAAGCATTCCTATAGTGGCCGTTAGCTTAGGCGGTGTAGAATCGATATTATCTTATCCTTACACGATGTCCCATGCCGTAATTCCTGAAAAAGAGAGGCTTGAATTAGGGGTGACAGTTGGGTTAGTTCGGCTGAGCTGCGGCATTGAAGATAAAAATGATCTTCTAAATGATTTATTTAAAGCCTTGGATCATGTAAAAACAGACAATGTCTTACAGAAAAAAATACTATAAGGAATGGAAAATGCTTTATGGAGAAAATAAAGATCGCCAATGTACCCACAAAGGTTGAAAAAGTGGACTTTTTCAATAAACACTTAAACAAATCAGTTTTTATCAAGCGCGATGACCAGACGGGAATGGGATCATCGGGGAACAAAATTAGAAAGCTGGAATATTTATTAGCTGATGCTAAAAACAAAAAATGTGATTATTTAATTACCTGTGGCGGAATCCAATCGAACCACGCGAGGGCAACTGCAGTGTTGGCGGCTAAATACCAAATGAAGTCCTTATTGATTTTAAAAGAAAGTGAAGTAAATAGAACGGAAGGGAATCTATTTCTTAATAAATTAGTTGGTGCAGCAATTAAGTTGGCAACTGAGGATGAGTATCAGGATTTAACGCCAATGATTGCAAAATTGACGAAAGATTTGACTAATTCCGGACACACCCCCTATGTCATTCCGATGGGAGGCTCAAACGGCATTGGTGCTCTAGGGTATGTAGAAGCCTACTATGAAATACTCCATCAAGAACAGGAATTAGGAATCGTGTTTGACACGATTGTGGTTACGAATGGGTCGGGCGGTACCTATGCCGGTTTGTTATACGGAAATAAAGAAAGCAATCAAAATAAAACCATTATTGGCATGAGTGTTTTAAATCAGAGGGAACAAGCCGTTCATGATCTATTTCACATTATAGAGGATATGAATCAATATAGAGCCAATCATTTCAGTTTTTCGGCTGAGGAAATCAACATTATTGATCGCTATATAGGTTTAGGTTACGGTAAGAGCCAATTGGATGAACTGAGATTTATAGAGAAATTCGCACAAGAAGAAGGAATTATCCTTGACCCGGTATATACCGGGAAGTCGATGTATGGTTTGTACAACGAACTTAAAAATGGAAAACTTCAGGGAAGACAAAACATATTGTTTATTCATACCGGCGGGATTTTTGGCTGGACGGACGAGAAGATTAATATGTTGTATGGAGCTATTTAAAATTGTCTGTTTTTTGGACATATCTCGGGATGTGTCCGGCAGATTTTTTAAAAGCTTATTTGATCATGTTAATGGTCATCGCAAAAATGTAAACGCATTCGCGGTGTTTTTAGAAAAATGAGGAGGTAAGTATGATTCACAACTTTGATGAAACGTTAGATCGAATTGGTTCTGATTCCGATAAATGGGACAATGAAGGAAAAGGCGGCACATTGATTCCACTTGGCATTGCTGATACCGATTACAAGGCACCACGTGAAGTATTAGATGCTGTAAGGGAAAAGGTGGATTTTGGCGTATTTGGTTATGGATATTTTCCTCATGATCGATTTACTAATGCTATAAGAGGTTGGTATGGCCGCCATCATAAAATCGATATTAGGGAAGACGAAATTAGTTATGCGCCTGGATTAATGACAGGGGCGTTATGGATGTTTTTAGATGCTTATACCAATCCGGGAGACAAAGTAGTGATACAGCCTCCTGTCTATGCCACCTTTAAAAAAGTAATTGAGAATTTTAATAGAAGAGCAATCGACAATCGATTAATTTACCACAAAGGAGATGGTTATCAGATTGATTTTGAAGATTTAGAAGACAAACTAAAGAAGCCCGATGTGAAAATACTCCTTGTATGTAATCCTGCCAATCCAATCGGGCGGGTATGGACAAAAGCGGAAATGCAGAAAATATATGATTTATGCCGTGAGAATAACGTAATTATTATAAGTGACGAAATTCATAGCGATATGATTCACAAAAGTTTGCCTTTTCACTCCTTTTTAGAGATTTGTGAGGAAGAAGATCAAAATGTGGTGGTAATGAACTCTCCAAGCAAAACCTTTAATTTAGCATCTTTCTTCAGTGCATATGTGATTGTAAAAAATAAAAATATGAAAAAAGCATTTGATGATATTTACACAAAATACCACTTTGATTATAACTATTTAGGAGTTGAGGCCTTAATCACTGCTTATAATAAATGCGATTATTATGTGGATGAATTAAATGCTTATTTACGAAGCAATATTGATTTTTCGATTGATTATATCCAAAAACATTTACCGAAGTTAAAAGTTCAGTATCCTGATTGTTCCTATTTGCTATGGATTGACTGTGTAGGGCTGGGCCTCACCGGTACGGAATTGGCTGAATTTTTTACAGACGCTGGGGTTAGAGTCAATGATGGGAGTTCATACGGAAAAGATAGTGGTAACTTTGTAAGAGTAAATATTGCTTGCACAAGGGCTTTACTTGAGCGAGCATTGAAACAGATTAAGCTAAACTATGACAAATATGGTTTTTAAAAACTAATTGAATTGTGAGGTTTTGCGTATGGGGAACAAACCTGAAAAGCAAGGAAATGCAACTGTTTCGTGGGATGATAAATCGTATAAATTTCCGGTATCATTTAAATATGCAGTGGTTTCTGTCTTAATCTTTTTCGGTCTGCTGCTTACAGGAACACTTGGTTTTGGTGCATCTCTGGAATTAATGTTTTTGTTGTTATGGATTGTCGTGGCCTTGCTAGTCATGAAACTAGGATACAAATATAATGAAGTTCAAAATATGGCTTGGGAAATGGGAAAGCAATCTTTTGAGCCGAATACGATTATATTAGTAGTCGGCGTCATGATTGCTACCTGGATGGCTTCTGGTACAATCCCTTATGTTATGTATTGGGGCTTAGAATTAATTTCACCGCAATACTTTTTAATCACGGCTTTGCTCCTAACATCAGCAACATCTCTTGCAACCGGAACTTCATGGGGGACTTTGGGTACAGTGGGTTTGGCCTTAATGACAGTTGGTAATGCACTTGGAGTTCCCCAAGCAATGACAGCAGGTGCCATTATTTGTGGTTCCTTCTTTGGAGATAAGTTGTCACCATTGTCTGATAGTACCATTTTAGCAGCTACCGTTGCCGGCTCTAAAGTAATGTCACACGTAAAACATATGTTATGGTCTACTGTCCCGGCGTATATTCTAACAGCAATTATATTTATCATTTTAGGCTTAAAGTATGGAAAAAACGGATCGAATATGCAGGAGATTCAACAAATCACTGGTGTGATATCAAAGCATTTCAATTTATCTTGGATTTCATTGATTCCTCTCCTGGTTGTACTAGTGATGCTCATAAAGGGCATTCCATCTATTGTTTCGCTGTTAATGGGAGTGTTTAGCGGCATGGCTGTCGCTGTTTTTGCTCAGGGATATAATTTAACAAAAATGTTTGATATCATGACCAATGGATTTGTGTTTAAAAGCGGCAGTACGTTAGTTGACCCCATCCTAAGCAGAGGCGGGCTCTACAGTTTAATGAGCTCATTCCTTGTTGTTCTTTTGGCCATGTGTGTAACGGGAATGCTGGAGCAATCTGGGATTCTGAGTTCTTTAGTGGAGCCATTAGTTAAACGAACACACGGCTCTACTTTTAAAATAACTTTAGTGACTATGTTGATTGCCTTAATCACAAATATGATTGGCTCATCGATGTTATTAACTGCAATTGTAGCGGGTTCACTTATGAAAAATGTCTTTAAAAATAATCATTTGGCGCCAGAAAATCTTTCGCGTAATATCGAGGATGTTGGAACGATGGGCGCACCAGTTATTCCATGGAATTCCAACGCAATCTATTGTTCGCAAATGTTGGCCGTATCGCCATATGCCTACTTCCCATATGTCTTTCTAGCCTTCTTTGTCCCATTATTCGATTTACTTTATGGTGTCACTGGATTTGCAATAAAGAAGTTAAAGCCTGAGAAGCTCGAAGATGTTGAAACAGTAACTAAAGCGATCTAAGTTAATAGGTTTTTATGTAGGCGATTCCTGAAGACATTATAGGAATCGCCTTTTCATTAAAACCTTCTTGGCTTTTAATCTACCGTTTGAAATAGGAGTTAGTACATATTTTCTTAGTTTTAAAAAAATTTTTTTCAAACATGATAGGAAATAGGAATGATTAATCTATAAGAGACTTAAAAAATAGTGATTTTACAAGGTATTAAAGATTGGCACGAATATTGCAAGTTAAATTCATGACTAATAGATAAGGAGGGAAGAGATGTATAAAGTTATTATTCTAGGGACTGGACCTGCTGGGTTAACCGCAGCAATCTATTTAGCCCGTGCTAACATAAGTCCTTTGGTCATTGAAGGGCCTGAACCAGGGGGGCAATTGACAATGACAACAGATGTTGAGAATTTTCCTGGTTTTCCTGAAGGGATTATGGGACGAGAGCTAATGCAGAACATGCGAAAGCAAGCTGAGTTTTTTGGAGCAAAGTTTAAAAGAGGATGGGTTAAAAAAGTCGACTTTTCCAATAACCCTTTTACCTTAACGGTGGAAGGAATAGGGGAGCTTAAAACGCAATCATTAATCATTTCAACGGGAGCTTCTGCGAAACTTTTGGAAATTCCGGGGGAAAGAGAAAATATTGGCCGTGGGGTAAGCACCTGTGCAACATGCGATGGATTTTTCTTTAGAGGAAAGAAAATTATTGTTGTCGGCGGCGGAGATTCTGCTATGGAAGAGGCAAACTTTTTAACGAAGTTTGCTTCGGAGGTTCGGGTTGTCCACCGCAGAAAGAAGCTTCGCGCTTCCCAAATTATGCAAGACCGTGCCAGAAGGAATCCCAAAATTACGTGGAGCTTAAATTCCATTCCTGAAGAAGTGATCGCAGGGGATCGACACGTTACTGGCTTGAAAGTAAAAAACAGCGAAACTGGAAAAGAGGAAATTCTAGAATCTGATGGTATTTTCGTTGCAATCGGGCATAAACCGAACACAGCATTTTTAGACAATCAAATTAAAACGGACGATATGGGATATATCGTGGTGAATCCTGGTACAACCGAAACCAATATTCCTGGTGTATTTGCCTGCGGGGATGTTCAAGATCATAAATACCGCCAAGCCATTACGGCTGCGGGAAGTGGTTGTATGGCTGCTCTGGATTGCGAAAAATATCTTGATGCAAGTGAATTATATAGTGGAAACAATCAATCTATCATGGAGAACCAAATATAGGGGAGGATTTTAATAATGAAAGAGATTAAAACAAAACAAGAGTTTGAAGAGGCGATTTTATCAACAAAACCAGTTATGGCTAAATTTTATGCCGAATATTGCCCAGATTGTCAGCATACCGATTTATTTATGCCAACTTTGGAAGAAGCATATAAAGAAAAAGTAGATATGATTACAGTAAATCGTGAACATTTTCCAGAGGTTTTAGAGAAGCTGGATGTGTACGGAATCCCAAGCTTTATTGCTTTTCAAGAAGGGAAGGAACTGGACCGCTTTGTAAGTAAACTTGGAAAAAGTCAGGAAGAGGTTGAAAAGTTTCTTAATCAAATTGTAGAGGCAAGTGGAAAACTAGGATAGAAAATCCTTGCCTATGGCCAATAAATATGGAGCAAATCACTCTATATTTATTGGCCATTCTATTAATCCCAATGATCTTATTAACTACTTTTTATAGAAGTTATGTAATCCTCTTGTGACTCTAAGGGGGAATTTTTTGAGTAATTGAAAAAATATTTTTCAAATTTGGGAATAGAAGAACAGTACTAAATGGTAGCTTTTCACTATAATCATCGCGGAATTGATAATTTCACATTTTATTTGCAACCATGAATGTTGAATTAACAAGGATTTTATTTTGGCACAACTCTTGCATAAAAAGTAACTGAATAGAAGGAGGTGGAGTCAATTTGAAGAGGGTAGTTATTGTAGTGAAGAAAATTTTCTGAATATTGGAACAATGAGGAAAAATCTAACGAACAGTCTGCAATTCATTCATTTTTTAAAAATATAGGGGGGAACTTTTTATGAAAAAGAGTATAATCTTCATTGCTTTTTCGCTGATCGCAGCACTTATATTAACGGCATGTGGAAATTCTCAAAAACAAACATCAGCCAAACCTGATAAGGCGGCTGAGAGTAAGTCCCTACTAGAAAAAATTAAAGCAGATGGTACGATTAAAATCGGTACAGAAGGAACATATGCCCCGTTTAGTTACCATGATGCATCGGGAAAATTGACTGGTTTTGATATCGAAATTGCTGAAGAAGTAGCAAAAAGACTTGGTGTGAAAGCTGAATTTGTTGAAACTCCATGGGACGGAATTTTTGCGGGACTTGATTCGAAGCGCTTCGATATCATTGCGTGTCAAGTAGGTATTCGTCCTGACCGGCAGGAAAAATACGATTTTTCCGACCCAACTAATGTGTCAAAACCTTACTTAATTGTTAGCAAAGATAATAACACGATTAAAACATTTGAAGATTTGAAGGGGAAAAAATCAGCTCAGTCACTAACAAGTATGTTTAAAGACATGGCAGCTTCCAAGGGCGCTGAAATCGTCGGTGTTGAAGGATTTAATCAAGCTATTGATTTATTAATTTCAAAACGTGTGGATGCGACGATTAATGATGGCCTGTCTTATCTTGATTACAAGAAGCAGCAGCCTAATGCCCCGCTTAAAGTTGCAGCCGAACTTGATGAACCTACACAAATGGGAATTATGTTAAGAAAAGGGAATAAAGAATTGGTTGATGCTATTAATAAAGCACTTGCCGATATGAAGAATGATGGAAAGTATTTAAGCATTTCAAAAAAATACTTTGAAACCGATGTTTCCAAATAAGGAGTGTTCTAATGTTGGATCATGAAAGAATGGATCGAATTATTGACATCGTTGTCAACTCATTTTTACCGATGTTAAAAGCAGGAATTGCTTTTACCGTGCCGTTGACACTCATCTCTTTTTTTCTGGGACTGATTCTTGCTCTGCTTACTGCACTGGCTCGAATCTCGGGAATTAAACCTCTGGACGCTGCTGCACGATTTTATGTATGGGTGATTCGAGGAACACCGCTGCTTGTTCAGCTGTTTATTATTTTTTATGGTCTTCCAAGTATTGGGGTTACCATTGGTCCGCTGCCATCCGCTATAATCGGTTTTACGATTAATGTGGGCGCCTATAACTCAGAGATTATTCGAGCAGCTATACTTTCCATTCCCAAAGGTCAATGGGAGGCAGGTTACTCAATCGGGATGACCTATCGCCAGGCATTAAAAAGAATTATTCTCCCTCAGGCAACAAGGGTATCTGTACCGCCTTTGGCAAACAGTTTTATAAGCTTGGTAAAGGATACATCGTTGGCCGCTACCATTACGGTGACGGAAATGTTTAGAGTGGCTCAGCAAATTACCGCAACAACCTACGAACCATTGATACTTTATTGTCTAGCAGGATTTATTTATTTGATTTTCAGTACAGTTCTTTCGAACGCTCAAGGACGTATGGAAAAACGACTCGATCGTTATGTAGCGGGCTAATTTGATAGGGGGGAAATATACATGATTGAGATAAAGAACCTGCATAAACAATTTGGACAAACAGAGGTTTTAAAGGGAATCGATCTAAAAATTGAAGAAGGCAATACAGTTTGTATTATTGGGCCATCGGGTTCAGGGAAAACAACTTTGTTACGTTGTCTGAATTTATTGGAAGCGCCTACAATAGGGACCATTAAGCTTGGAAAGTTTTCTTTGGATTTTAAGGAAAAAAAATCCGTTCCAAAAGATCAAGTGATTAAGTTCCGTCAACAAACCGGTATGGTTTTTCAAGGGTACAATTTGTTCCCTCATATGACAGCACTTGAAAATGTGATGGAAGGTCTTGTTTACGTTCGTAAACAAAACAAAGAAGCCTCACGTACGAAGGCTCTTCAATTGCTGAAAAAGGTAGGATTATCGGAACGGGCGAACCATTATCCATCACAGCTATCCGGTGGACAGCAACAGCGTGTAGGAATTGCACGGGCGATGGCAATGGAACCTGAAGTCCTGCTTTTTGATGAACCTACTTCCGCGTTAGATCCTGAGCTAGTAGGAGAAGTACTTAAGGTCATGAAAGAACTTGCTAAAGAAGGAATGACGATGGTTGTCGTGACTCATGAAATGAATTTCGCTCGTGAAGCAGCAGATAAAGTCGTATTCATTGATAAAGGTGTGATTGTTGAAGAAGGAACACCGCAACAAATTTTTGAACATACAGGGCATGAACGAACATTACAATTTCTAAATAAACTTTGTTCATAGGTAGGGCCTAAGATTGCAAATTTAATTTGCAATCTTTTTTTGAATAATTAAGAAAATATTTTCAAATTTGGGAATCGAAAAACAGTACGGATAGGTAGATTTCCACTATATTCATAGCGGAAATGAAAAATTCTCATCTAATTCAGAAGTAGGAAGCCTGAATTACCAATGATTTCAGTTTGGCACATTACTTGCATAATATAAAACCGAAAAGAGGGAGGCGGAGGAATTTAAAAAAATAGAGCTTGAATCTGCGTAAACTTAGGTGACTAGAGGAGGGTTTATATGAATGATTTGACAGACTACAAAGTGATCATTGTAGGCGCCGGAAGTGCTGGTATTACAGTGGCAGCACATCTATTAAAGGAATCACGGGGGCTTTATGGAAAAATTGCCATTATTGACCCTGCTGAAAAACATTATTTCCAGCCGCTATGGACACTGGTTGGTGGCGGGGTTGTTGATAAAAGGGTAACAGAAAGAGAACAGTCCACTTTAATTCCAGATGGCATTGTTTGGATTAAAGAAGCGGTTGAAGATTTTTTTCCATATGAACAATCAATCGTAACATCATCTGGCAACAAATTGAGTTATGACTATTTAGTGGTTGCAGCAGGTATTCAAATTGACTGGAACAAGGTGAAAGGTTTAAAAGAGAGCATTGGCAAGAATGGCGTTTGCAGTAACTACTCTTTCGATTATGTCGATAGTACTTGGGAAAATATCCGCAATTTCAGCGGCGGTAATGCCATCTTTACAAATCCGAATACACCGGTTAAATGTGGTGGTGCACCGCAAAAAATTATGTATCTGGCGGATGATTACTTTCGCAAATCAGGGGTCCGCTCGAATTCCGCCATCCACTTTTTCTCTGGAGCGGGCAGTATTTTTGGAGTAAAAAAATATGCCGATACATTGAACCAAGTAATTAAAAGAAAAGGAATTGAAACGCATTATCAGCACAATTTAGTGGAAATAGATGCACAGCAAAAAAAGGCCGTTTTTAAAAACCTTTCGACGGATGAATTGGTAACGATTTCCTATGATATGATTCATGTCGTCCCTCCGATGAGTGCGCCCGATTTTATTAAGAAAAGCCCGTTAGCTGCAGAAACTGGCTGGGTGGATGTGGATCCCTATACATTGCGCCATAAAAAATATGGAAATGTCTTTGGAATAGGCGACTGTACCAATTTGCCAACTTCAAAAACGGGTGCCGCTATTCGCAAACAAGCTCCGGTCCTTGTTCAGAACTTGTTATGTCTAATGAACCAAAAGACTGTTATGCAAAAGTACAACGGCTATACTTCGTGCCCACTCGTAACGGGATATGGAAGCTTAGTTTTAGCAGAGTTTGATTATGAATCTCAACCGGATGAGAGCTTTCCTTTTGATCAAGCCAAGGAAAGATACAGTATGTATCTATTAAAGAAGCAGGTACTCCCGATTGTCTATTGGAACGGAATGCTAAAGGGACTGCTTTAAAAAAACGTGTTAGTGAGAGGAAGATTATGCAGAAAACTACTATTGATCACTTATCTGATCTCCAACCATTACTTTCATTATTAAGCCAAAAGGAAATACAAAATAGTTTAATCCAAACACTGGAAAAATTACCCGAACTGGTTGACCAGTATTCTGCCTTAGAACGAAACATCGCTTTTATAAAATCTACTCTAAACGATAAAAAATCGATGGAATATTTATTGGGTGGATTAGAAGATGAATTCAGGAAATACATTCCCACTAGAGATTCATTGGAGGCATTGATGGCACTGGTCCATAACCTTCCGAAATATACTAAATACTTGTCAATGGTAGAACCAATCATGGATTTCCTATTATCGATCTCCCGTGATCAGGAGTCCGTTGATTATTTATATAAGGGGGCACAAGAACTCGCAGGTCCGATTCAGCAAAAAGTTGAAAATGGCTTGGATTTGATTCAGCGGGCAAAAATGGAAGCGGACAATGACCATTCACCTGTGACGATCTTTACAGTATTCAAATTAATCAAAGAACCTGCCGTTCAGCGGAGTATTCATTTTGTTAAAGCACTTTTAACCATTGCTTCTGAACCTAAATCAAAATAATCGACTTCAAAAGGAGTGTTCACTCTCATGTTAATTAAATATTTTTATGATGAGAAATTGGCGCATGCCTCTTATCTAGTCGGGTGTCAAGCTAAGGGAGTGGCCATTGTGATTGACCCTTCCCGTGACATCCATTCCTACTTGAATACAGCGAAGGCCAATGGATTATCGATTACAGGTGTTACAGAGACACATATACACGCTGATTATATTTCTGGTTCAAAGGAGCTTGCTTCCAAAACAGGGGCCAAACTTTATCTGACAGATGAGGGGGATGCCGATTGGAAGTATCAGTTTGTCGATCAGTATGATTCCCAATTGCTCAAGGACGGGGATTGCTTTTCAATTGGGAATTTAACCTTTGAAGTAATGCATACTCCTGGGCATACACCGGAGCATCTTTCATTTTTATTGACAGACGGCGGCTCAGCGGCCCAAGCTCCTATTGGCTTATTTACAGGTGACTTTGTTTTTGCCGGGGACGTGGGCCGTCCTGACTTGCTGGAAAGAGCTGCCGGTGTAAATGGTTCGGCCTATTCACTGGCAAAAAAAATGTTTAAATCCTTGCAGCGATTTAAACAGCTTCCAGACTATTTACAAGTCTGGCCGGCACACGGAGCGGGGAGTGCGTGCGGGAAAGCATTGGGTGCAGTGCCTTCATCAACCGTTGGATATGAAAAGCTAGCCAACTGGGCACTCCAATATGAAGAGGAGGATCTTTTTATCGAGGCATTACTTACCGGACAGCCTGAGGCGCCAAAATATTTCGGAATCATGAAAAGGCTGAATAAACTAGGGGCTACCCTGATCGAAAACCTTGAGCCTGTCCTTCATTCACAACCTTCGTTAACCGTCGTTCAGGAATGGACCCAAAACGGTATTGTGGTAGATACCCGGCAAGCGTTGCTATTTGCAGAAAAACATAGAGCGGGAACCATCAATCTTCCCTACAATCAATCCTTTGTGACTTGGGCTGGATGGCTGCTTGATTATGATCAGCCGATCTATTTATTGGTAAGTAAGGATAAAGAAGCAGAAACGTTGAGAGCATTACGATCGATTGGTCTTGATCAGGTTAAAGCTGCAATGGACAGCACGTTCATTGAACAGCTCGAATGGAACGAAAGGGATGTCGCGGATTATCAAGCAGTTGAACCGAAAGAGATTATGGATAAGCTTGATGAGTACTATGTCCTTGACGTTCGTCAGAACAGTGAATGGATGGAAAGGCATATTCCGCAGGCTCACCATATCATGCTTGGACATCTAAAAGACAGAATGAACGAGATTCCTAGAGAAAAACCCCTTCTTGTCCATTGTAAATCGGGCGCAAGATCGGCGATTGCCGTTAGTCTATTGAAAGCAAATGGATTTGACCGGGTCCTTAATTTAACAGGCGGGTTTGATCAATGGATAAAAGAAAATAATGAAGCATTAAATTCTACTGAACTTACTGTTAAAGGAAAAAGTAACTAGTTTAAGTGATTAAAAAAACATAGCCATTGTTTTTTCCCTAACTAAATGGATATGTTTTTTCGCAAAAAGGTAAAAATGTCTCTTTAAATTTTTGAAAAGTGAAAAAATAATTCACCCATAGGAATTTGGAAAAGGCTCTATTAGTGGATTTTCGTGATTATCATCGCAAATTTGATAAATTTTTCATTTAAAAGGGAAGAGAAAGGTTGATTTTACAAGGAATATAAGTTGGCACAACACTTGTAATATTAACTAGCGACATGGAATAGGAGGAGGTGGAACAAATCTGACTGAATAGATTGGTGTTTTTATTTTACGAAAGAAACAGCTTTATACACAACGTGGAATGTAAAAAGGAGTTATGGAATGACAATTCTACAATGGATTCTCACAGTTACCTCAGGCGGAATTATTGGCTTTACGTTAGGACTTATTGGCGGTGGCGGTTCCATTTTAGCGGTTCCTCTTTTGCTTTATATGGTCGGGGTGAAAGATCCGCATATTGTGATCGGAAGTACAGCCCTTGCTGTTTCCATTAATGCCTTCTTGAATCTTATCCCTCATTCACGCGCAGGCCATGTTCATTGGAGACCAGCAATCGTATTTGCTATACCAGGTGTAGTTGGAGCCTTCTGTGGTTCTTATCTTGGCAAGCTTTTACAGAGCAAGCAATTGTTGTTTCTTTTTGCCTTACTGATGATTTTTATGGCCATTAAAATGATCCTACCAAAAAAGACTGTAAAACAGCTAGCAAATACAGAAACAGAAGGTATAAGTTAAATGGATAAATTGAATGGAAAAAAATTAACCCTATTTGGTGTGATGACAGGATTGGCATCTGGATTTTTTGGCATTGGCGGCGGTTTTTTGGTTGTCCCCTCCTTACTGGCAGCCACAAATATGGCAATCGTTGAAGCAATCGGTACATCTTTGTTTTCTGTAGGAACTTTTGGGCTCACAACGGCGCTAAATTACAGCCTTTCTGGATTGGTTAATTGGTTCGTCGTACTGGCACTTGTATGCGGCGGATTTATAGGGGGAATCTTTGGTACAATCGTTGCAAAGCGTTTAAGCCAACAACGACAAGCCCTTAACTATATCTTCTCTGCTGTGGTCATAACCGTAGCCATTTATATGATGATTAAAAATGGAGACGCTTTGAAATTATGAATCTATATTTTGTAGAGACAACAAGAAGGAATCGATTTATTTTTCGCTATATTGAAAGTATGCTAATTTCCACTATTGCACAGTAGAAATGTGATATTAAGATTAAATTAGAAAAGGTAGAGTGATTACTATGATGAAAGTTATCTCAACAAATAAAGCACCGCAAGCGATTGGGCCATACTCGCAAGCCATTCGTGTGGATGGATTCCTATTTCTATCGGGGCAGATCCCGCTTGATCCCGAAACGGGAAATGTAGTTGAAAATGATATTAGACTTCAAACTCAACAAGTTTTAAAGAATATTCAAGGCATTTTAGAAGAGGAAGATTATTTACTTACGAATATCGTAAAAACGACTATTTTTATAAAAGATATGAATGATTTCCCTGTTATTAACGAAGAGTACAGTCAATTTTTGCAGGGGCATAACCCTGCACGGTCTACTGTAGAGGTAAGTCGTCTTCCTAAGGATGTAATGATCGAAATAGAGGCTATTGTTAAGAAATAAATTTTGCTGTGATCAACGATTTTTTAGAACATAGGTGATCTTAGGTCAATTTTGAGTCTCGAGTTCTGCCTAAATCACCTATGAAACTTTACGATCGTACATAAGTCCCTTCTTCAAGCCCCTTTGGCAGAACTAAATGAAAGCGTTATCGTATCGTTCTCTTTGCATCTTATGCTCCAGTGTCACCTTGTATGTGATGATGATCCTTAGATTATACGCAATTCTCTTTCATACGGATGAGCGTTACAAACGATTCTTTGTCTGGCTTTTAAATTTTTGCAATACTTTATCATTTCTGAAAGTAATTTTATAAAATCGGAGGTACTTATATGGGTAAACTGGCACTTAAATTAAATATGATCCCAAACAAGGAAAAATCAAATGGACAGCAGTTACACCGCAGTCTACAGTCCAGACATTTAACGATGATGGCGATTGGGGGTGCAATCGGAACAGGGTTGTTTGTATCAAGTGGGTCAGCGATCAGTAAAGCAGGACCCGGGGGAGCGCTAGCAGCCTATATTCTAGTGGGAATCATGGTTTATTTTGTGATGAATAGTTTAGGGGAACTAGCATCCTTTTTACCTGTTCCGGGGTCATTTGAAACCTATGCAACAAGGTATGTGGATCCTGCCTTCGGGTTTGCTTTAGGATGGAATTATTGGTACACCAATGCCATTACGATTCCGGCCGATCTCTCAGCAGCTGTTCTGATTATGAAATATTGGTTTCCAGACTCCTCTGCCTTATTATGGAGTACGATTTTCTTAGTTTTATTACTAGCTCTTAATCTATTATCCGTTAAGGGATACGGGGAAAGTGAATATTGGTTTGCAGGTATTAAGGTCGTTTCGATTATTTTGTTTTTAATCATCGGAACAGCCATGATTTTCGGGATTATGGGAGGGCATACCGAGGGTTTAAGTAACTTTACAAAAGGAGATGCTCCCTTTCACGGCGGATTTTTAGCCTTCTTTAGTGTGATTATTGTTGCCGGTTTCGCCTTTCAGGGGACTGAAGTGATTGCAACAGCTGCCGGTGAAACGAATAATCCATCTAAAAATGTCCCGAAAGCCATTCGAACCATTTTCTGGCGGATTCTAATTTTCTACGTCTTAACCATATTCATTATTGGTTTGATCATTCCTTATACGGATCCCAATCTGCTTAAAACGGGTATTAGTAATGTTTCAATTAGTCCATTTACCCTTGTGTTTAAACGTGCCGGATTAGCGTTTGCCGCATCGGCCATGAATGCAGTCCTGCTTACTTCTATTTTATCTGCAGCCAATACCGCCATGTATGCATCTTCACGTATGCTTTGGTCATTGGCGAAGGAAGGAAAAGCTCCTCGTATGTTTGCGAAGGTTAATTCCCGTGGTATTCCAATGGCTGCATTAATGGTATCGGTCATCTTCGGGTTTATTTCCTTTCTTTCCTCTATGTTTGGAAGCGGTTTCGTTTTTATGTGGCTAGTGGCTACTTCGGCTATGACTGGATTTATTAAGTGGTTCGGGATCGCTGTGAGTCATTACCGCTTTCGCAGGGCTTATATTGCTCAAGGAAAAGATCCTAGTGAGCTGCCGTATAAAGCAAAGTTATTTCCTCTAGGTCCAATGATCCCCTTCTTGTTTATTATTGTTTTAGTCCTTGGTCAAAATTTATTTACGGAAGGCAAGATTGATTGGGGATCGACCATCGCGAATTATATCGGCATTGTTTTCTTTGTAGGTCTTTGGATTGGTTATAAAATGATTAAAAAAACTAAGGTTGTACCTCTTACGGAATGTGACTTTGAGAATCGCGAGTAAGTTGATCCTAGCTGGATTTCAATCATGAGATTATCCTTCCTTTCTAAGGAAGGATTTAGATTGTCGAGAAAGGGTATTTTTCTCGGCAATTTTTTATTTTATTAGAATCTAAACAAGAATTCTTATTGATTGTCCCTGCTAACTGGCCTGTTAAAAAGGCTAACGAGAGTTTTTCGACAGCCTGTCCTTCCTTTTAAAGGAAGGATTTTTTTTCGGATATGAGATGGATTTTTATCAGATTTGCTAAAAGACGGCCAAGAGCAAATTTGAATGAATAAATCAAAGATAGTTGTATCAATGCTTGAGGATCCTTTTTATAGTTGGCACGGTTTTTGCATTATAGTTTGGCGTAAAGAGTTAATTAGTTAGGGGGATACGAAATGAATTACAACTTCGATCAGGAAATTAATCGGATGAAAACTGCTTGCGAAAAGTGGGATGACCTTGAGACACGCTTTGGTGTGAATGATGTCCTGCCCATGTGGGTAGCTGATATGGACTTTAAGGCACCGCCTGCTGTGATTGAAGCCTTAAAGGAAAGAGTAGAACACGGGATTTATGGCTACACCTACCGCCCGGACTCGTATTTTGAAGCCATTGTGGATTGGGTGTTAAGAAGGCATCAATGGTCCATTAAAAAGGAATGGATCACCCATAGCCCAGGCGTTATTCCGGCTTTGGCCTTTCTCCTGCGTTCCTTAACCCAGCCAGGTGATAAGATCATCGTTCAATCACCCGTATACCACCACTTCTTCCGAGTGATTGAATCACAAGGGCGGACGGTAGTGAACAACCCTCTATCCTTTAAGGATGGACGATACACGATGGATTTTGCCGATTTAGAAGCTCAAATTGATTCGTCCGTTAAGATGTTAATCCTTTGCAGCCCGCATAATCCGGTGGGGAGGGTATGGACACAAGAAGAGCTCATACGTCTTGGGGAAATCTGTCTAAAAAATAATATTTTGATTGTTTCGGACGAAATTCATTTTGATCTCGTCTACAACGAGTATAAACATATTCCAATCGCCTCGATTTCAGACGAGTTAGCTAAACAGACGATCACATGCTTTTCTCCAAGTAAGACTTTCAATATTTGGGGAGTCCAAACATCTGTTGTGATTATTCCAAATCGTGATCAGAGAGAACGCTATAATCGTGAAATCAACAGTATGGCGATCGGCTGGGCAACCCCTTTTGGTATAGCCGCTTTGGAAAGTGCCTATCGATCTGGGGGAGAATGGCTGGATCAGCTGATTGATTATTTAGAAGAAAATGTAGATTTTGTTCGGTCGTATTTGAAAAAGAATATCCCTCAAATCAAGCTTGTCGAACCGGAGGGGACTTACCTGCTATGGCTGGATTGCAGGGAACTTGGATTCAGTATGGAAGAATTGGATCAGTTTATGCTGCAAAAAGCAAGATTGGCCATGAATGAGGGTCACATTTTTGGTCAAGGGGGAGAAGGCTTTATGAGAATGAATATCGCATGTCCCCGCACCACGTTGGAAAAGGCTCTATGCCAGTTAGAACAAGCCGTCAATCAACTTTAACATACAGGAAAATAAAACATCAGAATATTGAGGAGGAATTAGGATGGATTACGCGAATGGATATGATTTCAAAGAATTTGTTCAGGATATGACTCATATGGTTGAACGGAGTCAGAATGATAAAGATTGTGTTTTGGAAGCGGAAAGGCTAGTTGGTAAATTAATTCAATCTCATTCCTGGCTGCCTGCCGAGAAGAGAAAGCCAAGTGCTGGGGGATACTCGCGGCATCCGTTGTATTGTGATCCTAAGGATCGTTTCGAAGTGATCGCGCTCGTCTGGAAGCCCGGCCAGAAGACCACTCTTCATGATCACGATGAAACATGGGGAGCAGAAGGAGTTATAGCGGGACAGGTCAAAGTCACGAATTATATACGATTAGAGGAGTTATCAGGGGGGGAAATCGTTAAGTTGCAGCAGATAGATACCATCGTTGTAAACGAGCAGAATACAGGAACGCTATTGCCTCCGGCCGACTGTCATATTCTAGAGGGGGTGGGGGATCATCCCGCCATCACGATCCATGTTTATGGAAAGCAATTGAGGAAATTTCGGGAATTCACTCCGTTAGAAGAAGAAGGGCTCTATCTTGCACAAGAAAAGAATGTGGAATACACCGCTGTATAGAATCGATTAAATAGTTAAAGTATGGTCCGATCGGTCTATACCTTAAAGGATCAGGATTAAACTCGAAATTTATTATAGGTCAAGATAAAAAACGATGATTCCTTTCGGTTTTTTATCCTTGAAAGGAGAAGCTAAAAATGCATCAAGTGACTCGAAAAATTAAGAAAGTGTTAGTAGCAAACCGAGGGGAAATTGCGATTCGTATTTTTCGTGCGTGCACAGAACTAAATATCCGTACAGTAGCCATTTATTCAAATGAAGATGCAGGATCTTTTCATCGTTATAAGGCTGATGAGGCTTATTTAATCGGAAAAGGGAAAAAGCCAATTGAAGCCTATTTAGACATTGAAGGAATCATTAAACTGGCCAAAACACATGAAGTAGATGCCATTCACCCAGGGTATGGGTTTTTGTCCGAAAACATTCAATTCGCCAAACGTTGTGAAGAAGAGGGAATCATCTTTATTGGTCCACAATCAAGACATCTTGATCTATTTGGTGATAAGGTGAAGGCTCGTTATCAAGCTATTCAAGCTAATATTCCCGTGATCCCCGGGAGTGATGGCCAGATTTCAAGTCAGGAAGAAGCGGAAACGTTCGGCCGGAACTATGGTTATCCCCTTATGATTAAAGCCGCATTGGGCGGAGGCGGCCGTGGTATGCGTATCGTTCGAAGCGCGGATGAATTAAAGGAATCTTATGAACGTGCTAAGTCTGAAGCAAAGACAGCGTTTGGTAATGATCAGGTTTATATCGAAAAATGTATTGAAAACCCTAAGCATATTGAAGTACAAATTTTGGGTGATCAAGACGGCAACATCGTTCATTTATATGAGCGTGATTGTTCAATCCAGCGTCGACATCAAAAGGTAGTGGAAATCGCACCGAGTGGCACCTTATCTGAAAAATTGCGTAAACAAATTTGCGAGGCAGCTATTCGATTAATGGAGAATGTTGGCTACCAAAATGCTGGAACTGTAGAGTTCCTTGTGTCAGGAGATGCGTTTTATTTCATTGAAGTGAATCCAAGGGTTCAAGTGGAGCATACGATCACCGAAATGATTACAGGGATTGATATTGTTCAGTCGCAAATTCTGATTGCGGATGGATACTCCCTACATAGTAATGAGATGGGTATTCCTCTTCAGGATGACATACAAATCAATGGTTTTGCCATTCAATCACGGGTGACGACAGAAGATCCACTCAACCATTTTATGCCGGACACAGGGAAAATTATGGCGTTCCGTTCAGGTGGCGGGTTTGGTGTTCGTCTTGATGCTGGAAATGGGTTTCAAGGGGCGGTCATCACTCCTTATTATGATTCCTTGCTCGTAAAAGTAACGACATGGGCAGATACGTTTGAGAAGGCGGCATCTAAAATGTTGCGTAACCTTCGTGAATTTCGTATCCGCGGGATTAAAACGAACCTTCCCTATTTGGAAAATGTGGTAAAGCACGAAAAGTTTTTAAAAGGTGACTTTGACACATCCTTTATTGATACGACACCAGAATTATTCCTATTTCCAAAGAGCAAGGACCGTGGGACAAAATTACTGACGTATATCGGGAATGTCACAGTAAATGGGTTCCCTGGTATCGGGAAAAAGAAGAAGCCTGTATTTACAAAACCCTCCTTACCTAAAACCACCTACTCAGAACCCATTCCATCTGGTACGAAACAAATTTTAGATGCTGAAGGTGCTGAAGGTGTCGTCAAGTGGATTAAGGAACAAAAAGATGTATTGTTAACCGATACGACCTTTCGTGATGCGCATCAATCTCTGCTGGCAACCCGCATACGGACCAATGATTTAGAAAGGATTGCAGAGCCAACTGCACGCTTAAACCCTCACCTTTTTTCGGTAGAAATGTGGGGTGGTGCCACATTTGATGTATCGTATCGTTTTCTAAATGAAGATCCTTGGGATCGTCTATTACAATTACGCAAGAAAATGCCCAATCTATTATTCCAAATGCTTCTTCGTTCTTCCAATGCGGTTGGTTATAAAAACTATCCAGACAATGTAATTAAAAAATTCGTTCAAGAATCAGCGGATGCCGGAATTGATGTGTTCCGAATCTTTGATAGTTTAAATTGGGTGAAAGGCATGTCATTAGCGATTGATACCGTAAGAGACAACGGTAAAATTGCCGAAGGTGCCATGTGTTATACAGGAGACATTTTAGATCCGACGAGAAGAAAGTATGATTTGGATTATTATAAACAGCTTGCTAAGGAGTTAGAAGAATCGGGTGCCCATATTATAGGGATTAAAGACATGGCTGGTTTATTAAAGCCACAAGCGGTTTATGAGCTAATCTCGTCCTTGAAGGAAACCGTAGACATTCCTATTCACCTGCACAGCCATGATACAAGCGGCAACGGAATTTATATGTATGCGAAGGCCATTGAGGCAGGTGTGGATATTATCGATACAGCCGTTAGTTCGATGGCAGGTTTAACTTCACAGCCCAGCGCTAATTCGTTATTTTATGCGTTAGAAGGTCAGGAACGGAAGCCAAACATCGATATTCAGAGCCTTGAACAGCTCTCTTATTATTGGGAAGATGTTCGTAAGTATTATCAACCTTTTGAAAGTGGAATGAATTCACCTCATACAGAGGTATATGTTCACGAAATGCCAGGAGGTCAATACAGCAACTTGCAGCATCAGGCAAAATCAGTTGGATTAGGGGATCGCTGGGATGAAGTAAAAGATATGTATTCAAGGGTGAATCACTTATTTGGAGATATCGTCAAAGTAACACCATCTTCCAAAGTCGTTGGTGATATGGCCCTATTTATGGTACAAAATAATCTAACGGAGCAAGATATTTACGAGCGGGGAGAAGCAATCGATTTCCCTGATTCGGTGATTGAACTACTTGATGGATCTTTAGGTCAGCCTTATGAAGGCTTCCCAAAAAAACTTCAACGCATTGTTCTTAAAGGAAAAGAGCCGATTACCGTTCGTCCCGGAGAACTATTAGAAGAGGTTGATTTCGAACAAATAGAAAAAACGCTTTTTTCTTCGCTGAACCGTCCCGTTACCAGCCAAGAAGCCATTGCTTATGCCTTATATCCAAAAGTATTTATGGATTATCAGAAGAACGTTGAACAATTTGGGAATATTTCCGTTTTAGACACGCCTACTTTCTTATACGGAATGCGACTTGGTGAAGAAATGGAAATTGAAATTGAAAAAGGGAAAACATTGATTGTCAAACTTGTCTCCATTGGGCAGGCTGGGCCGGATGGCACACGCACGGTGTACTTTGAACTAAACGGTCAATTCCGTGAAATCATCATTAAGGATAACAGTATTAAGACAACCATTGTATCTAGATTGAAGGCTGATCCAGCCAATTCGAACCATTTAGGTGCTACTATGCCTGGTACAGTTATTAAAGTACTAGTCCAAGAAGGAGAAAAAGTATCAAAAGGTGATCATCTAATCATTACAGAAGCCATGAAAATGGAGACCACTATTCAAGCTCCATTGGAAGGAATCGTAAAAAATATCCATGTGTTAAGTGGAGAGGGCATCCAACCAGGTGACCTACTTATTGAGCTGACAAATTAATGCATAAAAAATATTATTAAACCAAAGTGAAAAAACTTGAATTTTAGGAACTCAGGAATGGATTAAAAACAAAAAATTTTAACTCTAACCAAGTGGTTGGAGTTTTTGTATTGGCCGTATTTTTCATTTAAGGATATTTTGGGGCCTAATTGTAGTAATTATAGGGAACCTGCTTGGGGAAATTTTTGGGCTTCCCATTCTGAAGAGGGGCCGAAACTAGGAATTCCACAAATGATTTAAAGTCGTGCCCAATTGGGGTAGTAGGTGCTGTTATTCCACTTTTTGTCGTTATAAAAATAATCAAAAGAAAAACTGTCCATAATATACATACATAACAAGAAAAGGAATGATGGCCATGATTTATATTTATAATGATTACGGTGGAACACATACAACCGCATTGGCAGCGGCCTATCACTTAAAACAATTACCTCAATCGGAAAGAAAATTAACAACAGAGGAAATTTTAAATGTACAATATTTTAATAAATTAACCCATGCTGATTTTGGAAAAATCATTTTTCATGGAAGTGACGAAGAGGGAAATCCTGTTTATACCATAGGAAGGAAAAGAAACAAACTGGTTGTTCCAGCTTTAAAAGAATTAACCTTATTACTACAATCAAAGTTTGAGTTTGATGAAAAAATCATTTTCTCTAATACTTCTCCAACCGTTCCATTTGTGATGTCCATGGGTGGGTTTTTTTCAAGAGGGTTAAAGATTGACTCCATTGGTGTTCCGCTTTTGGTTAAAGGGGCGAAGAAGTGCTGCGACAATGTTTTCCGGCTTGTGGAGAATACGAAGGAAATTGGTAGAACTACTTTTACTGAAAAAGTGATAATATTAGATAACGAAATGTACAAGTCGTAACAGGAAATGGTATTAAAACGAGAATGCTTGTGCTACTGCTAAGGATGAAAGAAAATAATGCATAATGAGCTTTTTTATCTGGGGATTACGACCCTGACTTTTATTAGTTTGTTGGTTATTTTATTAACGTACCTAATCATACGAAAATCATTTGATATAAAAAAAAGAAGAACCATTGAAACCTTCAAGGAAAAATATAATTCAATTATTTATAGGCTGTTGACCGATGGCGGATATTCAAGAGAATTAAATCCAAAAAATAACCATCAGCTAAAAGCGATTGAGGAAATGCTTAGCCGATATGCGAATGTTTTAGAAGGGGAGCAGGAGAAAAAAGCCCTATCTGAATTAGCCTCTCTTTATCTAGAAAGTTATTATCGAAAACGGCTCACAAGTAAAAGATGGAGCCGGCGGATGAATGCATTGTATCATATTGAGGATTTCAATATTAAGCCTCTTTTAGAGGATGTCCATAAGGTGCTAAAGAAAAGTAGGCTTTCTAATGAGGAAACCGTACATATTTTAAGAATTCTTGCTTCATTTAAATTCAATCAATTCTATGAATTGTTAACAAAAGACTTTTCTAATTTATCTGAGTTTGAATACCGAAGTATCGTCATCCGCATAGAACCAAAACAAATGGATCAATTTGTTCTAAGTTTTCATCAACTGCAAACCTCTTTGCAAATGGCGCTTCTTGACGTTATCTCTATAAAAAAGGAATTAAGCTATCAATATTTTATCGAGAAGGTTTTTTTAAACTATTCCGGGGAAATCAAACTCCGAGCATTAAAGGCATTAGCAGGTATCGGGGTTGTTAAGGATATTGATTTATATCTGGAATTAATGTATTCCGATAAATGGCAGGAGAGAATGCTGGCAGCGAAGCTAATCGGTACATTAAAGGAAGAAAAAGGTATTCCAAGATTAATGGAACTTTTACATGATCGAACATGGTGGGTTCGTCACCAAGCGGGACAGTCCATTTCCCAGTTTTCGAACGGAAAAGAGATCTTAACAAGGATTTTTGAAACAACAAAGGATCCCTTTGCAAAGGATATGGCTTGGGAGTGGATCCATAAAGGAGTTTAAATTTTGCCAACAATTCAATGGGGAGATATTGTCACATTTTTTGGATGGTTTATTGCTGTATACATGATTATTGTCATCGGCTTTTATTCCATTATTTTAATGATCTCAATGTTACAGCTGCGAAAAGAATATCAACTTGACCGGGATCAAGCATATGAGGACTATATGGATGAAATCTATTCAAAACCGGTATCCATTATTGTTCCCGCATATAATGAGGAAGCCGGGATTGTCCAGAGCGTCAGGTCCCTGTTAAGTGTGAATTATCCAGCGTTTGAAATCATTGTTGTAAACGACGGCTCAACAGATACGACACTGCAAAAAATGATTGAGCATTATGATATGAAGGAAATAAAGAAAGTGATTCGAAAACACGTAGAAACGAAGCCGATAAAAACAATCTATCAATCCGCCATTCTTTCGAACCTTTTCCTGATTGATAAAGGGAATGGGGGGAAAGCTGATGCCCTAAATGTGGGCCTTAATTTTTCTAATTATCCCTATTTTTGCTCGCTCGATGGCGATTCCGTCCTCGAGCCGGACGCATTTTTAAAGGTAATGAAGCCGATTATCGATTCAAATGAAGAGGTGGTTGCCTCTGGCGGCAGTGTCCGAATTGCTAACGGATGTAAAATCCAAAATGGACATATTATAAAAGTTGGCTTATCAGATAAACCCTTAGTAGTCATGCAAATTATTGAATACCTACGGGCGTTTTTGATGGGGCGGATTGGCCTGAGCAGACATAATCTTCTCCTGATTATATCTGGGGCATTTGGAGTTTTTTCTAAACAATGGGTAATCGAAGCAGGGGGATATAAAACCGATACTGTTGGTGAAGATATGGAATTAGTTATACGGGTTCATCGAATGTTAAAGGAAAGGGGATTAAAGAAAAAAATTGTCTATGTTCCCGACCCTGTATGCTGGACGGAAGTCCCCGAAACCATATCGATTCTTCGGAGGCAAAGACGGCGCTGGCATCGTGGGCTATTCGAAAGCCTTTGGATCCATCGGAAACTTACCTTTAATCCAAAGTATGGGATGATTGGGTTTATTTCTTTCCCTTATTTTTGGATTGTGGAGTTTTTTGGCCCGATTATTGAATTTTTAGGCTATATATTCATGATTCTTTGTTTATTTTTTGGGGGAATCTATATTGAATTTGCCATTCTGTTATTTCTCCTTTCTTGTTTATACGGTTCCATTTTTTCGATGGCCGCAGTCCTCTTGGAGGAATGGAGTTTAACCAAGTATCCAAGAGTATTCGATATTATTAAGCTTTTTTTCTATTCTTTAACCGAAACCATCTGGTATCGCCCGATGACCGTTTTCTTTCGATGTGAAGGAGTTTGGCAGATGCTTAAAGGCGATCAAAGCTGGGGAGAGATGAAAAGAAAAGGTGTTTCCGAATGAAAAAGCAGGTTCATTTAATCATTTACGTCTTCCTATTTTTGCTGATTGTTACAAGCCCTTTTTGGCTTTGGTTTATCCAGCCTGCCAAAAAGTTAAATGTTTTAATAATGGATAAGACCGTTCCGAATCAGTCGTATCGTGAACATAAAGGATTGGTTTGGATTCTTAACAATGAAAAATATGTAAAAAATAATGAAAAATCCTATTCGGCCAGTTCAGATTATAAAGGATATGAACCGGGGAATGGAAGCAATTATAAGATTATGCCTTTTCCTAAGGACTTATCCCGCTATGATGTTTTTTATTTGACGGATCAATATGGGGTGTATAAGGAAGATTTTAATCGTCAAAATCCATATGGGAAAAAATCAGCGAAAATTTATGGGGGATTAACCTCACATGATGTTAACCAAATCGAAAAGTCTCTGATAGCGACAAAAGGAAAAACGTTAATTGCTGAATTTAACACGTTTGCCAGTCCTACATCCGAATCTGCCAGGGCAAAAATATCAAACTTATTAAATCTCGATTGGTCCGGCTGGATTGGCAGGTATTTTTTTGATTTAAACAGTACAGAAGTTCCAGAATGGGTTAAAAAGCAGTACGAGGAAAAAAATAAAAAGTGGACCTTTTCTGGTCAAGGGTTTGTTTTTGTCAGTAAAAATAATTATATTGTTGTATTAGATCAAAAGGAATTGACGGATAGTGGATTACTTTTTCATGTAACAGAGAAAGGAAAAAGTCAATTTAAAGAAGATCTTCGCGGCAAGTATCAATATTGGTTTGATCTTATCCAGCCGAGAAATGATGAAGAAGTTTTGGCTTCCTATCAACTCCCGGTTACGAAGGATGCAAAGCGAAAATTGAAAGGGTTCGGCATTCCAATTCGTTTTCCTGCAGTGATTTCTCATCGAAATGTTCAATACACTTCTTATTATTTCGCTGGTGATTATGCTGATGAAGCGGAAGTTCCTGGAATCTATCAGACAAAAGGCTTTGATTTATGGAAAAAGCATTTTGGAGTGGGAGATTCATTTTACTGGGAAACCTATGTGCCCATGCTAAAAAAAATATTAAAGAATGGTCTGCACCATCCTATGAAGCAAGAATTGGTTGAATCAAGTGTTACGGATGGCATAAAGACAAATAGTCGAACGGGTGATTCCTATATCCAAATAAAGCGGAATGGGAAATGGACAAACTATCTTATTAAAGGTGTAAATATGGGAATTGGAAAGCCGGGGCATTTTCCGGGGGAGACGGCGATTACGAAAGAGGAATACTTGCGCTGGTTTAAGGAAATTGGTGCTATGAATGCCAATGCTATCCGTGTTTATACACTTCATCCTCCGGCATTCTACGAGGCTTTTTACGAATATAATCAAATGGCGAAAAAGCCATTATTCCTATTTCATGGGACATGGGTCAATGAGGAAAATCTTCTTCGGACCCAAGATGCATTTGCTAAAGTAAATGTGGACGATGCCAAAACAGAAATCAGGAATATGATTGATATCATCCATGGCCGCGCTAAGCTGGCCGTGCGTCCAGGACATGCGTCCGGAACGTATTCCTATGACATTTCAAAATATGTTCTTGGGATCATCGTTGGAACAGAATGGGATCCCGCCATGGTGGCGAATACCAATTCAAGGCATCGTAATCTGAACCAATTCACCGGAAATTATGTTAAAACGGCTTGGGCATCGCCTTTTGAAATATGGCTTGCCGGGTTGATGGATTATGCTGCAGAATATGAAGCGAACCAGTACCACTGGCAGCATTCCATCAGCTTTACGAATTGGGTAACAACCGATTTGTTAAAGCATCCGGCAGAACCATTAGAAAATGAGGATTTGGTTTCAGTTAATCCCAATCATATCCAGGCAGGGAATCGATTTCATGCGGGGCTGTTTGCCTCCTATCATATCTATCCTTATTATCCTGATTTTCTCAGCTATGAGAAAAAATATCTTAACTATGTGGATAAAAGGGGAAAAAAGAATAATTATGCCGGTTATTTACATGATCTGCTGGCAGCCCACCATATGCCCGTACTTGTAGCTGAATTCGGTGTTCCATCCTCAAGAGGGTTAACCCATAAAAACGCATATGGTATGAATCAAGGTTTTCATTCAGAACAGGAGCAGGGAAAAATCAATCAGCGATTATTTCAATCGATTGTCGGTGAGGGCTATGCGGGCGGCCTAGTCTTTTCCTGGCAGGATGAGTGGTTTAAGCGAACATGGAATACGATGGACTTAGATAATCCAGACCGAAGACCATTTTGGGATAATCAGCAAACAAACGAACAGCACTTTGGCTTATTATCGTTTGAACCGGGAAATTGGGAAACGGCCATCACGGTTGATGGCGGACAAAAGGATTGGGACATGGCAGGTATTAAAAACACTTATAAAACAAATAATGCCAAACTTCCAATAAAAGAGGTGCGCTTCACCTCAGACAGTGGGTATTTGTACTATTTTCTTTCCTTTAATAAGCCGGTGAATTTTGAAAGTGATAATACGTATTTACTTTTTGATACGATTGATCATCAAGGACAAACCAAAATAAATACAGGAACGAATAAGGTAAATTTAGATTTTGGTGCTGACTTTTTCGTTAAGTTAGCCGGCCCGAAGAATTCGAGAATGATGGTGGATAGTTATTATGATCCCTTCTATTTTCTGTATGCTAACCAACTCAAGATTATTAAACAAGTTCCGTACGCACGTCAAAAGGATAATGGGGTATTCTATCCAATCCGCCTTGCCCTTAATAAAGAGCAGATCATTCCGTCCACAAAGCAAAGGATTCCTTTTCAAGGGTATGAGACGGGAGTGTTAAAGTTCGGTGATGCTAATCCGTTAAGCCGGGATTTTAATTCATTAACAGATGTCAGTATCAGTAAAAATAAAATGGTTTTAGAAGGCCGAATTCCTTGGCAGCTATTAAATATTAAGGACCCAAGTTTAAAAGAGGCGATGGGGGATATTTGGAAGAGTGGATTAACCGGAAGTGTGAAGCTTGAAGGGATTAGAACAGCCATTGTAATGATGGAAAATGATACGGTTGTCCAAACATTTCCGAAAACGGTAAATGGTCGGCTTCAGCAGGCAGATGCAAACCTATATACATGGAAAGAATGGGAGCAGCCTGCTTATTATGAACGGCTCAAAAAATCATATAATATGATGAAAAACACTTATCGTTCAATTGATATTAGTAAATAGAAGAAGAAAGGCTGGAGATACCAGCCTTTCTTTTTAAATTTTTTAAATAGAAATTTCCTCAGACTGTTCTTTACGGATTCGTTGTTTTTTGGCTTTTTTAAAGTGGAACAATTCGTAAATCACTGGAATTACAATAAGAGTTAAAAGGGTCGCAACAGCAAGTCCGCCGATCACGACAATGGCGAGACTTTGAGAAACAAGACTTCCTGTTTCTGCTTTTTTAAATAAAAGCGGAAGCATGGCTGAAATGGTTGCAACTGCAGTCATCAGTATAGGTCTCATCCGAATCGAAGCAGCTTCGACAATCGCATCCCGGATAATCATCTTTTGTTCATTTTGTTTGATGCGATCTAAAAGAACAATCGCATTGGTGACAACAATTCCAATCAGCATTAAGGCACCGAGCAATGATGTAATGTCAACGGTGATTCTGCTGATAAGTAAGGCAAGTACAGCCCCAACAGCCGCGAGCGGTAATGAGAATAATATCGAGATCGGGGCACGAATTGTTTTAAAGGTAATCACCATGATTAAAAACACGATTCCAATCGAAACACCCATCGTCATAAATAAATCAGTAAAATCATCTGCTTGTTGTGCGCTTGCTCCACCAATAAAGATTTCGACACCTGAAGGAAGCTTTATCCCCTTATGATTCTTTTTATCTCCGTTGATTATTTTAGAGATTTCTGTAGAAACCTTTGAAAGTTTCTTTGGATCAACTGTCGCGGTGACTTGAATATAAGGCTCGCCGTCCTTATGGAATTGGTTTGTTGGTTTCTCCTCTCTTATTAATTGTGCTAATGACGAAACAGGAGCAGAACCGGACGAGGTCATTACAGGAATATTTTTTAAATCTTTTGGTGATTTTGGATCTAAAACTGGATTTAGAAATACTGCCATTTTTTGGCCATCTAAATCTACGGAACCAAGCGGCGTCTGATTTAGCATGACGGAAAGCTGCTGGGCTACCTGTGCAGGATTACCTTTTTCCGGGTTCACTTTAAGCGAGTAAACGGTCTTTTTGGCATCTTCATTGGTAGCTAATTTTTCAATTCCGTCAATTTCTTTTATTTTTTCTTTAATTAATTTAGAAACGGACTCAAGTTTAGTTAACTGGTCACCGACCACATCAATTGTAATTTGCGGGTTTCCGCCTCCCATTAAGGATGAAGCTGCTACAGTAAGAGTTGCTTTTGGATATTGATCTTTTTGAGCCTCTATTTTTTTGATTAATTGATCCGTATCATCCTTCTCTTTTAAAACGATATTCATGTTTGCCTTAGTAGGAGAGTCAATTGCCCCAAACTTTGCGGCATCCTCATTGTTCCCCAGCATCGTAAATTCATCTTTCACTTCCTTTTGGGCAAGAATAAATTTTTCGAGCTTTAATGTTCCATTTTTCACTTCTCCGATTGGCGTATCATTTGGGTAATTAAGTACTGTTTGAACAAAATCAGCTGAAGAATTGTCTACAGCACCTTTCGGCATGACAAAATAAACACCGATCGAACCAACAAATAACAAAAAGGATAATGTGAGAATAATCCATTTATGGTTAAGCGACCAAGTAACCAATCCGATAAATTTTTTTGACGGTTTATGTTCATGAAGTTTCGCATTTTTTAAAAGCCCTGCACTCATTAAAGGAACAACGGTTAGGGCAACAATTAATGAAGCGAGTAATGAGTAGGTAATCGTTAAAGCAAATGGCATTAAAAAGTCCTGCAGCCCGCCACTGACCAAACCAATTGGCAAAAATACCGCTACCGTTGTCAGGGTGGAAGCCGTAATTGCTGATGAGACCTCTTTAGCTGCATCCATCACTAATTGGATTGAAAATTTCTCATTTTGCATTTTCCTGAAGATATTTTCAATGACGACGATGCTATCATCCACTAAACGACCAACAGCCACGGCAACGCCGCCCAACGTTAAAATATTTAAAGTAACACCGGAGCGGGATAACAAGAATAAGGTAAAGGCTAATGACAATGGAATCGAGACGATCGTAATAAACGTTGAACGGATATTCCGCAAAAAGAGCATAATGACAATCGTTGCAAATAGGGCTCCAAGCAGGACTTCCTTCATCATCGATGTAACGGATGTTTTCACCATATCCGCTGTCGCCACAATCACGGATGTTTCAAGCTGGTTGTATTTTTTGTTTATTTTTTTCGTGACCTCTCTTAAGTCTTTACTTATGGCTACAGCATTTGATTGACTATCCTTTGTCACAATCAGTAATAATCCGTCTGCTCCGTTGATTCGGGTAATGGTATCTTGTGGTTTGGTTACTTTAATGGAAGCAATATCCTTTAAATGAACCCCTGGTGCAACGGATAGTTTTTCTAAAGCAGATAAACGGTTGATATTTCCAATCACTTTAATATTACTTGCCTTACCTTCAATGGTTTTCTCACCAATTGCAATGGCATTATTTTGTCCTTGAAGAACACCCATAACAGATTGAATCGTTACTTTTTTCTCTGATAATAAGGTGTTATTTACTTTTACAGAAACATAGGAGCTGGCCATCCCGTAAGTTTGAATGGATGCTACGCCTTTAATATCTTTAAAAAGTGGTACAATTTTTTTGTCGGCAAATTTTAGATTTTCCGGGGTTAATCCGTCTTTAAAGGTTACAGCTACATCCGCAATGGGTATCATGGAGGTATTTAATTGAACGACAGTGGGCTTTGAAACATTTTCAGGCAAGTGTACGTTCGCCAATACTTCTTGTACTTCTTGTTTTGCTTCTTTCATGTCGGTTTTGGAATCATAATTAATATCAACTTTAGTGTAACCATCACCTGTTGTTGAAAGGATATTCTTTTTCCCTTTTACACCTGAAATCGACTCTTCAATTGGGGTTGTTACCTGATCCTCCATTGTTTTTGAATCAGTGCCTTGCCCCATTACAATAATCGATATTTGTGGATTGTCTGCAGAAGGTAAGAATTCCATCGGTAAGGTGAAATAACTTACCACACCCATGATTAGAATTAGTATCGACATAATCCACATAGCGGCTTTGTTTCGGAAGGACCATTTTGTAAACCAAGACATATTTCATTCTCTCTCCTCTTATGGTTATTTTTTCCTATACAACCATAAGAATATTAACATAATAAAATGGAAAATAAAACTATTTTTTTAATAATTTTCTAGAAAGTTTTTGTGAATTTTGTTAATGTATTTGCGGCCTCCCTTGAACCGTTACGGTGGTCATAAGCCCAACAAAGATAATGGTTAATAGCGAATAAAAGAATTTTTCGAGTCCAACCACTTGGATTCCGCTTGTGATCACAAGGCCATCTATTAAGAAAATAATGATTCCTATATTAATAGAAGTAAATCTGGTTAGAAGCTGCGCAAGCAGGTCTGTTCCTCCTGTGCTAGTTTCATAACGAAGCATTAGGCCAATGCCAATTCCAACAAGAATGCCGCCGATAATGGTACTTGGTAAAATACCGATATTTATTTTTCCATTCATAAACGAAAACAGATCAATACAAAAGGAAGAAATAATGAGTCCATGCAAGCTGTAAAAAAAATAACGCCGCTCAAAAAACCACGCCAAGATGTAGAGGGGGAGGCTTAAAATAATCATACATAAACCTGTCGGCCACCCGTAAAAATAGTGAATAATCAATCCGATGCCAATTACTCCTCCATCCAGAAGATGGTAAGGAACTAAAAATCCATTTACACCTAAACTTAACAGCAAACTGCCAATAAGCATTGCTACTATTTTTTGCTTCATCTAACATTCCACCCCATACTAGTCCCTTTAAATAAAATATGAAAAAGGAATTTTATTTAGAAGTGAAAGCATGAAAAAGAGGAAGAATCGAATGATTCTTCCTCTTTTTGATCTTATTTTGAGCTCTCTTCTGTCATACGTTGAAGTTTTCCTGATAATGCTAATAAGATTAATCCAAGTACAATTGCCAATAAGCCAATTACACTGAAAATTTCAAAGTAACCTAGTGATTGTGTTAATGCTGCTAATTGTCCAGCAAGAATGTTTGCAATCCCAGAACCAGCAAGCCAGACACCCATTAATAGGGAAGCAAGTTTGATAGGTGCAATTTTACTTACAAGTGATAAACCGACTGGAGATAGAAGTAATTCTCCAAGTGTGTGCATTAAATAAGTTAAGACAATAATCATCATGTTTGCTTTGATAGCGATATGATTCTGATCGCTGCCAGTTTTTAAAACAGCAAGTAAAAGAATCATGTAACCTAAACCAAGGAGTACCATCCCTAATCCCATTTTTCTAGGTCCGCTCATATCTCCGCGTTTTGTATAAGAAAGCTTTAACCAGAGAGCGGAAAGGATTGGTGCAAGAATAACAATAAATAATGGGTTTAAAGATTGGAACCATTCAGTTGGTACGGTAAAACCGAAAAGGTTACGGTCCACAAAGCGATCAGTATAAAGGGTTAATGAACTGCCGGCTTGTTCAAATCCAGCCCAGAAGAATACAACAAATAAAGTCAGGATGATAATTACGGCAGTACGTGCCTTTTCTATTTTTGTTAAAGGCTGTTTGTTTAATGTTGTGTTTGATGTTTTCGAAGCAACTTTACCGGTTGGCTTTTTACCAATTTCGCCTAAATAGCGATTTCCAAAGAGGTTAAAGATTACCTGTCCAACAATCATCCCAATGGAAGCTGCTAAGAATCCATATTTAAATCCGAAGTGATCAACACCATTAACTGTAGTTTTAAACAGGTTACTTGATAAATAACCAACCACTAATGGAGAGAAAAAGGCACCGATGTTAATACCCATGTAGAAGATTGTGAAAGCGCCATCACGGCGGCGGTCATCTGGAGCATATAATTCTCCGACAAGTGTAGAAATATTTGGTTTAAAGAAACCGTTTCCAACGATTAATAAGACTAACCCAAGATAGAATGCAGCTTTACTTTGATTAGCAAATAATGCAAAGTTTCCGGCTGCCATGACAATCCCGCCAATAGTAATGGCAAGTCGTCTCCCTAGAAATCTATCAGATAAATATCCGCCAACCATTGGTGTAAAATAAACTGCACCTGTAAAGAATCCATAAATACTCATTGCAGTAGCATCACTAAATCCTAAACCACCGCTGACGAATTCTGATGTAAGGTATAAAACAAGGATTGCGCGCATTCCATAATAGCTGAATCTTTCCCACATTTCTGTGAAGAATAGTAAATATAGGCCTGGTGGGTGCTTTTTCGCAGCTTTAGCCTGCTCGGACTGTTTGATTGAAGCTGTATTGTCCATTGTATACCTCCTAATGTCCATGATAAAAAGATTATGTTATTATTCTAAATTAATAAATAGAGGTAGGTCAATAGAAAGTTATAACAGTGGAAAGAGTTGATTTATTAGGAATTTATCGAATTATATATATCATTTCTAATATACTGAAAGTATAGATTAATTATATTAATATAATTTTTGAATTAATCAATTGGAATTAGCACAAAAAAAGCTTGCTCCGTTGTGGAACAAGCTTTTTGAAAAAGGAATTAGTGAAAGAGAACTTTTTTAATAAAATTTCTATACAAATAGCGGCAAAAAAGACCAGAGATCTTAGTGAACTCTGGTCTTGAAGCATTAAAAAATCAGATTAAGAAGAAAATATAAAGCGGATGCTAATAAAGCTGAGATTGGCAAAGTAATAACCCATGTAATGATCATCCGCTGCGCCGTATCCCATTTAACCCCTTTAATCCGGTGTGCAGAACCAACCCCTAAAATACCGGATGAAATAACATGTGTTGTACTAACTGGTAAATGAATATAGGTAGCACCAAAGATAATGGCAGCACCTGTCAGGTCAGCGGCAACCCCGTTAATCGGACGGATTTTCATGATTTTCCCGCCAACTGTTTTAATAATTTTCCAGCCGCCAATCGATGTTCCGAGTCCCATTGCGATTGCACAGGATATTTGAACCCAAAGTGGAACTTCTGCATTATGAGGAAGAATATTATTTGCAATTAATGCCATAGTGATAATCCCCATTGACTTTTGCGCATCGTTTGTTCCATGGGAATAAGATTGCAAGGCAGCTGTCCCAATTTGAATATATCGGAAGTTTCGATTGGTTTTTGTTAAATTGAAATTTTTAAAAACAACTTTAAAAATGCTGTAAACAATATAACCAACAACGAAAGCTAAAATTGGTGAAAAAATAAGTGCCTCAAGAATCTTTAAAAATCCGCTATAGTTTAACGATGCAAACCCTTCTGCAGCAATGGCTGCTCCTGCAATCGAACCAATAATGGCATGAGAGGAACTGCTTGGGATTCCAAAATACCAAGTAATTAAATTCCAGGCAATCGCGGAGAGGATTGCTGCGAGAATAACGACTGATCCATTATGAAGGGTAAACGGGTCGACAATATCCTTTGAAATAGATTTTGCGACACCAGTAAAGGTCATTGCCCCAATAAAATTCATGACGGCTGCCATAAGGATTGCATGTCGTGGTTTTAATGCTTTTGTTGATACAGCTGTGGCAATGGCATTGGCTGTATCGTGGAACCCGTTAATAAAGTCAAATGCCAGGGCACCAATAACAATTAATATCGTTAGGATAAAAATTAAACTCATATTTTTGCTCCTTATGCATTTTTCATAATGATGGTTTCAAGTGTATTGGCAACTTCCTGACAGCTGTCAGCAATATCCTCAAAGGTTTCATAAATTTCTTTGTACTGAATAATCCGGATTGGATCCTTTTCAACGGCAAATAAATTTTTAATCGATTGACGTAAAATATTATCACACTTAGATTCAAAATCTTTAATTTTAATGGCATGTTCTCTTATTTGAGGCAGTTTTTTATTGGAAAGAAGTCCAACAGCTTTATCGATTTCGTGCACACTTCCTTGAATGGCTTCAACAAATTTAAGCATGAATTCATCAGCTTGTGTTATGGAGTACATTTCGAATAATGCTGCGCAGCCTTCAAGTCCATCTAGTACATCATCCATACTCATGGTTAGATGGAGAATGTCTTCCCGTTCAATTGGAGTAATGAAGGCGTCGTTTAACTCTTTAATGATTTCATGAACAAATGAATCCCCTTTTGATTCATATTCCTTCATTTTTTCCGAAAAGATCTTTAAATCACTGATGTTTTTTAATTTATATTCTGTAAAGAAATTTACACTTTCTTTTGAATTAGAAGAAATATTGGATAACAAAACTGAAAATTTGTCATGTTTTTTAAATGCCATAGTCTATTTTACCCCCATATAATTGTTCAAAAGTTGTACATCAACGAAAAACATTTTATCTGAAAAATGTCGAAAAAAGAATTATTTTTAACAAACTTTACAAAAACTTAACATTAGAATTTTCTGAAATTACCAAGTGAGTAAGATTTAACAGATACCCAATATTTTTCACAAATAAATAGCTTTTTATGTACGATTGAAAGAAAGGGGACTTGGTTGACGAATGATTTAAATCGTACTATAATTATCTCGAATTAGAGATAATGAACTTTGAGATTTTCTAACAGCTCATATGGATAGAATAATCAATCATTAAGTCGTAAGGAGTGTATATACATGTTTGATATTTACAAGGCTGAGGAACGATATACCGCAGATCATGGCTGGCTAAAAAGTAATTTTAGTTTTTCTTTTGCCGAGTACTATGACCCGACCAATATGCAATTCGGTCCAATGCGTGTTCTTAATGATGATATGGTCCAGCCGTTGAGAGGATTTGGAGCCCATCCGCACCGTGAAATGGAAATTGTTTCAATTGTTTTAAAGGGACAATTAAAGCATGAGGATAGTACAGGGAAAAGTGCTGTCACAACATTTGGCGGTATTCAACGAATGTCAGCAGGAACTGGAGTCATTCATTCAGAGGTAAATCCTTCTGCAGACGAGGAAGTAAACTTTTTACAATTATGGTTTATGCCTGAGGAAAATAGCCTCACACCATCATACGAAAAAACAAATTTTGATCCTGCTAAAATGAAAAATACTCTTTTACCAGTAGTTTCTATACGAAATGGTGAAAATATAGCTTATATCCATCAAGATCTTACGATTTATTTATCGGATTTAGAAGCAGAAAAGGATCTAAGTTTCCATCAGGAAGCGGGACGCAGAATCTTTTTCTTTGTGATGGAGGGGGAAGTAATCCTTAATCAGGAGTATCACTTGAAGAGACGGGATTCTGCTCGTATAACTGAAACAGAGTCAGTGCAAATAAAGGCGTCAAGCAATGCAAGATTCATGCTGATCGATTTGCCTTAAATCATTAATCCCTGCCCCCTAAAATAAGAACCGGATTTTTAATCCGGTTCTTATTTTTTATTATGATTAGAAGGATATAATTTGGGTACTTTATACATACAGGCACTTCAGTAAATGGACCTGAATGCTTGTATCAAATGAAAAATGAATACTAAAAAGGAGTGTTCGCTAGTGAGCTTCATTTGGTCATTAATTGTAGGTGGTATAATAGGCTGGGTAGCAGGTCTAGTTGCGGGACGAAATATTCCTGGAGGAATTATTGGAAATATAATTGCTGGTTTTGTTGGAGCGTGGCTTGGTTCATTAATTTTAGGGAATTGGGGACCAAATGTCGCAAACTTTGCCATTATTCCGGCAATCATCGGAGCAGTAGTCTTAGTCTTCCTCCTAAGCCTTGTCATGAGAGCTTTCCGAAAAGCAGATCGATAAAAGCAAAAAGCCTCCTTTATCTTGGGGGCTTTTTGCTTTTATAAAGTGTAAAGGTCGATATCCTGAAATATGACTGGCTTATCAGTAAAGGGAGCATGGCAAACGATTTTTTCCTCGGTAAAAGGATGTAAAAATTCAAGTTTGGCAGCATGAAGTGCTTGTCTTTTGAAAAAAGGTAACCCTCCATATAGCGTATCTCCAATAAGGGGATGTCCAATATGACTAAAATGGACACGGATTTGGTGGGTTCTGCCAGTATCAAGCCAGCATTTTATATAGGAAACCTGTTTTTTAGTGTTCTCTTTTATAACCTGATAATGGGTAACAGCTTCCTGCCCGGAAGAAGACACCCGCCTTCTTGATGCATGGTGGCGGTCGCGTCCGATTGGATCTTTTATTGAACCCTTTTTTTGTTTAAACAACCCCTGGACAAGGGCAATATAGGTTCTTTTAATTTTACGATTTTCCAGCAATCGGTCCAATATGGCGCCTGCTAATGGATGCTTTGCAAAAAGTATGGCACCAGAAGTATCTTTATCTAAGCGATGGATTTGCCGGATATTTCGCATTTCTCCTTTTGACTGCAAATAAAAGGAAGCAGCATTGACAAGAGTGTTGGTATCCTTCGAAAGGTCATTTGGATGAGTGTTTAGGAATGGCGGCTTATTCAAAACAAGGACATGATCATCCTCATATAACACGGAAACCTCCATATATTGAGGAGGAATATTAATTTCCTCCTCTTCAAACAAATTAATTTGTAATTTACTTTCAGGTGTAAGCGGTTTGTTCCAATCAGCTTTTTGACCATTTACTAAAACCTTTTGTTCCATGCGAAATTGATGAGTTAACTTTTTCGGGGAATTCCATTTCCTTTGAAATAGTTCTTGAATGGTTATTCCATCCCAAGTTTTTGGAATTATTATTTCAAACCAATTGCCTTTTTTACACGTTTTTAACATTTTATACTCCTTAAAAAGCGGGATTTGCTTGGGTTTAATTACCACAGTTTTAAGATAAGAAATTATGTTATTCTATTGTTAAATTAAATATACATTAGAAAATAGCAATAGCAAAGGTGGGTTACAAGTGAAAATTGTTTTTGCCTCAACACCAAGTCAAGAGGAAGAAATCCGCGGACTTGTGAGGTATATCTATTCAACTGTTTTTCCACTCTATTTTTCGGATGATGAAATTCGTACATTTGAAGAGCTTAAGGTATTGCATACCTCAAGTGAACAATTTGAAGATTTTAGCACATTAAAAGATGCTTTCCAAGTTATGACCAGCATTCAGACGATTATTTCCATCCTCGAGTCTCCCACGCTTGATGATCATTATTCATCCCTTTTTGATAAGAATGTTTCAAATTTACAAGAATTTGGTCTATTCTTTCCATTTGAATATGATCAATTTGTGGAAGCAAAAAGTATGAAAAACAGTATATTCAGTATCTATACAAAAGCAGCCAATGAATTAATCATCTAAGCACCTGGATTCCAGGTGCTTTATTTTTTATCCATTATACACTTGTGCTAAAAATGATGAAAATTTAAAATAGTAATGGAAAAATTTGTTCCAACCGCGAAAAATGTCGGAATAAATCCAGCGATTTTAAAAGGAGTAACTAACTTGAACTTCGAAACAATATAGAGTAGAAAGAATCAGGAGGAGATAAAATGGATTGGAAAGAAAATGCAACAAGATGGATCAACTTTGAGGGGTTAGATTTAGAGTTAAAAAAACAATTATCGGAACTTAAGAAAGATGAAAAACTTCTGGAGGAAGCTTTTTATAAAAATTTAGAGTTTGGTACCGGCGGAATGAGAGGGGAAATTGGTGTCGGCACAAACCGAATGAACCTTTATACAGTAAGAAAGGCTTCGGCCGGATTAGCTGCATACATAGAAGAAAATGGTCTTGAAGCAAAGAAACGAGGAGTGGTCATTGCATATGATTCCCGGCATAAATCTCCCGAGTTCGCAATGGAAGCGGCAAAAACATTAGCAACAAAAGGCATTCAAACCTATGTGTTTGATGAATTAAGACCAACACCCGAACTATCCTTTGCCTTAAGGTATTTAAACGCATTCTCCGGGATTGTTGTTACAGCAAGCCATAACCCTCCGGAATATAACGGCTACAAGGTATACGGGCATGATGGCGGGCAACTTCCGCCTGAAAGTGCTGATCAGGTTATTGCACGAGTCAATGAAATTGAAAATGAGCTGTTAATTGAGGTCGATTCAGAAAAGAACCTTCGGGATGCCGGTTTAATCAAAATCATTGGGTCGGAAGTAGATCACGCTTATTTAGAAAAATTGAAAACCATCTCGGAAAACCCAACATTTGCAAACGAGACGGATATTAATATTATTTTTACGCCACTTCATGGAACCGCCAATAAACCAGTACGGAATGCACTGACTGCTTTTGGGTATAAAAATGTAACGGTTGTAAAAGAACAAGAGCAACCGGACCCTGAATTTTCGACTGTAAAAAGCCCAAATCCTGAGGAGCATGCAGCATTTGAGTTAGCGATTCGGGAAGGTAAAAGAAAAGGTGCGGATATTTTAATAGCAACAGACCCAGATGCAGACCGGTTAGGCATAGCGGTTCTAAATCATGAGGGAGAATATGTAGTCCTAACAGGAAATCAGACGGGTGCACTACTGCTGGACTATTTGCTTACACAGAAAAAAGACAAAGGTACACTGCCACAAAACGGAGTGGTTTTAAAAACGATTGTAACCTCTGAACTTGGCAGGAAAATTGCTGAATCCTATCAATTGGAAACCGTTGATGTGTTAACGGGCTTCAAATTTATCGCGGAAAAAATTAATCAATATGAAACAACCGGTGAACATACCTTCTTATTTGGGTATGAGGAAAGCTATGGGTATTTAATTGGCGACTTTGCTCGTGATAAGGATGCTGTTCAAGCAGCGCTTTTGGCTACGGAGGTTTGTGCTTATTATAAAAAACAAGGAATGACCCTCTATGAAGGAATGATGGGGGTATTTGAAAAATACGGTTATTATCAAGAAGGACTGCGTTCTTTAACCTTGAAAGGAAAAGGTGGAGCAGAAATGATTGGACGGATTTTAGCCTCCTTCCGTTCTGAGCCGTTAACTAGCCTTGGATCTCTAAATACTTCCACTTCAGAGGATTATTTAACTGGAATTCGTTTGACCAAGAACGGCGAGGAAAGAATTGATTTGCCAAAATCCAATGTTTTGAAATATACGTTTGAGGATGGCACATGGGTTTGCTTAAGACCGTCTGGAACGGAACCGAAAGTGAAATTCTATTTTGGCGTAAACAGTACAAGCTTAGAAGAAAGCAAACGTAAGCTTGAGAAGATTGAAAAAGATTTCATGGGGCTTGTTAATGAAAAAATAAATATGGTAACTAAATAGAGAGTTCGCGGCCAGATAGGTTTAACTGTGACTAACTAGCGTAAACCGCTTGCTATTTGACGTAAAAAGTGCGCCAACTAGCGTAAAACGGTGGTCAATTGGCGAAAAGCGTGTGCTAACTAGCGAAAAGCGGTGCCCAATTGGCGCACCCCTAGCTTCAACTAACGGAAACACGATAACACCCAGAACGACAACTTGAAAGGAAGTTTCGATAATGTTAAAAGAGCAAATTGCCATCGTGACAGGAGCATCTAGAGGCATAGGGAAAGAAATAGCTTTAAAATTGGCTGAACAAGGGATGAAATTAACGTTGGTCGGCAGTTCTGCCCAGGTTTCGGAAACAGCAGAAGAACTGAAAAATAAAGGTTTTTCATATATCCTCCCCGTTCAGGCGGATGTTTCAAAAGAACAGGATATGCAAGAGGTTGTAAAAAGGACCATAGAGGAATACGGTCACATTGATCTCCTTGTTAATAATGCAGGAGTTGGCTTTTTCAAATTAACAGAGGAAGTTACGCTAGAAGAATGGAAAAAAGTATTTGAGGTCAATGTCCAAGGGGTCTTTCTCGGGATAAAAGCGGTTTTGCCGCATTTGAAAGAACGAAAGTCAGGGACAATTATTACGATTTCCTCTGATGTTGCTAGATACACGATACCAAACGGTGCTGCCTATACATCAACAAAATATGCAGTACAAGGATTTTCCGGGGCTGTCGCACAAGAGGTCCGTGAATATGGTATCCGCGTAGGAACGATCAATCCAGGGATGGTGGATACCTATTTTGCAGAATCAACCCAAGGCCTGCCAGAGAAAAAAGATTGGCTAAAGGTCGAAGATATTGCGAATGCCGTTGTCTATATGGCATCCGCACCAAAATATATGCTCATTGACGAAATTGTCCTACATCCGTTAATCCAACAATATCCAATAGCATAATTTTAAAAGCCTGAAGAGTAATTGTCTCTTCAGGCGTTTTTTTTCAATTCGTGTCTTGGTGGAGACAGTATCTCGAGATTTTAAGCAGAAAGTGTCGCCAACAGCCCTTATATGATTACAGGATCGGACTCAGGCGGCATTATTTGCGGTTCGAAACGGAGTCATCAACCAATAAGAAAAACGGCCTGCAAATGGCCGTTTTTTTGGTGGTGGAATTCTTTAGTCCGGTTGTAAATATTTTTCTCACACAAAACTGTATTCACTTGCTGTTTCAGGAAAGACTATACATCGGAATCTCATTTAGGTCAGTTTCTGCCGCTTCGTTTGCATGGTCGATGTATCGAAGTAAGGCATATAATTTTTTTTCTAATACAGAGTAATCGTGTTCAAAATGGTAGGCATGCAGGAATTGTTCTATTTTTTTTGATAAAAATTGGTCTTTTGTTCGAACCATTAAGATTAACAAATTATCCCATTCGGACCGGTGTGTATAATACAACGCTCGGTCATAATCCACTTTATTCATTTAGTTGTCTCCTCCTTGTTAGGAGTTGAGTTTATTTTATGCTTTTCTGACGATTTCTTTCGCAGAAAATGTTGGACACCCTTAATTAACGCGATTTTCAATTTTTACCTGTATAAATTTAAAAAGTGTAACCACTTTTAAGGGGGAAGCGATGGTCAGATTAATCCTATGCTTCATGATTTTTTTTACACTTCATCCTGAAAATGTTTTTGGGGAAGGCTTAGTGGAGGTTAAGAAGCCTTATACGTACGAAATCTTAAAACAGGACCTTTCAAAAATTCAGAGAAAATATAAGCGAGTGGTGGAGATAAGATCCATTGGTACCACTTATTTTGAAAAAAATATTTGGGCAGTCAAGCTTGGGACGGGGAAAAAAAATATTGTCCTTATTGGCAGCCATCATGGGCGGGAATGGTTGACAAGCATGGTGACGATGAAAATGCTCGAAACATATGCTGATGCCTATGAAAAGGAAAAAAAGTCGGCTGATATTTTAAACGAAGTGTCGATTTGGTTTATTCCAATGTTGAATCCAGATGGTGTCATGATACAACAAAATCATTTCGATGAATTTTCTCAAATACAACTAAAAGAATTATTAAAAATGAATGAGGGAGTACGAATTTTTAAACGGTGGAAAGCAAACGGTATTGGCATCGATTTAAATCGCCAATACCCGGCTGGCTGGGAAGCATTAGAGAACGAACCGGGAAGACCGTCCTATAAATCCTATAAGGGAAAGGCTCCTTTAGAGGCAAAAGAGGTACTCGCCTTAACAAAGTTTATTCATCATATTCAGCCAGCGGCGGCTGTTGCCTACCATACTGCCGGCAGAGAAATCTTTTGGAAGTTTAAAAATGGAAAACATCTAAAACGTGACCGAAAAATAGCGAAAAAAATATCAAAATTAACCGGCTATAAATTAGGTAAACCTGATAAAGATGCAGTGGGTGGGGGTTTTACTGATTGGTTCATTACCACCTATCACCGGCCGGCTTTCACGATTGAGATTAGCTATCTTGTTGGTGAAACAAACCCGCCATTATCTGTATTTAAAAAGGAATGGAAACGAAATAAAAACGTGGGCTTGATGCTTGCAAAAGAAGTAAACAAATTAAAGGAATAACTAGCCTTTTGTCTAGGTTTTTTCTATCTTGTTTCATCATTCCTGCCTTTTCTTCATACATTGTGGTAAGAGGAAAAGGGGGAATGGCTCATGAATGCGGAAGAGCGCAAAGCACTTGAATATGCTATTGGCGAGATTACAGAAATCGCAAGCGGCTTTGGCCTGGATTTTTATCCGATGCGTTACGAAATTTGTCCGGCGGAAATCATTTATACATTTGGTGCATATGGAATGCCAACCCGGTTTTCACATTGGAGCTTTGGCAAACAATTTCATAAGATGAAGCTTCACTATGACCTGGGATTAAGTAAAATATATGAGCTTGTTATCAATTCAAACCCATGTTATGCCTTCTTGTTGGACTCTAACGCACTGATTCAAAATAAATTGATTGTCGCTCACGTACTTGCCCATTGTGATTTCTTTAAGAATAATGTTCGTTTTCAAAATACGAAGCGGGACATGGTGGAAAGTATGGCCGCAACAGCAGAAAGAATTCGGAAATATGAAATACAATACGGGAAAAAAGAAGTAGAGACCTTTTTAGATGCTGTGCTGGCTATTGATGAACATATTGATCCATCCTTGATGAGACCAAAATTGGCCTGGTCGATGGATGATTTAGGAGAGGAAGAGAGCGGGGACTACCGCAGCTCTTCTCCATATGACGATCTATGGTCTTTGGATGATAAAGATAAAAAGATAGAAAAAAAACCGACAAAAAGGAAATTTCCGCCAAAGCCTGAAAAGGATTTATTGTTATTTATTGAAACGTACAGCAGGGAGCTTGAGGACTGGCAGCGGGATGTTTTAACGATGATGCGCGAAGAAATGCTGTATTTCTGGCCGCAGCTTGAAACAAAAATCATGAACGAAGGCTGGGCATCCTATTGGCATCAGCGGATCTTAAGAGAGCTGGACTTAACGAGTGATGAAGCGATTGAATTTGCCAAATTAAATGCTGGAGTCGTTCAGCCATCTAAAACAGGCATTAATCCCTACTATCTTGGCATCAAGATTTTTGAGGATATTGAGGAACGTTATAATAATCCAACAGAAGAAATGAAACGCAGGGGAGTTCAGCCAGGCTCCGGAAGGGAAAAAATGTTCGAGGTCCGTGAGGTAGAATCTGATATATCCTTCCTGCGCAATTACTTAAATAAAGACCTTGTGATGCGTGAGGATATGTATCTTTTCCAAAAACAAGGGAGGGACTATAAAGTTGTTGACAAACAGTGGGAGCATATTCGCGACCAGCTTGTAAACATGCGTGTCAATGGGGGATTTCCGTACATTACCGTAAATGATGGAGATTATTTGAAAAACGGGGAACTTTATTTGAAGCATTGGTATGAAGGGGTAGAACTGGACGTAAAATACCTTGAAAAAGTATTGCCTTACATCCAACAGCTTTGGGGAAGACCCGTACACATGGAAACGAATGTCGAAGAGAGAAAAATGTTATTCACCTATGATGGTAAGGGAGTACACAGGAAATATATATAGTGGAGTAAACAAAAACCAAGGTACCCGTTCAAAAGGTACCTTGGTTTTTCACGTTCTGTGGATTCTTATTATTAGTACGGTGTATAATCCACGTTTGGTGTGTATTGATTGCTGGCATTCCAGAGCAAGAATTCATGAATTCCCTGGGAGTGCAGCCCGCGAATTTGGTCTTCAATTTCTTTCTTGCCATACACCATGTAATTTCCTTTTCCCAGCCATGCAGCGGTGAAATCCTGAAGCCACGGCCTAGAAACAGGCGGATTACTTAACTTTTGTAACCGGTCCTTTTCTACCTTTGCATATTCTTTAACAAGCTCATAGGGCTGTAAATCAGGTTTCTTAATTCCAAAAATCCCTGTCCAATGACTTGGATAGATCATTGCAGAAATAACATCAACATTTTCAGCAATTTTAGAAAAATTTTGGCCAATACCAGGTGCTTCTGGAATGACAGTGGCGTTGCCAAAAACATCTACAGATACTTTAACATGGTAAGGTCTTAACTTTTCTGAAGCATATTTAACAAAACTTGAAACCGCCGCAATTCGATTTCGTCCATCCTTGGAAGGAAAGGTACCTTTTTCATAGCTTAGCTGTTTTTCAAAGGTTTCAAACTTCTCCGGAAAACGGACATAGTCAAATTGAATTTCTCGAAAACCCATATTGGCGGCGATGATAGCTATCCCAATATTATAGTCCCAAACCTCTTTCAAAAATGGATTGGTGAAGGAATCCCCCCGCGAGTTTTTCCAAATCCCATTGGCTGCTCTATAGGTGAGCTTTGGATTCTTGTTTGCTAATATACAGTCTTTAAAGACAACAATCCTCGCAATGGGAAAAATTCCGTTCGCTTTTAATGAGTCCATTAATCCTTTCGGGTTTTGAATATAAGGTCGGCTGACAGTAAAATAGGGTGAATCCTTCGGGGGAAGAAAGGTCATATTGCCGTAATCATCTTTAATATCAATAACCATTGCATTTAATTCTGATTGGTTGACAAATGAAAGCAATTTTTGAAACCGAGGACCTCCAGTATTTTCTGCTTTTACATAAATCCCACGAATCGGCTGCCCTGATTCTAATAGATTGGCTGCAGTTTGATTTGCAAAAATATGGTTTGGAACGGGATAAAGTGAAAAGACAAATAGAACGATCATAGAAACCAAAATTCTTTGCATCGGATCACTCCTCATCAATCATCTTGCTTTTATCGTTCTCTCTTGCAGCCATATTCATTCCATAGGAAATCATAAAAATCCCCACAAGCAATTTACCTTGTGGGGATTACGATAATCCAATTGTTCGATTAAATAGAAGCTAATTCTTTATCTAATGCATTTTCAACTGTTACATAGTCATAGCCTAAATCTTTTGCAACTGCTTCGTACGTAATTTCACCGTTTGCAACGTTTACTCCAAGCTTTAAGGCATGGTTGTCAGAGATTGCTTTGAATACACCTTTGTTAGCAATTTGAAGGGCATAAGGAACTGTAACATTCGTTAAAGCAATGGTTGAAGTTCTAGGAACCGCACCTGGCATGTTTGCTACTGAATAGTGAACTACGCCATGTTTAACAAAGGTAGGGTTGTCATGTGTTGTTACATGGTCGCTTGTTTCAACAATACCACCTTGGTCAATCGCAACATCAACGATGACAGAACCAGGCCTCATGGCTTTTACCATTTCTTCAGTAACAAGCTTAGGAGCCTTCGCACCTGGGATTAATACTGCACCGATTAAAAGGTCAGCCTCAGCAACGGCCTCAGCAATATTAAATGGATTGGACATTAATGTTTTCACTTGGTTTCCAAAGATATCATCCAATTGACGTAAGCGATCTGCACTTAAATCGATAATGGTTACATCTGCACCTAAACCGACTGCCATTTTAGCTGCGTTAATACCCACAGCTCCGCCGCCAATGATGGTTACTTTACCACGGTTAACCCCTGGTACACCTGCTAGAAGGATTCCTTGTCCGCCGTAGAATTTTTGCAGGAATTGAGCTCCAATTTGTGCCGCCATGCGTCCTGCAACTTCACTCATTGGTGTAAGAAGTGGAAGTGTTCTATTAACGGATACTGTTTCATAGGCGATTGCGATTACGCCGCTATCTTTAAGCGCTTTTGCCAATGGTGGCTCAGCAGCTAAGTGTAAATAAGTGAAAAGAATTAAACCTTGACGGAAGTATTTATATTCACTTGAAAGAGGCTCTTTAACTTTCATGATCATTTCAGCTTTTTCCCAAACTTGGTCAGCGCTATCAATAATTTGAGCGCCTGCTTTTGCATAATCTTCATTGGAGAAACCGCTTCCAATCCCAGCGTCTTTTTCAACGAATACTGTATGACCTGCATTTAAAAATGAAACAACTCCAGCTGGTGTAAGTGCTACTCGGTTTTCATTGTTTTTAATTTCCTTAGGTACTCCAATAAACATTCTATAAATCCCCCTTAAGAACTTAGGTTATTGTTGCTCAGGTTTTAGTATAGAATGTTTGCCGAAGATTTTCTTTGTGAATAAAGGAGAAAAATTTTTCTCCTTTTTGGTGATTTTCACAAATGATGATATTTTTCTAATTTCAAATCCAGGAATAGTAGCATTTTCTGATTAGGGTCCTTAAAGTTAATTTCACCAATTTCAGTAATCCGCTTCAATCGATAATTTAAAGTATTAGCGTGAACATTCAATTCCTTTGCAGCTTCCGGAATATTCGTGTCTTGATTTAGAAAAACCTCCAGAGTTTCTACAAGATTGCTGTTGTGCTTTTGGTCATATTCATGAAGTAATTTTAACGAACGGTTTTCATATTCCTCATTTTTTCTTCTCTCTAGGAGCAAATCGAAAAATTGGTAAATCCCCAATTTTTGATAATGGAAAATATTTTTTGTCTCAAGTGGAAATTTTTCTTTAATCGATAAAACTTTTATTGTTTCCTGATAGGCTTTCCCAATCTTTCCATAATCCTCAGAAATACTGCTGAAAACTGGAGTAATATTCTTGACGTTGTAACGTTCATTCATTTTCGACACAAATGATTGAGCAAAATGGTCTATTTCCGCCAGTGGCCGATCACTTTTTGGGGCGGATACAAGTAGTATGAGCTGGTTACAATCAATGGTATAAAGCATAATGGTTAAGTGCTGGCTTGTTTTTAACAGATAGGAAATCGATTGCTCCTCTTTTCGCGTAATGTTGTGCTGAAATTGAAAAACAAGAACAGCATAGGAAGGGGAGGGAGTAATTTTTAATGTTTGGAAATTCTGAATAATTTCTTCTGTAACCGTTAAATGACCCGTTAATAACCTCCAAAAGAATTCTTGAAAATGCTCGCCTTTTTTATTTTTTCTCGTCTGCAATTGAAGTAATTTATTTTTTACCGCATCGGCGGCTTTTTTGAGCAGACCAAAATCTTTGTCGGTCAGTGTTTTATCAATTTCAATCGCCCAAATAAAGCCCAATACTTCTTCTTGTTTCCAGATCGATATCGCTACTCTATCACTAAGACCAATATCGTCCATGCTTTTTACACGAATGGGCTGGTCTGTTTTTAACAGAGCGGGGATGGTTCCTTCCTTCCATAATTGATTAATTACCTTTTCCGGAACTCTTCTGCCGATTATAGTAGAAATTCTCGCAGGGTCCGTTCTTTCGTCATGGGTGCTGTAGGCTAGAAGACGGTGGTTGGCATCTTCGATGGTAACTGGGCATTGAAGTACCTGACTGATTAGATCGGCAAACTCATCTAAACTATCAAAGTCAGCCCTAAAAGGATCATTAAGTAAAGAATTCAAGAGTCTTCCCCCCATTAATAGAAAACAATTCAATCAAAATTTGGTGTATTTTGTTTAAATATACAAAATGACAGCGAAAAATTCTAGTTTTTGCACAAAAGAAATAAATAGTAGCAATGTTAAAATAATTATAGGTATTTGCAAAAATAAAAAATATTTGTATAATTGTAAATTGTAAGCGGTAACACCAATAGAATAGGGGTGATTTCATTTTTAGTAGGACGATTGTATCTTTCGGTGTATAGAAATTATATAATATTTTTACTATATCAATAAAGTATACCTCTGTGAAAAGTATTGAAATCAATCATTAATATTAGTCGCTTTTGGAAATTATAAGAAAAGCGCAAGCGCCTTGGTCAGCCGCGAAGCAACCTAGGAAAAAAGCAGTTCATTTTTTCCCTCGAGGGGCTAGGCGCTGGAGCTAGACAATTCTCGAAGTCGAAAATTTTATAATTTCTTATCTTAATTAAAAAGAGGAGATGAACTTATGAGTAAAAAACCTCAAGAAAAAGACCTTCATCGTGGTTTGGAAGAAAGACATATTAATTTAATGTCGCTAGGCGCTGCAATCGGGGTTGGATTATTCCTGGGTTCTGCAACAGCTATAAAAATGGCTGGGCCAGGAATTATTCTTGGATATGGTTTTAGTGGATTAATCATGTTTTTTATCATGCGTGCTCTAGGGGAAATGGCTATTCAAAAACCTGTAGCAGGGTCATTTAGTAAATATGCACGAGATTACTTGGGACCGCTCGCAGGATACATTACCGGCTGGAATTATTGGTTCTTATGGGTTGTAACCTGTATGGCAGAAATTACCGCTGTCGGAGTTTATATGAAATATTGGTTTCCGGGGACTCCGGGTTGGATATGGGCATTGGCAGCGCTAGTCATCATGGCAACTGTTAATTTCCTTGCCGTAAAAGCATATGGTGAACTGGAATTTTGGTTTGCACTTATTAAAATTGTCACTATTTGCTTAATGATTGTTGTTGGCTTAGGAATGATTTTCTTTGGATTAGGTAATGGTGGAGTTGCCACAGGAATACACAATTTATGGAATCATGGCGGATTTTTCCCACATGGTATAAAAGGAATCTTAATGTCATTGCAAATGGTCATGTTTGCTTACCTGGGAATTGAAATGATTGGGGTTACAGCAGGAGAGGTTAAGAACCCGGAAAAGACGATTGCAAAGGCGATTGATTCTGTTTTCTGGCGTATTCTAATTTTCTATGTTGGTGCGCTCTTTGTTATTATGTCCATTTATCCTTGGCAAGAAATTGGAACGAAGGGAAGCCCATTCGTATTAACTTTCGAACAAATCGGAATTAAAGGTGCAGCAGGAATTATTAACTTTGTTGTCCTTACTGCAGCTCTTTCTTCTTGTAATAGTGGAATCTTTAGTACAGCAAGAATGTTGTTTGACCTTGCGAAGCATGGTGAGGCTCCAGAGAAGTTTGGAAAAGTTACGAAAACAGGTGTCCCTGGTTTTGCTATTATTGCATCAGCTGTTGTTTTATTATTAGGGGTATTCTTAAACTATGTTGTACCGGCACAGGTATTTACATGGGTAACAAGTATTGCAACCTTCTCTGCTATTTGGACATGGGCAGTTATTCTGTTATCCCAGCTTCGTCATCGCAAACATATGAAACCTGAGGAACAGAAGCAGTTGAAATATAAGCTGCCGTTATACCCGCTATCGTCTTATGTTTCACTCGCTTTTCTAGTGTTTGTGGTTGGAATTATGGCGGTCAATCCAGATCAAAGGATTGCGGTAATCGTGGGACCTATCTTTATTGGAATTCTGATTGCCACCTACTATTTAAAAGGATTTCATAAAAGAACTGATGCTCAAAAGAAGAGTAACAATCAAGCTAGCTAGATGAAAAATGGATCCAGAAATGGATCCTATTTTTATTTAAATTAGACTGATTTATTTATTTTTAATGATTTATCCGTTCCTGAAAGGCTCCAAGCGGTAGACCAGCTCCGCGCTGAATTTGGTAAAAAGTTGATTGTTTTTCATAATCCAATTTATGGGGACTGGGAAGGGGCAATTTACAATTATGATTACAGTAAATCAGATGTTGAGAAAACCAAGTTAAGACATGCTGGGCTTGTTCCATATCAACCATAGAAAGTTTGCAGCCACCTACTATTTGGCTGCATTTTTTTGTGATTCCAGTTTTTTTCGTTGGACGATATTTATGAATGATAGTATAGTAGTTTGCATGAGTTCACACAGGTAGAAAGCTCAATGAGTTTTTATTTATTAATTGTTTTTTAATCTAATTCTAAATGTTATTTGCTATGCTAGTGATTGTTTTTTACTATCCTATTTCTGCTAGCTGTTTTTCGCCAGAGGAGGAATTCCATGGATCGATTATTGCAATTAAATACGATTTTTATCAGTATAGTAATTGAAGCAATCCCTTTTATTATCATTGGAGCTTTAGTTTCTGCATTGATTGAAGTTTTCGTTTCCGAAAATACGATTATTCGAATCATGCCTAAAAATAGATTTTTATCTGTTATTACTGCAAGTTTAATTGGAGCATTATTTCCTGGTTGTGAATGCGGAATTGTTCCAATTACTGCCCGCTTAATAAAAAAAGGTTTGGCGCCGTATTCCGCTATTTCATTCATGCTTTCCGCCCCGATCATTAATCCAATCGTTCTCTTTGCAACATTTATTGCATTCGGTGACAGCTGGACGATGGTCTGGTACAGGGCAGGTTTGGCAATTGGCGTTTCTATTTTAGTCGGTATTATTCTATCTTTTTTCTATAAGGAAACCCCTTTAAAATTGAATTATATCGAACATATACATGACCATTCACATCAAAATACGAAACAAAAACTGATTAGTGTCATCACCCATACAATTGATGAATTTTTAAGTGTTGGAAAATTTCTAGTCATGGGTGCTTTAATTGCCTCAGCAATGCAAGTATTTATTCCAACAAAGATTCTTGTTACTTTGGGAAATACGAAAATTACCGCTTCATTGATTATGATGGCTTTAGCGTTTATATTATCGATTTGTTCAGAAGCGGATGCATTTGTAGCGTCCTCTTTTCGAAATAGTTTTGCTCAAAGTTCAATTGTCGCCTTTTTAGTATTTGGGGCCATGGTGGATATTAAGAATCTGCTCATGATGTTTGGTTCCTTCAAACCGAAATTTGTTATGCTTCTCATTTCTTTAATTTCGGGATTGGTATTCGTCGGGTCACTTCTTTTGTAAAGGATGTGGGATAAATGTATCGAATTGTGATTTTACTGCTTTTCACTAACTTATTTTTTATGTTGCACTCAACGGGAAACATCTCAAAATATATAAACCAAAAATATTCATTCCTTTCATATAGTATGATCTACGTTTTATTTTTCTTGACCATTGCGGAAGGAATTCGTTGGTATATTGCAAGTAAGAAGAATGAGACGGAACATCAACATAATTGTGATTGTCATCATGAACATGACCATCATCACCATCATGAACATGGAGAGGGCACGGAGAAAAAGTTCAATAAGAAAAAATTTAAAAAAATCTTGGGCTACACTTTTGTATTAATACCTGCTATCTCAGGTGTTGTTTTGCCCGTTGCTACTCTTGACTCTCAATTAGTGGATGCAAAGGGATTTTCATTTCCTGCATTAGAGGACGGAAACGACAAGTACGGGACTCATCAAGTTCTAAATCCTGATATGAGTAAATTCATGAATCAAGGCGACTTTCAAGATTTAGTTCACAAGGAGTCTAAATCCTATGTTGGAAAAAATAATATTACTTTAACAGATAAAGACTTTTTAGTAGGATTGGAAGTTATTTATAATTTTCCAGGGACTTTTGCAGGAAAAACGATTACATTGAAAGGATTTTCGTACAATGGTCCTGGATTACAATCCAATCAACTTTTCTTACTTCGATTTGGGATCATTCACTGTGTAGCAGACTCCGGGGCTTTCGGAATGATGATTCAATTCCCTAAAAACATACACATTCCAAATGACCAATGGTACCAGGTAACAGGAACCATGGATACGTTTTTTTATCAACCAATGAAAATGAAAATTCCTGTTTTAAAAGTAACTAGCTACAAAACCATTCCGAAACCAAATGATCCTTATGTTTATCGAAACAGCTTGAATTAGGGATAGGTTCAATTTGAAGTGAGATAAATCGTTTTGTTTCATACCAAATTAGTGGTAAGCTTTTAGGAAGTTAGGAAAAATGTTTTTAAAAGGGAGATTATCATGAAAAAAATAATGATTGGATTAGCGGTATTGTTAGGGCTTCTCGCTGGTTGTTCGAATCAAAGCGGGTCCAATGCGACTAACAGTAGTGATATGCCGCAAGAGGTAAAGGTAGCCATTAAGTTAGTTCCGGAAAATATACAAGTAAATGAAAAAGCAAAAATAGAAGCCATTGTCACACAAGGAAAAGAAAAGGTATCAGATGCGGATGAAGTGAAATTTGAATTTTGGAAGTCCGGTCAGGACAAGCACGACATGCTTAAGGCCAAAAATGAAGGGAAAGGGGTCTACTCTATTACGAAAACCTTCAAGGAAAATGGCCAATATTTTGTTACCGCTCATGTTACGGCAAGAGATATGCATACCATGCCAAATCAAAAATTTACAGTTGAAAAATAACGTGTAAAAGAAGGCTGCCTAATAAAACAACGGCAGCCTTTTTCTATCTTTATATAGGAAATAAAATTAGTTCAATATTACTTTTTTAAATTTTTTAAAATATTGATGGCAAATAGGATAATCCCTAAAACCATTAACGTGCCCCCTGTTGCAACTGCAGGACTGGCTGCCGCTGTCCCCGAAACCAAAAAGGCTAGGCCGATCATCATAATCGGCAGACTGATATTATGAAGCCAAAAGTGGACCTTTGCCAATGTCGTTTCTCCTGCGGCAGGAAAAGCTACATAAATAAGACCTGCTAATGCCATTGACATCCAGCCTAGTAAATTAATGTGGACGTGAACAGATGAGAAGGTGAACTTTTCCGTCATGGACATGTACATACCAATTAAGACCCCAATAACAAAATACACGACAGAGATTTTGATAAACTTAATCCCCATTCTTCATCCTCCTTTTTCACTTAAAATTTATGACTACAGTAGTAAATATGACTTGGAAATTTGAAAAAGAACTGACTTTTGTCATGGACAAAGTTGATTTTTTTATAAGCAGTTTATAGGAGCAAATAAAAAGCCGCCTTTTTTAATAAAGGCAGCTTTTTAAACTAAAATAATAATCTTAGGGCGACTAAAACCAGACCAATTAAAAATCCGCAAACCGCTCCATTTACGCGAATCCATTGCAGATCTTTTCCCACATTCGTTTCAATCATGTGAATCAGTGTCTTATCATCTAATTTTTCAAGGTTTTCTTCGACCAGTTTTCCAATTTTTGAATGATTTTTTTCAACAAAGATGGAAATTTGTTTCTTTATCCAGTTCTCTGCCAGTTCAATTTTTTCATCATCTGATTTAAAATCATTTATCGAATTGTTTATAAAGGGCTGGAGATGTCCTTCAAAAAAGGCAGGGTCTTGAATAAAATCGATTGCTTTTTGTTTAAATTGTTGAAGAAAGGAAATAATCTTCTCTTCCGGTTCCCATCCCGTTACTAGTTTTTCCTTTACATTATTTAGTTCAGTAATCAAAGCTTCATCACTTTTCATATTTTGCAGTTTATCGTTTAAAGATATCAGAAGTGTGACTCGATTTTGATTATAAGGATCTCGAAAACTATTTATTCCTTTTTGAATAAGGTTTTGAATGATATTACCCAACTTTTCTTCATTAACCAGATTGCTGAAGGACTTTAAAGCAAATTGCATAAATCCGTCTGCTTTAAAATTTTCGATTGCCTGGGCAGCCATTCTTCCCAATCGGTCTTTGGTGGTATCTTTCCTGGCCCATTCATCCACTTCATTTAAAATATAATCAAGAGCTTTTTCATCATATTTTCGTTTCGTTATTTCATCGATAATGACGGGAAGATAGACTCTCATATCCAGACGGTTAATCAATAACTTAAGTTCCATTTCAACCAGAGGAGCTATTTTTTCGACATTCACTTTATCAATTAAATAATGAATCCCATTGATGATATTTTTACGAGCTGAATCTGTTTCCAGTTCTCTTTCGGCAATGCCTATTAGTTTTTCCATGAATGGGATGACTGCTACTTTTTTACGAATACTTTCCTTTGTTAGCCAGTCATTTTCAAGCATTGAGATAATCGCGGCGATAATTCTTTCCCTGTTTTTCGGCAGTATGGCTGTATGTGGAATTGGAATTCCTAATGGGTGCCGAAAAAGGGCAGTAACTGCAAACCAGTCGGCAAGACCACCCACCAATCCCGCTTCGAAACCGCCTTGGAGCAGGGTGCCCCAAATGGAGGATTGTAATGGAATGGTTGCAACAAAACCAACGGCCATTATGAGAAGTGAAATGGTTGCTAAACGCTGTGATTTTTTCTTGCGTGTGAACATTTTATAACTCCTTCAACTTTAACCTTAAATATTGTCTTCTATAGCTATTATCTCAATAAAGCTGTAAAATGCAATTTTTGAATCTTGAAAAAGGTCGAAAAAACTCCTCTTATCATTAAGAAGAGCTGTTTGTTTCTGGTTTTACATGAGTAATTAAGCCGTCCAGTTTCGTAATGTAAAATTGGATATCCGGAACAGCTTTAAGATAGTGGTGCTCGAGTAATTGATAATAATTGACCCGCCGCTCAGCGTCGAACTTTAGCATCGGATATTCTTTATGGTCCTTTACATATTGGTCCACAGCTTTTTGAACGATATCCATCACAGGAGGGATATGTTTTTCACTTTCTTCGAATAAATCATAGGTTTCCTTTGACATATAAAAATTTTTTGAGGGAATACCTCCCAATATTGGGGCAATGTGTTTATAATCGATACTATGGTCATCACGAACAAGTATGGTCCGGTAAACACCCTTCGGTAATTGATCGGAAAATTTTCTCACAGCATGGCGGATTTCCTCCATCGTTACTTCGATGGGTGAGGATTGTTCAGACTCATCCTCTCTTTGTTTTAAAGTTTGCGACATCCCTTTTTTGTTGCTGGATATATTGCGAATAAATCCTATAATGCCGATTACTATAAGGATTCCGACAATAATAAATAATAGTTTCATCTAATCACCCCTCTATAGTATAGTATAGATTAAAAATTGCTATAGCCTTCAAATGATTTTTTCAGTAAATTGGAAGTAAGAGAATTTTTTCAAGAAGGGCGGGTGATTCCATGAGAATTTTAGTTGTAGAAGATAACGAAAGTGTTTGCAGTATGATCGAGATGTTTTTTATGAAGGAAGGCTATCAAGGGGAGTTTGTACATAATGGATTGGAAGGGTACGACCGTTTTCGCGGAGGCGACTGGGATTTACTCATACTTGATTGGATGCTCCCGGGAATGGATGGAGTCAGTCTTTGCAAGAAAATTAGAGAGGTAAGCAATGTGCCGATCATCCTTTTAACGGCAAAGGATACGGAGTCGGATCAAGTATTGGGATTAGAAATGGGTGCAGATGATTATGTTACCAAACCTTTTAGTCCGCTTACGTTAATGGCAAGAATAAAGGCTGTCTCCAGAAGGTTTAAACAGGATGTCAACATCCCTGAGAGCCTGTATCTAGAAACAGAGCATTTCAGAATAAGTAAAGAAACAAGGGAAGCATTTTTAAACGGTCAAAGAATTACCAGTTTAACACCGAAAGAATTTGATTTATTATTTTTCTTTCTCCAAAATCCTCGTCAGGTTTTTTCACGCGAGCAATTATTGGATAAAGTTTGGGGCTATCAATATTATGGCGATGAACGCACGGTGGATGTACATGTAAAGCGATTAAGAAAGAAAATTGGTACGGATGAACAGCCTTTTATTCACACCATTTGGGGCGTTGGTTATAAATTTGATGAAAACACTCACTAGTGAATAATAAAAAGGTATCCGTGAAATTTCATGGATACCTTTTATATTTAGATATGAAAGAAAATTTCGACTTTGAGAATTGTCCAGCTCCAGCGCCTAGCCCCTCTAGGTCGCTTCGGCCCAGCCGATGAAGTCAAAGAACGACTTCACCGTCTGGGCCTCCAGCGCTTGTCGGGGCTGACCAAGGCGCTTGCGCTTTTCTTAAAGTAAGGTCAATTTACAGTCGAATTTTCCTGTTCTCTATAGGTCACCTGAAGCTCATCAAGACGGTCATCCACAGATAAAAGGGTTTGTGTATCCTCAAAAAACCATACGTCATTTCCCTCAACAAAAAAGGTAATCCCATTAATCTCTTTTGAATATCCCATATTTGCCGGCATTTCAGCTGAAAAGGCAAGGCTATATCCTTTATTTTTCTCACCGAAACCGGCATATTGAGGAAACATCCGAATATTGAATGGTTTATTCATCTCAAATTCCTTTGTAAACCAAGCGGTAGCTTTTTCATCAATTGTTATGAACATATTTATGCACCAACCTTTTCTTAGTGTAATAACCATTATAAATGAACCAAAATTTACTTGACCTCTAATGAAAGAATATTATTTCTTTTGATTATTGCCTGTGATATTAGGCACGGAATTTGTTAAATGGAAGTATTTTTAAAAAAATGTTCAATTTTTCGCTTTAAAATGTTCAAATATGTGAAATAATGCAACAACTCTGTTTACCATAACTGCTTTAATTAAACTTAGCTATCAACTTTTTATTCGATGGAGGTTTTGAAAATGGATAAGGATTGGACGAAGGACCTTGAGCATGATGAATATGAGCAGGATATTGACTTGATCCTAAAAGATGCCCTGCAGGCAGTGGAGGATACAAAGGAGGGCTGTTTTGTTAATCTTGTTACATCAGAAACGTTTGGGAATCCCGTTGATTATTTGCAGCCTCTATTAGAAAAGGTGTACTCCAATAAAGTGAAAATAAAATTTATTGATCAATGTGGATGCGGGGGATATGTATTAAGAGTATGGAGAATTTAACCTTATTGATTGTTCCTGATTTTGTAACATATTAATTATAAAAACGATGATAAAATAGGATTACCTTAAAAAAAAGGAGTTTTTGACTATGGAGCAAAAGCTTGAGAAGTTAACGGAAAACATGAATGATATCAAAACATTAATCCATACATTTAATACAACGTTAGAAAATATTGAGCAGAGACTTTCGAGATTGGAAAAGGTTGACAGTATTGAACATAGGGTAGCGGTAAACCAAATCGACCTTTCAGATATAAAAGACTCGCTTCAGCGCATTGAAGAGTTACAAGGTACGGTATTAGAAAAAGTGGAGAAAAAACAAAATAACACGGAAGAAATTCATTATCTTAACCGTCGGCTGGATTCGCATCTTGTCAAAATTGCAAAAGCCGAGGAAGAAATTATCATGTTAAAGGATAAATAAAGATAAAGAAAACTCGCTGACTGGCAAGCCCCTAAGGGCGGTTCATGAGGCGTAGTTCGTCGAAAAGCACAGCTTTTCGACTGCGATGCTTATGCTCCGAAGCTTCCTATCGGCTAAAAAAACCGGGCGAAAAACATGATATTATCCCTCCTGTGTAGCCAGTATGAAAAAAAACCATACTGGCTAACACAGGAGGGATTTATTTTGGCTAAAAAAGGGCAAAAATTCATA
>NZ_JAVDUQ010000029.1:0-75226 GCF_031456445.1 Neobacillus niacini | reverse complement strand
AGTTAGATGGAACGCGGAATGATGGGAAACTATCACGTTCCGTGCGGAGCAGGGGAAAAGCCGGAGATTACATCAAACGCTTACCTATTGCCAACAATAGTTCAAGATCGAGCTGCCATATTTGGTAGCTTTTCTTTTTGTGCTAACTGGCAGGTTAGTTGAATTAGACAATTCAAAAAGGGGTAGGAAATTTTTGATTTTTATCCATCTTTTTCTTTGTCTCTGTATAATAAATGAAGATAACTATATATACATAAATTCAACTAATTTAAGAGGAGTCATTATAAAGAGATTTAATAAAACTAAACAATATATTGAATTAGTAGAAATAGCAACAAAGAAAACAACAATGCTTTATTAAGACGATAAACATCATGTTGGAGCTGCCATTCGTACGAAAACAGGGGAATGTATTTAGGCAGTACACATTGAAGCTTATATTGAACGAGTGAGGGGATGTAAGGAAGAAATTGCTATTGGTGGTGCAATTTCGAATGGGCAAAAGAATTTTGACACGATTGTTGCAGTTAGACACTTACTCCGATCTCAAAATTAGAAAAGAAAACTACTATATATAAGGAGCCAATAAATTGAATTTATTAAAACGTATCAAGATTAGCAAAAAGGAAAGTTGTCCTTGTGGAAGTGGTGAAGTCTTTATAAACTGTTGCCACAATAAAGACTTTAATCCCCCCATAGAAACTAAGAAACCACCTGAAGTATTAATTGGTGAAATGATGAGAAAATCAATGAAAAAGCTTTGTATGCATCCAGATCAACAAAATTGTAAAGGGAGAATTAAGGGAGCTCATGCTTTGCAAAATAATAAAATTATTTCTTTATTAGCAGGCGATGAAAGACATGTATACTTAATGGACACTAAAAGAAGTCCTTTAATAGTTCCACTTAACAATGGGAAACAAGAACTTATTATCGAAATGAGTAGAACAAGTGCAAATGCTGCAACAACTGAAACTTGCTTTTGTGATTTACATGATAATATTGCTTTTGCTGCAATTGAAAAGGGAGCACCTGATTTTGATGAAACAAGTGAGATAATGAAATTTGTATATGCTTATAAGGCTTTTATCTTTGAATATTATAAAGTTTGGATGTCAATGGATATTTTCAGAACTCAATTTGCAAAGCATCCAACAGTATTTAGCAGGTCTGATATGGTTTCCTGGTACAGAAGTTTACAATTAAATATGAAAGAATTTGATTCTATAAAAGAACATTTCGATAAAGAAATCCTTGCTGGAGAGCATACTGGTATAACAACCTGTATTATTAAAATACCAGAGCAAATTAATTTCGCAAATTATGCATACATTGCTCCTGACTATGATTTGAATGGAAAGAAAATTAAAAATAAGGTTAAAGGGTTTATCCATCGCCTTGCTATTACTGCAATTCCAGAGAAAGGCCATTCTTACATCTTATTAAGTTGCTTAGACAGCGAAAAAGAAATTTACTTAGACTTATTTAATCAATTACAAAGTTCACCCATAGATAAAGTGAAGTTTTATATATCTCTTATTTTACCGTTGTATTCTGAAAATATGGTATTAAGTCCAAGTTTATGGAACAGTTGGGATGAAGAAACACAAATGGCGTATACCTTCTATGCAAATTTGAAGGATAAAGATTTTTTTATATATAATAAAATGAATGGAATGATACTGCGTAAAGCAGCTAAAATGCCAGGATTTAGCTATGGGGAAAGAAATAAAATAAACCTATTCGAGCTACTAAATTAGAGTCAACTAACGGGGGTTTTTGTGAGGATGATGATCGCTGAGGCGGTCATTTTTTTGTTGAGCTAACGGTCAGTTTAGTTTAACAAGGAAAATAAATTATCGGGCAAAAAAAGACCCTTGCAATCAAGGGTCTTAAAAACAGACATAACCTAGTTATGAACTTTTTCTAGGGCTAGTTTTATACCAAACACTATCAGTATAGTACCTGTGATTCCTTCAATAATTTTTTTCGTTTTAGGTCTTTTCATAAAAGCACTAATACGGTTAATTAAGGAGACATAAAGTAAAAACCACACGGCAGTCAATACAATATAAGTGATACCCAATATTAGAAACGGAAAAAATGTATTACTTCCAGATTCCACGAACTGAGGCAAAAAGGTTAAGAAAAAGACAGCTTGTTTGGGGTTTAGCATATTGGTTAGGAACCCTTGTTTAAAACAAGATGTGCTTTTAAGCTGTTTTTTTGTGTTCACTTCAACACTTGCTGCTGTTTCATCCTTTTTCTTCAAAGACCATAATGCTTTAACACCCATATAAAGTAAGTAAACAGCACCCACGTATTTGAAGACTGAAAACAATAATGCTGATTTCATGATGATTGCTGAAAGTCCTAATACAGCAGCAGAAGTATGGATACAAAGGGCACAACAAGTACCTAAAGCTGATTTAAGACCACCAAATTTCCCAACTGAAATTAGTATTTTTTGTAACAATAGCAGTATCGGGACCATTGATCCAGATGTAAAAAGATGGATCAATTTAACACCATCAGAGATTTCTAAACTACAAAAAAGTCAAATATTTGAAGAATATTCTTTAGCATTGGACTATGAGAATGTTGATTTTAAATATGACATTGCTTTTATTTTAAATTGTTTAGATGTAAAAAACTGTGGCATTAAAATAGGTCCAAACCATGAGTTTTTAAACCGAAGATTAGTAAGAGAAAGAACTAATAAGTTCAACTATTAAAGTACAAAAAAAACAATATCAGGAATATTTTGAGGAAAGAGACATTCAGTATTCATATAAACAAGCAGATAAAGTAATGAACAGTATAGCACGTCACCTTCGAAAAACTATTTTAAAGAAACATATTGGTTGTATTAAAGAATTAACAAGATATAGTAATAAAATAAATAAAGACGAATACTGTCCTTTTGCAATTGCCTATATTTATTGGCGAGCAAGACTTCAGGGCTTCAAAAGGCCCGAATATGTTGACAATTGGGGGACAGCTCCATTTTTTAAAGAAAGATGCCAGGAATACGGATATCCAGTCTATTCTTATAAAATAAGGAATTGGCTGCAAGAGTTGCAACAAAAACAAGTTGTTTTGCCCGATAGTTTTTCTTACTCGAGAAATACATATTTATGGGTTACAGGCCATTTAATTAAAGAATTAATTATTGCAGAATTTTACCGTTGTTTAGAATATGGTCTGCATTGGAGTGATAATTCAAAAAAGAACGAAACAATTAAATCCATTTATAGCCTAAAATATATGCCAAAGCTTATTATTCATAAAAATGGTAACGAATACTATTTTTTCAAAGAAGCTAAAACTGAACTTACTGAAATGAATCATAAAATTGAAAACACTCCTTGTATAAATTCAAACCTAAAGCTTAACAGGAAAAGAAAAAAACTTAGACCATTTTACACCCAAAAAGAAGCGTATGAGGGAAGGCAAGTGCTAAGGAGCTTTAGTTAAAGCAATTTTTCTAAATTTGTCTTAAATTAATAATAAAAAAATGACACAAAAGTCCAGAATTTTAAGGACTTTTGTGTCGCTCGTCAACATCTGAGAAGGAATTTTTGAGCTAAATATTATTGAGACTACATTATTACGTAAAATATAAATTTGACGAACTAATGTATTTAAGGTAAAATATAGAAGTGAGGTGTTTTTATGGTAAATCCGGCAAAACAACAAAATTTTCAAAAACTGCAGGCCTTGCTGAATGAGCTCCCTTGGTATGTTGAAGAATATATCAATCATAAACTTAGGAAACTTTCGACTGCATCTTTGTTCAATTACTGTCATGACTATAAGATTTTCTTTAATTGGATAATTAGTGAGCAGCTTTGGACCGACAGCATCAAGGAAATTCCGTTAGAACGGCTTGAGCGATTGACAGTATTGGAAGTTGAAGGTTTTTTAAATTTTCTTCATTATGAGTTAAATAATAAAGAATTAACGGTTAACCGTAAGTTATCGGCGTTAAAATCACTGTTCAATTATCTTCAAAACATTGCTGAAACACCCGATTTACAAGCCTATATCAATCGAAATGTAATGGCAAAAATCGAATTTAATGAGATCAAAGAAACAATGGAAACGCGCGCTAATAAAATGGAAGGCAAAATTTTGCTTGGCGATGAATATGAACAATTTCGGCTGTTTGTTGCCCATAATTTTGGTGAATTAAACAAAGATAATAAGAAAATCTACAACTTTTATAAAATGAATCAGCAGCGTGATACCGCAATTATTTCATTAATTCTAGGTTCCGGGCTCCGCCTTTCCGAGCTGGTTGGTTTGGACCTTGATGATATTGATTTTAGCAAGTATTGTGCGCGTGTGATTCGTAAAGGTAATAAGGAACAATTTGTTTTTTTCAGCCAGGTGGCGATGGCGGATTTGCAGGAATATCTCGCTGTCAGGACGGAAAAATATCAGGTGGATAAAACCAATAAGGCTTTATTTATCTCTGCACCAATGGGTCCTAAAGGCAAATCTAGAAGACTGACAGCCAGGTCTGTTGAAAAACTGGTTGAAAAATATGCTGCAGCATTTGGAAAACCATCATTATCTGTACATAAATTACGGCATTCGTTTGCAACAAGATACCATTCAGAAATCAATGATGTGCCGAAATTACGCAGACAATTGGGTCATTCATCGATACAAACGACCATGATCTATACCCATATTCGTAATGAGGATTTAAAAAGTGCCGTTGATAAGATGGATATGCCAAAGGATTAGGATTATGGGGCTGTTACTAATTTGGTAACAGTTTTTTTATTTTTTAGTTTACATAATATAATTACGGTTAATAAATGTTGAAAAAATAAGCCTTGTCTCAATTGCTAAGTATACTTAAGAAAATGAGACGAAGAAGAAATTTTATAAATTTACCGTTTATTTTTATACTAATTATTTAGCTAATAATTTCGCAAAAATTTTATTGTTACTGGTGAAATTAATATAAATCCCATTTTCCATACGTAATTTCCAGGCGATCTGTGGATAATCTGGGCTTAATAATGGATTCCTGGTTCTTTTTATCAAATTGATTTGCTGAATCTCAAGTTTTGATTGGTTTGGTCCTGATACATTTTTAAGAACCCCCTCTTCTATCTAATTGGACCTAAAAACGCCCCTATTTTGAATGAAATTTCATTATCTTCCCCCTTTTGCTCCATTCCTTTGCCCTTTTTGGGTAAATCTATGCCTTGTCTATAAAATATCAACACAAAATTATAGGATATCGACACACTTTTTGAATTTATCAACACAAAATTATAGGATATCAACACATTTTAAGTATATATCAACACATTTTAAGACTATATCGACACAAAAAATGATTTTATCAACAAATTTATACTAACTTAAAGTTACAACAAAGCGCCTAGATCAACTAAGCGCTCTGGAAGATTTATCACCCTGCCACCGCATTCCCGCCGGCAAACTGACTATTATAAAGTTCTGCATAAAACCCGCCTTTTTCAAGCAGTTCAGTATGATTTCCTTTTTCAATCAGTTTACCATGGTTCATAACTAAAATCAGATCAGCATCACGAATGGTTGAAAGTCGATGAGCAATAATAAAGCTGGTCCTCCCTTTCATCAAACGATTCATTGCCTTTTGAATCTGTACCTCAGTACGCGTATCAACGGAACTCGTCGCTTCATCAAGGATGAGAATCGCTGGATCTGCCAAAATCGCCCGTGCAATCGTTAATAATTGCTTTTGCCCTTGGGATATATTAGAAGCTTCTTCATTTAAAATGGTATTATAGCCCTCTGGCAGTGTACGGATAAAATGATCGGCGTATGCTGCTTCAGATGCAGTAATGATTTCCGATTCTGCTGCCCCCTCCTTCCCATAGGCAATATTTTCGCGAATCGTGCTATTAAATAGCCATGTATCCTGTAGAACCATGCCAAACAAATTTCTTAAATGGTCCCGTTTTAAATCACGAATATCAACCCCATCAATTAAAATCCGACCGGAATTGATCTCATAAAACCTCATCAATAAGTTAATTAAAGTAGTTTTACCGGCACCTGTTGGACCAACAATGGCGACAGTCTGACCTGGCTTAACCTCAATATTCATATCCTCAATTAATGGCTCATTTTCATTATATCCAAAGGCTACATGGTCAAAGACCACTTTACCATTTGGTGAATGAATCACTTTGGCTTCAACCGCTTCTGGAACCTCTTCGATTTCATCTAAGATTTCAAAAACACGTTCCGCACTGGCAATCGTAGATTGAATCACGTTCGCGATCATAGCGGTTTGCGTAATCGGCTGAGAAAATTGTCTTGCATATTGAATAAACGCTTGAATATCCCCAATTTCAATCGCTTTTTTCGTTACCAATATACCGCCGGCAACAGAAACAAAGACATAGCCAATATTACTAACAAAGGACATAAGCGGCATAATCATACCGGAAACGAATTGAGCCTTCCATCCTGTTTGATAAAGGGTTTCATTGATTTCATCGAATTTCTCAATTGATTTTTTCTCACGTCCAAACACTTTTACGACCTTGTGACCAGTATACATTTCTTCCACATGCCCGTTAAGTTCTCCAAGTGCTTTTTGCTGTCCTTTAAAAAACTTTTGTGATTTTTTTGCTATACCTGCAGTAGCCGCAAAGCTGACCGGTAAGGTCACGGCAACAATGAGTGTCATTAATGGACTAATTGAAAGCATCATGACGATGATACCAATTATAGTAACAACAGATGTAATGAGTTGTGTTAAGCTTTGCTGTAAGGTCGTGCTTATATTATCGACATCATTTACGGCGCGGCTTAGAATTTCCCCGTGTGTCCTGGCATCAAAGTATTTTAATGGTAGCCGATTGAGTTTTTCCTCCACCTCTTTACGTAGATGGTATACCGTTTTTTGAGCGACACCGGCCATGATATATTGCTGGATATAGGCGAAAATCGCACTCAAAATATATAATCCGATTAAAAGCAGGATTATATTTCCAATATAGTCAAAATCAATTTTGGCTCCGGGAACCCCTCTAAACTTCATCATCAATCCTTCAAAAAGTCTTGTGGTTGCTTTTCCCATAATCTTTGGACTGACAATTGAAAATATCGTACTAATGATAGCGGTTATGAGCATAGCTAAGAGCTGGATTTTATGTGGTTTTAAGTAGCTGATTAGTCTTTTTAAAGTTCCTTTAAAATCTTTTGCTTTTTGGACAGGCATCATCCCGCCGCGAAAGCCGAATCCACCACCGACCGGTCCACCATGTTTTTGGGATTGGGTCTCTTTGCTCATGCGATTTCCTCCTCAGAAAGCTGCGACATTACAATCTCACGATAAATCTCATTTGTTTCCAAAAGTTCACGGTGTTTTCCGATTCCGGCAATTTCCCCATCATCTAAAACAATGATCTGGTCAGCATCAATAATGGTACTTACCCGTTGTGCAACAATTAGTACAGTCGAATCAACGGTTTCTGCTTTTAATGCAGCACGAAGCTTGGCATCTGTTTTAAAATCCAAAGCGGAGAAACTATCATCGAAAATATAGATTTCTGGTTTTCTAACAAGTGCTCTTGCGATAGATAAACGCTGTTTTTGCCCTCCGGAAACATTTGTTCCCCCCTGGGCGATCATTGAATTATATCCATCTGGCATGTTTGAAATAAATTCTGTCGCTTGGGCAATTTTTGCTGCGTTCTGTACTTCTTCATCTGTCGCCGTTTCTTTACCAAAACGAATATTTTCAGCAATGCTTCCAGTAAAAAGAACAGCCATTTGCGGAACAAAGCCAATTTTTTCTCTTAACTCTTCTTGTTTCATTTTGCGAACATCTACACCGTCAACAAGGACTCTTCCGCTTTCAACATCGTAAAAACGGGGAATTAAGTTAATAAGCGTTGATTTTCCCGACCCCGTTCCACCAATAATGGCAGTCACTTCACCTGGTCTCATTGAAAAAGAGATATTGGTAATAGCCGGCATTTCAGCTCCAGGGTAACTAAAGGAAACATTTTCGAATTCTACAAGTCCTTTTTTGCCATCGGTTGTCGCGGCTTCCGTTGGATCCTTTATATCTGCGACTGTTTCGAGGACTTCATTTATTCTAGCGGCGGAGACAGATGCACGTGGGACCATAACAAACATCATTGACAGCATGATAAATGAAAACATGATTTGCATTGCATATTGAATAAAGGCCATCATATCTCCGACTTCCATATGACCATTGCTAATGCGAATCCCTCCAAACCATACAATTGCAACGGATGTAAGATTAAGGACCACCATCATGATTGGCATCATAGCCGCCATGATTTTATTTACTTTGATAGCCGTATTCGTTAAATCAAGGTTTGCCGTATCAAAGCGTTTCTTTTCATGCTCTATCTTATTAAAAGAACGAATGACTCGAATTCCTGTTAGATTTTCGCGAAGGACGCGATTCAGCGTATCTAATTTTACCTGCATGGCTTTAAAAAGCGGAATTCCGCTCTTTGCGATAATCACTATAGCAAGTATTAAAATAGGTAATGAAACAGCTAGGACTAAGGTTAATTTTGCATCTTTAGATAATGCCATGATTAGTCCGCCAATACACATCATTGGGGCCATTACCATCATTCTGAGCATCATGACTAAAACTTGTTGAACCTGAGTAATATCATTGGTCGTTCTGGTAATCAGTGAGGCAGTGCCAATTTTATCAAACTCATGAAGCGAAAAATCCCCTACATGTGCAAATAATTTTCTGCGAAGTAACTTTCCAAAACCGGAGGCCACTTTTGCTGAGAAAAAGCTTGCCGTGACGGAGCAAACCATTCCACCTGCTGCTACAAGCAGCATGAATGCGCCTATTTTCCAAATATAATGGGTATCCCCGGCGACCACACCCTTATCCACAATATCTGACATTAAGGTCGGCAAATAAAGTTCGGATAATGATTGCAATAGGATTAAAACGAGGACTGCCAATACAGATAGTCCAAATGGTTTTAAAAATTTACTTAATTTGATCAAGTTGTTCACTCCATTTCATTAACGGTTTAGATGATGATTAAAGTAATCCATCACTTTGGAAAGTAATTCCGCTAACTTTTCGATATCTTCCTCCCCTAAATGATCAATTAACCCACTAAAGGATTCAAAAAAGGCTCTCCTTGCCTCGATTACAGCCCTTTCACCATTTGATGTAAGATTAATTTTAACGGCTCGTCTGTCATCTGGATCAATCTTCCGTTCTACCAATCCATCCTTTTCAAGTGTATTAATGATTTGTGTGATGGTTGGCGGTGTAACGTGTAATTTCTGACTAATTTCCGAAACTTTCATATCCGCCTTTTTGTTGTGTCCTTCACGGTAAATGGCCGCTAAGACCTTAAATTCACTTGGGTTGTAACCAGCAATTTTCCGTTCGTGCCACCCGGTACTTCTGAATTGCATAAACGCTTTTAAAAGCTTTTGAGCAGTGGCGCTTTCCATGTCCGCCATTTTTTTTCACCTCATATTCATTTAGGATACTAATAGTTAGGTAACTTATCTATTTGTAAACCTAAGTATATTCTGTCGTGATTTTTGCGTCAAATTAGAATTTAATTAGAATGCAATGAAGTTTTATGATATTTTTTTGTCACCTAATATTGCAAGGAAAACTTTAAATTACTGGTAAATAAAAAAAGAGACGGCTAAACATTCTTTAGCCGTCTCTTTTAATATATACATTATTCCCCAGTGTTTTCAGGTGCAACTACCTTCCAAATAGAGTTGACTTTACCATTTTCGCCTTCATCAAGGATAAACGATCCATTTGAATACCGGTCACTAGAACGAATATTTTCTGCGACAATACTTTCTGTGTGTCCTTTTTCTGTTTGAACATAAATCTTGTCATGTTCATGCGTCATCACAAAGCCAATGACTCGGTGTGGATTTGATTTTAGCTCCCTAAGGATGACAAGCCCTCGCTTCGCCCTCGTTACTTTTTCAAATTCCTTCAATTTCATCTTCTTAACAGACCCACGCTGTGTCGAAATGACGATAGATTTATTACTATCTGGAGCGATCACCTTTCCGCCAACAACAAAGTCATCGTCTTTTAGGTTAATCCCTTTTACACCCGCAGCGCGTGCCCCGACAATACTAATTTCTTCTTCGGAAAACCAAAGAGAATAACCAAGATAGGTGATTAAGAAGACATCCAGCGAACCATTTGTTAAATGGACATCAATGACTTGATCGTCCTCTTTTAGATTGATGCCGACCAGCGGTTTGGAATAACGCTGCGCTTTGTACGCTTTCAGTTCAGTTTTCTTCACCATACCATTTTTGGTTATAAAGACTAAATATGCGTTTGCTTCAAAATCTTTTACTGGTATCGCTTTGATGATTTCTTCATCGCGCTCAATTGGAATAATATTGGCGACATGCTGTCCAAGGTCCTTCCAACGGATATCCGGAAGCTCATGAACAGGACAGAATAAGTAATTTCCCTTATTGGTGAAGAGGAGTAAAACATCTTTCGTGTTCATGTCCAACTGTGCCAATAAACGGTCGGAATCCTTCATTGCTAGATCCTGCCCGTTTGAAGCCGCATAGGAACGCTGGCTTGTCCGTTTCACATAGCCTTGTTTCGTTACGGTTACAATGACATCTTCACTTGGGACCATGACCTCCAAATTAATTTTCAACTCTTCAATTTCTGCCTCTATTTTTGATCGGCGCTCATCGGCAAAGCGTTTTTTCACTTCTTTTAACTCTTTTTTGATGACGGAAAGGAGCTTTTTCTCGCTTGCTAAAATGGCTGTCCACTCTTCGATTTTCTTCGCCAGCTCTTCAGCTTCGTTTTGGAGTGCTGTAATATCGGTGTTCGTCAAACGATAAAGCTGTAAAGAAACGATGGCTTCTGATTGTGGTTCAGTAAACGCAAATTTTGCGATTAAGTTATCCTTCGCATCCCGTTTATCTTTCGATGCACGGATAGTGGCAATCACTTCATCGAGAATCGATAAAGCCTTCATTAACCCTTCAACAATATGCTGACGTTCCTTTGCCTTATTGAGCTCGAACTCGGTCCGTCTTGTCACCACTTCTTTTTGGTGTTCAATATAGGCATCCAGTAGCTCACGAAGACCCATTTGTTTTGGCCGCTTATTATGAATCGCAACCATATTAAAATTATAGGTAACTTGAAGATCACTATTTTTATATAAGTAGTTTAAAACGCCTTCTGCATCTGCATCCTTTTTTAATTCAATGACCATTCTTAGACCGGTTCGGTCTGTTTCATCCCGGACCTCGGAAATTCCTTCTACTTTTCGGTCCAAGCGGAACTCGTCAATTTTTTTCACGAGATTTGCTTTATTGACTTCATACGGAATTTCCGTAATGACAATTTGCTGCTTGCCGCCGCGGATTTCCTCAATTTCGGCTTTACTGCGGACAATGATTTTCCCTTTACCAGTTTCATAGGCTTTTTTAATGCCATCAATCCCTTGAATAATCCCTCCGGTTGGAAAATCAGGACCTTTGATAATGGTCATCAAATCATCAACTGTCGCATACGGATGATCCATTTTCATCATGACACCATCGATGACTTCTCCAAGATGGTGAGGTGGTATTTCCGTTGCATATCCTGCAGAAATACCGGTTGACCCGTTTACGAGCAGGTTTGGAAACATAGCTGGCAAAACCGTTGGTTCTTTTGACGTATCATCAAAGTTTGGAATAAACTCAACGGTGTGTTTTTCGATATCACGCAGGAGTTCAGCCGCAATAGCTGACAATCTTGCTTCGGTATAACGCATCGCTGCTGGAGGGTCACCGTCGACGCTTCCGTTATTTCCATGCATTTCGACAAGGACATTGCGAACCTTCCAGTCCTGACTCATCCGCACCATTGCTTCATAAACAGAAGAATCACCATGAGGGTGATAGTTACCGATAACATTACCGACAGTTTTCGCTGATTTCCGGAAGCCTTTTTCATGTGTGTTGCCTTCCACATGCATGGCATAAAGGATTCGGCGCTGTACCGGCTTCAGGCCGTCGCGGGCATCAGGTAGTGCACGTTCTTGAATAATGTACTTACTATATCTACCAAAACGATCACCAAGTACATCTTCTAAAGGTAAGTCACGAAATTTTTCAGTTGCGCTCATCTTCAGATTCCTCCTCAGCGACCATGATGTTTTCGTTTTCTAGTATCGTGTCTTGCTCATCTAAGGTAAATGCGACATTGCTTTCAATCCATTTCCGGCGCGGTTCTACCTTGTCACCCATAAGCGTGGTCACACGGCGTTCTGCTCTTGCCAAATCATCGATTTTCACGCGGATTAAGGTGCGGGTTTCCGGATCCATCGTCGTTTCCCATAGCTGGTCTGCATTCATTTCACCAAGACCTTTATAGCGCTGGATGATATAGCCGCGGCCCACTTTTTTCATGGCCGTTTGCAGTTCATCCTCATTCCAGGCGTATTCAATTACTTCTTTTTTTCCAGTACCTCTGCTCACCTTATATAATGGAGGAAGGGCAATAAACACTTTACCTGCCTCCAGAAGTGGCTTCATATAACGATAGAAGAAGGTCAGTAACAGTACCTGAATATGCGCACCGTCCGTATCGGCATCGGTCATGATGACGATTTTATCGTAGTTAATATCCTCTACGTTAAAATCAGCGCCTACACCGCCGCCAACCGCATGGATGATGGTATTGATTTCCTCATTTTTAAAAATATCGGCTAGTTTTGCCTTTTCGGTATTGATGACTTTACCGCGTAAAGGAAGGACTGCTTGGAAACGGCGGTCACGTCCTTGTTTGGCGGAACCGCCAGCAGAGTCACCCTCGACCAAATAAAGCTCATTTTTTTGGGGATTGCGTGATTGTGCAGGAGTAAGTTTACCGGAAAGCACGGCTTCCGAGCGCTTGCGCTTTTTTCCGCTTCTTGCATCTTCTCGGGCTTTTCTTGCTGCTTCCCGGGCCTGATAGGCTTTAATTGATTTTTTAATTAGTAATGAGCTAATATCAGGATTTTCTTCTAGAAAATAAGAAAGATGTTCTGAGACAACACTATCAACTGCGGATCTTGCTTCACTTGTCCCCAATTTTCCTTTTGTTTGTCCTTCAAACTGCAGGAGTTCCTCTGGAATGCGGACCGAGATTATCGCGGAAAGACCCTCACGAATATCGGCACCATCAAGGTTTTTATCCTTTTCTTTCAAAAGGGAAACCTTGCGGGCATAATCGTTGAACACCCGGGTCATGGCCGTCTTTGATCCTGCTTCATGGGTACCGCCATCTTTTGTTCGAACGTTATTGACAAATGAAAGGACGTTTTCTGAATAGCCATCGTTAAATTGAAAGGCGAATTCGACTTCAATCCCGTTTTGGGCGCCTTCAAAGCTGACGACGGGATGCAAAACATCCTTTTCCTCGTTTAAATATTCAACAAACGCTTCAATTCCATTTTCGTAATGAAATACTTCGTGAACATCATGGCGTTCATCATGAATTTCAATTTTTAACCCTTTTAAAAGAAAGGCGGATTCTCTTAACCTCTCACATAATATTTCAAAATTATAAGTGGTAGTCGAAAAGATGGTTGGATCCGGCTTAAAATGAATGGTTGTTCCCGTCTGGTTAGTTTTGCCGATTTTTTCAAGTGTGGTAGCCGGCTTTCCCCCATGTTCAAAACGCTGTTCATAAACAAAACCGTCACGTTTGATCGTTACGGTTAACCATTCAGACAAAGCGTTTACGACGGAAGCCCCTACTCCGTGCAGCCCGCCGCTCGTTTTATAACCGCCTTGACCGAATTTTCCCCCGGCATGAAGAACGGTTAAGATCACCTCAGGTGTTGGCTTCCCCATTTTATGCATCCCTGTAGGCATTCCGCGACCTTTATCTACTACACTGATGGAATTATCTTTGTGTATTTTAACGATGATTTGGTCACCAAAGCCACCAAGTGCTTCATCGACGGAATTGTCGACAATCTCATAAACGAGATGGTGCAGACCACGGGAATCTGTACTTCCGATATACATACCGGGACGTTTCCTGACGGCCTCCAAACCTTCCAGCACTTGTATGGCATCATCATTGTAATCAAAAGCTTGCTGAGTTCTTGCCACTAAAATACCCCTTTCATCCCTTACAAAAAGAAAACATCATTCTGTTTGCTTATCTAAATTAGTAAATGAATCATTCGTTTAAAAGAATCAAAAATCCTTTAAAAATTTTAAAATAGAACGAATGTTTGCCACCTTTATTTTAACATATTTCTTGTGGCGTCTATGCTTAATTGTAGCGATTTATTTCAATTTGGCAAATACGTTCTGTGAAAGAACTTTATTTTAACATCCATCTTTGACATTTTTATTGGAAAATAAAAACAAAAAACTGCTGTTTATGAGCAGTTTTTAAAGTAATCTTTATTATTTTGTTAACGCATGTTCTACCTTAATACAGCGGTCCATGATGACGGTATTACCCTTTTCCTTTAAAAATTGATAAGCCTCTTCACTTATGCATCCCTGCTGTGCCCAAAAAATATCGCAGTCAATTTCGTCAAATTCTTTTGCAACATCCAATAATTGCTCCGAACGTCGGAAGACATTGACAATATCGACGTGCCCTTCGATATCCTTTAAGGAAGCGACAGCTTTAACGCCAAGCGCTTCATCAATCGTTGGATTGACAGGGATTATCTCGTAACCTGCCTTTTGCATCGCTTCCGATACCATGTAAGAGGTCCGATCCGGATTATTACTTAGTCCAACCACCGCAATTCTTTTTGCTTTTTTTAAAATCGCTCCCAACTCTGCACGACTTGGATTTTCAATTGCCATTTATGCCACTTCCTTCATCCTTTTCCTCCATTTTACCTCTTTGTCGATGAAAAACAAAAAACAACGCTCACCTTTTAATAGGGCCCCCTGCTCTATGTGAGATTTTCACTTTGAGAATATCGAGAAACCGCTACTGAAGTGATTTTTGGAACGGAGAGGTGATATCGGATCCCGTCTCCGACATTGTCAGCAGTAATGGAGCCATTCATGCTTTCAAGAATGACTTTGGTAATGAATAAGCCGAGAATTGTATCCTGAGACCAAGCAGAATCATTTGCATCAAACATTTTTGAAAGGAGTTCAGGTTCGGCACCCCCTGCATTGTCAATGATTTCGGCGATAAGATGACCGGATGATTCGTTTATCGTGATAAATAATTTTCGATCATTTATTTCTTTTTTTACAAATGCATCTCTTATATTGATAAAGAGATTGAGGACTGCCTGGCTAAATTCATTTGGGTAGCCATAGGCTTTTTGCTGCTCCCGGTATTCAAAGTAAACATGAATCTCATGTTTCTTTAGAAAATAGGAGAAAATGGACAAGGCTGCTTCAATCGATTCTGCCATTGAAAATGCACATTTTTCTTTACTTGGACGATAAAATTTCCGAAAATCTTGAATCGTGCCGGTCAAAAAATCAATTAATATCATACTCTCATTCGCAAATTGGTCCATATATTGATCGTTCATTTCCCCAAAACTTTGAACATCCCTTATGTCTTGGATTAAAAGTGACAAGTGATTAAGAGGCAGTCTCCACTGATGCCCAATGCCTGTAAGGATCTCGCCCATAGCAGCAAGCTTTGCCTGCTGAATCAGCATTTGGTCTTTCTGCCTGTTTTTTGCCATCTCCTCTTGAACTCGGTTTTCCAACATTTGAATCATTGCCTCGTACTTTTCGGTCAGTTCTTGAGAGGCTATATCATGATTCATTCCTTTTTTCATAAACGATCACCACTTTCATTTGTTCTTGATTATATGCAACAAAACCGACCATTCCCTATGTCGAATCGGCCGGCTCTACTCTTTGTTTTTCCTTTTAATGGTTACTTAAATTATATTTGGGTGGAATGATGCAAGCAATAAAGAATCAAACATTTTGAAAAATCTCCATATTTTTGTAATGAATTTGCCTTTATTTGTTCTTTTTTTGATAAAAAAATAACCAGCATTTTGCCGGTTATTTTTTGGTGACTGATTTATTCGTGTTCATATTTAAAGCAACCCATGCATCTTTAGCTGCAAAGAAACTTGACCAGCTGGCAACACCTGCTAGGTCATATTGCTCCGCTAATTCTGCTCGTTTTTTCAAAGAAAGTTCATCCTCAATCCAAATTTTATAACTTGTTTTTTCTTTCGCATCGTAATATTCAGCATAGTTTTGACCGCTTTCTGCATCATATTTTGGCTTCAATTTCTTCTCCTTCAGCCATGCTTTCACACGATCCATTGTTAGGGTCTTTGCAGAAATTTTCTCAGTTCCATCCTTTTTCGTTTCAATCATCCACAGCCTTGTATATAAAGGGATCCCGAGAATCAACCGCTCATTTGGCACTTCTGTAAGCAGTGTCTGTAAATTCTTTTCCACCCATGGCAGACTGGCAACACTGCCTGCACCCGAGGCGGCTCCCCAATGTTCGTCATAAGCCATGACTATCAAATAATCCGCTAATTTGGAAAGCTCCTTTCGTTCATAAAAGGAAGACCAGTTGTTATTATCACCTGCTGAAAAGGTGATATCCATGGAAACGATCAGGCCTGCTTCGTGCAAATAGGGTGCCGCTTCACGCATTAATTGCGTGACCAATGGTCCATCATTGCTGTTTACATTTTCAATATCAAAATTAATTCCTTGTAGCTTGTACATTTTACTGAATAGCAGCAGTTGACGGATCATTTTTTGACGAGTTTCATAGTCTTTTAGTGCACCATGGGTTAATTCCGGATCAAAACCATTTGAAAACAATCCCCAAACCTGATAACCTTTCGATTTTGCCCATTTACTATAGTCATGGGAGGCAAGATTTTTGATTGACCCATTCTTCTTTTCTAGGGTAAACCATGTCGGTGAAACGACGTTCACACCCGCCATATTGGAAATTTTCGAAGGATCTGGATTTTTTGTATAAACTGCTTCCCATGTTAATTGGACAGATCCGTTTATTTTCATGGGATGAACCTGTTTAACGTCTCGGTTAATCCTAATGGTTACCGTTTTCTTTTTATTTACATAGTCTTTTTTGATATAGCCGCTAATACCGGATTGGTTGCGAACGAGAAAATATCCTTCTTGCTCCCCTTCTATCCAAACAGGCTCCTGCTGTTTCATTTGCGTTGTATAGGGCGCCTGAAGCGTTGGTTTTGTCCGTAGTCTTAATTTTTCTTTGTTCAAATCGTCGGATGTAAGTTGCCCCTTTACCAGTTTCTCCCCATTCCTTTGAATCCAAATGGCGCCACTGTCCGCCAATTTTCGATATTGGATAGGATACAATGATAGGATTGGATCAAGAGCAACGAAAATCTCTCCATCATCTGTTTTAATCGGCGACATTTGAAGCTTAACAGGTTTCTGATTAACGAAGTAGGTTAAAGAATCAGTAGGCATTTGAATGACTTTATCTGCTGTTGTGATAATGATTGAATGCGACTTTTCATCGTAGACAATGCTTTTATCGATATTTTCCTGTAAAAAGGAAAGAGGAATATAAACGGTGGTTCCCTCAAGTAATGCATTTCCCTGCTGATGTTTGTTAAATAGAATTGGATATTTACCATGAAAATAGGTCGTTTTTTCCTTAGATGCGAAAGGATAAAGGATTAAGAGAATCGAAGAAACGATCAGCAAAATGGCGATTAACAGTCCTCCTATCATCCATTTCGGTGATAATTTTTGATTCTTATAGTATTCAATGCGTGCCATGTCTCTTTTTCCCCCTTATATCTATCGTAAAGTATCGAATTGGAATTGAGAAGGTACTTTCTTCTTTTTCTAAATGGAACTTCATGAGGACTTCTACTTTTTCGCTCATAAACTAAAGGAAAGATGGCGTTTTTGTAATTCCATGATAAAATAAAAACACTGGATCTATTTGTAGAAGGAGATAAAAATAAATGGTTCAAATTATTTTGTGCGTGATCCTTGCTTATTTGCTGGGCTCGATCCCATCTGGGTTAATCATCGGAAAAGTATTTTATAAGACAGATATTCGTGAACATGGCAGCGGAAATTTAGGTGGGACAAATACCTTTCGAACACTGGGTGTAAAAGCAGGACTGGCTGTTACTATTGCGGATATATTAAAAGGCACATTAGCTGCCTACCTGCCGCATCTTTTTCATCTTGAACTTAATGAATTAATCTTTGGTATCTTTGCTATTATTGGACATACCTACCCGATTTTCGCAGGATTTCGCGGAGGGAAAGCGGTGGCCACATCTGCCGGTGTCCTGCTAGGCTATGCTCCACTTTTGTTTTTAACCGTTTTGGTCATCTTTTTTATCAGTTTGTTTATAACAAAGTATGTTTCTCTATCTTCGATGATTGCTGGGGTATGTGCAGTGATTTATTCGCTTTTCCTTAACGATATCCCATTGATCATAGTAGTCGTTTTCATGGCCTCCTTTGTTGTTTATCGACATCGGGCAAATATTAAACGGATTATCAATAAAACAGAACCAAAGGTGAAATGGCTTTCTCGTAATCATTAAACAAGCGCTTATAGCTCTTGTTTTTTTCATAAAAATTTCAAAATCCTTACCATAAAAATGATATGAACTACGATAAAATAGATGTAGAGGTTAGCAATTTGTGGAGGGGATTTTTATGCCAAGCGTAAAAGAAATGATTACATTTTCAACGATGGTTTCTGAAAGTACAGACCCAAACCAGTTCTTAATTCAATTTTCCTCCTGTGAATCTAGTTATGATCATGAAACGCCTATTCAGCAAACAAAAAACTTTGATGAATTGATTGATTTTCTTGAACAGCTGGAACCATAAAAAAGTGGAGCTTGGCGGCTCCACTTTATATTTTTAATAATTGGAAACGATTTTTTCCAAGTGTATCTTTGACATAATCAAGCTTCGTATGATCGAAATAGACATAATCTTTTTCATGGATAATGATTTTTAAGTCTTCAAATGTAAACAATTGATCCCCTTGTATTGTCCGCTCTTCCAGAGACAGATTAAGCTTTGGGCCCCCTCAGCCAATTCCCATCGTTAGGCGAACAAATAGCTCCTCTTCCGGTGATTGTTTTTCGGAATCCACAACCTTCTGTAAAACTTGCCCGGCACTGCCAGTGATTTTGAACATCGTCACAACTCCATTTTTTTATTTAATAATTCGACAAAAAGCCGTAAAATACTACATATATATTATCGCATTCAGGGTATTTTTAAAATGAATTTGCTTAAATCCGCATAGTTAGGAGCATGTATGAAAAAGAAAACATCCATTTTATCGGTTTTTATTATTCTTTTCTGTATCATTATCGCCGCCGTTCTTTTTATTCAGCAACACCAAACTCAAGAGACTGACGCGAAGGTTCATGTATCAAAACCGAACTCACCACGGCTTCAGCCTGTGTTGGGACGTAGTATAAGTGAGAAAATAACCCTCGGGGCTATCGGTGATATTCTTATGCATGATCGAGTTTATCGGTATACTTACAATGGTCATCGATACAATTTTGATCCGTTGTTTGCAAATGTGAAAAGTTTATTAGAGAAGCCTGATATTTTAACAGCCAATCAAGAAAGCACACTTGGCGGGATTGAGCTTGGGCTCTCAAGCTACCCGACTTTCAATAGTCCGCACGAAGTGGCCGATGCGCTCGTTCATACAGGTGTGGATATTGTTTCGACTGCCAATAATCATTCATTGGATAAGGGCGAAAAAGGAATTGATTCGGAGGCTGAATATTTGAACAGCATTGGCTTACCACATGTAGGCAGCTTTATCGACGAAGAGGACCGAAAAAAATTAAGGATTCTTAACAGGAATGGGATTAAAATTGCATTTCTAGCGTATACATACGGGACAAACGGGATTCCTATTCCGGATGATAAGGATTTTCTTGTGAATCTCATCAATCGTGACCTCATGAAAAATGAAATCCATCGGGCAAAAAAAGTCGCAGATGTTGTGGTCATCAGCATTCATTGGGGCAATGAATATCAACGCTTTCCAACTGCGGAGCAAAAGGATTTAGCCCAATTCCTTGCTGATGAAGGGGCTGACATAATTTTCGGTTCCCACCCGCATGTGTTACAGCCAATGGATTGGATTAAAACCCAGGATGGCAGGAAGGCATTTGTCGTTTACTCATTAGGGAATTTTATTTCCGGCCAATCAGAAAACTATAAAGACATCGGCGGATTAACCACCATTGATATTTCTAAGCAGGTTTCGGAAAAAGGATCTTCTATCACATTATCTAATCCGCGTTTTTTTCCAACCTTTGTATCAAAAAAGAAACATTATAAGGTCTATCCATTGGAAAAAGCCGGTCCATACGGTCTATCCAATCCAAAAGCAAAATATAAAGAGATTCAAAATCATATGTATCAATGGCTCCGTTAATCCGGGGCTATTTTTTTCTAAAATGTATTTTCCTCGATTTCTGTAAAGAATAGCAATATAATGTGTGGTATGGATTTTAGAAAGGAGTTTCAAATGAATATTCAGATTAGCAAGGAAGCAGCAGCATGGTATATAGAGGAACTTGGTTTGACAAATGGGGATTATGTCCGTTTTTTTGCGCGATATGGCGGTTGCAGCAATGTACAAAGTGGATTTTCTTTAGGAATCGAAAGCGAAGAACCGATTAATTTGGCTGTAAAAAAAGAGGTAGATGGAATTACCTTTTATATTGAAGAAAAAGATGAATGGTATTTTGATGAACATGACTTGGTCATTGAATTACCAGACGGATCGGATGAGCCTGTGATTGATTATAAAAAACAAAGCACACCTGAAGTTTAATATCAGGTGTGCTTTTCTTATTATTCCCAAATATGTTTTAACAGACCTTCTGTTTGTAGTATTTCTTTTTGACGCTCGCCGAGTAGGTCAAAGTGAGAATAGCCATCCTTTCGATGGTCAATCCATTCCTTTTTAAGACCATATTTTCTACCCCACTCAGCTAACTTTTCCAAATCATTGCAGCCTACTTTTGTAACGGTTTTGTCCCCAGGGAAGCGGTCGTCAAGCCAATAATGGGTTAAAAAGGCGATTTCACCACGATCAATTTTCCGTTTCCACTCATTCAATTCGTCTCTTCTAATTCCAAATGCCATCCCAGAACACCCCACATTACAAATTACTTTTTCTTAATTTCCTCGTATTTTAAAAACCATTCAGGAAATGCCTTTTTAAAGGAAGTAGGGCGGAAATTCTCCTTTTTGACTATAATATGGGTCGTGGTGCCCGTTGCACAAACTTCATCTTCCCCATTTACAATCGAATACCCGTATACGGTTTTAACGCCGTCATTTAGTTCCACCCATGTGTTCACAAAGCCTTTATCGCCATAGCGAAGCGGCTTTTTATAGGTAACCTGAACATCATAAACTGGGGCAAAGTAACCTGCTTCCTCCATTGCTACATAGTTATACCCAAGGTCTTCAATGATGCCTGTCCGCCCAAGCTCAAAAAATTTCAAATAATTCGCGTGGTAGATGACTCCCATGGCATCTGTATCAGCATAGTAAAGCTGAATTTCTCTTGTTGAAATAAAATATTGATCCACTTTCAACCATTCCTTTTTATTTAATTTCTATCTTTTTTAAGGCTATCCTTACATCATCAGGAGTAATAAAATAGAGTTGCTCCGCTAATGGTTCATCCAATCGTTCATTCATCAATCTTAGGGCTTGTGCTTGAATCATTTCATCTACTAAGTTTGTTGCAAAACGACCATTTCCGTTAAATTTTTTCGCCTTAAGAGCCCCTTTCAATAAATCACGGGCTTCGCTTGTGATTTGATATTGAAAACCTTCTGCGTAGGCCTCCATGATTGCTAAAAGTTCTTCCGCTGAATAATCAGGGAAAAGGAAAAACTTCTTAAATCTCGACCGTAATCCTGGGTTACTTTCTAGGAGACTATCCATTTCATTCGGGTAACCTGCCAAAACCACTACTAGATTTTCGTTTTGCTTCGTCATTTCATCCACCAGTGTATCAATAACTTCCTTGCCAAAATCATTGCTTGAATGCCCCAGCAAGGAGTAGGCTTCATCAATAAAAAGTACCCCGCCTAATGCTTCTCTGATTTTCTTTTTCGTTTTTCCGGCTGTTTGTCCCACATATCCAGCCACAAAATCTGCTCGGCTGGCAACGATTAAATGGCCTCTTTTTAAAATGCCGCAATCCCGTAAGAGTTCGGCATAAATTTGCGCAACAGTTGTTTTACCTGTACCCGGATTACCGGTAAAAACAGCATGAAGCTGGATGGGAACCGTTGGAAGCTGCTGTCTTCTTCGAAATTGTTGCATTTTAACAAAAGAGATAAGGGATTGCATCTCCTCTTTTAATGCTTCCAGGCCAATCAAGCGCTCTAATTTATCATAAGGGGAAATCAAATTTTCTGTTTTTTCAATTAAGAAATCTTCCTTCCCGAGGATCATAAAATGAAAAAATTCTGGAAGGTCTTCTTTTGCCCCTTTTTTAAAAATTGCATCTAACACAATGTTGCGGACAGTCCTGGCGTTCCCAAAGGTATCATCCACCCGTTCTTTCTCCAGCCGATGCCCAATCTCGATTTTGGCTTCATCTGTAAGAATATAGTCGTTCTCATCCGCAATCTTTTCCGCTATCATCACTAACTCTTCATTTGAATAGTTTGGTAAGTGGAGAAGATTGGACTGTGGAAAGCGGCTCCGTAATCCTGGATTTGCATCCAAAAACGAGCGCATTTCTTCCGGATATCCTGCTAAGATGACAGCAAACCTTCCGCCATATTCCTGCCCAGTCATAAGTGAAACAAGCGTGTCAATCGCTGTTTGGCCATAGTCATTTCCTGTTTGCCCGGCCCGTTTCAAACTATAGGCTTCATCAATGAAAAGCACTCCGCCAATGGCACGTTCTACAACGGCTCGGACATTTTCCTCTGTTTGGCCTACATAGGAACCGACCAATTGCGCGCGATCCACTTCGATTACTTCCTCCCTCGGTAAAACACCGAGTTCGTGGTAGATTCTTGCAAGTAAGCGGGCAATTGTCGTTTTACCGGTTCCTGGATTTCCGGTAAGGACCATGTTAAGGATTAAATCATCTTTTATATGAAAGCCAAGTTCTTTACGTTGTTTTTGGTATTTTAGAAAGCGATAAAAATCATTTACTCGTTTTTTCACTTGTTCCATGCCAATCATTTCATTTAATTGTTCAAGTGCATTTTTTTTAAGATTGCCTTCATCCGGTTCTTTCTCGAGGAAAAAAGTCTGCCACCGCTTTTTTAGTTCTTCCAATGCAATTAACTGGGTTTTTAATTCCTCATAATAGGTGGACGTATGAAAAACACCTGTAATCGATTGATCGTACTCTGTTGCTGCTTTGTGGAGGTTTCCTACGATTTTAACGGCTTTTATAAGATTTTCGGAAAGGGATTGGTATTTTTCATAAAGCCCCATATTATCAATTGTTGAAGCAATCTCTCTATTGTTTTCTAGTTCTTTAAGGTGTTCATCTGCTACTTCTAAAAAAACCTTGCAAATATGTATATATTCTTCCGCAATTTTCTTTTTAGCCGTCCGATTATCGGTTTCTCTTATCGAGGGAAAGGAGAGTGGGTCAAGTAAATGCTCTTTCTTTTTCCATTCAAAATGAATGAAAAACTCCTTAGCTTTCGCATTGGTCGGATCTAGTTCTAGCGCTTTTTCCATCATGAGGACGGAAAGGGTTTGCTGCTTATTACGGCCAATCCGTGAAAGAGCAGCTAAGGTAAGCAGCTTTGAAAGTATATGTGGGTGGCCTTCCTTTTGTAATGTATCGATTAGCTTACTCTCCTCCACAATATACCCTTTTTCCCTTAGCTCGATTTCCCAGTTTACCATTTCTTGTTGGATCACCTTCATCACTTCTTTTTCCAAATTTCCTCCTCTATATTACCATAAGCACTTATGATACTGGAAATTATAAAGAAAACTCGCCGATTGGCGGGCCCCTAAGGGCGGTTCATGAGGCGTAGTTGCACTTAGAAAAGTTTCCCTATTAGCTAAAGAAAGACCTGCCGCAAAGGGCAGGTCTTCGATTATTGGTTGATTTCATCTTGAATTTCAGATTTGAACGATTGAATACTTTCACGGCGGCGGTCATTTTTTGCTTCGATTTGCTGGCGTTGTGTGTCACTGTCCGTAAATTGAAGGGACTCTTCCGCCTTATGGATATTTTGTTCCGTGTCAGAAATCATCTTTTGTAATTTTTCAGCGTTATCGCTGCGATCATCTGGTTTTGGCTGATTGTTATAATTCATTTTCAATTCCTCCTTAAAGTTGTTCATGATACAGATATAGTTTGTAACGAAGAACAAAAAATATCACAAAAATTTTTCAGACAAAAAAAGACCCGCTGCTAAAAAACTAGCGACGAGTCTCCATTTCATTATTCGCCTTTTGTTTGGATTACCTGAGCGTGTTTGCCAGATGTATCCTGCATTTTTTTTCCTTTATTTCCACCAAAGCCACGTGGTTGTGTGCCAATATGGTTAGGAACAAAATGTTCACCTTTTCCATTTGCATTCGTCATTTATATCCCTCCTCCTTTACAGTTTAACCTGATTGGAGGAGTTCATGATTGGTAATGACTGAAAGTTTATTCCGCCTTTCCAAGGCGTTTTGCTTCAATTCGTTCTTCGATTTTTTCCAATGCAGCATGGTCCTTCATTAATTGATTTTTATTTTCAGAAACAAGCTCTGCAAAGGAGCGTTTTCTTGGTTTTCTCATGTCTTTCACCTTCCTTAACACCTATTCTAACAGGTATTATGCCCGAAATCGGGTGAAATTATTACAACTTTTTGAAAATTTTATTTTTTAGACTGACTAAAAAAAGACATTGGCCCGAGGGGCAACGTCTTTTAATTTAATTTCTCAGCAAATTGCTTCATTTGGGCTAATTCCATTCCGCCGGTAAATTTATTTTCAATAATTCCTTTACTGTTGATAAAATACGTTGTTGGAATGGATAAAATTTGATACGTTTCATTTACATGATCCTCTTCATCAAGAAGAATGGGGAACGTAATTTTATTTTTATTAACAAAGCCTTTGACATCTAATTGCGGATCAATATTAACGGCAAGTATGACAAGGTCTTTATCCTTTTCTTTATAGAATTTTTCCATTGCAGGCATCTCTGCTTTACATGGGGGGCACCAGGTTGCCCAGAAGTTAAGCATTACTTTCTTCCCTTTTAAATCGGAAAGCTTAATTTTTTCTCCTGTGAGGGTTTTTAATTCAAAATCAGGTGCCTTAGCCCCGACTTTAAGTCCATCTGAAGCGGTTGTTTGTGTTGTTGTGCTTTCGGGTTCTGCCTTTTTATCCATCGCTTGAACGATTGCTACCGTAAGCAAAGTGATTAAGACGACTGCGGCGATTACTTTTTTAACCATACCCGAAACCTCCTTCGTTCATTGTATGCTATATCGATTTTACACTATAAACTTTGTTGAAACAAAGTTTGGATATGCCAAATCTGTGAACATTTGAAAGAAAAGCAGAAGGCTCCTGGAGTTGACCAATTCTCTATGTCAAAATGAATTTTCTTTTCTATAAAAACAAAAAGCAAGCGCAATGCTTGCCTTAATCATGTTTTGTCAGGACTTCTAATATATTTTTGGTTACTTTATCAACAATCAGATTTAGATCATGTTCGGATAAAGAGCATTCTACTGCCTTTGTTTTTTTTATGGCATGAGTGCCTTCAGGGGCATCAGAACCAATCGGTGTTTCACCCATAATTCCCATCTCTCTTTTCATCGTTACTAATCTCCGTACATGTTTTTTCGAAAGCTCTCGATCCCCATTGATTTGTTTACAAATCCAATTTATTTTTGCACTGAATTCTAATGATTCCATCAAATAATAAGCATGCTCTAGTGTTGTTCCCCATGTCAGGGCCCCGTGATTTTCAAGCAGCACCCCCTGATGGCTATGGACATGCTTTTTAACAGCATCAGGGACTTCTTCCGTTGACGGTGTACCATATTCCGCAATTGGGATTGTCCCTAAGTAAACAACGGATTCAGGCATGATGGCTTGATCAAGCGGGATGCCGGCAATGGCAAACGCTGTAGCATAGGGAGGATGAACATGCACAACTGCCTGAATGTCAGGACGTTCCTGATAAACAAGCAGATGCATTTTTATTTCAGATGTAGGTTTATAATCCCCCTCCAGAATATTTCCCTGACGATCGACCTTCACAATCATTTCGGGTGTCATAAAACCTTTACTCACCCCAGTAGGAGTGATGAGGAATTCATTATCATTTACACGAATGGAAATGTTGCCATCATTAGCAGCGACAAACCCTTTTTCATAAACCCTTTTTCCGATTTCACATATCTGCTTTTTAAATTTAATTTCCGTAATCATTGGCACCCTGCCTTCCATTCTTTATCATTGAAAAAGTTTTGGAAGCTCTTCTTCATAGTTACCTGTTATTATGCCCTTTTCTGTAATAATAGCTGTCACGTATTCTTGTGGTGTCACATCAAATGCAGGGTTAAAAACTTTTACACCTTCGGGAGCGGTTCTTTTTCCAAATCCCTCGGTAATTTCGGATGCATCCCTTTCCTCGATTGGAATATCAGCACCCGTCTTCGTTTCCAAATCAATCGTTGAAATCGGAGCTGCTACATAAAATGGGATGTTATGTGCCTTTGCCAGCAGGGAAACACCGTAAGTGCCAATTTTATTGGCAACATCGCCATTAGCGGCAACACGGTCACAGCCGACAATAACTGCCTGCACCCAGCCTTTTTGCATGACCATTGCTGCCATATTATCGGTAATTAAGGTTACATCAATTCCTGCCTGCATCAGTTCCCATGCTGTTAATCGTGCTCCCTGCAGGAGTGGTCGTGTTTCATCAGCAAATACTTTTATATCCCAGCCTTGTTCTTTCGCTAAATAAAGTGGCGCAAGTGCGGTACCGTAGCGTGCTGTAGCAATTCCGCCGGCATTACAATGAGTGAGAATCCCCATACCATCATTTAAAAGGGTCAAGGCATGCTCACCGATGGTTCGGCAAACTTCTTCATCTTCGTTTCGAATGAAGTGTGCTTCATGTTCAAGTGCTTCTTTTATTTGTGTGACAGGACGAGTTTTTTCCTTTTGAACACGGTCATCCATCCGTTTCAGAGCCCAAAATAAATTAACGGCTGTTGGTCTGGAAGTAGCCAGATAATCTGATTGCTTTTTAAAAACAACATAAAAATCATCAAGGGAATGCTCTGGGGCATCCTTTATTCCTAGTAATAACCCGTAAGCAGCCGCAATACCGATGGCAGGAGCTCCACGGACTTTCAATTGCTTAATGGCATCCCAGGCATCTTCAATTTTTGTGATTTCAAGAAATTCCGTAACATTGGGAATTTTCGTTTGGTCAAGTATTTTCAATACACCGTCTTCGAAGAAAACTGATTGTAAAAATGTATCTGTCATGTTTAACCCCTCTCCTCTTTCATCTATACAAATACTCGTTTTTAATGAATTTAAGCTTCTACCATTGTAATTTTATCAATATCTTCGATAGATGCAAGACTTTTCATTATCGTTAAAATGGGGGGAATTGCTAGAAAATTATTTATTAAGCTTCTTTTTTTGAGCTAAAAGCTCTTTGAATTCATGATCCAATACCACAAAGTCCGGATGATTTTGATCAAGTAGCGATAATTCTCCAAGGACGGTTGCTAGACGATTTTCAACTACCATTAATGCCTCTTTTTTACTTACATTCTCATTGGCGTTTTCCTTTTTCATGTATTCTTCTGGCTTCATTTCTATCCGTTTAATTTTTTGATTTTCAAATACCAAAAGCTTATCACAGATTTTATTAAGAAAATAATGATCATGAGACACGGTAATAATGGTTCCCGTAAACTCGTTTAATGTATTTTCTAATTGTTCCCTGCTTGGCAAATCAAGATGATTGGTTGGTTCATCAAGAACAAGAACATCGTAATTTTTCATTAGCATATCCACCAATTTAACTCTTGTTCGTTCTCCTAAACTAAGCGTCGCAATTGGCTTGGTGATAAGCTCCTCTTTTAATCCGAGGTTGGCTAATAAGGTTCTCGCTCGGTAAAGGTCTTGCCGCTCCGTAAAACCTAATGCTTCAATCGCTGTTTTTTCTTCTGGCAAGTCGTGAACATCCTGACTTAGATAAGCAATTTTAATAGAGTCGCTTTTCCAAAGAGTCCCTTGTGATGACGATTCTTGATCTAAAACCATTCGGATTAGTGTGGTTTTGCCGCAGCCGTTTTCGCCAAACAATCCGATTCGTTCTCCATAATTTATATAAAAATTAGTGTCCTGAAAAAGGGTGCGATTCCCATAGCGCTTCCCTAAATTCTTTGCCTCAATGATTCGTTTCCCCCTCTTTCCATCCGCTTCAAACTGAAACTTAATTTCCAATTCTTCCATTGGTTTTTCAATTTTATTTTTTGCCAGTTCGTTTTGCAGCCGTTTCATTTTCGATTTGACCTGACTATCGCGCTTTTTTGCTTTAACACGATGATATTCTTTCATGCCAAAATCTCTTCCCTGCTTTGTTGAATTCCGGTGTGCCTGATCAGACCATGATTTTAATTGATCCATTTGCTCTTCAATTTTTTCCTTCTTCTTTTGCTGAACGGTGTATTTATGAAACTGATCCTCATTCCGTTTTTGTTTTTCCTTACGATACTCATGATAATTTCCTTTATAAAAATGAAGTTTCTTATCTTCTATTTCAAAAATGCGATTTACCGTTTCATCTAAAAAATAACGGTCGTGCGAGATGATCAAAACCGGTCCCTGAAATTTTTTCAATTCAGCTACTAACCATTTGATTCCCTTTAAATCTAAATGATTGGTTGGCTCATCAAGAATTAAAAAATCAGGCTTGCTGGACCAAATAAGTGAAAGTGCAAGCTTTAACTTCTCACCACCGCTCAAATGCTGTAAACGGTCCTCTTCCCAATCAAAGACTTTTTCAAGACCAAGTCCGCTTGTGTGTTCGTATAAATGATCAACCAATTGGGTATCGCCAAAATTAGTAAATTCATAATCAATGGATTGTGAAAGGACACCAATCTTGCACTCCTTCGCGATCTCAATTGTTCCGTTGTCCGGTTTTAGCCGGCCTAAAATTAAATTCGCCAGTGTGGTCTTGCCTGTCCCGTTATAACCGACTAACCCGATCCTTTCTCCCTTTTTTACCTCAAAATTAATCTGGTCAAATATTTTTCTTAATTCAAAGCTTTTCTCTATTCCGGTTGCCTTTAAAACCGTCATGGATTCGTTAAACATAAAAAAACTCCCTTCCATGAACCTGAAGAGAGTTTTGTCCTAATCATTAGAAATCCCCCTAAAAAATGCACAGGAAAAAAACCATAAGACATTTAAGGGTAAAATCAAAATTATGGACGTAAAAAGGACAGACTAATCCTATTCTTCAGGTTCATCATTTTTCGGTTATTCGAAATATGAGCTGAATCATAAGATTAATACTTCATGCCTCTTTATCATTCCTTTTCGTTTTGTACTTCTATAGTATGGTATCCTCTTTTAAATTGTCAACCATAAAAAACCACCATGCTTAAATAAGCATGGTGGTTTTTATATTCGTTATTACGCTTCTTGTAATTTTTCACGTAATACCATTTGTAGAATACCACCGTGACGGTAGTAGTCGATTTCAACTTCTGAGTCGAAACGTACTACTACTTCAAATTCTTTCTTGTTGCCAGCTTCATCAGTTGCTGTAACTTTTAGAAGATCACGTGGTTTTACGTTTTCGTCTACTTGAACTTCGAATGTTTCTTTACCAGTTAAACCAAGTGTTTCAGCGTTGTCGCCTTCTTTAAATTGAAGTGGAAGAACACCCATTAACACAAGGTTAGAACGGTGGATACGTTCAAAGCTTTCAGCAAGAACGGTTTTGATGCCTAAAAGGTTTGTACCTTTTGCAGCCCAGTCACGTGAAGAGCCCATTCCGTAATCTTTACCGGCAAGAACCATTAGTCCAGTACCGTTTTCCTTGTACTTCATGCAAGCATCGTAGATAGATGTAACTTCACCAGTTGGCCAGTAAGTTGTGAAGCCGCCTTCTGTACCAGGAGCGATTTGGTTACGGATACGGATGTTTGCAAATGTTCCGCGCATCATGACTTCATGGTTACCACGGCGAGAACCGTACGAGTTAAAGTCACGAGGCTGAACGCCTTTTTCTAATAGATATTTACCAGCTGGAGTATTTTTACCAATTGCTCCTGCAGGAGAGATATGGTCAGTTGTTACAGAGTCGCCAAATTTACCAACAATACGAAGACCAGATAATGGTTCAACTTTGCCAGGCTCTGGTGATAAGCCTTCAAAGAATGGCGGATTTGCAATGTAAGTAGAATCTTCATCCCAAGTGTATAATGGCTCATTGCTTGTTTTGATTTCGTTCCAACGCTCGTTGTCACCAAAGACATTCGCATATTCACTGCGGAATAATTCAGGTGTAACGGTACGTTTTACAACATCATTTACTTCAGCCGTTGATGGCCAAATATCCTTGAAGAATACTTCGTTACCATCTTTATCTTTTCCGATTGCCTCATTAGCAAAGTCGATGTTTACAGTACCCGCAAGGGCGTAAGCAACAACTAATGGTGGTGAAGCAAGGTAGTTTGCTTTTACAAGCGGATGAATACGGCCTTCAAAGTTACGGTTACCAGAAAGTACAGATGTAACTAATAGATCGTTTTCAGCGATTGTTTTTTCGATTTCTTCTTTTAATGGACCGGAGTTACCGATACATGTTGTACAGCCATAACCAACAAGGTTGAAGCCGATTTGCTCTAAGTATGGAAGTAAACCGGAATCACGAAGGTAACCAGTTACAACTTTAGATCCTGGTGCCAAAGAAGTTTTTACAAACTTAGGAACTTCCATTCCAAGTTCAACAGCTTTCTTCGCAACAAGTCCTGCACCAACTAGAACGTATGGGTTAGATGTATTTGTACAGCTTGTGATGGAAGCAATCGCAACTGCACCTGTTTTAATATCTGATTCGTCGCCATTGTTAAACTTAATGGTTGCAGATTTCTCAAGTTCGTCAGCCTGTAATCCAAAGCCTTGGTTTCCTTGAGGAGCAGATACAGCTTTAACGAACTCATCTTTCATTTTTGAAAGAGGGATCAAATCTTGTGGACGCTTAGGACCAGAAAGATTCGCTTCAATCTCAGAAAGGTCAATTTCGATAACATCTGTATAAACTGGTTCAAAAGATGGATCAAAGAATAATCCGTTAGCTTTGGAATATTGTTCAACCACGTTTACTTGTTCTTCATCACGACCTGTTAGGCGCATATATTCAAGTGATTCCCCGTCAATTGGGAAGAAACCACATGTTGCACCATATTCAGGTGCCATATTGGCAATGGTTGCACGGTCAGCAAGTGGTAATGTAGATACTCCTGGTCCGAAATATTCTACGAATTTACCAACTACACCATGTTTACGAAGTACTTGTGTTACTTTAAGGGCAAGGTCCGTTGCAGTTGCACCGTTTGGAAGCTCTCCTACTAATTTAACCCCAACCACTTCAGGTACAGGGAAATATGAAGGCTGTCCAAGCATTCCAGCTTCCGCCTCGATACCGCCAACACCCCAGCCAAGTACGCCAAGACCATTGATCATGGTTGTATGAGAGTCAGTACCTACTAATGTATCTGGATAAGTTTCTAGTTCTCCATCTACATCTGCTACATGAACAACATCTGCTAAGTACTCTAAGTTTACTTGGTGAACGATACCAGTTGCTGGCGGCACGGCACGGTAGTTGTTAAAGGATTTTTGTGCCCAGCTTAAGAATTGGTAGCGCTCAGCATTACGTTCGAATTCATAATCCATGTTAATTCTTAATGAATCAGCAGAACCATAGGCATCTACTTGTACAGAGTGGTCGATAACAAGGTCAACTGTTTTCTCAGGATTAATTTTGTCAGGATTTCCACCAAGATCAGCCATTGCTTTTCTAAGAGAAGCAAGGTCAACAACAGCAGGTACGCCTGTGAAGTCTTGAAGGATAACACGAGCTGGTTTAAATGGAACATCCACTTCTTTTAGCTCATTTGTTCCCCATTTTGCTAAGTTTTCAACATGCTCTTTTGTAATAACACGGCCATCATATTGGCGAAGTACGGATTCAAGTAGTACTTTTACGGAATAAGGTAATTTGGAAACTTTTCCAATACCGGCTTCTTCTAACGCATTTAAACGGTAATAGTGATAACGTTTACCATTTGCTTCAAAAGAAGATTTTGCGTTAAAAACATCATTTTTTACCATGAGTAAATCCCCCTCATTCTTAACTATAAGGTGAAACTTCAATCAGTGGGCGGTTTTTCCACTGATTGGTAGTTGAACCAATCTGGCATTTACGGGCAGTTATAACTACAATAATTTATTTTTCCAACAATCGCTTGTTTTACTGCCCGTTAATGCGGGAAATACAAAAATTAACGAAAAGTTTGAATATTCTCTTTCACCCCTACTTTTCTCACAATTCTTATCTTAATACAACCTTTAACATAAGTAAATAACAAGAAAGTTATTGCGGTCGATAAGTTTTTCTTATACTCTTTTATAAAAAGAGTTCGAAATATTTCGAAAACGTTATCAGGGATAAGATGATTCTCAAACATCTGTTTTCCTTTGTATTCGTTATTATTATGTCAAAAAAACTTTTTGATGTCATTATTTTAGGCTCAAAGGAAATATTAACAGATAAGGAGGTGGTTGGTATGGGAAAACGTAAGGCAAATCATGTCATTCCCGGAGCAAATGCTGCCAGTGCTCAGGGACAAGGTGCAGGATTTAATGAAGAGATAGCAAAAGAGCCGTTGACGGTTAAAGAAAGAATGAACAATAAAAAGCGGAAGAAGAATCAATAAAAGCAGGAGGTCTCCCCCCTGCTTTTATTTTTCCTATTCTTATTGGTTTACTTCTGAAACCATTGATTGAAGATCCTGCTGGAATCGTTCAAGCTGTGCTCTCTGATGTTCTGAAGCAACTTCCAATGCATTTTCAATTTGCTGGTAAGCTTCATTCACTTCATCTTTTAAATGCTTTAGCTGATGACCGTAGCTTGCACTATCGGTGACAATATCATAATAAAGACCCTGAGCATTCTCATATCCCTGCTGAGCAGCCTGGAAAGCCTGTTGTTTGTCCTTATGGTAAGGATTTTTTTGCATATCTCGGTTTCACTCCTTTCTTGATGTTTACCGTTAAATTGCACAGAACCGAAAAAAATATTCAGGCATGAAAATGAGGTCTTCACAGCATCCTAATGTGTAGGAGGGATGAAAATGGTGAACAAAAACGATGGTAAAGATATGCGTAAAAATGCTACGAAACAATCCGGTCAGCCGGAGCCGATGAGCGGTTCTCATAAAGTAAAGAATCGCAATCATACCCGTGCAAAACATAATTCGCATCATGATATGTAGAAAAGCGGAAGCGCCTTGGTCAGCCCCGAAAAGTGGTGGAGCTGGACAATTCTCAAAGTCGAAAATTTATCATATTAGTCAGTAGACCCCTCTAAGAGGGGTCTACTGAAGTTAGAGCATTTATAATTAAACCTTCTTCTTCAGGTATGACAGTTCGTAAATCAATCAAAAATTCATCGTTTTGAATCCGCCCAATGATTGCAGGCTTTGATTCCATTCGTAATTTCCTGCTTAGCTGCACGGCAGTTAAGGCTTCATGTTTAAGGGAAATAACCATTGTCGGAAGCTCGACATCCGGCATTGTGCCTCCGCCTACTTGACTGGTTCCTGGAAAAATTTTTGTTTGAAATTGGCATGTTTTTGCTAAAAGCTGCGAAACAAAATCTTGTGATCGTTCGTCTAATTGAGTGATAGGAACAAGTAGATCACGGATTGTCGGGATATGCTGCAGCCCCTTCTCTCCCCGAGCATAATCCATTAATGTACCCTCTAGAGCCGCTAAGGTCATCTTATCCACCCGAACCACTCGAGCCAGCTGGTGTTTTTTTAATTGATGAATGAGTTCTTTTTTTCCAGCAATCACTCCAGCTTGCGGTCCGCCGAGCAGTTTATCTCCACTAAAGGTTACGAGATCGGCACCCATTGCAATCACTTCGTTTACAACCGGTTCCTCTCCAATTCCGTGTTTTCTGAAATCAAAAAGAGCTCCACTGCCTAAGTCTTCGTAAAAAATAATCGATTCGTGATTTCTGGTTAACTGGATAAGTTCGTCTGTTGCAACCGATTTTGTAAAACCAATTATCTTAAAATTACTCGTATGAACCTTCATTACAATCGATGTCTCGGGAGTAATCGCTTTTTCATAGTCAAACAGATGTGTCTTATTCGTTGTTCCTACTTCCACAAGCTTGGCACCGCTTTCTTCCATAATGGAAGATATGCGAAATGAACCGCCAATTTCAACGAGCTGGCCGCGCGAGACAATGACCTCTTTGTTTTTTGCAAGCGCGGTTAACACAAGGTAAACGGCAGCTGCATTATTATTTACAACCATGACTGCTTCGGCACCGGTGATTTCTTTTAACAATGCTTCCACATGACTGTGGCGGGAGCCTCGTTTTCCCTCTTCAATTAAATACTCGAGATTTGAGTAGTTTCGTGCGGTTTCAACTACATGCTCAATTGCATGTTCACTTAGCCTTGCCCGGCCAAGATTTGTATGTAAAATCGTACCCGTTGCATTAATTACTTTTTCTAATGTATAGGTAAATTGTTTTTCTACTTTTCCTTTAAGACGAATAAATACATCCTCAATAAACGAGCTGGAATCTGGCAAAGCGCCTGCCCAGGTATCTTTTATCAGTTCATTTCTTATTTGCTCTATTACCTCTTTCAACTGCTTTGTTAATTGCTTAAAATCTATCCCCCGCTCTTCAAGGAGGCTCAAAAATTGCGGGTGATTTTGCAGTTCATGAACAGCTGGAATCGAACGTAACCATTGTTTCACAATTTTAACTCCTTTATTTCCCTACTTTTTTACCTATTATAGCATTTTTCACATTTCACGACAGTTTGAATAAAATAAACCAAGCAAGGGGGGAATCGCTTTGAATAGAAACAAAGATGATCAGTGTTACGATTTGGATCAAATGGAAAAATGGTTAGAAAATTATTTCTTAGATCCATTAACCTCTTATTGTGACATGACCCAATTTCAGATTGACTTATATGAGACAGAAAAAGACTGGATTGTGGAGGCTGTTTTAGATGAATTTAAATCAGCAGATCTTTCCGTAAAAGTGGAGGATATGAAGCTTATTATAACGGCTCTGAAACAGACGTTCTCTTCAAATATGAAAAAGATTAGAACCATTGACTTCCCCTTTCCGATAAAAAATCAGAAAGTCTGTGCCTTTTTTCAAAATGGAATTTTAGAGGTATTTATCTCCAAAACAGAAAAAGGTGTAGGTAACAATCGTTTTATTACACTGCCGTAACCGTTTTTCTTTTTTTGTAGCAGTTTACATAATACTATTATCAGGAATTTTAAAGCCATCAAATCCTTCTTATTTAGGAAATGAGGGCTTTTTTTAGCTGATAGGAAAGTAAACTTTCCTATCAGGCATAAGTGCAACTACGCCTCATGAAACGCCCTTAAGGGCTCGCCAGTCGGTGAGTTTTCTTTACATGTTTTCTATTGTTTTAATGATTTCGTCTGTATCAGGAAAAACACCAGTTTCATCTTTGGAGTAAATTTTTACTCCATCAACTGTTACTTCAAAAACACCGCCTGAGGCAGGAATTAATTCCATCTTTTTAATATTACGGTTAAAATAGGTAAATAATTCTTCTGCGAAACTCGCAGCTTTTGGTGCGTAGTTTCATTGCATGCAAAATTCTACCATTACATGATAGTTTTTCATATGGGACCCTCCTAGTTTACTACATCAAGATAGTAAAAATATTCTACCCTATCCCTTTTATCACAGCAATTATTTTGCACCATTAGTGCGCAATTAAACGTAAAAGAGTTATACTAGGTAGATGGAGGTGGACAAATTGAGTGAACAAGAAAAAATTCGCCTAACCTCATTGTCAACGAAAGCTGGCTGAGGCTGCAAAATTGGTCCTGAGGACCTGGCGCAAGTTTTGCGTCTATTACCAAAACAAGACCCTGTTCCGGAGTTACTCGTTGGACACGAAACATCCGACGATGCCGGAGTATTTCAAATAACGGATTCCATTGCACTCATTCAGACCTTAGATTATTTTACTCCAATCGTGGATGACCCCTATATGTTCGGGCAGATTGCTGCGGCGAATGCATTAAGCGATGTCTATGCCATGGGCGGACAACCGAAAACCGTCATGAATATTGTCGGTTATCCGATTAAGAAACTCGGGCCGGATATGCTTTCCGAAATTCTACGGGGGGCAGCAGATAAGGTGAAAGAATCAGGTGCAATTACAGTGGGCGGCCACTCGATTGATGATCAAGAGCCGAAATTCGGTCTATCGGTAACCGGAATCGTACACCCGAAAAAGGTCTGGAAAAATATTGGTGCCCAGCCTGGTGACGTACTCGTTTTAACTAAACCAATCGGTGTGGGTATTCTGACAACTGGAATTAAAAGAAATGCTGTTTCTAAGGAACAAGAACAATCTGTCACGGAAACGATGGCGATGCTGAATAAAACAGCTGCAGAAGTTTTAACTAGCTTTCATCCACACTCGGTTACCGATGTCACTGGTTTTGGACTGCTCGGTCATGGCAGTGAAATGGCGCGCGGCAGCGGGGTGAGCTTTGAAATTTCGTTATCTCAAGTTCCAATCCTTGAGGGGGCTATTGAGTTAGCTAAAGACGGTGTCGTACCGGGTGGATCAAAATCAAATCATAAATGGCTTCTTGATGATGTTGTATATGAGGAGATCCTTCCAGATGAACAACTTGTTCTTTGTGACGCCATTACATCCGGGGGATTACTGGTTTCATTAGATGAAAAAGAAGCAAACGCGTATATTGAAAGTCTTCATTCTCATGATCTTGTCCATGCATCGATCATTGGACGCGTTACTGAGAAAAAAGAAAAACTAATTTATATAAAAAGATAACAGCGAAGCATCATGGATGCTTCGCTGTTTTTTTGTAATGCCCTATGCCATCTTTCTAATTTGCAGTTTATGGGATAATTTATCAATCATATCTTTGGTCATTTTGTCCAAATCATATTCATATTTAAAGCCCCATTCTTGTTTTGCTGCAGTGGCATCAATCGAATTTGGCCAGCTGTCTGCAATTTTTTGGCGGACAGGATCTGGATCAAAGGACATTTTAAAGTTAGGAATGTACTTCATGATATTTGCCGCGATATCCTCCGGCGCAAAACTCATGGCTGTCACATTGAAGGCATTACGGTGAATCAGCTTTGATGAATCTGCTTCCATTAAATCGATGATGGCATTCAAGGCATCCGGCATATACATCATATCCATGTAGGTGCCTTTATCAATATATGAGGTATATCTGCCATTTTTAATCGCTTCGTAGTAGATTTCAACCGCATAATCCGTTGTTCCCCCGCCTGGCAGTGCTACATAGGAAATTAATCCCGGAAAACGTACGCCGCGTGTATCGACTCCGAACCTTTGGTAATAGTAATCAGCTAATAACTCCCCAGCGACTTTATTGACCCCGTACATGGTAGTTGGGCGCATAATCGTATCCTGCGGTGTTTGGTCTTTAGGTGTAGTTGGTCCAAAAGCACCAATCGAACTTGGTGTGAAAAATTGTGCATTAACCTCTCTTGCTGTTTCAAGGGCATTCATGAGTCCGCCCATATTTAAATTCCAAGCAAACAAAGGCTTAGCTTCCGCTGTTGCGGATAAAAGAGCTGCTAAATGCATGATGGTATCCACATTATATTTTTTGGCGATTTCAACCATTCGTTTTCCGTCTGTTACATCTAAAATTTCGAAGGGACCACTTTCGAAATTTAAATTGTCACTCTTTCTTATATCGGTGGCAATTACATTGTCCACGCCGTAAATTTCTCTAAGCCTTGTTGTTAACTCAGATCCAATTTGCCCCAATGCACCTGTGATTAAAATTCTTTTCATAGAAAATCCCCCGTCCTCTTCACCATGATGTATATAGAAAGTTTAAATGACTCCCATTTCCTTACCGACCTTTTCATAAATCGCAATGGCTTTATCCAGCATTTCTTTCGTATGGGCAGCAGTTGGCATGTTCCGGACACGTCCTGTTCCCTGTGGAACCGTTGGGAATACAATCGCTTTTGCATATACCCCTTCTTCATTCAAACGTTTACTAAATGTTTGCGTTAACGATTCGTCCCCAATAATACAAGGAGTGATTGGGGTTTCACTGTTACCAATATTAAAGCCCAATTCCTTTAAGCCTTTTTTCAGGTAATTACCATTCTCCCAAAGCTTTTGATTCAGTTCAGTGCTTTCCATTAAAATTTCAATTGATTTTTTACTTGCTGCAACATCTGCAGGGGTTAGGGAAGTTGAAAAAAGGAATGGACGGCTGCGAACCTTCAGCCAATCAATTAAATTTTTCTTACCAGCCACATAGCCGCCGACAACCCCGATGGCTTTTGAAAGTGTACCGATTTGGAAATCAATTTTATCAGATAAACCGAAATGCTTGACAGTACCGGCCCCCTCGCCAAGTACACCTGAACCATGGGCATCATCGACATACGTAATCAAATCAAATTCTTCTGCGATTTTTACAATCTCAGGTATTAAGGCTACATCTCCATCCATTGAGAAGACCCCATCGGTAATGACCATAATTTTATTGTAAAGACCTGATTCCTTTGCTTCCATTGCTCTTGCTCGTAAATCTTCCATATCAGAGTGGTTAAAGCGGATAATTTTCGCTTTTGATAAACGGCAGCCATCAATAATGGAAGCGTGGTTCAGTTCGTCTGATAGGATCGCATCATTTTTATCCATAACGGCTGAAATCGCTGCCATATTACAGTTAAAACCTGACTGATAGGCAATTGCTGCTTCTGTATGCTTAAACTCAGCTAATTTTTCCTCTAATTCCACATGAAGCTTGAGGGTTCCATTAATGGTACGGACGGCACCGGCGCCCACACCGTATTGTTCGATTGCTTCTCTTGCGGCTTGTTTCAAACGCTCATCTGTTGCAAGCCCTAAATAATTATTTGAGGAAAGATTTACAAGCTCCTTTCCATTGATGATAATGACAGGACCGTTTGGACTTTCTAAAGGGTCAATAACATTGTATAGACCTTTCCCTTTTAAATCTTCAAGATTTTCATTTAAAAATTGCTCCAAAATATGACTGGACACTTAATTACCTCCCTATCAAATCAGCTGCTGTTTGTCGTTACCCTGAGCACAATTGTCTACTGGGAACGGACAGTAAAATTCAGCTTTATTGCTTATATAAAAGCATTCTTGTTAATTACTTTATCATATTTTTTTCGAAATGTTCATACCTAGAGGACAAATTTTTAAAAAAATTTTTATTTACTCCTTTAGAATAACCAATTCAAAAACAGGTTATTTGCTTTATGAGGATTTGTATAAATCCTTTGAATTTTCATTATAGAAAAATAATTTTCATAAGAAGAAATAACGTTATAATAGACTTATTCGATTGACGGAACAGAAAGGGTGTTTCTTGTGTCATTTCTATCTTCCCTGCTTTATACCATCCTTATTGGAGGGGCATTTATCTATCTGTTTATTTTTGCGTATGATTTTTTCTATGGTGAAAAGCAAGAAAAGCAAATTAAAAAAATACATAAGCATTTTCGTAAAGATACGATAAAAAAGATTGATCTATTAGAGCATCAGCCTAAAAAATTCACATTGTACCAGGTGAAAACAAATACGGAAACGAAAAAAGTGAAAGTAAAACCGGGTTACAAAGTCGTAAACATTGTTAAGAGGAAAAAATAACGTCGTTTCCAGAACTAAAAAGGTTCTTTATTGGAAGGAATGAGGGGGAAATTCCATTTTATCCGCGAATCCATAATAACGGCTTGTTTGAAAATAAAAGAACCTGCCTGAGCAGGTTCTTTCCGTATTTATTTCACTTTTTGAACCGATAATTTTTCAGCAGCTTTTTTCAGCTTTTGGAGAGCTTCGAGGTATTCCGACTCTAAATGCTCAATAATTTCTCCGGCCGTTTCGATTTTATTAATCGCTCCGACGCCGTGTCCGGCGGACCAGATATCACGCCAAGCTTTTGCGTTTGGTTCTTGCTGCATATGATTAAAATCAACTTTTTCTTTTTTCATGAGTTGCTCCGGATCAAGCCCTGCTTTTACAATGCTTGGAATTAACATATTGGCTTTTACTCCAGAAAAAGCGTCGGTCAAAATAATATCCTCTTGAGTTGCTTCGACAAGCATCTCACGGTAATCATTGCGAGCCATACTTTCCGTTGCCACGATGAATCTTGTTCCCATATACGCTAGGTCTGCTCCAGCTGCTTGTGCCGCAAGAATCCCTTTTCCGGTCGAAATCGCACCGGCAAGAACGATAATTCCATCCCAGAAAGAGCGGACCATATCAACAAACGCAAAGCCATTGATTTGACCAGCATGCCCTCCTGCCCCGCTTGCCACTAAAATCAGCCCGTCAACCCCAGACTCAGCCGCTTTTTTCGCAAATTTTACATCACTTACATCTGAAAACACTAGACCGCCATATTCGTGAACGATGTCAACTACTACTTTAGGGCTGCCTAGAGAGGTGATGACCAACTGGGGTTGATGTTTCTTAATTAATTCAAGTTCCTCCTTCAGTCTGGCATAAGAGCTATGTACAACCATATTCATTGCCCAGGGTGCAATTTTTCTTTCTGGATTCTGGGTTCTAGCTGCCTCTAATTCCGTATTCAAATTCCCCATCCATTGATCAAGTACTTCAATCGGCCGTGCATTTGGTGCGGGAAATGAACCAATGATTCCATTCAAACAGCAATTTTTCACTAACTCTGGTCCTGATACTAAGAACATCGGTGCGGAGATCACCGGTAAACGCAATTGAGTCCACCAGTTTTCTGGAATGGATTTATTCATTTAAATCCTCCTTTTTGGTTTGGAATTTTCTGAATAGAATACTCTTCTTATATTGTAGCGAAAAATGAATGAACATTCAATCATTTTCCTTGCGTTATTTAAGCGTTTACAAACACGAACGATAAATTTAAAAAATAAAATATTATTCGCTTTTTGCGAAAAAAGGATTGATTTTAGCTTTTCTTCTTGGTTATAATGTGAATAAATTTAATCCGTTTCACTCATATAATCGCAGGGATATGGCCTGCAAGTTTCTACCGGATTGCCGTAAACAATCTGACTATGAGTGGGTAATGAAAAGCGCTTTTCTACCTGAATTGCGCACCTCTTGTTTCCTCTTGAAATTCAAGCCCAAAGGTCATTGCCTCACTCAACTTTTGATGTGAGCGGACCTTTGGGCTTTTATTATTTTAGGGGGTTTAACTGATGAAACTACTGAAAGAAAAAATTAAAGCGGATGGAAATGTCCTCAATGAAAATGTTTTAAAAGTTGATTCTTTTTTGAATCACCAAATTGACCCAAATTTAATGAAAGAAATCGGCAAAGAATTTGCGTCGCTTTTTGCCAATGAAGGAATCACGAAAATAGTAACGATTGAAACGTCAGGGATTGCTCCGGCTGTAATGGCAGGATTGCATATGAATGTTCCGGTAGTGTTTGCGAAAAAAAGTAAATCTTTAACCTTGTTTGAAGCACTATTGACAACAAGCGTGTATTCCTTTACAAAGCAAGAATCCAATGATATTTCCATTTCGAAAAAATATATTTCCGAGGATGACCGAATCCTCATTATCGATGACTTCCTGGCTAATGGTGAGGCAGCTCTTGGTTTAGTCAATTTAATTGAAATGGCAAATGCAAAAGTTGCCGGAATCGGCATTGTCATTGAAAAATCCTTCCAGCCGGGAGCCCAAAAATTAAAGGATCTTGGTTTAAGGGTTGAATCATTAGCCAGAATCGCCAAACTATCAAATGGAGAAGTAACTTTCTTAAATGAAAAAGTGGAGGAGTTAATCTAATGAAACAAAATCCTTTAAAAGTTGCCTCATTAGGAATTCAGCATGTATTGGCGATGTATGCCGGAGCAGTGATTGTTCCCTTAATTATCGGCAGCGCCCTTCATTTTTCGGGTAAACAATTAGCATATCTAGTTTCCTTAGATATTCTCACAAGTGGGATTGCTACCTTATTGCAGGTGTGGCAGAATCGCTTTTTCGGAATTGGACTTCCAATCGTCCTTGGTTGTACGTTCACCGCAGTTGGACCAATTATTGCGATTGGCAGTCAATATGGCCTATCTGCCATCTACGGTTCGATTCTGATTTCTGGTTTAATTGTCATTCTCATTGCGAGCTTTTTTGGAAAACTGATTCGTTTCTTCCCTCCTGTCGTTACAGGATCGGTTGTTACAATTATTGGTATCACCTTAATTCCGGTTGCGATGAACAACGTTGCCGGCGGTCAAGGCAGCCCTGATTTTGGCTCTGTTTCAAATCTTTCTCTTGCTTTTGGGACTTTATTATTTATTATTTTGCTTTACCGTTTTTCTAAAGGATTTATTCGTTCGATTTCGATTCTTTTAGGATTGATTGCCGGTACGATTGCCGCTGCGCTGATGGGAAAAGTAAACTTCACTGCTGTCGGAGAAGCTTCATGGTTCCATATGGTGGGTCCATTACATTTTGCTGCTCCTTCCTTTGAACTGGCGCCTATTATCACCATGACATTAGTGGCAATTGTCAGCCTTATTGAATCATCAGGTGTTTATTTTGCCCTAAGTGATATTACAGGAAAAAAATTGTCGGAAAAGGATTTAGTAAAAGGATATCGCGCAGAAGGTCTTGCAAGTATCTTTGGAGCATTATTTAATTCTTTCCCTTATACGACTTATTCTCAAAACGTTGGGCTTGTCCAGTTTTCAGGCGTAAAAAGCAAAAATGTCATCTATACAGTCGCTGCCATTCTAATATTCCTTGGATTTGTTCCAAAAATTGGAGCGTTAACAACGGTGATCCCTACTTCGGTCCTTGGCGGTGCGATGATTGCCATGTTCGGAATGGTTATCGCTTCCGGGATCAAAATGCTTAGCAAAATCGACTTTGCTTCCCAAGAGAACCTTTTAATCATTGCTTGCTCTGTTGGGATGGGATTAGGTGTAACAGCCGTACCTGATTTATTTAAACATCTTCCGGATGGTGTGAAAATTCTATCGAACAGCGGAATTGTTGCCGGGAGCTTAACAGCAATTTTTTTAAATCTTATTTTTAATGTATTAAAGCCGGCAGCAAAACAAAATCAAGTTGTCACAAAAAAACAAAGTGTTGCTTCATAGTCGATTCGGTTATGTAATAAGAGTCCAATTTGGACCCTTAAATTAAATTGTACTTATTGGCTGATCAATTAAATCATTTTGTACTGTATTTGTTACATTAATTCCAGTAGCGGTAATGATTTGTACACCTGTATTTGATGATCCTGACCCGTGATATGCCTTCAATACTCTTAGGGTTTCAAAAATATAAATTACCGAACTATCCATAAAGATAATAAATAAGGACGATGCTATTCAAAGCATCGTCCTTATTAAATTAAGAATCTCAGTAATTGTCTGTTGGCTGGCAGAACTTAAACCGGCTTTGGTGGTAACAGATGTTCCTGTATTTCCTCCTCCTGATCCAGTGATGGTCTTCGTTACGGAAATTGGGGCAATAAAAACCGCTCCGCCAAAGTTGACAATTCCACCTGAAATTGTACCGATATTTACGCCGTCTTTATTCAAGTCCAAATCGACCGCTCCTCCCCCCTGTCCAGATATAATAGTATATGTACAAGCTGTTGGTTTTGTATAAACTCTTTCCTACTCTTAAAAAAAATCCTAATCTACCTTTGTTAACATTTTTCCAATGCAACAGCTAATTTTTGAATCCCATTTTGTACGAATTCTTCTGTTAATCCTCCATAACCGATTATGATCTGCTGAGAAGAATTAAGTCCGTCGTTATACCAGTACTGTTCTGTTAAGTAAATCCTTACTCCTAGTTTTTCTGCCTGCTTCACTAGCTTCCTTGTATCCACCTTGTTAAATTCAAGTAGCAGATGTAGTCCCGCCTTTTGTCCGATCACCTTGACCTTTTCTTCTAAATATAGATCGATCGCCGCTAACAGCACTTTTTGTTTGGATTGATAGATTTTCCTCATTTTTCGAATATGGCGGCTAAAATGCCCATCTTTCATAAATTGAAAAAGTGCTTCCTGAATCAAGGGAGAAACGGATTGATTGTAAAAAGAGAATTCCGATTGGAATCGTTTCAGTAATTTTTCAGGTAAAACAAGATAACTGACTCGAGCAGCAGGTAGAAAAGCCTTTGAGAAGGTTCCTAGATAAATAACGTTTCCATTCATATCCAGTGATTTTAGAGACGGAATCGGCTGGCCCTGGTATCGAAATTCTCCATCATAATCATCTTCTATAATATAACTGGAATTTTTCTTTGCCCATTGCAACAGCTTGATTCGCTTTTGAATCGGCAGCACCATTCCCAATGGAAACTGATGGGACGGGGTCACATAAGCACAAAGAGCAGAACTCTTTTCCAGCTCTTCCATGTTAATTCCATCTTCTTCAAGGGAGATAGGTTTTATTTTACAATGCTGGCTCTCAAATACACGGCGCACCCCATCATAACCCGGATTCTCCATTGCTACCTTGTTATTTCTTAAGGAAAGAAGCTGGCATACCAATTGAATGGCGGTTTGTGTCCCGGCAGTAAGGATGACTTGACCCGGGGAACATTTTACCCCTCGTGCTTGATAAAGATAATGGGCAATCTCACTCCTTAGTCCATAATGCCCTTTTTTATTACCATAGGAAAAAACTTCCTGTGTTGGGTTTCCAAATGCATCAACTAAACATTTTTTCCAAGTCTTAAGCGGAAAATGTTCCAAATCAATATCACCATATTGGAAATCAATAACCGTCTTTTCTTCGTGAATCGCGCTCTCGTTCTTCATTGGTGGATGGGGTGAACCTTGCAAATCAATAAAATGAAAATCATCCAATTTTAAAACAAATAACCCCTTCTTTTCCCTTCCTTCAACGTACCCTTCTGCAACAAGCTGCTGATAAGCAATTTCGACCGTATTTTTACTAATATTTGTAGTTTGAGAAAGCTGCCTGATAGAGGGAAGTTTGGTGCCAGCGGTTAATTGTCCGTTTTCAATATGTTCGCGAAAATATTGATAGAGTTGTAAATAAATTGGATGGGCGTCTTCTTTTTTGATAAAAGGGGTGATATCCACGTATTCCTCCTCATCTGTCCCTATGAATTTATGTAATACTGTCACTTTTAACAAGGACAATTTGTTTTTAAAATGAGTATAACACGAAAATTTGAGGGGTAGTGAAAAGGATGGTTCCAATGAGACAAAAGAATCTAGAATGTAAGGATCAAACAAAAATCGAATTGTTTTTAGAACAAGAAAAAACCGGATTTTTAGGATTAGCAGATGGAAAGATGCCGTATGTAATACCGCTTAATTTCGTTTGGCTGGATGGTGCTATTTATTTTCATGGTGCAGCAGAAGGCAGAAAGGTAAGTATTATGGAGGAAAATGCAAAGGCTTGTTTTACAGTGAGCGCCAATCAGGGCACTTTAACCCATCCTGTTCCAGCAAAGACAGATACAGCCTATATGAGCGTAATGGTTTTTGGAGAGGCGGAATTAGTAATTGATCTTGATGAAGCGGTGGCGGCTATGCAGAAAATGCTGGATAAATATGTTCCGGGTTATTATGAACAGGCTCTTTCAAGTTCACACGTAGAAAAATACCGATCTTCTCTTGGGAGCAGAACCGCTGTATATAAGATAAAAGCACGAGAGCTTAGCGCCAAGGAAAATCCGATTCAGCTTGAAAAACTATTTTACAACGGAAAAACGCAGCACCATGACACAGCAAAATAATAAAACAGACTGCCGTTGTTTCTACGGGCAGTCTGTTTTTAATAGAATTTAAAGGTGTTTCACCTATTCCAACTAGGACGACCTTCCATACTCGATGCAATTGGCTTAGACCGTGATGTCGCTGCACTAAGCGGCGGTCAGCGTACAAAGGTTTTACTAGCAAAGAATCTCTTAGAACAACCTAGGGTTCTTTTACTTGACGAGCCTACCAACCACTTGGATGTTGTCGCGAAAGAGGAATTAAAACGGGCCTTAAAAGCTTATAAAGGCACAGTTGTTCTAGTTTGCCACGAGCCTGATTTTTATGAGGATTGGGTCACGAAAGTATGGAATGTCGAAGAATGGTCACAACAAACAGTATAAGAAAAGGCAGCGGAGATTCCGCTGTTTTTTAATTTACTTTTTCCAGCGCCAATTTTAAGCCGAATCCAATTAATACTAGCCCTGTAACTCCTTCCATCGCTTTGTTGACGGAAGGTTTTTTTATGAAAGCACTTATTTGATTAATTAATGAAATATAAAATAAGAACCAGATGATGGTTAAAACGGTATAGGTGATTCCCATCAAAAGGAAAGGAAGAAAAGTATTGCTGCTACCATCTACAAACTGCGGTAAAAAGGTTAAAAAGAATACAGCTACTTTAGGATTTAAAAGATTGGTTAGAAATCCTTGTTTAAAACAAGAGCGCCCTTGATAACTTTTTTTGGGAATGATTTCATTTGTCTTTTTATTTTTTAAAGACCACAGTGTTTTCACTCCTAGGTAAAACAAATAAATTGCACCAACAAATTTAAACATCGAAAAGACCATCGCTGACTTCACGATAATTGCGGATAGACCTACTACTGCAGCAGTGGTATGAATCATCAGAGCACAACATGTGCCCCAAACTGTCCTTAGGCCGCCTTTTTTACCGATGGTCAGGGTGTTTTTTGTGGCAATGGCTGTATCGGGTCCGGGCAATATAATTAATACCATACACATAATTATAAATAGATAAAAATTATGAATCATGTTTCTTTCTCTCCTCTTTCTTTTCGGCTATTCCTCTAATCTTGTATTTTAAACCGTTCGAAAAACTCCTATTTATATTGCTGTTCAATTGCTAGCACTTGCTATCACTTTGCTAAATCATTGCGATACCTTAGATATCTTTAGCTAGGTTTTCGATTGTTATCCTTTGGCTGACTGGCCTTTCTTACTAATTTTCCACCATCAAACTGTTGTTTTTTTGGCATCCCCATCATCTCCGATTTCATTTTTTGTAAGGTAATCATAACAAATTTTTATAAGATTATGAATTGATTTTTTGTTATTCAAAGTACCTTTGGAATATATTACCTCCTTTATTTAAAAAGCATGGAAAAAATTGCTTAAAAATGTGCATTCCTATATTCTATTAGTAGAAATGAATGGTTATTGATCAAACAGAAATGAGTTGATTCTTTGCAAATAAAAAGTGCATTACCTATTTTATTTTTTGTGATGTTTCTCGTGATGATTGGCTTTGGAATTATCATCCCTGTCCTGCCTTTTTACGCGGAACAAATCGGAGCCACGCCAACAGAACTGGGACTATTAATGGCAGTTTATTCCTTTATGCAGCTGATTTTTGCTCCAATCTGGGGACGAGTTTCTGATCGGATTGGCCGTAAACCCGTGATGATGATTGGAATTGCGGGCCTTGGCATTTCTTTTTTAATCCAGGGATTATCAACACAGTTATGGATGCTGTTTGCAGCAAGAGTGATCGGTGGGATGCTCTCTTCAGCCAATATGCCCACCGCTATGGCCTATGTTGCGGATATTACTACGGAAGAAAATCGCGGGAAAGGAATGGGAATCATCGGGGCAGCGACAGGTCTCGGTTTTGTTTTTGGACCAGCCGTTGGCGGAATTTTTTCAAAAATAAGCTTAGGACTGCCATTTTTTCTAGCCAGTGGTTCCTCGTTTATTACCTTAATCCTTGTGTTTTTATTACTTAAGGAGTCATCAGAGAAGAAATCTGTCGAAAAACGCCCCTCATTGTTACAGGCTTTTAACGGACCAACATCGATACTATTTATCATGCAATTATTGATTTCTTTATCTCTTTCGGGTTTAGAAGCAACATTTGCTTATTTCGCCGCCAAAAAGGCGGGTATGGATACAAGGGAACTTGGCTATGTATTTATGATCATGGGGCTCGCAAGCGCCATGATTCAGGGCGGATTGGTTGGCAGGCTAACAAAAAAATATGGAGAAAGGGCGGTTATTCAAGGAGGCATCATCGTCTCGGCAATTGGCTTTGGACTCATTTTACTGGTTCATAGTTTTCTAACCGCCGCCATTTATTTAACGATTTTTGGAATTGGAAACGGCGTGATACGCCCGAGTGTTTCTTCATTATTAACCAAAACTTCTTCAGCTGGACATGGAAGTTTGACAGGTTTGTTGTCCTCTTTTGATTCATTAGGCCGAATTGTCGGACCACCGCTTGGTGGTTGGTTATTTTCAATTACAGTAGGCTTGCCCTATATATCGGGAGCTGTTATCTCAGTTTTGGCTTTGATTCTCTTCCAAGTTTACCGTCCAGCAATTAAAATAGGAAATACATCAAATAAAGCAGGAATTTAAAGTGATTCCTGCTTTTCTAATACTTTACCGTGGTTTATTTAAACAACTGGAAAATTCAACAGGAAAGATTTTTACAGATGGAAGATTCGTTATTTTTTAAATTGGGTAAATAATAATAATTCATTTCGGAACTTGTCTAAAAGTTCTTCGAACGAGGATTGGATTAATTGAGGAAATAGTGTTTCTAGTGCTTCATGATATTCCTGGCCTAAAGCTACCCGTAAATAGATAAAGTTATGAAATAAAAGTGCTTTTTCAAAATCAATCCCTAATTCATATAAGCCGATCGATAATTCATCTATTGGTATTTGTTTAATTTTTTTGTAAACGTTTTCGTTTTTTTCTATTAGTTTTTTATTAAGATAATAGGTGACATAATCTGTATAAATCATTTGACCAATATCATTTGTTTCTTTATTTGAATAATTAAAGCCAATAACGTGGTTTTCCTTACTTTCACGGATGATAAATGTTTTGTTTCCTTTTAAATGGGTGATAAAATTTTTGACATGCTTATCAAAAATTTTATCAAATTCTATAATTTGTTGAAGTTTTTGCGCAAAATCCCGATGTTCTTCCCCGACTACAAATAAGCGGTCGACAATGGGCAATAGGTTTAACACCCCCTCTGATAGCTGACTGGACGCATCGTAAATAATAATATCGAATTCCTTTTTCATCTGTTTAATTTTCCGTTTTTTTTCTGTTATCGATAATTTTGAGAATTCATGGATTAATTCATTTGAAATTTTTTCTTTTTCTAAAGTCCCATAGGAAATAAAAGCAGCAGATAGAGTGGTGTTTGTTTTTAGCCAATGATAAATCGATAAAGACAATTCTGTTACACCTGATTTTGCTTTTGGAGAATAGAAACCAACCAAATACAATTCTTTTCACCTGCCTTTTAAAAATATTCCATTTTCACTTGCTGAATTTCCCTTCAAAATGAAGTAATTACTATAGTTTACGGAGTTGTCCATCCTGCTGAAACGGCGATTTCACTAGGTCATTTATTTACAAAAAAGCTAATCGATTCGTATCGATTAGCTTTTTTTCAGGGTTAGCTGCTGGTAGACGCTAGGAATTTTTCGATTGCTGACTTATTTTGTTCAAGATTAATACTTAATACCTCACCGACATCATTAAATCGTTCATTTGTATAGGAGCCATCGACCGGGACGCGCAGTGTCTGTAGGTGCGAGGATGGGTTTGTACCCAAATCCTTTCCTAAAGAAAATAAAGTGGTTGAATCCAGATTGGTTTCAATATAAGGATTGATTACACCTAATAGCTTAGGAATTTTGATAACACTTCCCATACTTAATGCCTGATCCTCGAGTTTAGCAAGGACTTCCTGTTGCCGCTCGACGCGGCCAAAGTCACTTAAATTATCATGTCTAAAACGGACATATCCTAATAACTTGTCTCCATGCAGTGTTTGCTTTCCAGGGTTTAACGTCATCCCAATTCCAGAGGACATTTGATGCGGAACATCTACTTCTATCCCATCTGGTGCAAGGACATCCACCACTTTGGAAAAACCTTTAAAATCTACCATTGCATAGTAGTTTACATCAATATGAAAATTTTCCTCAATGGTTTGTCTTAAAAGCTCTGGGCCTCCAAAGGCATAGGCAGCATTTATTTTTTGCTTACCATGTCCTGGTATGTCCACGTATGTATCTCTCATAATCGAAATCAATTTTGCTTGATGAGAGTTTTGATCATAATGTGCAATCATAATCGAATCTGTTCTTGAATGCTTCTCGCCGCGAGAGTCGCTTCCGAGAAGAAGAACATTGATTTTTCCAAACTTTACTTCCTTCCCTTTAAACGTGTCAGCCTCTTTTTTATTACTTATGTAACTTCCAGCTTCTGCAATCGATAGTCCTTGCTTATATTGATAAAATGAATAAGTGCCGATAAAAATAATCATCAATATAAAAAACAGCCCCAATACCCTTTTCCATCGAACTTTCCTTCTTCTACGTTCCTTTTCCATCTCGTACCTCCGGTTTGTAAATGCAAGTTAACAAAAAAATTATTCTTATTTATTTTAAGGTATTAACCGTAATAATTTAATTACAAAAAGGTAAATAAAAGATTAAGTTTTTAATACTTGAAAAAGTTAGAGCCCAAAAACCGTGAATTAAAATTAATCATATGTCGGTCGGACATGCATACAATGGGTTATGAAGATGTAATTGGTAAAGGAGCCGGATTCATGAAATCTTTCACTCAAGTCACTTCATTGATAGCCCTTTTTTTCTTATTAATATTTGCTGCCTATCTGGATTCACCTTTTTCGTTAATAAATAAAAATTATTCCTACACTGCAACCTCAAGTAAACAAAAAGTTGCCAAGCCTGTTACGGCTGCCCCTTCTGATGAGGGACCTGATTTAGTAGAGAAACTTGAAAAAGTTGAAAAAGTAGACGGATATTTCGTGGAGACCTATCAGGAATATGAGGTTTACAAGGATGAGAATGGCAAAGTCAAAAAAGAAATACCAACCGACCATGTCGAAACATTAAAATATTGGGATTATAGTCAAAATTCCGGTGAATGAAGGGGTAAATCCTCTAAGGAAAAGGCTCCCGATTAAACCCGTCAACCTTTATTCGTGGGAATGATTCTGTTCTTTAATTTCCTCAACTTCCAATGGAATCTATTTTATTTGCGGATGAATGGATTTTATAAAATTGTCTAAAATGGAAGATGAGGAGGTAGAAGAAAAATGAATACAATGGCTTTAATCGTAAAATTTGTCACTTGTCTGGTTGCTTATGCAGTAGGACTAGATCTTTTCTTTAATGCTACATGGGTGGATATTGTTTGGTTCAGTGTACTGATGACGATTGTTTCTTATCTTGGGGATAGGATTTTACTCTCACGAATCGGAAATAAGAATGCCCTTATTGCGGATTTTATCCTATCTTATATGGTTGTTTGGATTTTTGGCAGTGTCCTTCTTGACAATTATTTGCAAATCGCCTGGGGAAGTATTATTTCAGCGGTAATTATTACTGCTGGAGAGTTTTTCGTTCATCGATTAATGCATGGTTCTATGCCGGAGGGCAGCCAAAAAAAGAATGTGGTACCTGATCGGCTTGCATACGGAATGGAAATGTCCGAGGAGCATGAGCCGTTAAAGAAAAAGTGATATCGATACGAAAATTTTATAATGAATGATTTAGGAAAAGGTCTTCCCGTTTTATTTGGGGAGACCTTTTTTGAGGTCTGAAGATGGAAATAAACTAGAGGTTAAAATAATTATTTACATGAAAGGAAATATTTTGATTCCAAAAATGAACTTTCTGTGACAGAAATGTGAAACATCAAAAATTCTCTACTCAAATGAACTTATTTTTGATATATTTGTATAGCTTTTTAACATTATTATGGTGAATAAATTAAAAAACAAATTAAATGAAAGGGGAACTTACATTGAGTAAATGGAACCAAAAAGCTAAATATTCTATTTTGGCATTATTGGGTATGGTTCTTTTGGCAGGGTGTGATAAAAGTAAATTTATTGTTCTAAACCCAAAGGGTCCTGTTGCCCAACAAGAATTAAATTTAATTATTATTTCGGTTATTTTATGTGCAGTTGTTATTATTCCGGTTTTAGGTATTTTCGTCTATATTGCCGTTAAATATCGTGACAAGCCCGACAACAAAGCTCCTTATCAACCTGAATGGGCAGATAGCAAAGTATTGGAGGTCGTTTGGTGGGGGATCCCAGTTGTCATTATTGCGATTCTCGGTGTTTTTACTGCTAAAACAACATTGAATTTAACAAAACCTCCTGTTAAGGATGTAAAACCGATCGTGGTTCAAGTAACTTCTCTGGATTGGAAATGGATGTTTACCTATCCGGGAAAAAACATTGCCACAGTCAATTATGCTGAAATTCCTGCCGGGGTTCCGGTTCAATTCATTTTAACTTCTGATGCGCCGATGAATTCTTTCTGGATTCCACAGTTAGGCGGTCAGGAATACACAATGCCGGGAATGTCAATGGGTTTATGGCTTCAGGCAGATAAAGTTGGAGAATACTTTGGTTCCGGTGCTAACTTTACCGGCAAAGGATTTGCCCATATGCAATTTAGAGTGAAATCCGTAAGCCAAGCTGATTTTAATAAATGGGCAGAAGGTGTTAAGCAAAGTTCTCCTGTCTTAACAAAAGGTGGATATGAAAAATTGTCCAAGCCAAGTACTGAAAAAGAGTTAAGCTTTTCATCCTATCCTAAAGGACTATTCGAAGACATTGTAAACAAAAATGGTGGAAATTATTATAACCATATGAACCATATGGGTGATAGTGCGTCCATGAAGTCAATGCCTGGAATGGATATGGGGAAATAATCAATCAGGAGGAAATTATCGATGGATAACTCGCATTTCTTTGTCACCGGCGATCCAATGATTTATGGTGCCGATGTTTCAATAGTTTTAGCAATGGTCGCGATTGTATTTTCTCTCACCTATTTTAAAAAATGGGGCTGGTTATGGAGAGAATGGATTACAACTGTTGATCATAAAAAAATTGGAATTATGTATCTTCTTTCATCTTTACTCATGCTTTTCCGCGGTGGTATGGATGCTGTTTTAATGCGTATTCAACTTGCATTTCCAAATATGCATTTCTTAGAATCTCAACATTATAATGAAATTTTTACAACGCATGGTACGATTATGATTTTATTTATGGCAATGCCATTTATGTTTGCTTTATTTAACATGGTTGTTCCATTGCAAATTGGTGCACGGGACGTTGCGTACCCAATGTTGAATGCTGTCAGCTTTTGGTTGTTCTTTATTGGGGCAATGCTCTTTAATATTTCCTTTGTCATCGGGGGTTCGGCGAGTGCCGGCTGGCTTTCCTATCCGCCATTATCTGAAAATCAATTTAGTCCGGGGCCGGGACAAAACTTCTGGATATGGGGTATTCAGATTTCAGGTATCGGTAGTTTAGCAACAGGTATTAACTTTATTGTTACCATTTTAAAAATGCGCACTCCAACGATGCGCTTAAGAGATATGCCATTATTTTCATGGTCTGTTTTATCATCATCGATTGCTATTTTAGGTGTATTCCCTATTCTTACTGTTGCCTTAATCATGTTAACGATTGACCGCTTACTTGGCGGACACTTCTTTACCATGACTGCCGGCGGTAACCCAATGATGTGGGTAAACTTAATTTGGATGTGGGGTCACCCAGAAGTTTATATCGTTGTATTACCTGCTTTTGGTGTTTACTCTGAGATTGTGGCTACATTCTCTAAAAAACGGATTTTCGGATACAGTTCAATGGTATTTTCTATGATTGCCATTTCTGTCGTTTCTTATTACACTTGGGCCCACCACTTCTTTACAATGGGCGCAGGCGCTAACGTAAATATTGTCTTTGCGATTTGTACGATGATTATTGCGATTCCAACAGGTGTCAAAGTATTTAACTGGCTGTTCACAATGTACCGCGGCCGGGTTCGCTTATCACAGCCGATGCTTTGGTTTTACGCATTTGTTCCATGTTTTCTTGTCGGTGGTGCGACGGGTGTCATGCTCGCGGCTGCACCTGCAGACTATCAATACCATAACAGCTACTTCCTTGTCGCCCACTTCCACCAAGTATTAATCGGTGGTGTTGTGTTCGGATACCTTGCAGGCTTATATTATTGGTGGCCAAAATTATTTGGCTTTAAGTTAAATGAACGTTTAGGAAAATGGGGATTCTGGTTCTGGCAAATTGGTTTCTATGTATGTTTTATGCCGCAATACGCTCTTGGTTTCATGGGGATGACTCGCCGTATTTATATCTATAACCAATCTGCTGGTTGGGATATGGGCTGGGCTCCACTTAATTTAATCTCAACGGTTGGTGCCTTCTTAATGGGTATCGGTTTCGTCTTCCAAGTGTGGCAAATTCTATATAGTGTTAAACATGGTGAACGCGATGTAACCGGCGATGCTTGGGATGGCCGTACATTAGAGTGGTCAATTCCATCCCCTCCTCCAGTTTATAACTTTGCGATTTTACCAACTGCAAAGGGCAAAGATGCTTGGTGGTACCAAAAAGAAGATATGAAGAAAGAAGACTATAAACCTGAACCTGTGAAATATGAACCGATTCATATGCCAAAAAATACAGGTATTCCTTTCATCATGTCATGCTTCTTCTTTGTTGCCGGTTTTGGTTTTACGTTTGATTGGATTTGGATGGGTGTCATCGGATTAATTGGGGTTGCCGTAACGTTATTTGTTCGTTCTTTCCAATATGACACTGATTATTATATTTCTGTAGAAGAAATCGAGCGAACTGAAAAAGCATTAAGAAATAACATTTCAGTTCATCGAACTGCAAACTAGGAGGTTATAAACATGCAACATAGCACTTCAGCTCATGTTTCTGACCATGATCATGGTCATGTTGACCAAGAAGGGTTAAAAGTATTAGGATTTTGGATTTTCCTTGTAACCGACTGTCTTTTATTTGCGACCTTCTTTGCAGGGTATGCGGTTTTACACAACCATACAAATGGAGGATTTACAGCAAAAGATTTCGATGTTCCAGGTTTTGTTATAGAGACTTTCATTCTATTAATTAGCTCGTTTACAAGTGGTTTGGCTGTGTTAGCCATGCATAAAGGCAATAAAAAAGGTCTTATTAGATGGTTAATTGTAACACTTGCACTTGGTGCTGTGTTCGTAGGACTTGAAATCAATGAATTTGTAAATATGGTTCATGAGGGTGCAACTCTTCAAAGCAGCGCCTTCCTAACATCTTTCTTTTCTTTAGTTGGAACACACGGTGTTCACGTTTCCTTCGGTATCCTTTGGATGATTGGAATTATTGTTCAAATTAAGAAAAAAGGAATTACTGAAGTTACAAAACGAAAAGTTTCCATTGTCAGTCTGTATTGGCACTTCCTAGATGCTGTCTGGATCTTTATCTTTACTGTCGTTTACTTAATGGGGGTGATGTAACATGTCAACACATGGACACGAACACACAGGTTCCATCAAAGCATATGTGACAGGTTTCATTCTTTCGATTGTTTTAACGATCATCCCGCTTGTTCTTGTTTTAAATCATATGATGGCTAAAACAGCGCTTATGGTAAGCATATTGATAGCAGCTGTTTTACAGTTTGTCCTTCAATTATTCTTCTTCATGCATATTCGTGATGGTGAAGGACCAAGATACAATGTAATGGCATTAGTCTTAGGGATTATTTTCGTCGCAACGATTGTTGCCGGTTCGGTTTGGATTATGTCGTTTAACTCTCAAGTTCAATAGAGAAATGTTTTTCAGTGCCCAGCGGTTTCAAAAAAATCGCTGGGCACTGAAGCTTAACAAAGAGATAAGCTAATTGGATTCTTACATAGGAGGTGCTTTTGATGCGATATTTCTGGCTTTCTATTCTCTCAGCAGCATCAATTTTTCTGGTAAATATCATTGGGTTTATTGATACCATGACCAATTCCGCAATGGGATGTGGAAGTGGATACCCTTTCTGTAACGGTAAGATCTATCCTGATTTTTCAGATTATCATTCTGTTATTGAGTATACACATCGAGTGTTTGTCGGTCTGGCAAGTTTGTTATTATTTGTGGTTTCAGCCATCGCTTGGATTCGCTATAAAACGAGAAAGATTAAATTGCTGGTCCTTCTTGCTATTTTAGGAATCCTTGGGGAATCAACCCTTGGTGCGTTGACTGTTATGATATCGCTCTCCCCTCTTTTACTTGCTGCACATTTGGGAATAGCTCTTATATCTTTTTCGGCCTTAGTCAATATCGCTTATGTCATTTATCTGGAGGAAAGAAAAATTCCACCAATGAAAAAGTTATCCTCTTCTTTTTCACTTTTTTCTTGGTTTACCTTCATCTTCCTCTATGCAGCCATTTATTTCGGCGGCTTTGTAGCAAAAACAGGTTCAGGTGAATCCTTCCGTGGTTTCCCGATTCCGACCGAACGTTATGGAGATGTTGGTAATGCTTTTTGGGTCGATGTTATTCATAGATCATTTGCCCTTGGTTTAATCATTCTTTTTTTCTGGTTGATTTACCTTTCTAAAAAATATCGTCAGGATCGCCCTGACATTTACCGCTTCAGCCAAATTAATTTTTTATTCATCCTTTTGCAAGGATTAAGCGGTGCCCTTTTAATCTATACTCATTTAAGTTTGGGAGCTGTACTCCTTCATGTTTCCATCTTGTCCCTTTTAGTCGGAATTCAAAGTATCATCTGCTTTCAAAGTGGATAGGCAAAAATCCTAAATGAATCGTTTAGGATTTTTTTATTTGTCTTTTTACTTACCATTTTTAAAAAGCAAGTAATTTGCACTGTAAAAATTATTTTTAAAAAAAGTTTGACAAATTTGTGACAATTGATAGAATATTCAGTAAGGGAGTGATGATCATGGAGTATAAATATTTAAAAATTTTTAAAGCATCTATGTTTGGAATCGGTATTGGTGTTCTCATTTTTATTGTTAGCTTTTTTGTAAGCGCTGCCAACGGTGGGTACTTTTATACTGCAACAGGTGTGGGTGTCGTCATTGCTTCTATAATTACCTTATTATTTGGTATGTGTCTAAGCTTAATGGATGAAGTAACACAAGCGGAGATTCGGAATAAAGAAACAAAACTATATTTTGTTCCTAAAAAAACCTTTCGATAATAAAGGATAAAAAAATCAGGCGTAATTTTTAGTGAAATTACGCCTGATTTTTTATGAAAATAGGTGTTCCTATTTTCTACATATAAGCTGAATCACCAACTTGGACTAGAACTTATCATCGCTGAGGTAGTAATTCCTCCTGTTTCAGCTACTCCCTCCCAAACTGCATTTACAAGGGACATTTCATTACTTTTTCTCCAAATGCTTGAAATCATAATAATATTATAGTCTTCTCCAACTGCGACAATAAATACGAAAGCACATAAAGGGATAAATCCTTGTCTTTCATTCATGTTGAACCCATAGTGCAAGATAATCCATCCTAACCCTAATGCACTAAAATAGGATAAGAGCACCGTTCCGATTAGGTAAATAGTGGCGATAATGGAACGAAAATAGAACAATAGTAAAACGGCGATCATGATAAGCACAATCGGAATAATCATGGAGGCATCAGCTTTCGTTGTCTCTTTCGTATTTATATTGTTCGGCCGTTTGGCCACTTATATAAACCTTGCTCTTCCTATCTTTTGTGAATTTGCCTGGGGTAAAGTGAGATTTAAAAGGAGGATAACGAACATCCAAACAAGGATCGTAATCCATCACCCTTTGGAAAAGCCCAGGTTTAATAAGGAACTTGAGTCTTTTCTAATCTTTCTAAAATTTTTCTTTTCCGATAAAGCATCATCCCTGTTTCGGAAAGATCGCTAATCATGGACCGGTTAATGAAGGCACCGAAAATCATCCCGGCTACCGGCACTATTTGAAATAATTTTTTCCATCCAAAATTGTCCCGGTATGTATAGACAACCTCTCTCCAGCCTTGTAATTGAGACATTATTTCATCTGATTTTTTATCTCTTTGATAAAAGTTCGCTAATTCATTCAGAATCGCACGTTTTCCAACAACATCAGCTGAAGAAAACTGTAAACATTTAATGATAAAAATTCGTTCATTTTTATTGTTAGGGTCATAGCCGTGGAGTATCGCAATTTCTTGTAAGGTTTTTAGGGAAATCGCCAATATTGCCGGTATATCAACGGCGAGAGTGAATATTCCCCCGATTCCTGTGCTTGCTCCTTGAAGTGCTGCAAGGTTCTTTCTTCTCCCGCTCAGATCATGGCTAATTTTATCCATTGTTTTTAGCGGCAAATCTTGAATATCCGAAACCTTTTCGATGGTCTGATTTGTTTCTTTTTCAACCATATTGAGTAAACTTTTTTCATTTATTAAATATCTTCCGCCGGTTTGAATGTAAGCCCCAATTTCTTCAAGCAATAAACCGATCTTGTTATGAATAAATTGGGGGGTAATTTTATCTAAAAGCTTAAATGGAATTCGCCCAATCCTTTCCCAAAACCACAGACCTCCTTGGTCTTTTTCCCATTTTTCTATGATGGATAGTTCTTTCAGCAATTCCTCTTTTGATTCCATTACTTTAACCACCTATTTTCAATTAATTATCCTTTTGCTCTATTTTCCTCATTGAGTATTTCTATTACATACGGAAAATTTTAAAAAAGGTTTCAAATTGGGCTTGTTAAATCAAATTTTTTTGATAAAAAGATTGACACATGAAAATGTTGGGAATATGATAAATGTATCAAGATTATTTGATTTATAAAGAGGTGAAAACTTGAAAGAAATTCAGGATATTTCCTTAGAAAAAGTATTTGAGAATTACGAGTTAAAATTTAAAGCCTTAGCTGATAAAAAGAGACTGCAAATTATAAATATTTTAACTCAAAAAGGGTCGATGTGTGTTTGCGACCTGGCGCCAATAGTGGATATGGCTCAATCAAAATTGTCTTACCATTTAAAAATCTTATTGGAAGCAAACATCATTACAAAAGAAACAAAGGGAACCTGGAGCTACTACGAGCTCAATCAAAAAGAACTGAATCATTTATTGTCGCATGAGCTTTGCTGCCTCTTCAAAACAAATGACTAATTTTTTTATGCATTATATCAATTTTTTTTGATTTATATATCAATATAATTTGATTAAAGGGGGAGATCTTTATGTTTAATGAATTTGCTGTTTATCAAATGTTGAAATTGCGTCAGGAGGAAATTGAAAGAAATACCAGAGATGCTTGGAGGTTTGACCTTATTGAAAAGGAAGCTTATTTTTCCAAAATAAAAAAGTTCAAACAGTCATCTTCTCAAACAGTTAATTTGCGGCTGTGCTTGCAATTGCTAAAGAGGCTTAGGATCTGGATGGATACAGTTAAATCTTAAATTAGCTTTTAAGGAAACCCTGGATTTAATAAAAAGTATTTATCCTTATTTGCTTATGGGGGAGCGGCCATTGGAGCAGTAATTCACGGATTAGATCCTACAGAGTGGATTTCAAGTGTGTTTGGCAAGGAGCATTGGTGGCTCATCCCGATTGCCGCCATGATCGGGATCCCGTTATATATTCGTCTATCCAGTATGATTCCAATTTCGCAAATTCGAATTGCCAAAGGAATGGCGTTAGGGCCTGTGATGGCCATGATTATCAGCTCTGCCGGTGCCAGCCTGCCAGAAGTGATATTACTAAAATCTATCTTTAAAAAACAATTAGTGGTTTCCTTTGTGTTTTCGGTTTTTGTGATGTTGACTCTATCAGGTTTTATCTTTTATCTAGTTTAATAGGAGGGGTTTTACGTGTTCAAATTTATAAAGAAAAAATCGGACTGCTGCAAGGTGAAAATTGAAGAAGTTAAAGTGAATGGTAGTAATAAGGTGGAAAGACAAGAATGTTGTTCAGCTAAAAAGGCCTCTTCATGAGGCCTCTTTTGATTTATTCATCAGATTTAGCAAAATGGGTACTTTTGAAACCTTGTTAGTGCTCATGTAAATGGTTTTTCATCAAGTATGGGAACTATGAACCCCTGATAGTGCCCGTGGAACCGATTTTTCATCAAGTATGGGAACTATGAACCCCTGATAGTGCCCGTGGAACCGATTTTTCACCAAGTATGGGAACTGTGAGCCCCTGATAGTGCCCGTGGAACCGATTTTTCACCAAGTATGGGAGCTATGAGCCCTTGATAGTGCCCTTGGAACCGATTTTTCACCAAGTATGGGAACTGTGAGCCCCTGATAGTGCCCGTGAAACCGATTTTTCACCAAGTATGGGAACTATGAGCCCCTGATAGTGCCCGTGGAACCGATTTTTCAGCAAGTATGGGAACTGTGAGCCCCTAATAGTGCCCGTGGAACCGATTTTTCAGCAAGTATGGGAACTATGAACTCCTCATAGTGCCCATGGAACCGATTTTTCAGCAAGTATGGGAACTATGAACCCCTGATAGTGCCCGTGGAACCGATTTTTCAGCAAGTATGGGAACTATGAACCCCTCATAATGCCCTCAAAACTAATAATTTCAACATGTACGGCAATTATCAGTCAATATTGATTTCTCTAACTTATTTTGTGACAATAATCGGACCGTCTTTTGTAATTATCAAGGTGTGTTCATATTGGGCAACGCGGCTTTGTTCGGTTATATAGGTCCAGTCGTCCCCCTTTTCGATTACTTCCTCTTCTAGAGTAGAAATAAATGGTTCAAATGCAATAACCATACCTTCCCTTAACAAGCCGCTCTCTGACGGCTCATAGTAATTAAAAATATATTCAGGCTTCTCATGAATAGTCCGGCCAATTCCATGACCAGTTAGGTTCTTGATAACGGTGAATCCTTGTTTTCTTGCCGTCTGATAGACTACCTTCCCCATACCGTTTATTTTCGAACCTGGCTTTGCTTTCTTAAGACCAGCTTCGAAAGCTTCCTGGGCCACTTCGCAGATTCTCTTTAAAACGGGATCTCCCTCTCCTACGACAATCGAAATCCCAGTATCAGCGAAATAACCATTTTTGGAACCTGATACATCAATATTGACGAGATCCCCCTCTTGAATCTCTCGGTTCCCCGGAATCCCATGGGCTACTTCCTCATTCACACTAATACAGGTATAGCCAGGAAAATCATATTCTCCTTTTGGAGCGGATACGGCCCCTTCCTTTTCAAAAAGGTCGCCGGCAATTTCGTCTAATTCTTTTGTTGTGATACCAGGTTTTGTTCTTTGAACTAATTCATCTCGAATGGCTGCACAAATACGGCCAATTTCCTTTATTCCATTAATATCTTCTTCCGTTTTTACAATCATGGATAATTCCCCTATCTTAAAATTTTGTCATAAAATCTTCTATGTAATAAATTTTACCTGTAGTCTTTTAAAAATCCAAGTGCTTGCCCTTGTCTAGAAACTTTAAAAATGAAAAGACACTTCTTTATCATGCAAGTGTCTTAATAAAATAGTAGGTCGTTTATTTAATAGCTAGTTATATGCCCTACTTTCTCTAATGTATGCGGGATAGGTGTCCATAGAATGGGCGGGCTTTTTTTAAAATAGGACAGGCAGTAATTAAAAGCAGCCCAGTTTTGCTAAAATGGGCTGCAAATTTAAATTATTCACCTAGATCCACATTGTGGTACACTTGTCTAACATCTTCTAAATCTTCGAGTGCATCGATCATTTTTTCAAATTTTGCTTGTCCGTCTTCTGGAAGCGTAATTTCACTTTGTGCAAGCATAGTTAATTCAGCAACAGTAAATTCCGTAATGCCGGCATTTTTGAAGGCTTCCTGGACAGCGTGGAACTGGTCAGGCTCAGCATAAACAATTACCTGGTCCTCTTCGTCAATAATGTCACGAACATCCATGTCCGCTTCCATTAACATTTCAAGAACTTCTTCCTCTGTCTTCCCTTCAATCCCAAAAACAGCTGTCGCATCAAACATATAAGCAACAGAGCCACTTACCCCCATGTTGCCACCGTTTTTACCAAAAGCAGCACGTACATCAGAAGCGGTACGGTTTACGTTATTTGTTAACGCATCAACGATCACCATTGAACCGTTGGGTCCAAAGCCTTCATAACGAAGCTCGTCGAAGGTTTCATCTGAACCGCCTTTTGCCTTGTCAATCGCACGGTCAATAATATGTTTTGGTACACTGTATGTTTTGGCACGCTCCAGTACCACTTTTAATGCTGTATTGGATTCTGGATCTGGTTCTCCTTGTCTTGCTGCTACATAGATTTCACGGCCAAACTTTGCATAAATACGGCTCGTATTTGCATCTTTAGACGCTTTCTTTTCTTTAATATTATTCCACTTACGTCCCATCGTCTTCCAACTCTCTTTCAACATTGAATCAACAGAAATAATTCACTAGATAATATTATCCTAAAATGGGCAATTTGTTAAGTGTCTTCCATCCCTCATCCAAGCAAAATTCAATATTAATGTATCTTTTTTTATAGGCTCTGTTAAACTAGTTGTTGTTTTCCGCTCCAGGCGCTTCGCTTTCCGTGGGCGGTCTGGGAAGCCTCCTCGTCGCTATGCTCCTGTGGGGTTTCCCCTACCCCGTACTCCCACAGGACACTGAATTGCTTCCTTGAATCGGCCCACGCACGAAGAAAATGCGTTAGCATTTTCGAGGAGTCTTCGCGCCTTCCGCTCCAATCAATTTTGTTTAAAAATTAACATTGTTCTTTAACATCCTCTTAATTAGACGGTTTTCCTCTCAATTAGGTTAACAGAAATTTCTTGGTGAGAAACTTCCCCGTGTTCAACTGATTGCAGAAAAAGCCTTCTTCCTATTTCAATAAGTGGAATTTCAATGGTCGTAATGTTTAACATTTTCGCAATTGGCTCGTTGTTAAAGCCGATTAAGGCAAGATCTCCTGGTATCGAAATATTGCGCTGCTGGCAGCTTGTAATGATTCCTACGGCAACCTGGTCGCTGGTTGCCAAAATGGCAGTTGGCGGGCAAGACATTTGTTGGATCTGTTCTACCACTCTTTCTCCATCCTCAATATATAGACAGTTATCAAAGATATATTCACGTTTAAAGGGCAGGTTATTTTTTTTAAGAAAATTTTTATAGGCTGATTCCCTTGCTCGGCTATTTGTTCCTGTCATCCGTCCAATACAATAGGCAATCTGTTGGTGTCCTCTCGATTTTAAATAGTCTAAAGCATAATCAAATGTTTTATAATGGTCAACGAATATGGAGGATACTCCCTTTCCTCTCGTATCCTCGAATAAAATAATGGGTCCATATGGCTGATATTCATCGATTATAGACCAATCACATTTTCTTGAACAAATAATCAATGCATCAATTTGTTTTTGTTTTAGCATGTCTAGAGCCTCTCGTTCTCGCTCCTCTTCATAATTGGTTTGGATTAAAACGAGGTGATGATGGTGAACCAAGGCCTCGTTTGCAATCCCCTTGATGATTAAACCAAAATAAGGATGTTCCGTAAAGGGAATGACGACTCCAATCAGAAAAGTTTTGCCTTTACTTAAATGAACAGCATTCATATTACGGTGATAATTACTTTGTTCAATAGCTTCTAAAACCTTGTGCCTTTTTTCCTCGCTCACATATGGATGTTGATTCAAAACTCGTGAAACAGTCGTAACAGAAACACCTGCCATTTTCGCCAAATCTCTTATATTTGTCACATTATCACCTTATTAAAAAAAATCTTCAAAGTTTTCAAACGGTATTACTTTATACTCCTCTTCTGCTTGCTTTAAACAAAGAAATGTACTTAAGTAGATAATCGCACACATGATCATTAATTCTAACATAATAATATCCTCCCTTTTATTTTGTATTTTAAATTTTAGAATATGAAACGCGTTACATAGCAAGAATTTTTAATGTGATTTATATCACATCATAAAATAATGAAAATGATTATCATTTGTACTTGAGATATTGAAACCTATTTTGGAGTGATGAAAATGAATCAAGCGATGAAAACAATCGAGGGCTGGTATAGTTTACATGATTTCCGGAATATTGATTGGCCAAAATGGAAGGCAGCAACTGAAGCACAACGTGAACAAGCAATAAGTGAATTTAAATCGCTTTTAAGTAAGTGGGAATTGGTGGAGAAAAATAAGCAAGGGAGTCATACTGTTTATACGGTTGCAGGTCAAAAAGCTGATCTTATGTTTATGATTCTCCGCCCGTCCATGAAAGAATTAATTGAAGTGAAGACAGAGTTTAATAAAACATTACTGGCAGATTACACAAAGCCTGCTTATTCCTATGTTTCAGTTATTGAAAAAAGCACTTATTCGCAAATGCGGGCCAATCCCTATGATGATCCTGCAATGCGGGCAAAGCTTTACCCTTCCATCCCAAAAACGGAGTACATATGTTTTTATCCGATGAGTAAACTTCGCGGTGATAATACAAACTGGTTTATGCTCCCTATGGAAGAACGAAAACGATTGATGTTTGAACATATTGATACAGGAAAACCATATTCAGAGCAAGTTAAACGAATTGTGACTGGTTCTGTTGGCTTCGATGACTATGAGTGGGGTGTTTCCCTATTTTGTGATGATGCATTACAATTTAAAAAATTAATCTATGAAACAAGATTTGACGAGGTCAGCGCTGTTTACGGGATTTTCGGTTCTTTCTTTATTGGAAATCTTTTAACACAAGACCAAATGAATCAGTTCTTTCAAATATAAAAAAAGACGGTAACTCGCCGTCTTTTTTATTTATTGTGGCAGTTATCGACTTCTGTTGTGTTACACTAAAATTATCTCAGGAAAACAAAAGGAGGTAAATTTTATGAGTAATCTTGACATACCAGGACTAATCGCGCAGTATCCCTTGCTTCAAAATTTAATTTCATTGGATGAAGTTTTTTGGGTCAATCCTATTCTTGAAACTTTTGAAAAAGGAATGGAAAAAGCTCCTTTAACAAAAGAAGATATTCGGGACGCTGAGGATCGATTAAATCGATTTGCACCATACATAGCGACAGTATTCCCTGAAACACAGGCAACAGCCGGGATGATTGAGTCCCCTATAGTGAAAATTCCTTCAATGAAACAATACTTAGAACAAGAAGATCAGGTGCCTATCGAGGGAGAATTATGGCTAAAATGTGATAGCCACCTTCCGATTTCCGGTTCAATTAAAGCACGAGGCGGAATTTATGAGGTTTTAAAGCATGCAGAAGATTTAGCGCTAAAAAATGGGTTGTTAAAGCTTGAAGACGATTATTCTATGCTCGATAGTGAAAAGTTTCGAGCTTTTTTCTCCCAGTATTCCATCGCAGTTGGTTCAACTGGAAATTTGGGGCTTAGTATTGGCATCATCAGTGCAAAATTAGGTTTTAATGTGACGGTTCATATGTCAGCTGATGCAAAACAATGGAAAAAAGAGCTTCTTCGCAGTAAAAACGTCAACGTCATTGAATATGAAGCAGATTATAGTAAAGCCGTTGAAGAAGGGAGAATTCAAGCAGAAGCCGATCCCAACTGTTATTTCATCGATGATGAAAATTCCCGTGATCTATTTTTAGGATATGCGGTTGCTGCTTCTCGTTTAAAACGGCAATTAGAGGAATTAGCCGTAATGGTGGATGAAAACCATCCGCTATTTGTTTACCTTCCTTGCGGAGTCGGTGGAGGTCCTGGCGGTGTAGCCTTTGGGTTAAAACAATTATTTGGGAACCATGTACATTGTTTCTTTGCCGAGCCTACCCACTCCCCTTGCATGTTGCTTGGTTTAGTCACAGGACTCCACGATAAAATTTCCGTTCAGGATATAGGGATTGATAATTGTACGGATGCCGATGGACTGGCAGTCGGCAGACCCTCTGGTTTTGTTGGGAAAACCTTAGGGCCTTTTTTGAGTGGCAGTTATACGGTGAGTGATGAGCATCTTTACCAGCTTTTAAAGGAATTAGTGGATCAAGAGCAAATTCGCTTAGAACCCTCCGCATTAGCAGGTATGGCAGGCCCGTTGCTTTTATTAAAAAAAGGTTCCGATTATATCAGGAAGTACAACTTAAAGGAAAAGATGAAAAATGCTTCCCATATTGTATGGGCAACCGGCGGAAGTATGGTACCTCAAGAAATCCTTGAGGTATATTACGAAAAAGGACTTGAAATTTCGCAAAAAATGCAGTGAACAAATAAAAAACATTGGGCATTCGTACCCAATGTTTTTTAATCATTTTGTTGGGGATGCTTGATAAGCTGTTTCTGCCTCTTCTTCTGTTTCCATCTCTAATTCCTCAATGGCAACAGCACGAGTATGAACGGTATGATTCCATTCTCTCTGGTTCTTTTTAAGAAAACCAATAATCGTAACGGGAATCCATGAGAGCCCAAAAATATAGGAAACAAAAAACCAGTGAAGTTTTTTCCCTTTCTTCTCTAAAAGCATAGCAAGAATTGGCAAGGACAAATAAGCCGCAATAAAGGTCCCGTAAATCCACCCATCAAAGATTAAAGACTTGTCGACGACATCCCCTAAAAAGCCATCAACCTTATAAACACCCGTATAAGAGAGAAAACCGGCAACGATTAGGATTAATGCCAAAATCGATCGAGAAGGCATAACTAAATAAATGGCAGAATCAATCAGCATGAACTTCCGTTTTTTAATCCCTTCCATAAGTAAGGGGAAGGTATATCTTGTCATACAGTCAAAATGCCCCTGCATCCAGCGAATTCTCTGCCTAAAAGATTGTTTAAAGCCCAGTGGTTTTTCATCATATAATTTTGCATCGTGAGCCCAAGCCACTCTTTTTCCTGTTTTCAAAATATATCTTTGCGTAAATTCAAGGTCTTCTGTTAAGGAAGTTGCCCCCCAGCCAATTTCTTTTAAAACCTTGGTGGTAACCGTAACCCCTGTCCCGCCTAGTTGGGCTGTTAACCCTAAATTCTCTCTTACTAGCTGATAAATTCGATTCGTGGACCAGTAGGCAAACGAGTAGGATTTGGTTACCCATGTATCTTCAGGGTTCTTAGAATCCAAATAGGCCTGGACGACATCATGCCCTTCCATCAGCTTGGAGTTGATGATTTGTAAAAAATCCCTTCCAACCAGGTTATCGGCATCAAACATGACCACAGCATCATAGGAGGTTCCGTCCTCTTCAATCTCCCATAAGCGTTCAAACATCCACTCGAGGCCAAAGCCTTTCCCCTTTCTCTCTGGATCATGTCTCTCCATTGCCTTCACACCTGTAGCACGGACAGCAGATGCAGTACCATCTGAGCAATTATCACAAATAACATATACATCGTATAAGTTTTTCGGATAATTTAAATTTTTTAAATTCTCACAGATCTGGCTGATTACATTTTCTTCATTGTGTGCTGCAACGAGGACTGCAAAGCTCTTTTTAGGTTCCTGGATTTCTGTCTTTTTAAATTTTCGAAGTCCTGCATAACTCATAAAAGTTTGATAACCGACAAAAAAAAGTGAAATGGCTTGTACAGCTAGTAGAAAAAGGTAAATCCCAAGATTTGAAGCTTCACTCCAGCCATGTGTAAAAACACCGTATCCCACAGTTAGTACTAAACAAATTGCCACTAAAATGATAAACATAGTACACCTCAACTTTATGGGGTGTTGTCTGTTACCCCTTTTCAATAAGGGTATCCATAAAGAACGCTTTTAAAACGGAAAGGATTTTAAACTAATATTGGTTTTTTGTTTCTGGAGTATTTCAGGCATACAGTATTGGCAAGGATAGAAAAGGAACAATTAAATATTATTTTTGGCAGGTGCAGGATGAAAGAAAGAAATGCTAAACTCAGTCTATTTGTGTTTTTCTCGTTATTATTAAAATCATTATTTGTAAAATATTCGATTATGGATGAACTAAATATCGTTGGTTTCTTAACCGAAATGGCCTTTTTAGCCCTATTTATTATTATGGTGTCATCGATTAGAAATAAGGTTTCAAGTATTTTACTTTTAATCCTGAATTTGGGCTATTCCGTTCTTTGCTTAACCACCTTACTCTATTTTGATTACTACAACACCATTTTCACTTATAAATCTTTAGGTGAGATTGATCAGGTAGGTGAAATTTCAGACAGTATCTTTGCTCTATTTAAACTCCAATATATATGGCTATTTTTCGATTTTATTTTGCTTTGTTTTTGGCCAAAACTAAAGCGTATTTTACCATTTAGCCTATTCCAACTAGGTCCAAAACTTTTTGGGTTAACCATTGCCCTTTTATTATTTTTTACCGGAACAAGCCTATTTTCTTCCTCAAAAATCATTAATGAATTAAGCAAATATGAAAAATTAGGGATTATGGGTTATCAGTTTTCAGAGGCGGCAACGGATCTCCACTCTATTTTTTCAAATAATGACATAAGCGCAGAATCTTTACAGAAGAATCGACATTTATCGCAGAAAGGCACTAGTAGATTGTTCGGGATTGCAAAGGATAAAAATCTGATTATTGTTCAACTGGAATCCGTTCAAAACTTTTTTATTAACTTAAAAATTAACGGTAAAGAAGTAACTCCTAATTTAAATAAACTGGTAAAGAGCTCCTATTACTTCCCCCACTTTTACTCCCAGGTGGGAAAAGGAAATACTTCAGATGCCGAATTTATTACCAATACTTCCATCTATCCTTTAGGGGATGTGCCGATGTCCACTGCAGTCGAAGGAAAAGCGGTGCCAAGTTTACCAAGAATCCTTGGAGATAATGGCTACCATACCGCTACCTTTCATGCTAATAGTGTTACTTTTTGGAATCGAAATCGGCTATATCAGTCCTTAGGTTTCAAAGAATATTATGACAAAAAGTATTTTGGTACAAATGATATCATCTCTTATGGTGTTTCGGATGTGGTTATGTATCATAAAACCATCCAAAAATTAGCAGACTTCCATCGAAACGGGAAGAATTTTTACGCAGATATCATCGCCCTATCCAGTCATTTTCCATTTAAGCTTCCGGAATCGAAACAGGTCAATACGGTTCCTTTGCCAAAGGAATATGATAATTCCTTCGTAGGGTCCTATATCAAAGCGGTTAGCTATGCTGATTATGCTTTTGGGAAATTTATAGAGGAATTAAAACGGGCGGGACTGTATAAGGACTCCGTCATTGTCGTTTATGGTGATCATCAAGGTCTACAGATAAAAACTGACCAGGATAAACAAATAGTTCAGAAGATTTTTGGAAGAAAATATGATTCAGTCTTAGACCATTTAAACATTCCTTTAATCGTGAAGGTTCCTTCAGTAGAAAAAGCGAAGAATATTCCTACTGTCGGTGGTCTGGTTGATATTTATCCAACAGTTGCCAATCTTTTAGGATTGGATATAAGTAAACAAATCGTATTTGGAAATGATTTGCTTAATGTAAATAAGAATCAAATCGGAATTCGTTTTTATGCCCCAACAGGAACATTTGTGAACCAATTTTATCGCTTCTCTCCCGGGAAAACCAATGACCAGGGAAAAATTTTAAGTCTTAACGAGCGGAAAGAGAGAGCGGCGCCAGCAAGTGCCATAAAGGAAGAAGAAAAGATGATCAAATACATGAAACTCTCAGATCAATATGTAAAATCATTTCCAAAACTGAAATAATGTGAGAACTACAAAGGACGAAGGATCTCCCTCCGTCCTTTATTACTATCTAACATCAAGACTCATGCGATTCTCCATTTTTCTAACTAGGTAAGTAAAAATTAATACGAGCACCAAGTAGTAAAAGCCGACAACGATATACGTTTGCAGCTGCTTGTAATTGGATGCTGCTTCACTTAACCCAGAACCCCATAAGTCTGCCATTCCAACATAAGCTACTAAGGAGGAATCTTTTAACCCAATTATAAATTGATTTCCTAGCGGTGGAATGGAAAATTTAAATGCTTGGGGCAATATTATTCTTCTCATCGTAAGGGGATAACTCATCCCTAGTGAAAGTCCTGCCTCCATTTGTCCACTGTCTACAGATTGAATGGCCCCACGAAATATTTCTGCAATGTAGGCCCCATTATGAATGGCTAATGCTAAAGCTCCTGCCCAAAATTGGGAAAGTGTAATAACCGAAGCGATACCAAAATAAAGGATCGCAATTTGAACAATTAGAGGAGTTCCTCGGATTAAACCAATATATAATGATGCCAATTTATTTAACCATTTATTTGTAGAGATTCTGAAAAATGCAAATATCAGTCCAATGATACATCCAATTAATAACGATATAATCGTTAACCTTAAGGTTAGAAAGGCTGCTTTTGGAAAAACATCAAAGGTGTTTAAAAAAATCTCAAAAATAAAAATCACCTTCCTATCTTTTTTGAAAAGGGTGCCATTCAATCGACACCCTTACAAAGCTCCTATTCTCCTAAAATACTGCGCCCGAACCACTTATCACTAATTTTTTTATAGGTTCCATCTTTTATGATTTCCTGAAGCGCTTTATTGATTTTTTCTTTTAATTCCTTATCCTCTTTCCGGACAGCAATGGCTTGATCATCATGGGTTAATGGTTCACCAACATCTTGAATCTTAATTGCACCTGCTTTTATTATTGGGAAACCAACCATTTGATCTGTAATCACCGCATCCAATCTTCCTGTTGGCAGATCCATGAGCGCAGTAATATCACTATCATATTCTACAACATTCTTCTTGTCTGTATAGGTCAATGCTAGCTCTTTATAGGTGCTTGCCTTGACAACACCAATCTTCTTTCCTTTTAAATCAGAAGGGGCCTGAATATTCCGATTATCTTTCCTTACGAAAATTTGTGCCCCTGAGCGATAATATGTTTCCGTAAAATCTACTGATTTTTTTCGTTCATCTGTTACGGTCATACTGCCGATAATGGCGTCATACTTTTTGGACTGAAGTCCCTGAATGATGGTCTCCCAAGGATTTGTGACAGGTACAGCCTTCATACCCATTTTCTTTGCAAGTGCTTGTCCGATTTCTACATCAAAGCCCTGTAATTTTCCATTTTCTTTAAAATTAAAAGGTTTGTACAATCCGCTCATCGCGTAACGGAATTCTTTTTCCTTTGTGGAGTCAGTATTAGTTTTGTTGCTGCAGGCTGAGAGCATCAAAGCTGCAAGAATTACTCCGATAAATAAACCCATTCCCCATTTCTTTTTCATGGTAATCCTCCTCATTATTTTTATAAAATACTATTTAAAAACTGTTTAGCTTTTTCATGCTTTGGATGAAGAAAGAATTCATTTGGTGGACCTTCTTCTAAAATTTTGCCGTTCCCCATAAATACAACACGATCTGCAACCTCACGAGCAAATCCCATTTCATGGGTTACTACGATCATGGTCATTCCTTCTTTAGCGAGTTGTTTCATAACTTGGAGAACTTCGCCGACAAGTTCAGGATCCAGTGCTGAGGTCGGTTCATCAAAGAGCATTATACGTGGTTCCATTGCTAACGCGCGGGCAATAGCTACCCTTTGCTTTTGCCCTCCTGATAAATTCCTTGGATAGGCTAGTGCCTTTTCTTTTAAACCTACTTTTTCGAGTAAATCAAGCGCTTTTTCTTTTGCTTGATGCTTGTCCTCTTTTTTAACATACAAAGGGGCTTCCATAATATTTTCCAGAACGTTCTTGTGGGGAAAAAGGTTAAAGTGTTGAAATACCATCCCAACTTCCGCACGTATATGATTCAAATTTGTCTTATCGGGTATAACCCTTTTTCCAAGAAGGGTGATTTCCCCTTGGTCATACATTTCAAGAAAATTAAGACATCGAAGCAGTGTGCTCTTTCCTGAACCGCTCGCACCAATCAATACAACAACTTCTTTTTCTTCCACGGATATATCAATTCCATCCAACACAGTATTGGAACCAAATGCTTTAACAAGGTTTTTAACTTGTATCATGTCTACCTCCTTTTGATGTAGAAAAAATTTGGGTTTGCTTCGGGAAGCTATTTTAAGGAATAACAACTTTTAAATGTCCTACTATAAAACTATAAAAAGTGGTATCTTCCATAAATCACCCAAATTTTCTTGTAAAATATTATTAATGTTGGAATTCACCAGATTAATATTCGGAATTTTCTCTCTTTTTAAATATTATATCAAAAGAAGGAAAGTGCATCTATTAGACAAGGAGTATAGTTTTTGTCTTAAAATTTATACATTTTGTATAAGAAGATTAAAAACTTCTTTAAAAATAAATAACTTTAATGACATATTTTCTAATAAAAAAAGGATCCATCAATGATGAATCCTGATTATTTTAATTTACAAATACCAGTAAAAGCCAGAGGTATAAAGAAATGAGGGTAAAAATCATTGTAAGTGGAATTACTATGATTGTGACTTTCATGTAATCCTTCCATGTAATGGGAATATGATTTTTCTTTAAAATATGCATCCATATTAAAGTCGCTAGGGTACCGATTGGCAGAATGAGCGATCCAATATCACTGCCAATAATGTTAGATAAGTAGACGGTTTTTAGTAAAAGTGGGTCTAGTCCCATTTCAGTTAAGGTTAAAGTGGCAACCATTAAGGCAGGATGGTTATTGAATATGTTCGATAACACTGCGGTAATAATCCCCATGGTAATGCTGGCATGAAATAGACTATCATTTACTATTGGTTTTAAATGGACTAATAAATAATCTGTTAGACCAATATTATGGAGACCAAAAATGATCACATACATACTAAAGGCGAAAATTAAGATATACCATGGGATTTTGCCAGCTACATCTTTAGGGTTTACCTTAAGATAAATCCAACGCCAAATTAATAAAATAAAAGAACCTAATACGGCAACCAATGAAACGGAAATTCCCATAAATGAGGCAACAAAGAGACTTATCCGAACTAAAAATACAAATATCAGCATATAAATCATGAGTTTCTTTTGTTGTTGAAATAAACTTTCATTACTTTTCTGGAGTGGATGGTAGCGGCGGTTTTCCTGGAGAGGAATCGAATAGGAATGGAAGCGAATTTCTTTTGGGATATCCTTTTTGAAGATTAAATACAATAAACAAGCCAAAAATAGCAGACCTAACACCCCTGGTATAAACATCATCTCAGTTTGGAGATAAAGATCCATTCCGATAATTTTTAGGGCAATCAGGTTTACAATATTACTTACACCGATTGGCGCACTTGAGGCGGTTGCAATTAGAGCACCACTTAGAAGGTATGGAATTTTTTGACGATTCTTTAACCCAAGATTTTTTAAAATTAAAATTAAAATGGGAGTTGTGATTAAAATGCTTCCATCATTGTTAAAGAATAGTGTCATAAAAAAGCAAAGTAACAACGTATACCAAAATAATCGAATTCCCGATCCCTTTGAAACTTTTAACATGAGAGCAGCTGTCCACTTAAAAAAACCGAAACTTTCAAGCACAATCGCCATTACAATTGTGGCTATGATGGTAATGGCTGCTCCTGTTACTTTTGAACTAATATCCAGTAAATCCCCTGGCGAAACACTTCCGCTAAGGAAAACAATAATGGCTCCGATTATTGCAGGGATTGCCTCGTTCATGTTTTTGGGACGGAGAAAAATCAAAACCATGGTAAGGATAAATGAAAATATGGTGATGATTACCGTCGACAACGAATACATGTAAATTTTCACTCCCTTGATGTCAAACTTCTGATAAAACCTTTCTATATTGCGTTTCGTTCACCCCTTGTCCTTTGTTTTATCATACGTAAATATTGGAAGCTTGAACTAAACGAATATCTCGAAATGTTGATAATTCAGCTAAAACCCTACTAATATTTACTAGATTATTACCCACCTTTTCCTCTGTAGGCAGATTTCACTATAATGTCCCGCTGGATGTTCATCCAGGGTTTAGGTGAATAAAAAAACCGGTACAGTTGAATGTACCGGTAGACTTTTTTAAAAATATTTTCTGGACAATGGAAAACTCTAAGGCTCCAATTTGTTTTGGTGATCCTTATTAATTTAACTTCTTTTTCCTTTTTTTTTCAGGGAACCAAGACTTCCTTGGAATACTCTGCTATTTTGACTGTTACCTGTACTTCCCCGGTATTTCGATTTTCTTTCTTGGTCTCCCGTACTTCCACTGGAACCATGATTATTATTTTCACAGGAACAGTTGCCCGTGCTGGAGCTCTCATTACTTCCGGCAGATTCATTATTCCCCTTGCTGCCACTTGTGCCCTTTTTGTCTTTTGATCCACTGGACCCATGGCGTCCACTTGACCCGGAACTGCTTTTTGATCCGCTGCTTATACTGGTATATTTGCGGCGCTTACGATTTGAACCTTTGTTTCCACTTGACCCGCTACTACCCCAGCTTCCGGAACTACCGCTGGAGCCATGACTTCCTTTGCTTCCTGAACTGTGTTTGCCACTGGAGCCGCTGCTTCCCGAACTGCCGGAACTGCCACTGGAGCCATGACTTCCTTTGCTTCCTGAACTGTGTTTGCCACTCGAACCACTGCTTCCACTACTACCGGAACTGCCGCTGCTTCCTGAGGACCCTGAACGGTGACGTTTTCCTAATGGTCCGCGACTTCCTTTGCTCCGCCTGGAACTTTGTCTACCACTTGATCCGCTACTACCGGAACTACCGCTGGACCCACTGCTACCGCTACTACCGGAACTACCGCTAGACCCACTGCTACCGCTGCTACCGCAACTACCGCTAGACCCACTGCTACCGCTGCTACCGCAACTACCGCTAGACCCACTGCTACCGCTACTACCGGAACTACCGCTGGACCCACTGCTACCGCTACTACCGGAACTACCGCTGGACCCGCTGCTTCCGCAAGAACCACAGGAACCAGAACTACCGCAGCTACATCCACTACTTCCATGACTGCCGCTGGATCCGCTGCTACTGGATCTCCTTTTACCATGACTGCCGCTGGATCCGCTGCTACCGCTACTGCTACTGGATCTCCTTTTACCATGACTGCCGCTGGATCC
>NZ_JAVDUQ010000028.1:0-84164 GCF_031456445.1 Neobacillus niacini | reverse complement strand
CCGCGCGAGCAGAATTTACAACAAAAAGGGAAAAGAAAAGCTGTTTCATTGCCCATGCGAGTAACATTTACATCGAAAAGGGGAAAGAAAAGGCGATTCATTGCCAGTGCGAGCGGAATTTACAACAAAAAGGGAAAAGAAAAGCTGTTTCATTGCCCATGCGAGTAACATTTACATCGAAAAGGGGAAAGAAAAGGCGTTTCATTGCCAGTGCGAGCAGAATTTACAACAAAAAGGGAAAAGAAAAGCTGTTTCATTGCCCATGCGAGTAATATTTACATCGAAAAGGGGAAAGAAAAGGCGTTTCAATGCCCGCGCGAGCAACATTTACATCGAAAAGGGAAAAGAAACGCCACTGCATTGCCCATAGGAGCTTATTTTCCTCTTCCAAGGGAAAAGCACCCCACCACCTCACCACCGGAAGACCCCTTTTTTCATCTCAAATTCAATCCAGCACGAAATCAACCGAAATAATCGACAATTTTCGCAAAAAACCTTGACGAAAAAGTGAAAACTGTGTAATATAATAAACGTCAGTTAATTAAAGCGTTCAAGCAATAAATGCGGGTGTAGTTTACTGGTAAAACCTCAGCCTTCCAAGCTGATGTAGTGGGTTCGATTCCCATCACCCGCTCCAAATTGTGACTAACGTAGTGTATCGTTTCATAGAAAAACGATGCGTTGCGTTTTTTTATTTGCCTAAAAAAAGAATGCTCTATCAGCATCCTAAAATGCGATAAGAAGCATCCCCGCCATGTACTTGAATAAACATATTCATTAACGACTCCGTAAGCTTTTGGGCATTCTCTAAATCAGTTGATGGCCGTAAATAGACGATTTGCAGTGCACATTTGCTATCCTCAGTTACCGGAGTCCGATCCGAGTCCACAAAAGGGCTGCCAAAGGCTCCCAGCTGGTCCGATGATACAATTAAATTCCCTAAAGAATTCATTCTACCATTTAACCCACGGTACTCTTCCCCCTCAGCGCCAAGATGAATTGTCACAGATCCATTCAATTTATCCCTATCATAAATCCCAATTGGCACCTGGTATTGCAGCGAAAAGAAATTATTAAGATCAATCGCACTTTGAACAGATGTAAGATAATTTTGCTTTTGAACTCTTCGGTACAATGCCTCTGCAGAGGGACGATAACGGTTCGGGTCCTTTCCCGTCATTTTAAATACACTCCGCCATTCTTGAATTCCGGGTAAATCCGTCACATTTTTATTTTCCAGTTCAAAATAAATCGATTCTTGAAAAAGCTGAAGACGGCCTTTCACCATTTGCGGGGAAACTCCGACAGTGATATTCTCGTATTCAATGACACCAACTTTAAAATTGGGGATTTTTTCAATCAGATCAGATGACAATAGAATTTCCAAGCTTTTTAACCTCCAAAATTTATTAAAAATAGTTTATCATAATAAGGTGTGAAATGAATAATTAATCACTTGTAATATAGTTAGACACTGCTTGAAAGAAGGCTTTAAATGTGAACGCTAAACAACTGAAAGAAGAACTAATCGTATATAGTAAGGAAATTGGCATTGATAAAATTGGCTTTACCACGGCTGCCCCTTTTACTGAACTAAAAAATAGATTAATACGCCAACAAGAGCTTGGCTTCCAATCTGGCTTTGAAGAACCGGATATTGAAAAACGCATCAATCCGTCGCTGCTCCTTGAAGAACCCCGCTCGATTATTTCGATAGCCCTTGCCTACCCATCCAAAATGAAAATTCGGCTGGTGAGTAAGAGGGGCGAGCGAAGAGGGATTTTTTCAAGAGCTTCCTGGGGAATGGATTATCACCATATCTTACGTGATCGACTGAAAAAACTGGAAGAATTTATCCTTGAAAAGGTGCCGGCTGCTCGCCTTAAATCGATAGTCGACACAGGAGAACTTTCCGACCGTGCTGTCGCCCAGAGGGCAGGAATTGGCTGGAGCGGAAAAAACTGTGCTGTGATCACACCTGAATTTGGCTCGTATGTATACTTAGGAGAAATGATTACCAGTATTCCCTTTGAACCGGATAACCCAATTGAAGACCAGTGCGGAACGTGTACAAAATGCCTTGAAGCCTGTCCTACCGGTGCATTGGTCCAGGGGGGGCAAATCAATGCTCAGCGGTGTATTTCATTTTTAACGCAAACAAAGGGTCTTATTCCGGATGAATTCAGGGAGAAGATTGGGAATCGGGTGTATGGCTGTGATTCCTGCCAAACAGCCTGTCCGGCAAATAAAGGAAGAGATTTTCATTTTCATGAAGAAATGGAACCGAATTCAGAAATTGAAAAACCATTATTAACCCCGATATTAAAAATGAGTAATCGTGAATTTAAAAATAAATTCGGGCATTTGGCTGGTTCTTGGCGTGGGAAAAAGCCAATCCAGCGCAATGCAATGATAGCCCTTGCCCATTTTAAAGATGAAACGGCTGTTCCCGATTTAGTTGAGGTTTTGCAAAATGAACAAAGTCCGGTAATGAAAGGAACAGCTGCATGGGCACTTGGTAAAATTGGCGGTGAAAGGGCATTTGCTGCTCTTGAGGAGGCCAAGAAAAACGAAACAGATGGAGAAGTCCAGCAGGAAATAGAAAAAGGATTACGATTCATAAATAGGTAAAAAGGGCGGATCACAGGTTGATTCCGTCTTTTTTTGATTGAATTTCATTCTCCCCACATATGTATGAATGGAAAGGAGTGGAGAGAGATGCAGGAATCACTTCAAGAATTGTTTGAAAAAAGAATTCATCAATTTATTTCGAATACGAGGGAACAGAAAAATTTGTATCCAAAGGCGGAAAAAAAATTGGCCTCTTTGTCCAAAAGGTCTGCAGAAATCGTGAAAGTAAAGGCTGCCGGAAATATAATAGAAAAAATAGAAAAGGGGAACGACGAAACCGTTCATTATGTTGCCCACTTTCAATATCTTATTAAGCAAAAAGGTGCGCTTTATTTAGAAGAGGAGACGGAAATGAGGCTCGCTAAGCTCTATAAAGGAGAAGTGATTTCAGATGAAGAAATCGCTCCTGTACAAAATGGTGGAAATCACCCGGATATTCCTATCGAAACAGATGATTTAGTGGTTCGTGCAAGCTATCAATATGACCGCCTAAGGGCTGTACAGTATGCGGAACGTTGGTGGAATAGCTATAATCCTGCTTATAAAAAATTTGAAAATAATTGTACTAATTATATTTCACAATGTCTTCGTGCCGGGGGAGCACCGATGCGGGGGTATCCCAACCGTGGAAACGGCTGGTGGTTGCAAAATAATAATTGGAGCTATAGCTGGGCGATAGCGAATTCCCTAAGATTATTCTTGGCGAACTCAAAGGGTGGTTTAAGAGCAAGAGAGGTCAGCAGTCCTGCCCAATTATTGTTAGGAGATGTAATCTGCTACGATTTTGAAGGGGATGGCCGGTTTAATCATAATACGATGGTGACCGGAAAAGATGCTTATGGAATGCCTTTAGTAAATGCCAATACCTACAATAGTCGAATGAGGTATTGGGCTTACGAAGATTCATCTGCCTACACACCACATATAAAATATAAGTTCTTTTCGATTCTGGACTGATTTCTTGTCTGGAAACAACATAGTGGTATAATTGCAGGTAGAGATTTTTATTTGAGGTGAAATTCATGTCAAACCACGTAGTATTATACCAGCCACAAATTCCTTCTAATACAGGAAATATCGCTCGTACATGCGCTGCGACAGATACCACTTTACATTTAATCCGTCCATTAGGGTTTTCAACAGAAGATAAGATGTTGAAGCGGGCAGGCTTGGATTATTGGGAGTTCGTAAACATCGCTTATTATGATTCAATAGATGAATTTTTTGAAAAGAATGCAGGCGGTGAATTTTTTTATTTAACAAAATTTGGTGAAATCCCACATAGCTCTTTTGACTATAGTGATTTGAACAAGGATTATTATTTTATTTTTGGACGGGAAACGACTGGTCTTCCTAAAGATGTCATTGCAAATAATAAGGATCGGTCGTTAAGGATTCCAATGAATCAAAATGTCCGTTCCTTAAATTTGTCCAATACAGCTGCAATTCTTGTTTATGAAGCACTAAGACAACAAAACTACCCTAACCTGCTTGATAAAGGACCTGCTTTGGGTCAATAAAAAAGGCTGCCAATTGGGCGCCTCAGGCTGTCGAAAAGCATTCGATAGCCTTTTATTTCATTTAATAATTCACCGCGATAATTTACAATAATAACGTTAATATATAGGCTGTACAACAAGTCTGTTGATTTCCGCTCCAGGCGCTTCGCTTTCCGCGGGTGTGCCGGGGAGCCTCCTCGGCGCTTTGGCGCCTGCGGGGTCTCCCCTGCCCCATACTCCCGCAGGAGTCTTCGCGCCTTCCGCTTCAATCAACAGGTATACTCAATAAAGTCCTTCAGTATTATTGTGAGGGTTATAAAAGAATATAAGTCTGATTCAAAGAAGTGTGGGAATTGCCCATTACTTTCCCTATGTACCTCTCAAAAAATAAAGTAAAAGTCGTAACACGGCAAACCACTTTTCTTTTCCCTTTTAATAGTAATACCAGCTCGATTGGGCAATGTATGGGAAGAGCAAGGAAAAAGTAAGGTCCAATCGCTTATCTAAATCGGGAAAAATGCTTTATAAATTGAGAAAGGGAAAAATTGAGCGAAGTTTCACAGACTAAAAAATAGCTGCACGGGTTTCGCTACTGCCTGTTACGGGGATTGAAGAATGCAAGTGAACAGGCTCTCCTTACTGAAGCCTGTCATAATATAAAGAAGATTGCAACACACTTAGCAAGGTTTTAAAAAGTGTGTTGCAATACTTTAGGTTGATTTGCCACCCTGTTGATTGGAGCGGAGGGCACTCGACTCCTGCGGGATAGAGAGATCACTGGAGACCCCACAGGCGCAAGCGCCGAGGAGGCTCCAGGAGCTCCCCGCGGAAAGCGAGTGACCGGAGCGGAAATCAACAAGCCCTTTGCAGGGGTAATCATTGGTATTTAGATTTCCAAAATAAAAAATTGCCGAGAAAAAAACTTTCTCGACAATCTGAGGCTGCCACGTTTGGTAGCCTTTTAAATTATTTATTTGTGCCTGGTTTATCATTATAACCTGAGGTGAAGATGGCAGTTAAGAATGTGATCATGACTAAAATGACGATAAATGTATTCACTATGTAAACCCTCCTACAAATTTTTTCGTTAACTTTCGCATATAGTTTTATTATAGCCTATCTTTAAAAAATGAAAAGGGCTGTAACAAAAAAGATAGGTACTTAATGTCTTGGTTACGCATGTTCAAGTTCATACGCGCATAGAGTATATTAATCGTCTCTGATCAAGCTACAGGGGGAGGGCCTTATGGATATTTTAAAAAAAATCGAGATGTTTCGTGAAGAAGAAGAGAAGCTGCGTTGGGAAGGAACTTTTGCCGATTATTTAGAGTTATTGAAGATGAAGCCATTGGTTGCACAGTCTGCACATTCTCGAGTTTATAATATGATTAAGGACGCGGGGATTGAAGAAGAAAAAGGGACGAAGAAATACAAATTCTTTAGTAATCAATTATTCGGGTTAGAAGAAGCGCTTGAACGGCTTGTGGAAGAATACTTTCATCCGGCCGCAAAAAGGCTGGATGTCAGAAAACGTATCTTATTGTTAATGGGACCAGTCAGTGGCGGTAAATCTACATTAGTGACGATGCTGAAACGTGGTTTAGAGAGTTATTCACGTAGCGATCGAGGGTCTGTCTTTGCCATAAAAGGCTGCCCAATGCATGAAGATCCATTGCATTTAATTCCACATCATTTACGGAATGAATTTCATGAAGAATACGGAATTCGCATTGAAGGGAACCTATCACCATTAAACATGATGCGCCTTGAACAGGAATATGGCGGAAGAATTGAAGATGTACAGGTCGAAAGAATCTTTTTCTCAGAAGATAAACGAACCGGGATTGGAACCTTTAGCCCATCCGATCCAAAGTCACAGGATATTGCTGATTTAACAGGAAGTATTGATTTCTCGACGATTGCAGAGTTTGGTTCGGAATCGGACCCAAGAGCCTACCGTTTTGACGGGGAGCTCAACAAAGCAAACCGCGGGATGATGGAATTCCAAGAGATGTTAAAATGTGATGAAAAGTTCTTATGGCACCTGCTTTCATTAACCCAAGAAGGAAACTTCAAAGCGGGAAGATTTGCGTTAATCAGTGCAGATGAACTGATTGTCGCCCATACGAATGAAACGGAATATCGTTCATTTATTTCCAATAAAAAGAATGAAGCTCTTCATTCCAGGATTATTGTAATGCCAATCCCATACAACCTTAAAGTGTCACAGGAAGAAAGAATTTATGAAAAAATGATTCGTGAAAGTGATGTTTCGGATGTTCATATTGCGCCGCATACATTAAGGGTTGCAGCAATGTTCACTATTCTTACCCGTCTAAAAGAGCCAAAAAAGGGCGATATCGATTTAGTGAAGAAAATGCGTTTGTATGATGGTGAAAATGTTGAAGGCTTTAATACAGCTGATATCGAGGAGCTTAAGAAAGAGTACCAGGATGAAGGAATGAGCGGTATTGATCCGCGTTATGTAATTAACCGAATTTCCTCTACAATTATTCGTAAAGAAGTGCCTTCTATCAATGCTTTAGATGTATTAAGGTCGTTAAAGGATGGGTTAGACCAGCATCCATCCATCACAGCGGAACTGCGCGAACGCTATATGAACTATATTTCATTGGCCCGGAAAGAATATGATAATATTGCTAAAAATGAAGTCCAAAAAGCATTTGTGTACTCATATGAGGAGTCAGCTAAGACGCTTATGGACAATTATTTGGATAATGTTGAAGCCTATTGCAATAAAGCGAAGCTTCGGGATCCTTTAACAGGTGAAGAAATTAATCCAGATGAAAAACTAATGCGTTCCATTGAAGAACAGATTGGTATATCCGAAAATGCAAAAAAAGCGTTCAGAGAAGAAATTTTAATCCGAATTTCCGCCTTTGCAAGAAAAGGCAAGCGGTTTGATTATAATTCACATGACCGCCTTCGTGAAGCCATCCAGAAGAAGCTGTTTGCGGATCTTAAGGATGTTGTGAAAATTACGACATCATCGAAAACACCTGATGAACAGCAGTTGAAAAAGATCAATGATGTTGTGGCACGGCTTATTGATGAGCATGGTTATAATTCAACCTCAGCAAACGAATTATTACGTTATGTAGGAAGCTTATTAAATCGCTAACGGCTATAAGACTGGCAGAAGAAATTTTGCCAGTCTTTTTCTATCAAAAAATCTTGTCCAATTTCATAGGCAAAACACCAATTGTCAAAATTATTTGTAAATTATTTGCTGTTTCTGCATAGGATAAAGTAATCAATATTTCATTTGTATTTTTACATTCGAGTTATAGTATGTGGTAGAAAAAAATGTGTGCAAAGGATTTTCAAAATTTAATAGGGAGGGGTTTTAATTGTCAGACAACAACCATCAATTTGTGATTTCAAGAGAAGATTGGTCCCTCCACCGTAAAGGCCACGATGACCAGCAGCGGCACCAGGAAAAAGTTCAAGAGGCGATTCGAAATAATCTTCCAGATCTTATCACAGAAGAAAGCATCATTATGTCAAACGGTCGAGATGTGGTAAAAATTCCGATTCGTTCATTGGACGAATATAAAATTCGTTATAATTATGACAAAAACAAACACGTGGGCCAAGGTAACGGTGACAGCCAAGTCGGGGATGTAGTAGCACGTGACGGTTCTAGCGGGCAAAAGGGTCCAGGAAAAGGGCAAGGCGCAGGCGATCAAGCAGGAGAGGACTATTTTGAGGCTGAAGTTTCGTTAATGGAATTAGAGGAAGCGTTATTCAAACAGCTAGAGCTTCCAAATTTAAAGAGAAAAGAACAAGAGGAACATTTGGTTGAGAATATTGAATTTAATGATATTCGTAAAACAGGGCTAATGGGGAATATTGATAAAAAACGGACGATGATGTCTGCCTTCAAACGTAATGCGATGAGTGGGAAACCAGCATTTCATCCTATTTATAAGGATGATTTAAAATTTAAGACCTGGAATGAGGTCATTAAGCCTGATTCTAAAGCTGTTGTACTTGCGATGATGGACACAAGCGGAAGTATGGGAATTTGGGAAAAATATATGGCGCGGAGCTTTTTCTTCTGGATGACACGCTTTTTAAGAACGAAATACGAAACAGTGGAAATTGAATTTATTGCTCACCATACGGAAGCAAAGGTCGTTACCGAGGAAGATTTCTTTTCTAAAGGAGAAAGTGGTGGAACGATTTGTTCATCCGCTTATCGCAAAGCGCTTGAACTAATTGAGGACAAATACAGTCCGAGAAAGTATAACATCTACCCATTCCATTTTTCAGATGGGGATAATCTAACATCTGATAACGCCCGTTGTGTAAAATTAGTAGAAGAGTTAATGAAGGTTTCCAATATGTTTGGTTATGGCGAGGTTAATCAGTATAATCGTAAACCATATACACAAGAAAAGGCCGTCTCTATGACGGCCTAAACTTAGGGTAAATTTGGATTTCAAACTCTTCGCGCCTATGCCAATCTGTTTTTCGTAAGTAAGTAACTTTTTCAACTACTGTTTTTAATAATGCGTTTTTTCGCTCTGCATCCTCTGTTTCGGAATAAGCCTGAAGAACGTTTTTTAATTCTGGTAAATATTGATCTATTACAGAATTGCGAGATTCTTCTCTTTCTATCTCGTCTTCAAGGGTGTGAATTTCATTACTTAATGTGTCAATACGTTTAACTAAATTATCTTGTCGTTCCATAAAAGTATCTATATCGTAAATCCCTCTTTCGAGAAAATCATGTAAGTTACTTTTTTGTATTTTTAATGCTGACACTTCTTCTTTTTTCTTTTCAATTAATACCCTTTTATATGGAATATCCGTATTTTCTGTAGGGTCATCCGAATGGGTTATATCGACTAATTCGTAATACATTTTTTCTAATGCTTCTATTATTTTGTTTTCAACCAGTTCAAAAGTCGCTCCGCGTTGTACGCCTTTACAGCCTGGTTGCGTGCATCTTATAAAATCATGAGGACGATCAGGGCGTGGCTGGTACATCATTGTATACCCACATATTTCACACTTTAATATGCCGGCTAATGTGTTAGAGAGTCGTTTATTGGTCACTGTAGAAGGGCGCCACCGCCCCGAATGTGCTTTATTAGCAGCTTCGAATAGGTCACGGGACACTAGCGGTTCATGAGCGTTTTCTTTTATGGTCCACCTTTCTCGAGGCAGTTTCTTTTTTTGGTATTTACCGTTTCGTTTAACATAATCGACTTGTCCCCATATAATCGAACCGATGTAAGCCTCGTTCTTAATTATTGCGGTAATGCTACTCGGCGACCAAGTTTTTCGTTTAGGATTTGGTGGTTTAATTCCTAACCTGTCTAATTCTTGCGCAATAAATTGGCGACCATGCCCGTCGCGCATCATTTCGAACATTTTCTTTACGACCCACGCTGTTTCCGGATCGGGCTTAAGTTTTAAATTTTCATTACGGTTATACCCATACGGAGGAACCTTGCTAATTGACTTACCTTCACTAGCTGAAGCAACTCTGCCTCGTTGCATACGGCGCGTGATGGCTTTTAATTCTTCGCGGGCGACTAGCGACTTGATACCAAAAACTAATTCCCAAGTTTCGGACGCAGGGTCGTATATCTCGGTCGGCGTAATTATTTTCGTTCCAGAATACCGGAATGCTCTGTCGAGTAATCCTTGATCGAGCATATCGCCACGTCCTAGACGGTCTAGGTCCATCACTAATACCGCATCAACTGGATTAATCTCTAACTCTCGCAACAAAAATTGAATTTCAGGGCGCTCTGTCACGGATTCGCCCGACACAACTTCAGCGAATATTTTAACGATGGTGTGTCGTTCTTTCTTTGCAACTGAAAGTAGTGTTTTACGGTGACGTTCAAGGGTGTCGAAAGTTTCGCCCGTTTCAACAGCTTTTTTCTCTTCTTCAATATCTTTGCGGCTCTTACGTAAATAAATATAAATTGATTGGTCCGTAGGACGACTCATACAACTCACCTCTACACGTATTATAATCGCCACTACACATGAAGTAAACTATAATTCTACTGCGCGACTCTTCAAATAGATTCCTATTATATATTGAGGAGTGATAAACGTGTATAAGTACAAGTCAGGGGATACAACCGTAATTATTCATTCAACATTACCGTTAATGTCTTCGGAAGAAAGACGAAAACTATTCGAGGAAGAAAAGGCGAAAGGCAATCCAGTCATTAAAGAGATAACGGAGGCAATAAGAAACTGCTACAAGCGGCGCTGATGAGGCGGCGTTATTTTTTTGCGAAAAAGTGCGCGAGAATGATTTGGCGTTCCTATTATATAGTGTAAGGGTGGTACCCTTCGAAATAAATAAAGGAGGCGAATAAATGTCGAATGTATTGGCGTTCAACAATTCGGATGACCAACCGCAGAGACACCGCAAACCATTGCCGAATGACAAATCGATATTACTAGACAATGAACAAGGCTTCGAAGTATATAACAGAGAACTTATGCGGAAGGTATTTCCACGCATCATTAACGAAGCGCTCGACGTAGTTTATGCGGATTACAAACGCAAGCCGGAGATTCGCGATGTGGTGGCGTTTTACTTCCTACTACAGTCATACATCGACGGGAATCACAAAAGAGCTGACGGAAGTTTGAACGATCGCTTCGGCGCTTGCTTTTTAAACTACGAAACGATTCAGGAGCATTTGCGGATTGACCGAAGCCGAATCAATTTGCTGGCGAACGTTCTCGAAACTAACGGAGTTATTCGCACAACAGGGCATTACGAAGGGACAAAGCGTTTTAAATGGTACTTTCCGTCTTACTGTCCGAGGATTACTGACGACGGCTACATCGTAAATGAGTTTGGTGAAATTGTAAAACCGGACTTTTCAGCGTATCAATCGAAGAAAAAGCGTACTTGATGGAAAATGTGAAATAAGGAGATTGTGAAAATGGATAATGAATGGCGTTTTGTATTAGGGATATTTATCATATTTTCACTACAAATATTAGGTTGTGGGTTATTAGATTTAAAACAGTATTTAAGGCACAAAAATCGGAGGGTAGTCGAATGATAAACAAAGTTTTTGTTTTTGAAGTTGATGGGATACGCGTTACAACTCCAAAAGCGTATAGGCAAGAACCTTCAAAAGAACAAGTTTTAAATGATATAAAAGAATGGTTTTTCGAAAATTATCATATGTGGTTTGCGGTAAAGGAAAACGGTGTTGAAACAAATTTAGAGGATTGGCAGTAATTCGCATTTCGAAGATAAGGCGTCAGAAACGTTGATATGACGCTTAGTGTGACCAGACCGCACTAACGGTAGTGTGATTAGACCGCACTATCCATCGTATGACCTGGTCGCACTGTAAAAAGAGAAAGTAGTAAAAGAGAAATACGTAAAAGAGAAACAAAAGATTATTGCATATTCGCTAACGCAAATACGCAATTACGATTAATAAATATTAAAAGATTATGCAAAAGGAGATTAGCGAAAATGGATAAATGCTATATGGCGGTAAATAAAAAGACCGGTGAATTCTTTGGCGGAAAGAAACAAAGAACGCACATCGGCTATCCGAAACTCAACTTCTTAAAAAGCGCCATGACTAACGCAAGAGTTAATAAGGACGAATATTATTTCGTCAGCATTTCGTTTGATGAGAACATGTTTCCGCATGTTAATGATATTGACTAAAAAGGAGGAATCGCAATGAACAACGCAAAAGTAACTGTCCCACCGTCCGTAGCCACCGCCATCGCCCACTTCGTCAACCTAGCCGACACCAAAACGGAGGCTCTCACGGACATCCTATCGCTAGGCTACGAAACGGAACAGTCCGAAATCATCTTGCGCCATTTCGACGGCGACTACGATTTATTAATGGAGGCGCTGATTTGCGGATACCAAATCGAGAAGTCGCCGGAAGATAAGGTGCGCGAGTATTACGAAAATCTTTACTACGCGGCCGAAAAAACATGCGTTGAACACACGCTCGACCTACTCGGAATCAAAATCGCCGGGGTGAATGCGGATGAATAACTTATCGCCAGCCCTTGTCGCAACACTGACGAAGTATCTGCGTTATTTAACCGAAGCGCCTGCCGATGAATATACGCAAGGCACGATTGACGGCTTTAAAGAGGCGCTGCGGATTCTCGATATTAAGTTGCCGGAGGTGGGGGCGTGATGGAGCGCCAGCCATTCGAATACGATCGAATTTTTTATAACGAAGTCATCGACTATTTGCAGACGAAATGGCAACGCAAGCTGACCGAGCACGAAATTCACGTTTTAATCGAGGGCTATCGGTTCGGGAGGCTTGCGGAAATGGAGAACGAAATTAAAATACTGGAGGTTGAACGATGATGAGGCCGGAGGAATTAGCGGAAATTCGCAAGCGAGCGGAGGCAGCGACTACGGATGAGGCGATATTTATCGTTGAAGAAGACGTGCCGAAGTTGCTTGCGGAGATTGAGCGGTTAAGGGGTGCGTTAGAGGACATCGCAGATACAGGCGAATCTTATCACGAGCACTATTGCAGAGATATCGCGAGGGAGGCGTTGCGGAATGGCCAAAGCGACCTATAACGAAAAGCCCGTCGCCAAGTGGTCAACGAATGATTTTATCGCATACCTTTGCGACAGGCATCTCGCAGTCTATGGCACGGAATACACACCGCCAGGTCGAAACTGGCAAGTCGAAAGAGGATTAATCGGAACGCTAATCGGCACGAAAGGCAAGAACGCCAAGCCTCGCAAGTATGAGCCGGAAGTGGTCAAAGCGTTTATAGACGAATGCTTCCGGACGCACCGATGCACACCACAATGGCCGACCGTTAGCTTTACGTGGTTTTGGAAATGGAAGACGGATGTGTGGGCGCGGGTGGTGGCGTCGGAACGGCGGAGGCAGGCGGTAAAGGAATCGCAGATGCGGGCGGAAGTTGAGAACGAAGCGATTGACGATTGGTTATAAGGAGGTTTAAAGATGTTGGTAGAAAGAACGCAAGACTGGCGTTACGTATTCGCTAAATACGATAGGATAACCGATAGAATGCCGACTATATACGATTTAGTTTACGTGTCATATGTAGGCATTTTCGAAGTAGATAACGTCCACAATAATGGCGATATAGATGTAAGGGATGGCGAACGTTATTTCAGATTTCCGACATCTCAATACCGATTGATCGAACGAAAGGAGAAATGAAAAGTGAATTTAGAATCCAAAAATCGAATTATTGAAGCATTGAAAAATACGGTAAAATCTCAGCAAGATAGGATTGAACTGTATGAAAAGAAATTGAAGGATATAGAAAAAGTATTGGAATCTAGTCATTACTCAAATGCATTACATGAAATAAGTGACATTATTCTTAATTAATTAATGTCACACTACGAGGATAAATCGAAGGAGGTACAAATGAGAAACCAATTACTCGGACGTTTAGAACTAAATAGAGTTTACCAGTGGGATTGTATAGAGGGAATGAAGCAGATTCCGGATAAATCAATCGATATGATATTATGCGACCTTCCTTATGGTACGACCGCATGTAAGTGGGATACGGTAATACCATTTGAACCGTTATGGGAGCAATACAATCGGATCATTAAGGACAGCGGCGCAATTGTACTAACGGCAGCACAGCCGTTTACAAGCGCTCTAGTTATGAGTAGCCCGGACTTATTTCGCCACGAATGGATTTGGAATAAAAAGAACCCGACTGGTCATTTGTCTGCAAAGTATGCACCGATGCGATTGCATGAATCCGTTTTAGTTTTCAGTAAAAACAGAGTAACATATAATCCGCAAATGGAAGTGTTGGCGGAGGATGACTACAGAATCAGAAAAAATGGAAAACGGAGAACTCATAAAGAAGATACTGTATATGGAACGGTAAATGGCGGAATTAAACAAGAAAATAATCTACGATACCCAAAGACAATCATAGAATTTCCGAACGGGAATAGCCGAAAAGATAAAAAGGTACATCCAACACAAAAGCCGGTGGCTCTATTTGAGTATCTGATCCGCACATATTCAAACGAAGAGGATATCGTCCTGGATAATTGTATGGGCAGCGGAACTACAGCTGTAGCTTGCGTTAGAACAAATCGCAACTTTATCGGCTTTGAAACCGAACTAACATACGTAGAAATCGCCAACAAACGCTTAAAAAACGAATTAGAAACGCGGTAGGCAGACATTTCCTATAAGACGGAGCGCACCGGCAAGTACCTCCGTCAAACTTACTGAAAGTAAAGGAGGAATCGGATGTCACACGCAAATAACTGCATCTTATCATCGCGGTGCAAACTCGCCAGCTCTGCGCAATGTAACCGTCAATGTTCCGCATATATCAGTCTTCACGGATATTCCGGCAAGGGCGGGCGGATTGCAAACGCGGGAGCACCGGACGATTATAAATTATTAACGCTAAAGAATTCGCCAGCTCGCGAAAGTCAGGCAAAGATATACGCGACATTAGAAAAATACTGCTCCACGTTCGAACGGCAATTTGACGAAGGGGCGTCGAGAATTAAATCGATTTATATGTGGAGCGAAAGTCCCGGAAATGGGAAAACGACATCAGCGATCAGCGTTATGAACGAATGGATTATCGCAAGCTATTTAGGAGCCTTGCGCAGGAATAGGCAACCTTCGCAAGTACCAGCGGTATTTTTAGACACGAATAACTTTCAGACCGACTACAATCTCGCAACAATGACGAACGACGACGCGGAAATGGCGAAAATCCGTGCAACGATTCAGCGGACACAGACGGCGCCTTTTGCGGTGCTCGATGATATCGGGGTCCGGTCGGCCAGTGAGGCGTTTCGCTCGTATGTGCATGCGATTGTGAATTATCGGACGGCTAACGGACTGCCCACCGTTTTCACATCGAATTTGCCGATTGAGGAGATGGCTGTCGTGTTTGACGCTAGGCTTTACGATCGGATGCGCGATATGTGCGCGGTGTTGCATTTCAGCGGGAATAGTTTTCGTGGGAGGCGATAGTAGATGAAACGCGATTATACTCTTGATGCTAAAATAGCGTTATTAGAAATGAATTTCCGTTATCAATACTGGGGAAATCATCCGTGGATAAAAGAGACGATTATTCCTGTTAACGAATTTCAACGACAAATTTACGCTGAGGCGTGCGCAAAGGTTGAAGCGCAGTTTAGGAGGTTGACGCGCAGATGAGAGACAGCGAAGAATTCGAATTTGAACTACCGGCAGACCACGGCGACCTAGTAACGGTCGAGGGCTACGATGGGCGGCTGTTTATGGTCATCGCGTACCAACTAATCCGGAACTGCCTGCCGGAAGAGGAGTATAACGAAATCGTGTACGAAGTGATTGACGCCTACACTGGCGAGTTTTTGGAGGCTGACGGAGAGGATGTCGAGTTTGTGACTGACGCAGACCATGCGGCTGCGTATGTGCGGGAAAATCCAAAGCCTGCGGCGCCAGTGTATCCGGATTGGGCGATGGGTGTTATGAAGTCGTTAGAAGAAATCGAAGAATACGAAAAGGGAGCGATGGGAATGGCGGAACGTAAACCGACGGCAAGGGAATTGAGCTCACAGTTGGCGAAAGAGAAGAAGGCAGCACGGAAGAAGCGTGGCGAGAAGATTGATAACTTGCTAGATATGCGGATTTGGGCTGCGGATATGCTGGAAAAGACGGGTAACGAGGAGTTTGGCGATCGGGTATTTGCGATTGATGCCGAGTTGAAGAAGTTAACTGATGCGGACTAGATAAAAAGGGCGATAAAGTAATGTTTATTAAAGATAGTTATGAAGGTAGGAACATTACTTATGAATGTGATTTTGATGAATTTGAAAATAATGGACGAAGGTTGGTCTATTTGCGAGGGGTAAGAAAAATTATACCTGTGCACTTTTTGAAAAGAGTTTAACGTCACATTTCGAGAAAAAGTTGTCTTTGATTCGAATCGTGTAATGAGAAAGGGTGATTTTATTGATTAATCAATGTATTAGATGTGGAGAACATTTTTTGTCTAACCCTATTAAAAGAAACGATAATTTGTGTAGAGATTGTATTGACGATGGAGTTACCCAAGAAGATGACGAGAATTTGAATTAATACACACTTCGAGAATCTAATTCACGAATGATGAAAATTGCGAAGGGGTGAAACGATGCTCAAAAAACTATTTTGCTTGCATAAGTATGTGTTTGTAAGAAACCTTTATGGTTATGATTGTTGGGCAAACGGGTATAATCGGTCTCTTTGGGAATGCAATAAGTGTGGAAAACGCAAAGGGAAAAGTAAAACTTATTGATACGCACTTCGAATATTTTGCGAAACAAGTACACTAATTAATGACAGTGCGAACGCAAAATAAAATATGCTATATTGTGAAAGAGGTGAGCGAATGCATTATACGCAAATGTTACTAAGCAAAGTAATCGACGATAACAACGTCCAAGCGCTGACAAAATACGGCATTACAACGAAGGATTGTGCTACGGAGGGTGATAGGCAGACCCTCCGGTTTATCCTTGATTTTGCGGAGAAGAATCGTGGGCAGGCGCCCGGATATGCAACTGTTACCGCTGAATGTTCCGATTTCGTCTACACACCGCAAGTTTCAGATTCCTACGAATTTTTAGCTCGCGAAATTAAGAAGCACTCGGCAAAAGTGCAATTTGCGGAATTGGTTAACGGCAAGCTTGGCGAACAATTTGAAAAAGTTGGGCAAAAAGACATATTTTCGCTGTTTGACTGGTTGCAATCGGAAGTCGAAAGTATTAAACTAAATACGAACACTAGTTCGAAAATAGGGACGGACATCAAGACGGACGCTGAGTCGTTTCTTGCGGAATATAAACGCAGAAAAGCCGGCGAATCATTCAAAATACGGAAGTCGAAATTTCCGTCCATTAACGAACAAGTCGGCGGATACCTCAGCGGAAACATGTACACTTGGCACGGGCGATCCGGTCGCGGTAAATCCGTCTTTACGATGGAAGAAGCGATTGAGGCCGCCATGCAAGGGGCGAACGTTCTAGTGTGGGCGATGGAAATGTCGCGATTTGAGTGGATGGCGCGGGCTTACTCGGCAATCAGCGCCAAGGCGGGCATTGTGAACGCGAACATTGATGGAGTCGACTACGAGGCAGGCTTCGAGAATCGGGCGCTCCTAACCGGAAAACTTTCGGATGAATTCGAGGCAGGCTTTGAAGTATTCCTATTGCAAATGGCGGAAGGCGACTATATGCCTGGCAATATTACGCTAAGAGCTGCGGACGATGCCGACTTCTTTACACGGAACGTGAAGCAGTTGGAGGCGGATATCCTTGCGACAAAGGCTGACGTGGTGGTCGTGGATCCGATTTATCTGATGGACTACGAAGCGAATACGTCGAAAGTGGCCGGAGGTGATGTTGCGAACACTTCGAAGAGGATTCGGAGACTTGCCGGATTGACAGGCGCAGTGATTCACGTTATCACCCAGGCGGACGAGGTTAAGGACGACCGCGACGATGAGGGCAACCGGGAGTTAAGACCGCCAAAGCGTGCGGAAATTAAAAAGACCAAAGCGGTGCTCGAGGATGCTGCGAATGTGTTCGGAATTGATACGTTAGATGGGGCCGGAATCATTGAAATCGGTAAGGGGCGGAATGGTGGCGAGGGAACGCAAGTCGAAGTTTTATATTTACCAAATTACGGTATTGTGCGCGAGGTGGAAACGGGTGAGGCAGCCGTCAGCCAGTTCAACTTCTGATAATTTATTTCGTTTGTAACGTTTCTATTACGAAGATATAAAAATTATTGCAAAAAATTAAATTCGACAAAATTCACCCTTTTCACCTACGTTTTTTAGTCGTATAGTTAGATTAGAGAAAGGGAGATATACAATATGCAAAACGTTGATATTCGCGCGGAACTCGAAAAGTATACGTGGATTAAACCGCGCTGGTCTTCCCACAAACTTATCGCAGCATCGCCGTTTCGCTACGACCACTCTCCGTCCTTTTTCGTGCGCCTCGAGCCCTACGGAGACATTCCGGCAGGCACATGGGCCGATAGCGGAGCGTATGACGAGGAATGGCGGAGCGGCAACTTCGCAAAATTGCTTGCATATTTACGCAACGAAACGTATGAAGAAACGGAAGAGTACTTGCGGACTGAGTACGGATGGCAAGAAGAGGCCAGCGATACCGTTACGCTCAAACCTATTAATCTACGTATTCAGCGGAATAGGCAACCGCTGAATAGCGACATCTTAGCGAAATTTACTGAAGATTATACGTATTTAAAAAATCGCGGAATTAGCGAGCGCGTCCAACGGCAAATGGGCGTTCTTTATGATGCGCAAAGCCAGGCGGCCGTCATTCCGTGGTTTTCGGCTGACCGGCGCCTGGCCAACGTCAAATATCGCAAAATTTACGGTAAGACGTTTTATTACGTAAAGGGCGGACGTCCTATTCGCGAGCTAGTGTACGGAATTGAGCGGGCGGAGGCAACGACGGTCATTTGTGAGGCGGAAATTGATGCGCTGAGCTGGCAGACAGCAGGCGTAGCGGCCATCGCAGTAGGTGGCGCGAGTTTTAACCATTGGAAGCGGGATTTGATATTACGATCGCCCATCGAGGAACTAATTATCGCAACGGATAACGATAAGGCAGGCGGCAAACTGCGGAGGGAAATCGAGATGGCGATGAAAGGGCACACACGCGTTAGGCATGCGTATGTGAGAAGCGATTGTAAGGACGCGAATGAGGCGTTGTTGAAATGTGGGGTAGAGGCGTTAGTTGAAGCGGTCGAGTCGGCGGAAAGCTGTCCGCAAATATACGTAAGTTTACGTAGTCCTGGTCGCGGTAAGCAATAATACTTACCTCTGCTAACGGTGCTTGCTAACATAGTGCCATTCGTATAGGTCGTCGATGTGACATCCGATTGCATCGGCGATTAGTTTGGCGTTCTTGAGCGAAAGGGTATGGCGTCCGTTGGCGATGTCCGATATGTAGGACGGAGTTTTGCGGATTTTCTCCGCTAGTTGGACTTGCGACATTCCGATTTCGTCGAGCCGATCTTGTAGCAAGCACCTTCCGACCGTAATCAGCGGTGCTTCACCTCGTTATATTAATTTATTTTTGTTTGGAGCCGTCCGGAATAAAACGGACAACTTTTTCAATGGGGACGTCAAGGAATAAGCAAATCTTTTCGATTGTGCTTAGGTTGACGTCTTTATTTTTATTTATTGCTGCGATGGTCTTAGGATGAAGGATTTTATCACGCATATCACTAATTACCATATTCTTTTCTTCTAGTGTTTTGTGGAGAGGAGAAAAGTCTATCATTTTATCCACTTCCTTCCTATTTCGTGTATACTTGAGTGAACATTTGTGGTACAATTTAATTATACCAACTAAGGGAAAAATTAACAATAAATTTTAAGGGGGATTTTTGGTGAACGCACTTTCTAAAGAGATTTACAACCTTATTGAAGATCATGACACTTTGAATATTGAAACAGTCGCAAAACTCATTGGTTGTACTAAACAAGAATTATCTCGCTTCCTTAATAATAAAGGAGGACTTAGTTTTCGTAAACTCCTTAGATTATCGTATGTTCTTTTTCCGGATAATCAAGAAGAAATTATGGCAAACTGGTGCTTGCGTATAAATACCACAGAATCCATCAAGCAAAGCTTCGAGTATGCTTCCATAACTCGCAATAAAAAAGTATTAAAACAACTAATTGATTTATACGCAAATGATAAAACTGTTTCAAAGTACGTAGCAGTTTACTCAATACTTTACGACTTTTATACAGATGAAATCGGCGCCAAGGATATCGTAAGTAGGTTGAATAAGGTAGGGCAGCTAGCCGGAGAATTGGCGATTTTATCTGATATCATCAAGTGCTATAACTATTATTATTTCGAAAAGTATCATTTAATATTAGAAACAGCAAAAGAAGCTGAGAAACTGGTTTATCAATTTAATGATAGGCATTTATTCATCAAAGAAAGTTACTTACATAGAATTGCTGAATTACTTGGCCATGTTAGCGTGCATTTTAACGATGTTGAATCTGCGCGTTATTATGCTTCATTAATTATTAATGCAAATATATGCGCGAAAACAGTTTCTGGTGCGTTTGATATAGTGGGGATGTCGTACTTGTCCGAAGATGGAAACGAGTGTATCGAAAATCTTCGAATAAGATACGAAATCGCCAAAACACTCGGAGAGCCCAGCATAGAAAAAATGGCTCGACGTAACTTGGATTACGCTAAACTTTATTTAAACTTCAAGCTAGATGCAGATTCTGATCCGATACTACTACGACTGCAAAACAATAAGGGTAGCGAATTCGAATTAAAACTACTGAAGGAGGCGATTTTTCAACAGGGCGAAGATGATTTTTTAGTCTTATTAAGAGCCTGCGCAAGAAACTCTTTAGAAAAGATGCACGAATGCAGACGTTATTTTTTCAAGCAATCTAACTATTTATTCGCCAGTATTGCGGCTAGAGAAGCTAAGAAGCTTGGAGAAACATCAGCGTTAGTCGATGACTTCATTAAAATCAAAATTGAAATTAAAGGGGACGTTAAATTTGAAGAAAATTTTATTAGGTGTTTTAATCGCAGCAGCCATCATCGTTGTTCCATTAGTGCTTAGTCACGGAGGCAAAGATATTGCTAGCGACAAGGTTGGAGGGTTTATCCTTTTCTCAGATAAAGTCGGCGGTTGATCGAATATAAAAGTGAATATTATGAAGTATTTTATGGCAGCCATCGTGGCTGCCTTTTGTTTTTTGTTCAATAATGTATACTTTGGTATACTGTTCACCTTGGTAAACGAAATATCGGAATTGGAAGTTTGTTTACTTTCTACATATTTCCAGTTACCCATGCTATATTTAATACAAGCAAAACGTGCAAGTACATTAAAAAATAATTTTAAAAAAAAATGTGCGCGACTTTTTAAACCCATACGTTTAATAAAGTGAAGCCACGATAAAAGGAGTGTTGAAATGAATAACCAACAACTTAATAACCTGGTGCTGAAGTATCAAAACGATCGAAGTGACGAAACGTTCACGCAGATCTACGAAATGGTATCCGCAAACTGGCGCAGCCTTGAAACGGTTGGCAAATCGATCAGGGCGAGTAAAGACGAAGTCATCGCAGCCTACCAAGACACTTTGATGAGTTGCATCGAAAAGTATGACGGTCGAGCGGATTTCATCAACATGCTCAATCGTAGCATTCGCTTCAAACGCAACGACATCTACCGAAAGAAAAAGCGACTGTCCGAATTCGAAGTATACGCAGCACCAGTTGAAAACGATGACGGTTCCGAAGTGGCATTCGAAATCGCCGACGAATTCAATCTCGAAGATTTTATTACCGCAAAGAAAAAAGCCGACCAGTTGGCGCTGATCGACTATCTTCTGAGCGATGCGGATGCAAAAACGATTGGCGTCGTTAATGAATTCCTTCAACATCCGAAGCCTACCGCAACGGCAATTGCGAAGGTTCTCGGTTTACACCACTCTACTGTAATACGCACACTCGAACGCCTGGCGGGCAAATTCGATTCTAAAAAATACGGCGACTATTCCGATTTCTTAGTTGCGCTTTAATTTATCGAGGTCAGTAGGGCGAATAGGCATTACGTCCTACTCCTCGTTTCTATTATACGTCATAACGAACATAATCGTAAATAACAATAACATTAAAAAATAATTAAATCAATATTACGGAGGTATTTCCGCGTGAAAAATTCAACCGTTAATAAATATTATGCACAACAATCCGAAAAGAATACGTTAGTTGAGCGGCAGATTGAGCGGTTGCAACACGATCCAATCCGCTTATGCGACGGAGAGAACGAGCGTGTCAGCCTCCGTCCGATTAAGGCGGTGAAGCCGGGATGGTATTGAATATCGTAGCTATCGCGTTTATTGCATACGTCATGTACGGAGTTTGTAAAATCGAGGAGGTCGAGAATGATGGGCGCATTAATAAGCATCGCTGAGGTTAAACGCAAGCAGATGATCGCGATGTACGTGAAATTTTACGGCACAACTTACGACAGCACACGCAAATAAACGAATGGATGGCGATTCAATTATCGCCCGTCCGTGAACGCTTCGAACAAAAGCGCTGACGCAAGCTGACTGTACGTAACGGCCGGCCCACCGTCCAGGACTTGGCGACTTTCGAAGCGACCATGGGCGGATGACCCGGCCTGAAGCGAAGGTGAACAAATCGCTTGTATCGGAGGGTAGTCCGGTAATCCCGCGCAGGGGGCGACAAAAACATACTGTGATATATCCAGTTTCGGGATTCCTTCCGAAGCCACTGCCTAACAAATTTATGCGTCTTACTCAGGGAACGCGGTGATGAAATGATGCCGGCTAACTAGCGAGGGCACCGCGCAAGTCGCTTGATGAAACGGGTTAGGGCGACATTTTACCTTAATTAGCGGAGCAATCCGCCAGCGGCCATAACCTTCGCAGGAAAACGGGAAGGTCCGAGATATCCTTGGACACCGTCGGTTGTTCGTGAGCCATTTTCGCGGACGACTAACGGAAAGTACCGTTAAGCCTGCGTCGGCTAGCGATTTACTTACGAGGACGGAACAGGCAGCCGTCGCCATTCTTAGCGGAATTTGGAGATGCGGAAACATTGCCGAAAGGTCATGAAGTCACTCCGCCGTAAGTAGTCGCTAGCGGGCGCGGGAATTATCCGGTGTTCGAATATTAACCGAAAAGGAGACGATTTAATGAGTCAATTTCAAAGTGGCGCAGATGCGCTAAACGCACTTAACGCAGTAAACGAAGGTGGCGGAAACAAAGCAGAATTTGCTTCGTTAAAATCCGGCAGCTCTTACAAGGTCCGCGTGTTGGGAACTGCCGATCTTATCAGGTTTTACTCGTATGGGATATTCAAACGCGTAAATAGTTTCGTTGCGAAAAATCCTTCCATTAAAAACGCGAAAGGCTATCCGGTAGAAAATTACACGCCTTGGGATTCCGCATTTCAGTATTACAACGACATAAAACGCAAAGCCCAAGACGCAGGCAACGCGGATAAGGAAAAGGAATACGCAGAGCTTGCGTACCAATTCAAAGCGAAGGAACGCTATGCACTCGGATTTATCGACCTGGCGACAGGCGAGCCGATCATTATCGACCTATCGAAAAAGCAGGCGCAAACAGTCCATGCGGTCATTAAAAAGAACGAAAAGAAGCTCGGCAAGGTGGCGTTCGAACTTTCGAAGTCAGGGTCCGGCCAACAGACTACGGTTATGCTATCGTTACTATTCGATTTAGACGAGGACTTGGACGATAAGGAACGCAAGAATTTCGAAGCTTACGATGCCGTAGACGGGTTACCGAAGGAATTCGATATGTCGCTATTTGACGGACTGCTTTACGAAGCTGACGACAAGGAAATGACGGAGAGCTTGGTGGCGGCTGGCTTTGATATTAGCTTAATCGGGTTAAGCATTGGCGCAAGTGGCACGGACTTAAAAGAAGATAATTTCGAATTTTAAGGAGGCGAATATCGGATGTTTAATACTAGGATAGAAATTACGCTAGTTACAGGCGAAAAAATACCGCTTTTACTTGAGTCGGAAAAACCGATTCGAACACCTGAAGAATTAGTAGATGCGCTTTCTAATATATTCTTTAACGGAAATTTTTACATCTTCAACGGAATTATAAGTGCAGCTCACGTAGTTTCTATAAGGTTTGAGGAGGAGGAATAGAATGCATTTTAAATGGGTTTTCGGTAAAAAGTCACATTATATGTTAGCGGTATTGTGGACGATTCTAGCGATAGGCTCATTCGCAAAAGGTCACTGGGTTATCGGAATCCTTGGAATAATTATCGCCTTAAATGACTTTAAAGATGCGCGAGCAGGTATTGAAGTTACTATGTTCGAGTTTCAAACCGGAAAGGCTGTGAAATAATGGCGCACGAAACGCAAATTACCGGAGCAATCTCCGAATTAGTCGCAGCAAAATTAATGATGGAAACTCTCGGGTATGAGGTCGCAAAGCCTCTAGTCCCGGAAGTTTACGATTTCCTAGCGCGTGACCCGGCTAACGGGCGCGCCCACCGCGTCCAGGTTAAAACGCTAAGGGTGCGGACTGACCGCGATAACGCGTTAGTAATTTACGCAAAGAAAGGTAACGGAAAGCCTTACACGCCGGATGAAGTCGATCTGATAGTGGGTGTTGACGGTAATCGTGCTTTTATGTTCGAATGTACCGGATTAGGCGAATATTGGAGCACGGAGCAGACGGCAAAGAAACGCTGGATTGAGTTAAATAATACGGAAGCGGAGGCGGTTTAATAATGGCGAAAATTATTATTGGCGAAATGACGTTCGAAGGTACTATCGAGGAATTGAAGCAAATGGGCGTTAAGTTTCCGGTTGAGGAAGAGGCGCAGCCCGAGCCGTTGAAAGTCGGAGATTATGCGAAGGTTGTAGGAAATGGCAATAAAGGACCGGAGTGTCCTCATCCGTTTGAGATAGGCGAAATTGTAACTATCCTTCAACACGCACAGGGAACGAAAGGGCCAGTTTTTGTGTCCGATTCATTACTCGGAGGAAAAGGAGGCGTTGCAACTGTTGATGTTGTACGCGCAACCGACGAAGAAGTCGCCGAAGCCAAACGCGAACTCGCTGCCAAGACGGAACGAAAAGAACTTGAAGAAAAATGGGCGAAAATCGGTCGGAAGCCTAACGAGTTTAAGAAGGGCGATATCGTCATCACCAAAGGAAGCCCTGCATATAAAAAAGGAACCCTACGCATTGTGAAAGAGGTGGCACCAAAAGGTTACGGAGATTATGAACGAGGTTTAACGCTTGAAGGAGGCGGTTGGATTTATAAGCATAACGTAGAACTAATCACGCCAGTCGAGGCGCGCTTCGATGCCTAAATGCGCAAACTGTAACGCCCAAGTAACGACCGCCCTCTACGATGACCGAGCGGAACTCTACTTTTGCGACGAGCAGTGCTTTCGCGAATGGGCGGATGATGGTGGCGCGGAGACGGTGCGGGAGTTTTACCGGACGATGAACGTTAGCGAGGTGGATACGTGAAGATTTCGCTAAATTTACCTTACGGTTTACCGAAGACAGATACAGACGCAAGCCAGCGGTTGGCAACGGCGGTTGAGAAAAAGAAGGCGGCGACTGAGAGTATTGAAGAGGCGTGGTCGCGAATCCTCGATATGAAAAATTCGGAAGCGGATCAGGTGCGATTATTAGAAGTACGGAAGGCATTCGCAGAGGGCACGTTAGGCAGGTCGCCCTCTGACGCTTCCAAGCGATTTAGTAAGGCGGAGGCTTTGCGGTTATATAAGCAACTGGCGGAAAGTCAGCGCGAACAGAAACTGGCGGAGCTTGTGGCGAAGACTCCGAGCAATTATTACCTTGTAAGTACACTCGAAATGTTGCACGGAATGGTTGACGATATTAAATCGTCCGAAATCATCGCATTTGACTGCGAAACATTCGGCGAAAACAATGGAGCGCTAGACCCGTGGCGCGGCAACGTTGCGGGGTTCTCCGTCTCCACAAGGAAAGCGAGTTATTACGTTCCATTAAACCATGTTGATAATCCGATATGTTATGACGGATGGAATGACCGTGAAATAGTAAGCGAAGTAAAAGACGTGTTAGAGCATTCGAAAATTGTAATGCACAACGCTCCATTTGATTGTAAATGGTTTGCGGTTAAATACGGAATGAACTTAACGGATGCACTTCACGCTGACACACGCATAATGGCGATGAGCCTTGACGAGAATCGCGATCACCGTTTGAAAAACTTGCTGACTGATTGGTTGAAGCAACCCAGCGATAACTTCGACGAGTTATTTCCGAACGTGCAGTTTAACGAAGTTCCGCTTGATGTTGCGTTACCTTATGCGGCAGGGGATACGGAGAAAACGCTGAAACTTTACGATTGGATTATGGCGCAATATGAAAAGCGCGAGGACTTACGGCAACTCAAGCGTTTAATGTTCGAGATTGAAATGCCAGTGGCGCGCCAGTTTATTAAGTCAGATATTCGCGGAATTAGGTTTGATACGGACCACGCTGCGGAACTTGACGCAAAGTTAGCGGTTGAGGAAGCGGAGTTATACCGCAAGATAACCGAGTTATTCGGCGAGGAAATAAACCTTAATTCCCCAGCGCAGTTAAGTAAAAAGTTATTCGGAGATTTAAAACTGACCGATCACGGAAAAGGCTCGACGAATAGCCGGTTTATGAAGAAGTTAAAGCGCGAGCATCCCGTTATTCCGTTATTGCTCGAATATAAGGAAATCGGAAAACTACGCTCATCCTTTACGCAAAAGTTACCAAAAGAAGTTAAACACGACGGCAAGATTCATCCGTGGCATAACACATGGGGAGCTGCGACAGGGCGGTTCACTTGCAAGGACCCTAATACGCAACAGATACCGGCAAAGCGCCCGGAAATACGCCACTTATTCTTGGCGACCGGACCTGACCGCATTCTAGTATCGATTGACTATTCGCAGATTGAGCTCCGAGTACTTGCGCACATGGCGAATGAAACGATACTGATTGAAGCGTTCGAAAAAGGCCAGGACATTCACTCGACTACTGCGGCATTAATTAGCGGTTACACTTACGAGGAAATCGAGGCGAATAAGGATACAGATGGCTCACCGCATCAGAAATATCGGAAGCAAGCGAAAATAGTAAACTTCGGAATTGTTTACGGAATGGGTGCCGGTAAGCTTGCTGATACGCTGGAAATATCGAAGAAGGAAGCGCAAAAAATTATCGACGATTATTTTAAAGGTTATCCGGGAATCAAGCGCTACATGGACGAACAACACCGACAAGTTAAGAAACAAGGATTCGTAACGGATATATTCGGACGAAAACGCCGATTACATTCCGAAGTGAAATCGCGAGAAAAGTGGAAGGTATTAAGCGCGGAGAGAATGGCGGGAAATTTTCCGATTCAAGCGAGCGCTGGCTCGGTACTGAAAAAAGCAATCTGCGACTTGCAATCGGTGTTACCGAAATATGATTCGTATATATTGCTACAGGTTCACGACGAACTTGTGTTCGATTGTCCGAAAGATATTACGCAAGAAGGCTTAAACGAAATTAAATCAACGATGGAGCAAGCGGTAAAACTGGCGTGTCCGGTCCGTTGTGACGTCGAAATAAATCCAGAGCGATGGCTCGATAAAGTAAATAACGAGGAGTGGTTTGATGATAACGATCAAGAAATTTAGCCGTCCAGGGTGCCGCCCTTGTACAGCATTAGCGAATTATTTAGGGGATATCGATTTGTTTGTCGCTGGTGTGACGTTAGAAAACGTTGATATTACGGAACATCCGGAAGTTATTGATAAATACAATTTAAACTCCGTCCCTGTTCTCGCGTTCTTCCGCAACGGAGTCGAAGTCGGCCGCCTAGTCGGACTGGTCGGAACGGAAGAAATCCTTGACGCGATTGAACATGCGAAGGTGGTGCGCTAATGAGCGAAAATAAGTTTAGAATATCCGTTGATGTAAAAGACACGGAATTGTTCCAAACGATGCTAACTTATACGGAAGCTTTAATCGGCATCCTTTCCGAATACCATTTGTCCGAAAGTGACGAGCGGAAGCTTAACGAAATATCAGGCGCGTTTTTCCAAATCGAAGGTAGGAGAGAGCTGTGATCGCGCTCTATTACGTGGTAGTCATGGCGGTGGTATACTTTGCGGTCCCATTCGCCTGGCCTTCCGTTCACATTACGCTGATACAGGCGGCGACGATTACGTTACTCGCTTTCTTAGTGAAGACGTTCTTGGCGCCAGAGAGTCCGGAGGTTTATGTAATCAACGGAAAACATTACGAGGGGGAATCGGAATGAACGAAAAGCATTTATATAGTTTCGAATGTGATTGCGGTAGAATGGGCGCGCTTTACGGATTATTTATCGCAACTGAATCGGAGGTAACTGACGCGGTTGGTAAGAACGCTTATTTCGGTGAAGTGCTCGGAAAGCATAGCGAGGTTTACGGAACTATCGAGGAAAGTTATATAACAAAAATCGAAGTATCTCCGCTGACCTTGAAGGAGTTAGAAGATAAGTTTGGCGATACGCTAAGCGGTTATAACCCATTAGAATATCTTTCTGGGGAGGACGAATAATTGACGAATATAAACGAAATTGCACGCCATTTCACGCAGGAACTAGACTGGTGGTATTCTATGCCTGAAACGTTCGACAACGAACTAGACCGTCAGATCCATCAATGGTACGCAAATCCACCGCAAGTGTGGCCGAAGCGTCCGTATTTCTCGCCGTCCAACTCGAAAGCTTGCCCGCGAGAATTATACGTCAAAGCCAAGCGTGCAAAAAGGGATTCGTTTCCTAAGCCCCCATATCAGGGAAGATGGCAGGAAATCGGAACGGCGATCGGCGACGTCATTCAGCGGACGGTCCTCGCAATGGAACGCAAGTTGCCTGGATGCCCATTCCGTTTTGAAAAGAACGAAGACGGCACGCCAGTATTCGAAGACTTTGCGAAAAAGAATCACGAAGTTATTCATAATGGCCAACGCTTCTATCTGTACGGAACATGTGACGGAATCATGCAATATGTAAACGAAGATGGCGAAATCATCCGTGTTGGCCTCGAGATAAAGTCGAAGCAAAGCACGCCAGCCAAGACGTCGGTTCACTCAATGCGAGAAGCCGAGGAAGGCCACCGTAAGCAATGCGTCGCCTACTCGATTATGTATAACGTCGATTACTACATTATCCTCTACGTTAACACAGCGAAAAAGGCGTGGGTAATGAGCGACGATGAATACGAAGTAACTCCGGACATTCGGGCGTTTGGCTTTGAGATAACGGATGCCGACCGTGCAGAACTGCTTGATAACTTTGCGGAAATCACGCGCTGTATTAATATGGATACGCCGCCAGCTCTAGATTTATCGCGTTGGACATTTAACGGATTCAAGACGGCATGTGCGCTCGACTTGTCGGACGATGAGTTCCAGACGTTGAAGGCGCAAGTCAAGCGGGCGCAGCGGTCAGGGCTTCCGCAATATGTAAAGGATCAATACGTTGACGCGTTCATGTTTATTCAGGATGTTCGCGAAGGAGGTGCCGAATGATGGCTAAATATCGAAAGAAACCCGTTGAGATTGAGGCATGGCAGTTTACGAAAAAGAATTTCACCAAAGGCGCGCCCGACTTCATTAAATACGCTCCAAATAAACCTGTAACTCTATATAGCCAATACGGTGGAGATGTTATATACGGTGAAATTCAAACGCTCGAAGGAGAAATGAGAGTATCGGAAGGTGATTATATAATTCGCGGAGTACAAGGCGAGTTCTATCCATGTAAGCCGGACATCTTCGAACAGACTTATGAGAAGGTGGAGCGATGAGAGTTCTCGGGCTAGACCTCTCGCTAACCTCTCCGGGGTTCGCAATCATCGAGGTCAAAAAAGGCAAGCCTCGCCTAATCAAAACGGCCAACTTTACGACTGACTCATCGACGGCCCAGGCGCTCCGGTACGAGGAAATCGAGGCGTTCACATTGCTTTTTATTCGCGAAAATAGGCCGTTTGATATTATCGCCCGAGAGGTGTGGCCTCCTGCGCGTAACTACGTACAAAATAACAAGATTCATGGCGCCTGGAGTGCGGTAGAGCGAGCGTTGTCGCGGTATGGGTACGAAGTTAACGAACATCTGACGCCAAGTAACGTTAAGAAGACGGTCACAGGAAATGGGGCGGCCAAGAAGCCGGAGGTCGCCGCTAGTGTCCGCAAGTTGCTCGGACTAGGCGAAGACTATAAGTTTGATAGCGACGATCACTCGGATGCGGCCGCCATAGCTCTGGCGTATCTGATTCGTGAAAAATTAATTAAAACGGAGGGATAACGATGGGTGTCGATTGGTATGCATGTGAAACTTGCGGAGAAACTTTTCCAGATTGCGGAGATTATGTATCTTGCGAGTGTGGCCGTTCTTGGTGTTCGGATGGGTGTGCGGAAGCGGATGGGTACCGTCAGGAAGAAGACGGGTATACACTGAAAGGCTCGACTTACGAGCAGGAAACAAGCTGCAACTATTGTCGCGGAGAGGAATTCGAAGATTACGAGTATTTAGATTTAGCGCTTGAACTTCTCGGCAAGACTCGCGAAGAGTTATCGCAGATACTGAAGGCGCGCAAGAAATGACCACCGAAGAAACACTCGCCAAATTGCACGCAGAACTGATTCGCCAGCGTCACGAGATTGATTACGGCTTGCGGCGCCTGGCTGACGCTTATCGGGCGAAAATGGTAGAGTATCGCCAGGTTTCGCATGGGATTATCGGAATTGAGGAAGAACTACGGAATTTAAAGGAGAGAAACGAATGACTACAACTTACACTAACGAATTAAAAGCGAAATTAAACGAGGATATTGCGCAATTTAAGCAGGTGTTTCCGGTTACAGACGATATGAAAATGGCATTTAGCGGAGTATCACGCCTAATCATGCTCGACCGATACACATTTAAGGATACGGAAAAGAAAACGCTAAAAGTCGGCGACTTCGTTGTGCTGACGGTTAAAACTGATCCGAAATTTCCTGCGCGCGGTTACGGCTATATCACCGCAATTGATTGGACTGAACGTAAAGCCAGCGTTAAATTAGACGAGTCATTTGTCGGAGTTCTTGAAGATGCGGAGGAACTTGCGACCGGCATCGTGACCCGTCCGTTAGATATTATTGACAAACCACTCGAAATCTATTACGAGCAAATTGCGAAACGGAATGCGCGAGGACTGGCGGCGGTTGAAACTGACGAAGCAAAACGAGAGCAGGCGTTCAATGATTTCTACGAAATTTTATCGTCGCTTGACTTCGTGCCAGGCGGTCGCGTCATTTACGGAGCTGGGTCGGAGACTGACGTAACATATTTTAACTGCTTTGCAGGGGATACCATCGTTCAAACAGCTTACTACGGCCCACAAAAAATCAAAGACCTTAAAGGCGAATATGAAGTTTATTCAATGGATGGCATAATTCGAAAAGCTGAATTTAAATCGTTTGGAATTCAAGAGTTATATGAAGTAGAATTCGCTAACGGCGAAAAGATCAAAACAACAGCAGGCCATGAGTGGTACACATATGATAGAAAAAAATCTAATTACATCAAAGTGACTACTTTAGAATTAGAAGGACAGAAAATACCTGTTGTTGGTCAACATTTACGATTAGGTGATTCCGAAGAATACAAAAAAGGCATCCAACACGGCGTCGTTTACGGAGATGGAACATTAGAAAACGGTTCTCATACAATGGTTCTCCTTCACGGAGAAAAAGAACAATTAGCTGAATTCTTTGGCAACTATACAGTCACGCCTCACTACAACGGAGATTATGTAGGAGTGTATGGATTGCCAAAACATTTTAAAGAACTTCCTTCGGAATCAGAATCTAATGATTATTGGTATGGTTTTGTTGTAGGATTAATCGCAACAGACGGATCATGCGATGAACGTGGTTCAGTAATGATTCATCAGTCAAGCAAAGAAGATCTTCAATGCATTGCTGATAACTTATATAGAACACCTTTTGTACATTCTGATATTCGTATGACAAGAGAGTTAAATCCATACAACGGAGATTACTCACCTTGCTATGCTTTACAGTTAATTAAATCAACTATCGCAGCAAGTGACTTAATCAAACAATCACACTATGAAAAGTTTACGTCTTCACCTTTAGCTAGAAGAACAAACATTGATGTAATATCAGTTAAACCATTAGGATACAACGAAGAAGTATTCTGTTGCGAAGAACCAGAAACACATTCATTTGTTATTGGAACAGGATATTTAACATCAAACTGTTACGTTATGCCTTATCCGCAAGACTCACGCGAAGGTATCGGAGAGCACCGCAATAAAGTGATGGAAATCATGTCGCGCGGTGGTGGCGTAGGTACAAATGGATCAACGTTGCGTCCAAAAAACGCTATTGCAAAAGGTGTTAACGGAAAGTCGTCCGGCTCCGTTTCATGGCTCGATGATATTGCGAAATTAACACACTTAGTCGAGCAGGGCGGTTCAAGACGCGGAGCTCAGATGATTATGCTTGCGGATTGGCATCCGGATATTCTCGACTTTATTATTTCGAAAATGCAGAATCCTCGTATTCTTCGATTCTTAGTCGAAAATACAAACGATGAAGAGATTCGTAGATTGGCGCAAGCAAAGCTAAAATTCACGCCATTAACTCCGGACGAAAAAGCAGTTTATGAAACTTCTGCGATGCATTTGCCGGATGGGCCAGCGAGAAAGCAAGCGCAACAAAAGTTAGCAGATGGCGGTACTTATTCCATTAACAATCCGGAATTCTTAACCGGTGCAAATATTTCCGTTGCCATTACGAAAGAGTTTATGGATGCGGTCGAGAATGGTACGGAGTATGAGATGCGTTTCCCAGACATCGAAAATTACAGCGAATATGACAAGGCGCTTTATAACGATAACTGGCATGAATACGGAGATGTTCGCGAATGGGAAGCGCTTGGTTTCGGAATTAAGACATACCGCACAATCAAAGCGAAAGAGTTATGGAATCTGATTAATATTTGCGCAACATATAGTGCCGAGCCTGGCATCTTCTTTATCGATAACGCTAACGAAATGACTAACGCAGTGTCTTACGGTCAAAAGGTCGTAGCAACTAACCCATGTGGAGAGCAGCCTCTAGCGCCTTATTCCGTTTGTAACTTGGCGGCAGTCAATCTCGCTAACATGGCGAACAAAGAAACGAAAGAAGTCGACTATGACCGCTTAAAACGCGTTGTCGAAATCGGTACTCGCTTCATGGATAACGTAATCAACGCAACTCCATACTTCATGGAAGAAAACACGAAGCAAGCGCTAGGCGAGCGTCGTTTAGGCATGGGTGTTATGGGTTTACACGATCTACTAATCTATTGCGAAGCTGAATACGGCAGTGAACGTGGAAATGGAATCGTCGATAAAGTATTCGAAGTTATGGCGACTACCGGTTATCGCGCATCAATTGAACTCGCGAAAGAAAAAGGGCCGTTCCCGTTCCTTAATAACTTGGAAAACGGTCGCGAACTATTCATTAATTCCGGTTATATGAAGAAGATGCCGGAAGATATCCGTCAAGGCGTACTTGAGCACGGAATCCGTAACTCGCACCTATTGACGGTCGCACCAACAGGAAGCACCGGTTCGATGGTCGGATGTAGTACCGGACTTGAGCCGTACTTCTCATTTTCTTACTTCCGTAGCGGTAGACTCGGTAAATTTATGGAAGTCAATGCGGAGATCGTTCAAGAATATCTTGACGCAAACCCTGGCGTAGACAAATCTAATTTACCGCATTGGTTCATCAGCGCGATGGAACTATCACCAGAGGCTCACGTTGACGTTCAGTGTATTATTCAGCGATGGATTGATTCTTCGTTAAGTAAAACCGTTAATGCTCCGAAAGGTTATGCTGTCGAGCAAGTAGAGGCTGTTTATGAGCGCTTATATAGAGGTGGAGCAAAAGGCGGAACGGTTTATGTCGACGGCTCGCGTGATTCGCAGGTCCTTTCATTAAAAGCGGAAGAGAATACGTTTGAAGATACCGAAGTCGAATCACCGAAAGTCGTTCTTGTCGACACGATTAATGAAATTCGTTCGACTGACGTAACTTATGGCAACGAGGTGGGCGAAACTTGCCCGGTTTGCCGAAAAGGCGAAATCATTGACGCAGGCGGTTGCAATACGTGCAGTAACTGCGGCGCTCAACTAAAGTGCGGGCTGTAATATGCGCAAGTCCTGGGATGAGTATTTCATGGACATCGCCTTCATGGTGGCGGAAAGGTCGACGTGTCGCAAGTTGCACGTCGGCTGTGTCCTCGTAAAAGACAATCGGATTATATCGACCGGCTACAATGGATCAATTCGCGGACATGAGCATTGTACGGACGCAGGTTGCCTACTTAACGATGAAGGACGATGCATTCGGACCATTCATGCGGAACAGAATGCAATATTACTGGCGCTGACTTCAACGGAAGGTTCAACGGCTTACGTAACGCATGAGCCTTGCGAAAACTGTACGAAATTATTGAACCAAGCGGGAATTAAACGGGTTGTTTACGCCAATCCGTATAAGAACACTCGTAATAAAGAATTTATGCGCGGAATGATTTCGGAAAAATTATTGAAATAACTGCGCGAAACCCCCAACTCGCGCGACATAACAAGTGTAAGGGCTGTGACCAATGCGGTTATCGCCCGCCACTAAAATACGGAGGTGCTTGCGTTTGAAATATCTTTATACGGCATGTTTCGCAATCTATGTCGGAAGCTTACTCGCATTACTCCTCGGCATCAAGCCGGATGACTTTACCGTTGGCGTTTCGTTCTTAATGAACGCAGTTGTGCTCTATAACTTTGCGATTAGCGAAAGGAAGGCGAAGTAATTAATGGCATTTTTCGGAGTATCGGCACGCAATCAAGCGCAAAAGGGCGCGATGCAAGCGTTAAATAACGAAAAGCCTTACATGTTCATCACCGGACCGGCTGGCGGAGGTAAATCACTCATCGCTCAAGCAGTCGGACTTGAAAACGTAGTTGAAACGCGAAGATATCGCAAGTTAATTTACACGCGACTACAAGCGCAGCTCGGAATGGAAATCGGACATCTGCCCGGCAGTATTGACGAAAAAACTTACCCGTTTATCAGACCGTTTCTCGATAATCTCGAAGCCATGTCGGACGAATCAAAGCGTATCGTTCAATACCTAATGACTGGCGGAGACAAGGCGCAGATATTCTTCGATCCGATTCAAACGATGCGAGGCGGAACCTTTCACAAGTCGTTCGTGCTAGTGGACGAAGTTCAAAATCTCGACGTCGGAACAATGCACGGAGTGGCTACGCGATTAGGGCCGGGAACGAAAATGGTATTCTGCGGAAACTTTGCGCAAGTAGACACGCAAAGACTACGAAAGCCTTCCACAAACGGGATGTACCAGTTGCTTAACGGATTGTATGAGCGAGGAGCACACGACATTTTCGATCACGTTAATCTAATGGATATCGAGCGACATTATGCCGTAGGTGTGGTCGAAGATATCTTGCGAAATCACGATATGGCGCCAGAGTTTGCGGATTTGGAAGCCCGCGGGAATACGTACTAGATAGATATAGCGTACTAAAAAGGAGAGAACTAAATGAACTCATTTTTAGAAGAGATAATCGAAAAGTTGGTTGATATTAGCCGCAATACGGCAGATATTGATACACAAATTGAAATAGATTCATTAATCGGCTTTATAGAACAAGCAACTGATTAATGAACTATACGAAGATTAAGCGACACAAAAAGGAGGTCCGCTAATGCCATTCTATTCATTTCTATGCGAAAAATGCAACGAAGTTAAAGACGAACTGGTTCCGATGAACACGACGTCAACCGTCTGCACCACCTGCGGAACCCTCACCGTCAAGCAACCTAGTTTTCGCTTCAGTGCCCACGGACTTCCAAACGGCTTCTCGGCGAATCGGACAGCACGAAAGGAGTGACCCAGATGATTAAAAAAGCGGCAAAAGGTACGCTAATGGTCGCCTCGCTCGCAGTAGCCGGCGGCCTCTACGTCAACACGGTATTCGATCCGGGCGCCAAGCCGATTCCGGTCGAAAAGGCGTCAGCCCACTACGTCGACAAGCAGGCGGTCATCAACGCGTTATCAACGAAGGCCGAACTCGTCGGCTTGACCGGCAAGGTTGCGAAAACAATCGAGTATAACGATAGTGAATGGTACGGAGACAAAACGTATAAGCTGGCGGCAACCGGCACGTTTAAGCTCGGCATTCAAACCGCGGACATCCAAGTAACAACGCACGGCAACACGGTAACGGTAAAGTTTCCGCAACCGAAGATTATCAGCGTCGACATTCCGTTTGATAAAGCCCGCGTCAGCAAAGACGTCGGCATGTTCCGCAAAGACTTAAACGAGGCGCAGCTCCAGGCGATGTTCGGCAAAGCACGCACGGGGGCAATCGACGACATCAAGCGCAATAGGCAAGCGTTTGACAAGGCGGAGGCGAGCGTGGAGCGGACGATTGAGGCGTTGATTAAGCCGGTTGAAAACGTTAAACATATCGAATTTATGGAGGCTAAATAATATGAACAGTTACGATAATCTAATCGGAAAAACTATTGCGAATATTGAGCGAGGCGATGACGAAATAACCTTCCGCACAGAGGACGGTGAAGTATATCGTATGTATCACGAGCAAGATTGCTGCGAATCTGTATATATCGAAGATGTTATCGGTGATTTAAACGACCTAGTAGGTTCGCCTTTAACTATGGCGGAAGAGGTGGTCGAGGCTGGCAAAGACGACGAGGACAGTTGGTGTGAAAGTTCGACGTGGACATTTTATAAATTTGCGACGAATAAAGGCTACGTTACGATTCGTTGGTTCGGGAGTTCAAACGGGTATTACTCGGAATCGGTGTCCTTTTACCGCGTTGATAACGAATGAGTTTACCGAATGATCCACACGCTACGCCGCCTCATGTGCGACAGGTTTTCGGTGTTGTGCACGCTGGCGGAATTGAACGCGAAACAAGAACGGGAGGATACGAGATTGATTAACGATAAATTACAGGAAATGTTCGAAATGCAGGCCGGACTTGATGGTCGAATCATTAAAGAACGCGGCATTGAGAAGGATGTCAGCGAATGGGTGACGGGGATCACAATCGCAATGGAAAGCGAAATTGACGAAATCAGACGCGAGGTTAACTGGAAATGGTGGAAGAATCCGAAGGCAATCGATGAGACCGCGTTGCAAGGCGAAGTTATCGATATGTGGCACTTCCTACTTTCGCTATCTCGCGTTGTCGGCTTAATGCCTGAAACGATTCATTCTATTTATATGGAAAAGAACGCCGAGAATCACGCAAGGCAAGACGGAAATAGCGACAAAGAAGGTTACGAAGTTAAGGAGGCGAAGTAATTGAACGTCGAACTATTGGCCCACACGCAACTATCTCGCAAATTTGTCGATAAATTAAAGGCGGAGCTCGACTTCGCTATGCCATTCACTAGCGGAAAGGCAATCGCACTAACCGCGATCAGAACGTGCTACTCGCCAGGCAAGCCAAGCGAAATCGTCATTAATGAAGGCGAAAAGTATTTCGGCACTAAGGCGACCGACGGCAAGGAAGGGTCGGAGGCGGACCGCTTAATTCGCATGATTATTGCGAGCAAGCATACGTCAACGCTCGAAGGAATCAGTTTCGTTTTTGCAGTCGAAGATGTTAGTCGCGCCTTACTTGCACAACTTACCAGGCATCGCGTAGGATTCTCCTTCTCAGTACAATCGCAAAGGTACGTCAAATTTGGCAGCAATGATCGAAGCGGTGGTTTTGATTTTGTTACACCAGACAGTATTGGGGACAACGAAATACCAAATTATCAATATGCGGTTGAATTTGACGATGATTACGAGGTTACTGAGTGGAAGAATTATACCGCGGAAGAAGTGTTCGAAGAGTTTATGCGAACGGCTCAGGTAACTTACGATAGATTGCGGAAGGCCGGCGTGCCTGCTGAAGATGCGAGAGCCGTCCTTCCTAATGCAGCAGCTACTAGTCTAGTGCTAACGGTTAATCTTCGCGCTTTGCTCGACTTCTACTCGAAAAGGAAGCCGGGAGCGGGCGGTCAGAAGGAAATAACGGATTTAGCGGAAGAATTAAAAGCGGCAGTTATCGAAGTTGAGCCGTGGACGGAAGCATTCTTTAACTAATACAACGAGGTGATACTATCGGCTTACTAACAACGATGATGTTAACGTATAACTTACTAAATCCGCCGTCCATTGTCGCAGGCCAGCTCGCCCAGCAAACGATGCCTGCGGCTCAGGAGTGGCGCCAGCAAGCGGAAGTATTAACGCAACGACTAACTGAGCAGCGCGAAGTGAACGAGCGCCTACGAGCCGAAATTGAGCGCCTGAGAGCGTCTCAGTGGCGCGACTTCACCGCAACAGCGTACACCGCTGATTGTGCCGAAGGTTGCTCCGGAATCACCAAGACGGGGCTCGACGTTACCAATCGGACTCACTACGAAGGCAAGCGCATTATTGCAACTGATCCGAGTGTGATTCCGCTAGGCACGACGGTTGAACTTCGGTTCAAGGACGGAACACTCGAGCGGGCTATTGCGTTAGACACGGGCGGAGCCATTCGCGGTACGATTATCGATTATTTAGCAAGCGACAATAAAAACGCCCTCCAATTCGGAAGGCAGCGGATACAGATCCGAATTATAAAATAGCGAAAAATTCGCTTCTATAAACGTTAATCATGCCGGACATCGGAATGCCATCCTTACCGTGACCGTGCTTACGTAAGAACTCACGGAAGACGGCGGCATCAATCCGGTATGGCTCGGCGAATGGATTATCGATTTTAACTTCATAAATGTCGCCCTTTTTACTATATAAGACGGAACAACGCATAATAACACGCTCCTTTGATTTATTGTCTTAATTTTAACGCAATTATAAACGCAAGTCAAACGAAACTTAACGAGGAGGAATCGGGAATGATGAAGGAAGTTAAGGCGCATGAAATTGACGGAGTGACTTACGTTGAGGTTCATCGGAAGGCTAAGGTTGGTGAAAGAATTATTTACACGAAAGATAGTAGCGGAATAGGCGTAAAATACGGCGACGTGTTTATTGCGAGAAACGTTGATTCTGGTGGTTACGTTAGCGCGGGATGTGGCGCTATTAACCCAAGAAACTACGCGGTACTAGAATTGGTCGATGAACCCACGGTCGACACAGCGCAAGCCTCACCGCAAGTCATCGACATGCTCGCCAACTTAGCCCGGCGCGTAACGCAATTAGAATCGCAACTAGCCGCCGCCCAACGCAACCTTGAAACTTTCGCAGAACAGGCGGAGTCCAACTCGGAGGACATTCGCGAGCTAGACAGTCGCACGCAAGTCCTTGACGCAATCAATAAGTATTATGCGGAGGGCAGCCGATGAAGAGTACGATAACTGTTGAACGGGAAGTCGAAGTCGTTAAGATCGCCCTGTGCGGCAAATTACGTTCGGGGAAAGACGTCGCTGCTCACTATCTGCACATCAAATACGGATTCGACCGCATTGCTTTCGGTGACGCACTCAAACGCATTGCACACGAAACATTTCCGTGGGTTTCGGAATCTTCGAAGCCCAGGGCGCTCTACCAAGATGTTGGGCAATTAATGCGGAGTATTGACGAAAATGTCTGGATACGCCATGCCGAGCGCAAAGTGGCCGGCACGATTGACTTCCGCGTGAATACCGGCCATGACCGTGTGGGCATCGTGCTGACCGACGTCCGCCAGCAAAACGAAGTAGACTGGTGCTGGCGGAATGGATTTACGCTGATTCGCGTAACGGCTCAGGATGAGGTGCGGATTGCTCGGGCGATTGAGGCGGGCGATGATTTTAACGAGAATGACCTCGAGCATATTACGGAAAGCGCGATTGATGGGTTTGCGGTGGATTATAGCGTAAGCAATGACGGAAGTGTTGGCGATCTACAAGACAAGATAGACGAAATTATGGGGGCGATTGGGTGAACGTATTAAGCTTATTTGACGGGATTAGCTGCGGACAGTTGGCGTTCGAACGTGCAGGTATAAAAATAGATAAATACTTCGCTAGTGAAATCGAACCAAAAGCCATAAAAGTTACGCAGAAACATTATCCGAATACGACCCAAATGGGCGATGTGACTCAGGTAAGAGATGGCGATTTATCTAGTCTTCAGGGAATAGATTTTCTCATTGGAGGGTCACCTTGCCAGGATCTAAGCCCGTACAAATTAAATAGAAATGATGCAAAAGGTTTGGAAGGCTCAAAAAGTAAACTCTTCTATCATTACGAGAGAGTATTCAAATATATAAAACCTAGATATTTTTTACTTGAAAATGTAGTTATGGAAAAAGAATGGGAAGATATAATAACCGAAATATTGGGAGTAGAACCTATATTGATAAATTCTTCATTAGTAAGCGCTGCTGAACGTAAGAGGTTGTATTGGACTAATATACCAAACATTTCGCAACCAGAAGACAAAGGGGTGTTTATTAAAGATATCATTGTTCCGGCAAATGAAGTTCCTGACAAGTACTGGTATGACTTACCGTTTATCTATAACGGCGATGATAAGAAAGTGCAGTGTACTTTAGATGTACAAAAAGGTTTTCAACGAAACATGAAAGAGGTATACAACCAAAACGCGAAATGCAATACTCTTCTCGCTGATGGTGACGGAGGCAACCGTCAAAAGAAAGTATACCAGGACGGAAGATGCAGAAAGTTTATGCCGATCGAGTACGAACGGATGCAGACCTTACCGGACAATTACACAGATTGCGTGTCCGATTCCGCTAGGTACTCAGCGGTAGGCAACGGATGGACAGTCGATGTTATCGCGCACATCTTCAAAGGATTAAACGGAGTGAAATAGGCAATCACTCCGCAGGTTTTACGAGCTCAAACGAATGCCAAAACACGCTACCTTCGTCAACTTTTCCGACATACTCGAATTTAAGTGGAAGGTCGGCGTCGGCCAGCGCCAATTTACTAACGACTTGCTTTCCGGCAGCAACACCGAGATAGCCGCGCTTGTCGGGGCGCACTACAGAAGCGTTAGGCACTTTCGCAAGATCCTGTTTAACAACGCCAACTCGCTTGTTTTCAACATCAACGCTGATTATGACGGGCGTAAATTGAGTTAACGCGAGCTCCTTACGCATTATAGCGGATAGGCGAATACGGTGATGCTTATCGATTGTTAATGATTTACCGCCTCGACGGGCGATTTGTAACGGTTCGAATGGCATGGGATCACGTCCTTACGTTAGTTTTAACGCAATTATAACGAATGAAAACGAATTAATCAAGGAGGTAACGCATGAGAGTACTTGAATTATTCGCTGGCACGCGCTCCATCGGAAAAGCGTTCGAAGCCGCCGGCCACGAAGTATACAGCGTCGAATGGGACGAAAAGCACCCGGAAATTAATTGGTACGCAGACATCGGCAAAATTACAGCCGCCGACATTCTCGAAAGGTTCGGCCGACCTGACGTCATCTGGGCATCGCCCGACTGTACTTCGTATAGTATCGCAGCCATCTCGCATCACCGAACCCGGGAACCAGACGGCAATCTGGCGCCTAAATCGGATTATGCGAAGTTTTGCGACAAAGTTAATCAGAATATGCTGCGCCTGATTCGCGAATTGAATCCGAAGTTTTATTTTATCGAGAATCCACGCGGAGGCATGCGGAAGATGAGATTCATGGCGGACTTGCCGCGCTATACCGTTTGGTACTGCCAATACGGAGACATGCGCGCCAAACCGACCGACCTTTGGACAAATCATCCGGATCCCAAATTTAAACCGGTGTGCCATAACGGCAATAAAGCGTGCCACCATCAACCGGCGCCGCGTGGAGCGAAAACAGGCACGCAAGGGCTGAAGGGGTCGGTGGAGCGGAGTAGGATTCCGCAAGAGTTATGCGAGCATATCGTGAAAATTTGCGAAGGGGAGGCGAAATAATGGGCCACGTTAAACGAGATTTACACGTAAATGAACGCAGTTTGCAAGAAAAGTATCCAGCGCTCGACAATCCGCTCGGCCTCCGCATCTTACTATCGGACTACCACGCCTTGCTAAATAGGCAATATCAAGGCGACTATGATGCGGTTGTATTATTGGCTGACCTATCGACGGCAATCGAGTTGGCAGCGTTAACACGGCGCCAGGCCGAGGCGCTCCGCTTGGTCTACGAGCTTGACTTGACGCAGGAAGAGGCGGGGCGGCGGATGGGCGTTTCGCAGCAGGCCGTTGAGCAACACGTTAACAATGCGATCGAGGCAATTTCGGAAGTTTACTATTTTTGGAGTCATCACGGAGAGGGGTATGCGATTAATGGCGAACTATAAGACGGAATTACACGAAGCAATCACGCAATTACAGCAGGCGACTAGACGGGGAGAGATGCCGCGAGAGGTGCGCTTGGGGCGGATTGACGGACTTATCGAGGATTATTTTGCTAAGACGGGTGAAATGCCGGATGCGGTGACGCTTGAGCGGTTAGCGGATCTTATTTTGCATGAAGAATTGACGGATAACAACGAACACAAGATTTCGCACACGGAATACCCGTTTCTAAGCGAGCGCCAATTCGATCGGCGCGACAGTCGGGAAGTTAAGTCGGCAAACGGAATGGACGGCAATGCTGCGGATGGACAAAAGCACGGAAGGCCAACGCGAAGAGAGCGGTCAGATTATGAAAATAGATTCGTAGATAAGAAGGCTCGCATCCGCAATAAAGACCGTAAGAAAACGTATCACGATTTTACGAAGGTCCAGCCGGTAATTGTACGAAAAATGGGAAATTAGACCTACTTTATTTTTATCGATTTTGTGTCTATACGTTATGAGGGCGGGCGTTTCGGCGCTCGCTAACGAAAGGGGAACGAATTAGTTGACGAAAAAATTATTAGGAAGCCTTGAATTGAATCGGATTTATCAGATGGATTGCTTGGAAGGCATGTGGATGATTCCGGATAAGAGCGTTGATTTAATCGTAATTGATCCGCCTTATAACATTGGGAAGGATAAGCGTTGGGATAAGTGGAATACGGTTGACGAGTACGTTAACTGGATGGCATTAGTGTTTAAAGAATGCGAGCGCGTGATGAAGCCGACCGGCTCGTTCTACTGGTTTCACAATGATATGACTCAGATTTCAAAACTAATGCAATGCGTTGAAGAGAATACAGGATTTATATACAAACAGATGATTACAGTTGACAAGCCGGATAATTCATTTGTTAAAGATTTATACGGTTCGCAAAATCATTTTCGCAACTACTTAAATATTGCAGAGTATTGTTTATTTTATACATTTACTGATGAGAGCGGGAGCAATGAGGCCGCACAGAATGTCGTGCGCGATTACTTGCGGAGTGAGTTGCATAAGTATGGAATAGCAAACGACATAAACAAACTATTTTGGCGCAACGGATGGGCTAAAGAAGGGTCAAACATAGCTACGCATTTCTTCGGAAACAATAGACAGAATTGCCTTCCCACTCGAATAAATTACGAAAGGCTACAAGCCACAGGGTATTTTCAGAAACCATATGACGAACTGAAAACAGATTACGATGCAGCTTATGAAGAATGCCAAAAACGACGTTATACATTCAAAGCATCAGACGGAATTAAAAACGTGTGGTCTTACTCGTTTCGCGAAGATAGGAAGACGAAACATCCGACGCAAAAACCCGTAAGACTTATTGAGGACATTATAAAATACTCTTCAAATGAAGGAGATATTGTTTTGGACTGCTTCATGGGCTCTGGAACGACTGCGGTAGCTGCCGCGCGTCTTAACCGTAATTTTATCGGATTTGAGCGCGAGACAGAATACGTTCGGATTGCGAATCAACGATTAGAAACGGTGTAGGATGAAAACACCGAACAGAGATTAATTGAACAATAGACTTAAATTGTGACGTAAGGAGGAATAAGGTTGCATAATTACGAATGTGAAACTTGTGGAAAAATAGTTGAAATTGAAGAGATTGAAGCTACATTATATCCACCCGAATAATACGAACATGGTCAATGCCGAGACTGCTTTGATAAGGAGTGAAAATAATGAATTGTGAACTTTGTATGGGCGAAGATGCTACAACAAAAGTGGAATATCAAGATTTTATTTGGGATGTTTGTGAGAGATGCAAGGCATTAGCCGAAGCAGAGTAAATTCGCACTACGAATCAAATACGAAACTACCACGCTCGCCTCGGCGGGCTTTTTATTATGGGGAGGAATATTAATGAGTAACGCTATTCAAAAATACCACGATCCGGAAACGGGTAAAATGATTGTCTATGGATATGAGGACGAGGTTTCCGCAGTACCACGCGAAGAATTAGAACAATGGCGCGAGAGTAAGAAACGTAAGGAGGCCGCTGAACGTGGTCCAATCCGTTATTACGTCAACTGCTACCACGATAAGGTTGCGGAGCTTAACGATTTGCTTGACGTTAACGAGCTTGGCGCACTGATGAAATTGCTTCCATATTTGCGTATGAACACGGGTGGTCAACTATTCAGCGGTAAAGAACGCATGACAACGAAACTCGCCGCCAAAGCAATCGGAAAAAGTGAGCGCCAAACTATTCGTCTTATCAATAAGATGGTCGAGGTGGGCGTCATGTCAAAAGAGTGCGAAGGGCGCACGGTCGTTTATTGCGTTAATGAAGAGTATCATTCAATCGGTAAATACGTCCGCGACACGTTCTATACGAAGCTTTACCAGGTTAAAACGCGGACGGACATCGCTAAGATTTCGATTCAGACAGCGGGCATTCTATACAAGATGCTTCCGTTCTTTAATTATGCGCATTACTATCTCAGCATCAATCCGGAGGAAACGGACGAAATGAAAATAACGCATATGTCGCACCGTCAATTCGCGGACCTGGTAAATGTCGATCGTGACCTCGTAAACAAAGCGATGAAGGAGCTAATATCGCACGGCTTTATTATGTCGTTGCAATCGTTCGGCGGGCAGCTTTACCGAATTAATCCCGACGTGATGTTCCGCAAAAAGGTCGATTACGATGAGTTAACGGAGTTTGTGCGCATGCAATTCGAACAGTCGAAGAGGGGCGTTAGTCAGGCGCTAGTGGATATCGAAGACCTTCCGTTTTAGGCGTGGCGGTAATATGTCATTCTAACGGCGATTTTGGCGGTAATATGTCATAGTTTAAAAGTGCCTTCGCGCTTACTCTCCGTAGGGCTGACGGCACTTTTAGGCGCATACTTCCTCTTTTCTTATAGGACCTTGCGCCTCTCTAAATACGTTCGGCGCCACCCTTCCGTTTTATTGCTTACGCTTTTTAAAGACCAGCGAAAAGGTATGAATAGTAGTAGGACGGCAGCGCCGGACTACAAGGGTTTATGAAGTCGTAAGACTTCTCGGTAATGACTGCGTAATGCTAGCTTGTAAAATCCGTTGTTTCGCGGTCTATAGTACGAAGAGGTAATATTGCGTAATACATATTACGTTAACAATAACGGTACGAATCTGCCTTATATTACGCTAACATATCCGGAATGTATTTATATAGAAGAAACTCGTCTTATTGCGTAGGGGTAGCGGTAATGCAGCGTAAGTAAGAACGGAGGAGCCAGCCGATCATGTTAACGATTATTCTAGCGATTATTGGCGTTTATATTGCCGTAGGGATAGCGGTAGTAGTTACGATAAACTTTGCGTTTGTGCAGGCGGATAGTAGGTTGAGAAATGTACGGGATAGCATTCCGTTGGTATTCGGGTGGCCTATTGTACTACTCATTATGCGGGTGCTTAAGCCTTAGCGATATGATAGCGAATAGGCGGGCGCATCAACACGAAGCCGCCGGAGCGGACGCCTTGTCGAAACTCAAGGGGTCGAACGCTATTCATTATACATAAACGCAGGGAAATAATCGTAGTCATGGCGCAGCTAAACGTTGATATAACGCCAATGTATAAACGAATGCATACGCTTATTATCTGCGTAGTGATCCAGCGTTGATATGACAACGTTTGTTTATGCGATTAGTTCGTCAAAATCATATTTTACGCCGTAATGTACGTATGAATATACAACGCTATACATCATGGCGCATGTCGAACCGTGTCCCCCAACCGCCCTGGCGTGGGACCGCCGGTTTGGTCAGAAAAACTGCGCTACAATTTTTTGAACTCGAGGTGTCTAACCGCATGCCTAACGGTTGGAATCTCGGATACATAGAAAGGAGGGACGCATCATATGGCGATGGTAAACGGCGAATGGATAACGCGCGACCAACGGCAACAACGCATCGACTTATTAACGGAACGCATTCGTAAATTAGCTTCCGCAATTAAGTCCGGAAAAGCAACCGACTATCATATCGAAACATTCCGCACGGATAAAGCGGAGTTAACACGACTCAAGCGGGTACATCGTGCCGAAGTCGATATGCTTTACTTCTTTTACGAATATTTTTCGGAAGCGCGGAACCCGGGCAATCCGGATAACCTCGTACCGACTAGTCGCGTTGACATGGATGATGCGCCCGACTTTCACGTTAAACTTTCACGGATACTCGACGCAGTATCGAATCGTAACAGGACGGCACGTATTGCATGGGCGGCCAGCCGGGGACACGCAAAATCCGCATACCTATCGAATGCCTTTCCGGTTCATGAAATCGCGTTTCGCAAGCGGAAAATGATCCTCATTATTTCGGAAACAAACGCGGGGTCAAAGAAGTTCATAAAATGGGTCGCCGGCCAACTGAAATATAACCTTAAACTTCGCGAAGACTTTGGCGTCTTATTGCACGAACAGAAAACGCGAAATGAGAAGGACAGCGAAGAGGCGTTTTTAACGACGACGAATATTAAGATGGAAGCAACTTCGCTCGGAACGCAAATTCGTGGTTTTAGAAATGGTTCACAAAGGCCTATTAAATTGGGCGTTACGTTGGAAACTTCGTAACTAGAGGGCGTTAATTCGGTGAAGGCCTCCATAAACGGCTAATACCGAGCCAAGCCGTACAGGAATGTGCGGAAGGTGTAGAGACTAGAGGCGGTAAGCGAGAAACGCAGAAACCTCCACGAAAGCGTCCCACCGTAACGTAAAGACGACGGTGAAGATATAGTCCGACACTCCGACGATGGAAAAGCGGAGAGAGCGTTTAAACTGCGCTGATAGAACGGAATGGATTTAATCTTACTCGATGACTTGGAGTCGCGGGACTCTAATAATACGCCCGAGCTCCGTCAGAAAGCGAAAGACTGGCTTAACCAGGACTTAATGCCGGCATATGATCCAACGCAGACAGCCGTTATCTTTATGGGAACGCTAGTGCATGTCGATTCCTTGCTTAATTACGTACTTACCGAACGTCGCGACTTTATTAAGAATAAATTCCCGGCAATTATCGAATGGCCTAAACGCATGGACCTTTGGGCGGAGTTTGAGCGCATCTATAAAGAGTACCAGCCGACCGAGGCGGAGCTTGCCGAAATGGAAAACGCGGAAGAAGAAACGGCCACGTCTAACGCAAGAGCGGCGCTTAACTTTTACGAAGAAAATCGCGAAGCAATGGACGAAGGGGCGAAAGTGTTATGGCCCGACCGATTCCCGTTAACGAATTTATTTCTCGAAAAGGTTAACTACGGGTCCAAGGCGTTCAATACGGAATTTATGAATAACCCACTCGACGAAGAGTCGCAAATATTCCATCCGGATCGGTTTTACTACTACGATAGCGGGCGGACATTTTCGCATAAGGACTTCTATATCGGAATGGGACTCGATTTTGCGATGGGTAAACAGAAGGGCGACTATTCGGCGCTAGTGACCGTCGCTAAGCATAAAATTACGAAGAAGACATACGTAGTGGATGCGTTTATCGAGCGCTTGCATCCGGATAAATTCCTTGAAATCATAACGCGCAAAGTTAAAGAGTACCAGCCGGACATTATTGGCGCTGAAGCACAAATGGCGCAAGAGTTTTTCGTTGATAAATTGAAAGAAGCGCTCCAGTTCGTCGGCTATCCGGCACATAATCGCGTAAAGAAAATTCAGCAACGCCAGCGGAAAGAACTCCGTATCGAGGCGATGCTGCCCGACATAGAAAACGGAAACATCGTATTTAATCGAGATCATGCAATTTTGCTCGAGCACTTTGAGCGCTACGGTTCGCGCTGGCATGATGACGGACCTGACGCATTAAATATGGCAGTTGAAGCCGTAAAAAGACCGAAAGCAGCGGTCGGTAAAAAGCCAAGTTATTTATAAAACGGAGGTGAACGAAATGGCATCTAAAAAGTTAAAAGAACTCGAAGCAAAGTTAACGCTACCTCAACAGAAGGCGGCTTTTTTATTAGTTGAAAATGATTTGCGCGATGGTGGCGACAAGAAAACGCAAGAACAAATCGCAGATGAAGTCGGGGTTACGTACAAAACGTTGTGGAGCTGGCGGAAACAGAATCGCAATTTCATCGACTATAAAAACGAACTTGCAGACGACTTTTTTGCGGAGTATCGATCCGGAGTTTACGGTCAGTTAATGAAATTGATTAACTCGAACCAGCCTTCAGTCAAGGCAATTTCACTTTATCTGCAACGCTACGGACTACTTACGCAGAAAACACAAATTGAAACGGTTGACAACAGTTCAGCACGTAGCAATGAAGACTTAGCGCGCGAGCTCGAAGAATTGGACGATTTATTAGGCGACTAGATAGCGAAAGGAGGGGCGCCACTTGCTTGGGTTTAATAGTAAAGCGGAAGTTGAAAAATTAGCGGAAAATCAAACCACATATACGTATAATTCGTTTCAGCCTGGCGAGGAGTTTCCTCCGATTGCTGACCGTGAGCGTATTTCGAAATACAAGCGCTTGAAGAAGTTGTTTCAAGGGAAGCAATTCGAAGTATACGAAAGGGCGTCGGCCATCTTAAAAGACACGCCACACGCGAAACAGCTCGAGCAGTTATATATTGCGGTGAACTTAGCGGACATCATCGTAACCAAGCCGGCTGATCTACTTGTCGGAGAGCCCCCGAGTTTTGAATCGGGCCTACCGGACAATAGCGATCAACAGGTCGCGGTCAATCGTTACGTCGAGGAAAACGACCTCGTTAAACTAATCCACGAAAGCACGACCGGCAACGGTTATCGCGGTGATGCGTGGATTAAAACGCGTTACGGTTCGCGCATTGATTACTCGGAATTATTGCGCTTGGGTGCTGAGCTGCCCGACGTAGAAATGGAGCCGATTATCGAGCACATTAGCGCTGAATGCGTGTTCCCGGAAACATCTCGCGGAAACATTAAGTCATTTAAGGCGGTTAATATTGCGACGGTTGAGTACGTGGTTAGTGCAAACGACGAAAAGCCGTTCTTGAACGTTGAGCGCCATGTGCCAGGCTATATTATTTACGAACGCTATCGCTTATTCGAATATGAGGGCGGTATTGATACGCGTTGGGGCTATCCGTTGCAAGTCTACAAGATTGGCGAAAAAGTTCCGACAGGGCGCGAAGAGGACGTAGTTCCGACGGGCGTTCCGTACTTGCTCGTTCATCACATCCCGTATAAGAGCGTTGATGACGATTGGGAAGGCGTCGGAGGACTTGAAAAATTAGAATCGTTATTAGCTGCGATAAACGATCGTGTCGTTGCAATTGATTACGTGCTCATGAAAAATTCCGACCCAACTGCGTACGGTCCGGAATTAGATACCGGAAGTGGTGAAACTCAAGTCCGATTAAGTGGCGCGTATATTCCGGTTACGAAAGAGGATGCAACGCCGGGCTATATGGATTTTAGCGGTCAATTAGATTCCGCGTTTAAGGAACTCGAGGTATTAATTTCACTGGTCTTCCAAATCGCTGAGACTCCGCAATGGTTGTTTGGAACTGTATTAGGCGACAACTCCAGCGGAGGAGGAACGAGTCATACCGATTCTGCCGCAATTAAGGCTCGCTTCATGCCTATAATTAGCAAAATAAAAAGAATTCGTACTCATTATGATAAAGCGCTAAGAGACGCGTTATGGATTTGTCAATTATTAGACATAGCACACGGAGACTATGATTTCGAACCGGTTTATCCGACAATCAACTGGTCTGATGGGATACCGAAGAATTTAAAAGAAGAAGCCGAAATCATGGCTATCCGTACAGGTAATAAACCTACGATTGACGTGCAGAGCGCAATTAAACGTCAGGATGCGGTTGATGACGAAAAGGCACGCGAAATCATCGACCGGATTGATGCGGATGAGCAGCGCACAATGGGAACGGTTGACGCATCGATATTTAACGAAGGCTCCGGCGGTGTAGGAAATGGCGGAGCATAATTACGATAAACAAGTCGAAGAGCTAGTGCGATATTACAAACAAGCGGTCGAGCGGATTAAGTCCGAACTCGACCGTTTTGATTTATCGGACTTTTCGCGTGCTAATCAGTTGGCGACGCTTAAAAATATCGCGGACATTCTGAAGGGGCTTAACGAAGATGCGGCGCAGTGGGTGGCGGATAATATCCCGATGGCGGCGCGAGCTGGTGTTGCTGACGCAATCGTGGCGCTTGGCGTTGTTAATACGGCTGCTGAAGCGATGCAAATCGTTAAGTTTAATCGCGTTAACAAGGAATTAGTCGCGGCGGCTGTTGCGGACACACAAGCGGACTTGCTTGCGGTGACACAGAACGTAGAGCGGCGAGTTAAGGCGACAGTTCGACAAGTAGTCGGAGAGGCAATGCGCCAAAACTTAGCGCAAGGAATTAACGGTCGTCGGACTATGAATGCGGACATTATGGCGGGGCTTCGTGGAAAGCTTGGCGATTCGCTTAACACCGGAATAATCGATTCGGCAGGGCGACGCTGGGACCCGAAAGTTTACGTCGATATGCTAAGTCGCACAAAAATGATGCGCATGACGATGGATGCGACGATAAATGAGGCAGTTGATCGCGAGGCTTACTACGGGCAAATATCGAGCCACGGAGCAAAAGATGCGTGCCGAAATTGGGAAGGCAGAATCGTGAAACTGGTCGCGGATGCGCCCGGAGATTATCCGTATATTGGCGATTTGCCGGGGCGTGAAATATTTCATCCAAGATGTCGGCACACAGTTTCACCAATACGCAGACCTGACCGTTATGAATAGCGGTCTTTTTTTTTATTTTGCCGTGACAGATTTCGCGAATCGAAAAGACATGACCTCGATGTCCTTCACGGCTTTCTTACCAAGGAATCAGGCTTAAGGAGTTTGATTATGCCGAAGAGAGTAGTAATTGAAGAAGTAATTATTAACGGAGAAATAGTTTTAGTAAAAGAGTGTTCCAAATGCAAAGAGAAAAAACCTTTAACAGAGTTTACAAAACTTAAGACAGGTGTTGGAGGTAGGCGCTCTGATTGTGTAATCTGCCGTAAAGCATTTAGGCATACATCTGAACAAAGGGAGAAAGAAAGACATAATTCCAAAAGATGGCGCGATAACAACAAGGATAAGACAAGCGCGTATCAAAAGATGCGTAGTAAAAGAGACAGAGAAAAATACTTATTGCTCAGTAAGAAATATTACGATAAGTATCGTAAAGAAATTTCTGAAAAGCGTTTTTATTACCGGAATCTACCTCATAACAAAAGCAAAGAAAAAGAAAGATTAAAACGTTATTACCTTTTGAATAAGGAAACTTATGTTTTAAGAAATTCAAAAAGAAGAACTTTAGAGAAGAAGTTGCCAAATACAGTAACCAACGAGCAGTTAAACGAGATTCTTTACAAATTTAACGGCGGATGTGCATTAACTGGCGAACAGGAAATCCATTGGGACCACGTAATCCCGTTAGCAACTGGTCATTGTGGGACGATTTACGGAAATATGATTCCGTTACGTAATGATTTAAATTTGAGCAAGAATGACTCGAATGTATTTGAATGGTTTTATTTAAACAAAGGGCGATATAACTTATCACAAGATAAATTTGATAGTTTAGTATGTTGGTTATCTGAAATTAACAGAATGACAGTTCCTGAATACGTGAAGTATGTCTACGACTGCCACGCAGATAAAAATGAGACACAATTGAAAAAAGTGGATTAAGGATTCATTGCCTTACGAAATGGCGTTAAACTTTCGGATGATTAAATTAATGAGCGACGGCTCTCAAACGGAGGTTTTACAATGAGCGAAATTAACGCAAGTAACGAAGTAGTGAAAGAGCAAGAAACGGTAGTGGTACCGGAAAATAAACCGGAAGTAAAGACGTTCACACAGGAAGAAGTCGATAAGATTTTATCGGAGCGATTAGGACGCGTTAAAAGCAAGTTTGCTGATTACGACGACCTAAAAACGAAAGCATCCGAGTACGAAAAAGCGATCGAAGAAAAGCGTCTCGCCGAGCTATCAGCGCAAGAACGCGCGGAAGAATTGGCGAAAAAGTTCGAAGCGGAGCGCAACGACTACGCGAACCAACTAAAGGAATATCAAGCGAAAGTCGAGCGCCAGCAAATTGTGAATCAATTTATTAAGGCGGCACCAGGCGCAAACATCCCGGCTGACCGAATCGATGCTGCTCTAAAACTTGCGGATCTATCGGCCGTAACAATCGGCGAGGACGGAGCGGTTAACGGTTTGGAAGACGTGATGAGTGCGCTTGTTGAACAATACGGCTTTTTAGCCGAAAGTAAGAAACCGCAAAAGCCAATCGGCGAGCCTTCGAATTCGCATCGAGACACTAGCGAAAAGACAAGCGAGCAATTATTGCGAGAGGCGGCCGAGAAGGCGAAACGTACACAAAAACGCGAAGACTTTATGGCATACGCGGCATTAAAAGTTCAATTAGGAAAGTAAGACAGGCGACCCAAACGGTCGTCTTTTTTACTTTAAAAATTTAAAACAATGGGGGAAAAATAACAATGGTAAAAATCTATAACGCTGATTTAATCGGCAAAAAACAATCGGTAGTTGACGAGATCCTTTTATTGAATCCGCACCAAACACCACTTTTAAACCTTTTAGGATTTTCGGAAGCGGTAACGCAAACTTCACACCAATGGTTTGAAGACGAAATGATCGCTGACGAAACAAAAGTAAACGGAGCTAAACTTTCAACTGATACTTCTATCGTTGTAGTTGACGGTTCTATCTTCCGTGCAAACGACGTTATCAAAATCGGCGATGAGCTATTAAAAGTTACTGCAATCGCTACTAACACGCTTACTGTAGTACGCTCGTATGCCGGTACTACTGCGGCTGCTGTCGCTGACCAAGCGAAAGTTGAATTCCAATTCTCCGAAGGCGTTGAGGGCGCTGACGCTCGCGCTGCACGTTACAAAGCACGCGCTCAAAAGTCTAACAAGACTCAAATCTTCGATGACGCTATCCAACTTTCTGGAACAGCTCAAGCGGTTACTCAATACGGAATCAGCGACCTTTACGAGTACGAAAAGCAAAAGAAGCAGCTTGAACTTGCTCTTCAATTAGAAAAAGCGCTTATCAACGGTGTTGCATACGAAAGCGGCAACGTTCGTCAGATGGCTGGTGTTCGTTCATTCATCCAATCTAACGTAACTGATGCGGCTGCTGGGGCAGTAAGTGCGACATTGCTAAACGACTCTTTACAAGCAATCTACGAAAAAGGCGGATTTGCCGGTGGCGGAAACTTCAAAATCCTAGTTCCTGCGAAACAAAAGCGCGCAATCTCTGCGTTCGATAACAACAAGCTTTACATTATGCAATCCGAAAATACTCGCGGTCAAGTAGTTGACCACTTCGTATCTGACTTCGGTCAATTCGAAATCTCTTTAAACAATAACCTTGCTGCTAACGAATTGATGATCGTTGACACTAACCGTATGGCGGTTCGTCCACTAGTAGGGCGTGAATTCTTTCACAAATATTTAGGGGATCAAGGAGACTATGTTACTGGTACTCTTGTAGGCGAATATACTCTTGAGTTTAAACAAGAAAAAGCACACGCTCGTATCAAAAACTTAGCTTAATAGATTCGCAAATTTGCCCGTAGTCATTCGATTGCGGGCTTTCTTTATTGAGGTGATAACGTGGCAAAATTTACGTCAAGATTTCCGGAGCTGGGCTTCTACTGTTGCGATGAGTTTCATCGATTCCACAACGGAGAATTCAGCACCGAAAAAGAATGCGAAATTAAGGTGCTCGAAACCTTAGCGGACGTGGTCCGTGTAGACGAACCAAAATCGGAGGAAGCGCCGAAGCCTAAAGCGCCTGCGAAAAAGTCCTCCAGTAAATAAGACGGAGGTGGACTAAATGGCGGTTAATATTTTTGACGCGGATTCTTATATCGAATCGAACGTAATCGTAATTGACGATTGGACCGACAGCGACGATGCGAAAAAACAACGGTTGTTAAATGTCGCTTCATCAACGCTGACTCGCGTCTATCCGGCATATACGATTCCGGACAATGCGGTATATGAGTACGCAGCAGTATTGACGGTAGCTTTCAACGATACCAATGCGCAGAAACAAAACGGAGTGAAGTCGTTCTCAGTGGCGGGCATTCAGTTTACATTTGATGGCGGCAAGGAGTCGATTGAGTCGATGATTCCGGCAACGGCGCGACACTTAATCGGCCAGGAAAACGGCGTCGATATTGGTGGCACCGGTGGCCGACGCCCGAAATGGACGGTGTTGTAGATGGCGATTATGCCGATGAAGCAAACCGTTACACGCATTCGCAAGTCAGGCAGTGATTGGGACGGCACAGAGTCCGAAGAACGCGTCGACATGAAGTGCGCCATCACGGAGGGCGCGAAATTAGTTCGCTCATCTTCCGGCACAAGTGGAGTCCAAAGCATCAGCTCGACTGAAGTCGTATCCACTGCGCAAATCTATTTCGATAAACTTGCCGACGTGCAACCTACCGATGAGTTCGAATACACGAATGAACTCGGCATCACCCGTAAATATCCGCCTTTAACAATCGATATCAAGCGGTTAAACGGTAAGCCGATTCTAACGGTGGTGAGCGTATAATGGCACGGGATTTCGAACTAGATACTACGCGGCTGGCATCGTTACTCGCACGTTCTCCGGAAGCTGCGGCAAGAGGAGCCAGGCGCGGATTGCACGATTCGCTCGACGACTGGGTGCTACAAGCGCGAAATATTGCGCCGATTGACAAAGGAACCCTTCGCCGTGGAATTAAAGCGGAAGAGGTTCGCGGTCGGGATATGGACTTAACCGCTGAGATTTCGTCCGTAGCAAAAGAGCGCAATTTTAACTACGCCTATTATATTCACGAATTGGATGCTGGCGGTAAAAATATCGGTGGCGAAAAGAAATACCTCGACAAGTCCGCCGAAGAAAACAAAGACAAATGGATGCGTTGGGTCGAGGAAGAAATACGCACGCAACTTGAACGCGAAGGATGGTGACGGTAATTGTCCGTAGTTAACGAATTAAACTCAATCTACGATTTTTTGAAGGCGACCTATTCGACTGCAACAATCGAACGACAGGACGTGCCGGAATCACCTGCTGCGAACACGTTCGTTGTGCGGTTGCAATATAACGATACACAAACGGAGACGCGGTTTTCATACCGAAATGATCGAGAATTTCAGCTCATTTATTTCGGCAAGAGTTCGGTTGACGTTTTAACGAAGGTCGACGAATTAAGCCGGCTATTTAATAACGGGAATTTTGCGATTCCTATTCGAGACTCTTTGCGCTACATACGCGTGAAGGGTTTTTCATTTACAACGCCTTTTAAGTCGGCGAGCGGAGTTAATGCGGTGATTGCCGTTTTACAAACGGAGACACGCGAAGCCCGCGACTTTGAAACTTACGAAAAAATCATGTCCGTTAACGCGGGCATTAAGGAGTGAAGCAAATGGCAGGCGGTTCTTGGGATTCTACGTCACTACCGATTCGTCCAGGCTTATACGCTAATTTCGTTGAGAGCGCAATTGCTCAAATCAGCGGTGGCGAACGTGGTACTGTGGCGATTCCATTAAAAACATATAGCGGGACAGCAGTCGCTAAAAATTTCTACACGGTTTCGAACGAAACTGACGCTGGAGCATTGTTTGGTTCGGGGAATATTCAGCCAATTAAATTTGCGTTACAGGCTGGCGCAAAAGAGGTGCTTGTGTATACGTTGCCGGCGTCGCCAGTAACGCAAGACTATGCAGATATGCGATTAGCTTATGACACTCGTCCGTTTAACGTCTTTGCTTATGCGGAAGAAGTAGTTGCGACTGAACAAGACGCAGCTCTTACGTGGGTTAAAGCGAACAAGGACGAAGGAAAGCACTTTATGATCGTATTTGGATGCGCCGTAGCTGCGGACGATAACGACCCAGCGGTCGGAGATGCGCGTTCAATTCGTTTACTTGATGAGTACGCTGTCAACTTAATTAGCGGAGTTACAATCGACGGAAACACGTATACATCTGCGAAATACGCTCCGTATATTGCGGGGCTTATCGCAGGTACGCCGATTAATCAGAGCATTACTTATCGCGTGGTGCCGGTGGATGACGTTACGAAGCGCTTGACCAATTCGCAAATCAAAACGTCCCTTTCGAAAGGATCGCTAGTTCTTACGAACGATGGCGAAAAGGTTAAGGTGGAGCAAGGCTTAACAACTTCCGTCAGTAAGATTCGTAAGGAGCGCGCTCGTCAAGCGGTATTAACCGATGTGACGAAAACTGCTAACGATACCTATATCGGACGCATTGACAATAATGCTGACGGTCAGGCGGCGTTGATTAGCGCGGTCAAGACGTATCTTGAAACGCTTGAGCAATCGAATGTACTAACGGACATTGTAGTCGGATTAGATCCGCAATTCCAATCCGTTGGCGACTCCGTTTACCTTGCGATTGCATTTACGGAAATCGATTCAATGGAACGTATTTTCTTAACAATTAACGTATAAGGACGGTGGGATAAATGGCTTTAGATGCTACTCGCACAATTAACGGTAGCTACGGCGAGGTATGGCACGAAGGTGTATGGCTCACCAACGTCCAATCAGCCGAAGCGGTCGTGGACATTGATAAAGAAGAAATTAAGCGGTCGGGTACTCGTTGGACCGGTCATAAAGTAACATCTATAAAAGGTAGCGGAACAATTTCCGGCTACAAAATCACATCCGATTTCACATCGCTAATCGGAAGCGTTGCAAGCGACAGAGGAAAACCATACGTAACATCGATTATTTTAAAGTTAGATGATCCGGAAGCATACGGAGCGGAGCGCGTTATGTTAAAAGGCGTTCAGTTCGACCAAATTCCGTTAAGTAAATTCGAAGTGGGCTCACTTGTTGAGGAAGAACTTCCGTTTACTTTCAGCGGTTACGACTTACTAGACAAAATCAAAATGTAACGTATGGCGGGCGCTTTGCTCGCCTTTTTAAATTCGAAAATAACCTGGGAGGTTAACATATATGTCGCAAGATGCATTATCAGCGCTATTAGGCGCGGAGTTAAAAGTGGAGAAAGCCGTACCGATTAAACGGTTAGGCGTAGATTTAATCGTTAAATCAATTGACGTTAAGACATTCGGAAAAATCACGGAGCAAGCGACTCATCACGTTGGTAAGGGCGCAAAGAGAGAGGCCCAAATCGACGAGCAAAAAATGAACGCATTATTAATCGTGGCAGCAAGTGCGAATTTAAATTTCGGTGACGTGAAACTATTAGAAAAGTACGAAGCTTCCGATGCGGCTGATTGCGTCCAGAAGGCGCTACTTGCCGGGGAACTTGCGAAGCTAACGCAAGCTATTATGGAAGTTTCCGGGTTCGATAATTTTGACGACCAAATCGATAAAGCAAAAAACTAATTGAGGCCGGGGGAGAAGCAGCGTTATTGCACGCGATTTTCCAACGGCATCACATCCCACCTGATGAAGTTTTTGCTAAAGAACAACGACACAGAGCGTTTATGTACGCCTCGATGGAATTGGTTTTCGAGGAAGAAGAGAAAGAACGACGCAAAAATAAATAACTCCGTTTCCTGCGCGAAATTGCAAAGGCATTCCTATTATTTAATGAATACGTCCGAAATTCAAAGGTCGTGCGTCATACGTAGTAGAAGTGCGCGAATTCAGAATGTCACGCGACATATAAAGTAGGAGCGTTATTTCTGAATGGAGATAGACGCATTTGGGACGAAATGAAACGGAGGAGATTGCGATAGGGAAACGTAAGACACACGAGGAGTTTGTTGCTGAAGTAAAGGAAAAAGTCGGAAATGAGTATGTAGTCATAGGCGAGTACGTAAGTGCTAAAACACCTATAGAGTTTGAACATCGTTGTGGATATAGAATTTCAAGAACTCCAGACAAATTTCTAAGTAAAAAGAGGTTTTGTCCTAGATGTGATGGAACTGCGGATGTTTGGGACGACAAAAAGTACAAAGATTTCGTATACCTAGAAGGGCGTGGCGATTACGAAGTATTAAGTACCTATACAGGTATGAATAACCCAATAAAACTTAAGCATTCTAGTTGTGGACACATTTACGAAAATTCTGCGAGAGTATTTAGGGAAGGGGGTCGCTGCCCTAAATGCAGATATAAAAGTTCCGTACCTCCAAATAAACTTACGCATAAAGAATTTTTAAGTAGACTGACAAAAGAGCAGTTAGACTCCTTTGATGTACTTAGCGAGTATAAAGGTACTAGCGAACCAGTAACGATACGTTGTAAAAAGTGTAACCATATTGGTCATCCCTTACCAGCAAATTTGTTTAGAGGTAACGGAGCGTGTAATAACTGCGCGATTAAAAAATCAAAAACAACTAAAAGACAGATTTTTAAAGAACGGTTTTTATCTGAGGTAGCTAAGTATTCAGAGTACGAAGTATTATCTGATTATAAAGACAGTCATTCTAAAGTAATTTTTAAACATTTAGAATGCGGTCACGAATACGAGTCCGCTCCCAACTATTTCATGTCGGGGAATCGTTGCCCGAAATGCGCAAGTAGTAAAGGAGAAAAAAGGATTCAAACTTATTTAGAATCGCAAACTAATTTAATTTTCGAGAAAGAATTTACGTTTGACGATTTAGTGTACAAGAATAAACTTAGGTTTGATTTTGCAATACTTGATGGAAGTAATAACCCTAAATTGTTAATAGAATTCGACGGACTGCACCATTTCCAAAACATAGAATACTTCAAGTCGAATTTGGAAACAGTTAAAAAGCGAGATGAGTTAAAAAATAACTACTGTAAAGAACGAAACATCAAGCTTTTAAGAATACCTTATTACGAGTTTGATAATATCGAAAATATTTTGCGAAACGAGGTGTCATAATCTGACGCCTTTTTATTTTGCGGAAAGGAGGAAACTAAATGGCTTTCGACTTAACAGCCAGGTTAAGGCTTAACTCAGCGCAATTTACGCGGGGCATGCAAGACGCAAGACGTTCTATGGGTCTTATGCGTGGAGGCATTAGCGAAGTGGCTAAACATCTCGGGCTTCTTGCGGGGGCTGCCGGAGCGGTTGGCGTGGCATTTTCATCCGTAAACAAAGCGATGGATTTTGAATCGCAAATGAGCACGATTAAAGCGTTAACGGGCGCAACAAACGAACAAATGGCGCAAATGCAAAAATTAGCGCTAGATATGGGCGCTAAAACAAAGTATTCAGCGCTTGAGGCTGCAAAAGGTATCGAAGAATTACTTAAGGCCGGTATAACGCCTGCAACCGTTAAAGCTGGCGGATTAGAAGCGGCTCTCAATCTCGCAACAGCTGGCGGACTCGATCTCGCAGAAGCGGCCGAAATTATGTCGACGTCGCTTAACTCGTTTAGTAAAGACGGAATGAAGGCGAGCGATGCGGCGAATATTCTTGCCGGAACAGCTAACGCATCAGCTACGGACGTGCACGACTTAAAATATTCGTTATCAGCAGTAGCAGCGGTTGCATCAGGTGCTGGCTTATCGATGAAAGATACTTCGATAGCACTCGGAGTTTTAGCGAATAAGGGTCTTAAAGGTTCCGATGCTGGTACGTCGCTAAAGTCGATGTTACTACAACTGCAACCAACCACGAAAAAGACTGCAAAGTTATTCGAAGTTTTAGGGCTTGAGACGGAGAAGAACGGCAATGCCTTCTATGACGCCAAAGGTAACATTAAATCTATGGCGGACATTGCGCAAGTCCTTCACGACAAGTTTAAGAATCTAACGAGTGGAGAGCGGCAAGCAGCGTTTAAGGAAGCGTTTGGCACTGACGCAATTAGGGCGGCCAATATCCTTTACGAAGCTGGTGCAAAAGGCGTCAAGAAGTTTCAAACGGAAATGTCGAAAGTTACGGCACTCGATGTCGCAAAGCAAAAGATGAATAACGCGTCAGGAGCGGTTGAGCAATTTAAAGGCGCACTCGAAACGTTGCAAATATCAGTACTGCTCCCATTAATGCCGGTTATCAAGGATGCAGCGAACAAGTTTGCGGATTGGGTGGCGAAATTAAAGCCCGAGCAAATTAAATCGTGGGGCGACAAAATTAAAGAAGTTGGTCAAAAAGCGTTAGACCTCGCTACAACTATTCACGATAACTGGGGTCCCATCAAAGAAACTATAATCGGAATTACTGCTGCTGTCGTAACGTTTAAATTTGCAATGGCGGCGTTAATGATTGTTCAAACGATAAACAAGTTAATGGCGGCATATAGAGCTGGAACATTGCTCGCAACAATTGCACAATGGGATTTTAACGCAGCATTATTTGCAAATCCGATAGGACTTGTAATACTCGCACTCGCGGCTTTAGTCGGTATCATCGTTGTAGTAGTTAGGAATTGGGAAACGGTAAAGGCAAAAACGGTTGAATTTTGGAACACGATAAAAAATAACCCTATTGCGTGGTTAGTTGCCGGTCCACTTATGGCGCTAATCACGGCAGCCGTTAAACTATATCAAAACTGGGATACGGTTAAAATAAAATTCGGCCAAGTATGGGACAGCATCAAGAGCGGTGCAGCATCTGCCGTAAATACCGTTATAAGCGGCATAAACGCAATGATCCGAGTTATCAACAAGATTCCAGGCGTAAACGTTCCGATTGTTCCGAAAGTATATTGGGGCAATACAAAGGTCGATAACGGAGGCGAAGGAGTAGGAGGAACCGGCGCAGTAAGCGGTGCATACTTGCACGCTAGAAATAGCCGTGTCAGCGCAACAAAGGCGAGCAACAGCGGACCAGTATTCGGAAGGTTTGCCAGCGGTTTATCAAATGTCCCGTACAACGGATTTCTCGCGAGTCTCCATAAGGGCGAGCGCATTCTTACTCCGGAAGAGAATCAAGCGTACAATGGAAGAAAAGGTTCCTTCAATTTTTACGGTGATATCAACATTCACGGAGTTGGTGGCGACATTGAAAATGCAGCCGATAAATTGATGGAAATTATTGCGAATAAAGTCGAAGCAGCGGGAGGTGCTGGCGCATAATGGCGATTGAATATTGGTTGATATCCGGAAAAACGAAGCTTCGTCTTCCCGTCAATCCCGAATCCTATGCGTACAGCTCTCCGTTTGCCTACACCGAAACGGAAGTCGAAGGACTCGGCGAAGTTACAAACATCGGCTATCGTGGTCTGAAAGAGTTCTCGATTGCTACGTTCTGGCCCAAGGATTATAACGCGACTTATTGCAGTTATTCCGGATTTATTTCGCCGAGCTCCTTCGTTTCAACAATCGAAAAATGGCGTAGCAAACGTGAGCCTATTCGGTATGTTGTAACGGGAGTTAAGGGCGCAAATACCCTCGTAACAATCCGAGATTTCGAAGTGGAAGCGGAAAAGGCAGGAGCTCCCGGTGATATTTATTTTACGCTTACTTTAAAAGAATATCGGGAACCAACCGTTAAGGTTATTGATACGTCAAAGCCGAAGTTTACAAAACAGTCTAAATCGCGCCCACCAGCGCAAAAGCCAACGCAATTAAAGACATATACCGTTAAGTCAGGCGATTGTCTGTGGAAGATTGCTGCGGATAGTAAGGTATACGGAGACGGCAATAAATGGCGCAAGATTTATGACGCCAATAAAAAGACCATCGGCAAAAATCCGAATAGAATCTATCCGGGGCAGAAGTTGGTGATTCCGAAATGAGTGTTTCGGTTGCTTATTTCGTCGGAACGAAAATCACGTATTTAACGCCATTTGTCACTGGAATAACTTGGGCGGGCGACATTACGGAGGCCAGCCGGTCGTGCGAGTTTACGCTTAACAATACGAATAATGGCACCACTCAGGCGATTAAGGTCGAAGTGGGGCGGACTATCCGTTTAAAGGTCGATGATGACGAGGTATTTCGCGGAGTCATATTCGGCACTGAAATAAATAGCGACGGATCCTTGCGGATTACTGCACGCGACTATAACCATTACTTAACGAAAAATACGGATTCGCAAAAGTTCGTAAAGATGAAGGCGAGCGACATCGTTAAATCCCTCTGTAAGAAATACGGAATTGACTACGGCGACATTGACGATACTGGCTACGTTTTGCCGAAGTTAGTTTTGCGCGATAAAACTTTATACGACATGATCGTAATTGCCTTGACGGAAACTCGTAAGAAGACCGGCAAGGTTTTTTTATTGTCGAACGAAAAAGGAAAGCTCGTTCTTCGCGAGCGTAAGAAACAGGTTAAGCGTCTAATCATTTCGGATGGCTCGAACATACTTGGCGCAAGCATGACGACATCAATCGAGGACTTGCGTAACTCAGTCCGTTATACCGGCAAAAGTGGTCCGGATGCAAAGGGCGTTACGGTCAGCGATTCCGACTCGATTAAGAAGTACGGACTTATGCGCGAGAAACAGGACGATAGCGATAAGACAGACGCTCAATTGAAGCCGATTGCCTCGGAGCTATTAAAAGAGCTTAACAAAGTGGCGACTGAATCAAACGTTGATGTTATCGGTCATAAGGACGTTTTTGCGGGTGCTACCGTCCAAGTTACCGAAAAAATGACGGGACTTAGCGGAGGCTTTTACGTTATTACAGATTCGCATAACTTCGACTCAAGCGGAATGCACACGATGTCGCTTAAGGTTTCCAAAACGCTCGAACTTAACGAGATTAATTACGAAGCGCCGGAAGAGCCTGCGAAGAACTCAACGTCTTCTTCGTCATCGCGTTCTCCTGCAACAAACGACAAAGCGAATAAAGTGGTCGACCTTGCGCGGAGTTATAAAGGAAAACTTCGCTATGTATTCGGTAGCAAGAATATACCGGGCGGGACTGGCGACTGTTCCGGATTTACCTGGTATATATTCGAACATGCTGCCGGAATTAATCTCGGTCACGGCACATCCACGCAAGTTGCGAAAGGTTCAAAAGTATCGACAGGCGATGCACAGCCAGGCGATTTAATATTCTTCCAAGGAACCTATCGTGCTGGCGTTTCCCATGTCGGCATCGTAACGCGAAAAGGGTATTTCGTTAATCTTCAAAATGACGGATGTAAGGAAGAAACGTATACAAGCGGTTATTGGGCGAATCATTTTATGCAGATAAGGCGGGTGTTATAGGTGGATAAACGGATAAATATCGAAGGGTCGGCGGCTTCTCGCATGGTCCAACTAATGCGAAAGCACGGCCATAATCGCGATGTAACTATCGAACTAGCAACGGTCGTTATGCCACTGCCCGACTTATCGGTAAAGCTCAGCTCGGACGGTTTGGTGCTCGAGCGTGAGGACTTAGTTATTGCGGGAATTGTCGCTACTTATTCGCTGATTGCTGGCGACCAAGTAATCGTTATAGGCGATGATGATACGCAATTTTATTACGTAATAGATAAGGCGGTGGAATGATGGCACTTACACCGGAAAATATAGACGAAACAGTTGACCCGGAAACAGTGGTCGATGAAGAGGTCGTACCGTCAAAAACTTGGGCGATTGATTTTGAAAATGGCGTAATCGGCGGATTCATTGATGACGATGAGGCAACGAAGCAATTCGCGCTAAAGTCGCTTATGACAGAGCGAAGCAAATACGCAATCTATTCGGACGACTACGGCACCGAATTAATGGACCTTATCGGAGAAGACGCAACTCAGGCGCTTTTAGAATCAGAGATTCCGAGAATGGTCGAAGAGACGCTTATTTATGATGATCGGATTGACAGCGTATCAGACGTTATCTTAACGCGAGACGGCGATAAATTATATATTTCATTCCAGCTCGTAACGGTAACGGGCGAAGAAATTACAACGGAGGAGGTGGCGATTAATGGCGTATGAGGATAAAACGCCGGACGTGATACATGCGTCAATGCTCGAAAACGTAGACCCAGAGATTGACCAACGCGAAGGCTCGGTCACGCACGATTTAACGATGCCCGCCGCCATTGAGATTGCAAACGCCTATATCGAGTTGGATGCGGTTCTTACGCTAGGATTCGCGGACACAACCGAAGATAACTATCTCGATATGCGGGCGGGCGAGCATGGCGTAACAAGACGGCAGGCAGTCGTGGCAACTGGAAGCGTTACTTTAACCGGTCCTGACAATACGGTGGTGCCGTCGGGCACTCGATTACAAACGAGCGGAACATCTCCGATATTTTTCGTAACTACTGCGGATGTAACCATAGTAGGAGGCACGGCAACGGTCGGAGCTGAAGCGGAGGAAGCGGGCGCAGCCGGCAACGTAGCAATTGGCGAAATCAATGCGCTTGCACCTGGCGACTTATACGGAATTGTATCGGTGACAAACGCGGCAAACTTTGACGGTGGAGTTGATACGGAAGACGACGAATCGCTTCTCGCTAGATTAAAAGATCGCGTGCAAAATCCGGTCACTAGCGGTAACGCAGCACATTATCGCCAATGGGCGCTAGAAGTGGCGGGCGTGGGCGATGCGAAAGTGTATCCGATTTGGAATGGCGGTGGCACCGTTAAGGTCGTTTTGCTTGATGCCGATAAAACAGCGCCGGCCCAGTCGGTTGTGGATGCGGTAAGTTCGCACATTGAAGAAAATCGCCCAATTGGTGCAACGGTTACGGTGGTCGGCGCGACTGAGGTTCCGATTAATATAAGCGTCACATTAACGCTCGACAGCGGTAAAACAGTCGATGATGCAAAAGCGGAAATCACTTCGCTATTAACTGATTACCTTAAAACGCTCGCATTCGTCGATTCAATCGTGCGCTATTCGAAGATTGCTTCGCTAGTGCTAGACGCGGAATCAGTTATCGATTATTCGAGTCTAACCGTTAACGGGGGCACGGCAAATATAACGATTGCAGACGCTAGCGTAGCGGTTGCCGGGACGGTGACCGCATAATGGTGGATTTAAATGGTTATTTGCCTCGCTATTACGAAGAAATTCGAGAGGCTCAGGCGATTGTGGGCGCAGATGAATCGGCAATCAACCAACTTAACGCCGACATTGACGATGTGCTTGCGCAGTTCTTCGTAGACACGGCGACTTGGGGACTCGCCAATTGGGAGCGGATTTGCGGGATTTCCACCGATGAAACCAAACCGATTGACCAACGGCGGTCCGTCGTTAAATCAAAGATGCGCGGAATTGGCACGGTAACGGTCGGCTTGATTGAAAGCGTGGCGGAGTCCTATGCGAATGGTGATGTCGCAGTTATCGAGGATAATGCGAATTATACCGTTACGGTTAAATTTGTCAGCACGCTCGGTGTGCCTCCGAATATGACCGATATTCAAAACGCATTGCGTGAAATTATTCCGGCTCACTTGGCGATTAGCTACGTATTTACTTACGTCACTTACGACCAATTAAAAACGCAGTTTGCGAGTTATGATGCGATGGTGGCGAGTGGTAAAACTTATGACGATATATTAAACGGGAGGTAACGCAAAATGGCTACAACGAATTTAGGCTTGCCATTGATTGCCGGCAATACTAGCGCTGATGTGGTGCGTGATATGAACGCATTGGCGAACGGTGTTGATGGAAAAGTTGGAGTAGCGAGCGGGATAGCGACGTTAGGGGCAGATGGAATTTTGGTCCCAGCACAAAGACCTCCAATCCCTACGGTCAATGATGCAAGCACGACACAAAAGGGTATTGTGCAATTAACGGACTCGATTTCAAGCACAAGTATAACGACGGCGGCAACGCCTAATAGCGTAAAAACCGTTTACGATACTGCGGTGTTGAAATATACGAAACCTGGTGCTGGAATACCTAAAACAGACTTAGATGCGAATGTTCAAGCATCATTAAACAAGGTTAACGATTTAGAAATACTATATTGGATGGGGGCAATTTAGTTGGCTAATACACCAAAACAATTATACGCCAATACACCGAGCACGACAAGCAACACGGTTTACACTGTTCCTGCGTCAACTACAACGATTGTGAAAGATATTACAATGGTAAATACTACTGCAACTGCTGCAACAATTACCATTTCTATTAATGGCAAGAACATTATTAGTGGATACACAATAAATCCGAACGATACTGTATCGCTCCCATGCAGCGTAGTTATTCCAGCATCTCAGGCAATTACTGCCTTACAAGGGACTGTGAACGCTGTTAACTTATTTATTAGTGGCGTAGAGGTAGTGTGATGGGAATGAATCGATTAGTGAATAACAGACTTGGCTTTGATTCGAAAATAAGAGCTTCCTTAGGCGGTGCGATTCGTGGCAAGGGTGGAACGGTGAATGATACGGATTCTTGGGATACGATGGTTAGTGCGGTTGGGACATTAGCTAATGTTGGAAATAAAAGTTGGGCAAACGGTAATATGAATTCAGATAGTAGCATGGGTTATAATTTCTCAGGATTAGCATTTGCACCATCTATGATTATTATTTACCAATCTAATTCAGAATTTTATATAACCTTCTCATCGAAGAAATCAGGGGTTGACCCTAATGGTACGGATAACGTGACAGGAGCGTGCTTATACAATAGCACTTATGGTGCAAATAGATTTTCATTAACTTCTAATGGGTGGACAGGAACAGTCCTAAGAGCAACTGTTAACTATAAGTGGTTAGCGATAGCATAAGGAGGGGATTAAATGCAAATCGGAAGAAGAATTTATCATGAAATATCAACAGGCAACGTTATTTTAGACACAGGAGAACGTCAAGGCTCAGTCGTAGCCACAACCATCGACCAAGACATCGCAAGCTTTACGGTATTATCCGAACGCAACCGAGACACCTTCGATGTGATTGAATTGCCATTCGGAGCCTATTCGCAGGATTTTGCGGAGTGTAACGGGTATCGGGTGAATGTGGATACTAAGGCGATTGAGTTTTCGTATCCTGATCCGAGTCAGCCGGATGCTCCACAGGTGTTTCAGAAGGCTTTGACGGAGCAGGTTGCGGAGTTGAAGGCGCAAACTCAACAAATGAACGATGATTTATTAGCGTTATCTGATTTCGTAACTAACGGAGGGGTATAGAAATGGTTTATTCGTTTAAAGTTGGTCCTTACGCAAGGAAAATTTACCTTTACGGCACTGAGCGCTTCACAGCACGCGACGGTTATGCGGGTATTCCCGAAGAATATTGGCAACCCGTTAAGCAATATGCGGCGAATAACTTTACACGCGAGCAAATTGACGACGCATTGGCGAAAGGTTATATCAACCAGCAAGAGTATGACGATACCGTGGCGCTAATTACCACTGTCGTAGTATTGCCGTAATAATAGGCGGGCGCCGTGTCCGCCATTTTCTTTGCGTAAATCATGGACCGGAAAGGAGGGCGTAAGATGACGGAACCGACAAATCGCGATTGGATGGAGATTCGCGAATGGCTAGTCCGGATTGATACGAAGATGGATATGATGAACGAAATCAAAGTAAAAGCGGAAGAAGCGAAGGAAATTGCGAAAGAAGCAAAAGCAAAGTCGGATGAAAACTCGACTAAAATTGACGGAATTAAAAAAACCGCCATGTGGGCGATTGGTTTGACGATAACCGCGTTAATATCGTTGGCCGCAATTATTGTAAGTGTAGCTTTTTAAAAACCAGTCGGCCCCGTGACTTACGCCTGAAAATCGAAGTACACGGTTCCGACCTTAATTAAATTATACGCTAGAAAGGGAGCTATTAGCAATGACGAATTGGCAAACGGACTATTTGCAAATTAACGAATTTTCACGGCCCGGCATTAAATTACTCGGAGTAAAAGGAATCGTAATGCACTGGACGGCTGACCCATGCGCAACAGACGAAAGAGAAGTTCAATTTTTTGATGGTTCAGACGGAGGCGGCGGGCGCTATGCATCGGCACACATCTTCGTTGATCGCGACAGTGCAACGCTTGACATTCCGTTAAACGAAGTCGCCTACCATGCGAATGAAAAGCCGTGCAAGGTCGCTAAGCTTGCGGCAACTGCTTCGTATTATAAAAATGGGGGCGCCAACTTAACGACTATCGGCGTTGAAATGTGCGTAGAGAAGGGCGGAGCAATTCACGCGGATACAATCGCTCGGACTGTCGATGTTGTTGCGGACTTATGCCGACAATTTAAACTCGACCCGAAAACGGACATTTACCGGCATTTCGATATCACCGGAAAACTATGTCCGGCGCCTTGGGTTAGTGATGCGTCTAAATTTGCGGATTTTAAGAAGCGCGTGGATGCGGTCGTTAATGCGCCAAAGCCTGCGGTAAAAGAATCGGTAAAAGCGAAGCCTGAACGCCAATTGCTCGAAGTGCTAGTCGATTCCTTGCATACGTATGGCTCGCCGAACTGGAACGATAAAAGCGGCCCAATCGTTAACAAAGGCGATGTGTTTACGATTCTGCGCTCGCTAACGGTTGGCGGCGCGAAAATGTATCAGCTTAAAAGCGGACTATATATCACGGGAAGTACGAAATACGTAAAAGTGCGGAAAGGGTGACGGAAAATGGATAAAGGAACTATCGTAAGGGCTATCGTGTTGGTGCTCGGTTTTGTGAATACGTATTTGGCATCGAAAGGCTACGAAAAGATTCCGCATGTGGATGACGTGACTGTTTCGCTAGTAGTGACCGGAGCGGCTGCGGTATGGGGATTCGTGAAGCATAACTTCTTTGGTAAGAAAGGCGCGGAGCAGAAGGCGAAATTACAAGGATAGGGCGGTCCATAACGGGCTGCCTTTTTATTTTAAGGAGGAATAACGAATGGCATTGAAAATTTCGAAGAATAGCGGACTTACTGACGTAGTATCAACGGGAGACAATTCGAATCCGATTAGCACGCAGCATCCGATTACCGGTTCAACCGTCGAGCAAAAGTTGTACTTGTTTAATAACGATGCGACGAAATATTATCAGAACGTGAATATTGATCCGACTGATGCCGTCAGCACAGACGAATCCACTTGGGTATTCCTTGCGCCAGATAACGCAGGAGTAGCCGGAACATACGGCGCAGCAGGAGCGGCACTCACAATGGCAAATATTGGAGCGGCAGGAAGCGGAGATACCACAGGAAAGCCGTTTTGGATGAAGGTTGTTTCGCCGTCAGGTCAATCCGTACAAAATAAAACCGATATTAAATTAACGGTTAACTACCGTGAGTTTGCGGTTTAAGGAGTGATTCTTAATGAATTACTATACTTTACCTAAAATCGGAACGGGTGCATATGATGATCCGATTAGGCCTGATGTTCCAGACGGCACTCCTTTTGTTGGGAATGTCGGAAGCGATGGTGAGTATTTAATTGCTACACCCGTAGAATTGCCGACAAAAGCAGGTCGAGTAAAGCAATTGCCGTACCAAGCCTTAATGAACGCCTGTAATGCAAAAGGCGTACCGTTCGATGATGTGTATGGTAATTGGTGGGTAGGTGGTAGTTAATGGCGGTTATTGTTTCAGATTCATTTAATAGGGCTGACAGTACAACAGGCTTAGGAACGACAGATTCCTATAATGGTGGTACTGCGAAAACATGGCAATATAGAAGCGGTTCTGTATTTGGAATATTAGGGAATGTTGCATATCCTTATTCGGGAACAAATCCTGTTATTGCCTATGTGGACTGCGGTCAATCAGATGTTACTATCAATGTGACTGCAATACAATCTAACACGTCTGATTACTTCATGGCAGTCATGAGGTATGATCCAACCACAAACACAGGGTTAATTGTAAACGGGAATCCTATTAAGATTCAATCGTTTTCGGGTTCAACCTTTACAAATATAGCTACTACATCTATATACAACGCGGCTAATGATGTATTTAAAATTGTATTGAGCGGTACATCTATAAGCGTATACCGAAATGGAACATTGATTGTTTCAGGTACGTCAACTATTAATCAGACGAAAACAAACCACGGATTAAGTTCGTGGAGAGGCTCAACAACTGCTGCTTACGGTAGATGGGATAATTTTTATATTGAAGATTCGGGGACTCCAACCGGAACAGACGGCTCCACAGCGTTCGACTTACGCCAATCCCTCTATTTAGACGGAGCAGTGAGTACGGACTTAAGACAATCGCTTTATTCGGATTCGTTTACGTCATTCGATACATTCGAGCAGTTATACGTTGACTCAACCGTTCAAACGGACATAAAACAGGCGATTTACAACGATTCTGCGACGGGCTATGACACGCGTCAATCGTTCTACTCGGATGCCTCATCGCTATTCGATACGCTTCAGGAATTCTTCTCAGGCGGCATTGATGGCTCCACTCCGTTTGATATTCGTATGGTGTTATATGCGGACAATGCTGCGGTGTTTGATAGCAAGCAAGCGGTTTATTCGGACATCACGGTCAGCGCCGACCTAGCGCAACAATTCTATCAAGTGGGCGTAAATAGTACGGACTTAAAACTCGTAATCTATGCGGACGCGTCTTCGAAGTTTGATGCGAACCAAACGATTTACTCGGATGTTTCCGTCAAGGCTGACACGGCTCAGCGCTTTTACTCGGACGGCGCGCTCGACTTCGATATGCTCCAAGCGATTCTCGAAGATTGGAACGAATATCACGAAGTCATTCAAATCGTGCTAAATATTACGCAAAACAAGTCGGCAACGCTCGGAATCACTCAACGGATGCAAAGCAAATTGAAAATGTAACGAAGAGGAGGCGGTGATATGGCCGGAATAAAAGTCGGCGACAATGGAACAGTCTACGAATTCTTAGTGCGAGATGCTGGCGCCATCGTTCCGTTAAATGGGGCGACGGTAACTATCGTAATTAAGCCTAGTGGACGCGATAAATTCGAAAAGGTGGCAAACGTTACTGACGCAACCAATGGCGTATGTCAAATCACGTTAACGCGCGAAGACTTGGCGACTAGTGGCGGATATGCTTTGCAAGGTATCGTAAAGAAAGATAACGGCGATGAGTTCGCAAGCGATGTCGAAAAGTTTTCGGTGGGCGGACGAATATAAGCGAAATTTTTAACGACGGGTCACGCATAACCGGCCCGTCCTTTACATATACCGTATTATAAGGTAAAATTTACTATAAAAAGTACGGAGGAGATTACGGTGGGATTTTTTAAAGATGCGTTTAAGCAACGAATTGAGCTCGATATTTTATCCGGTGGCAACGATTTAAACTTGACGGGCAAGCAGATACCTGGCGGCATTCGTAAAGCCGTCATGATTGCGGAAGATCAGCGAGGAATCGTCACGATTAACATTCCGTTCTTATCGAAAGACCAATGGAAACTCGACGGTATCGAATGGGAAGAAGGCGCAACACGTAGCGCAGGCAAGGCGGCAGGCGGCGCCATCGTCGGAACAGTAGTCGCCGGACCCCTCGGAACTATTGCCGGCGCAGCCATTGGCGGGCGCAAGCGAGACAATTCGAAGGCTTTCGTTTACCTTATCAATCCGGAAACTGGCGAAGAAGTTACGCTCCATATTCGCTGCAACGAAAAATCATATCGCGAAATATCAGCCCTGGCGTAATTGCCGGGGCTTTTTCTTCGTTTATAAGTCGAAATAGTCACGGTCCACATCGTATCCCATCGATTTCAGCGCACGTTCAATTTTCATCCACGTAGATATGCGCGGCCTGTGATTCTTATCGTTACAAAGGCGCGTCAATGTCATCTCGCTAACCTTCGCTTTCTCTGCGACATCCTTCTGCTCGATTCCTTTCCGATCCATCCATTTACCGAATTTGCTTCGTGGTTTTCCTAGTCCGAACAAGCTACGTCACCTCATGCGTTTTTACCTCCATCTTGTCCGAAAATAACTTTTTTTATACAAACGCAACATTTGTGGTATCACGGACGGCCAGTCGCCCATACAGTATATTAACCAGTAAGGAACTGGTCGTTAACTAGTTAGGAGGCGCATAGCATGGCGAAGAAAATCGTTAATAAGTCCGTTAGTTTTAACGTAATCGACCCGTTTCAGCGACAAATGAAGGAGCATGTCGAGCAGTATCCGAATTTCTCGGCGTATATCAAACGACTTATCCAACGCGACATGGAGGGCGGAAGCGCCGTCAGAACAATAAAAAAAGCGCCAGCTCAGGCGGTTACTAACCTAAGCATGACGCAATTAAGTGGGTTAAGATTGTAAGCACGGAACGGGGCTAAGAAGCCGACGTTCTTTAACGTCAGCATATTCCGGCCTCAGCGTAATATTGCAAGTACAATCGGTTACTAACCGAAATAAAGTTTGACGGAGGCTGACCAATATGAAAACGACTAGGACGCAGTCCATGTCCATTGGCGAATTTTTGCGAGGAGGTCGGGTTCGGTGTGAACCAAAGCCGTTCAGCGCAAAAGTTAAGCGCCATTTTAAGAAGTACGGCTTTGTTTATAAAGTCGCGGGGACTACGGCTATTATTTTAGTGGCCGGCGGAGGTTTCGATTATGCTTTCGCAAGTACCGGAATTGAAGTCGGAGCGCAACAGTTATATTCGAAATTGTTATCGCTTGGCAAATGGATCATTATTTTTAAAGGCGGATTTGACATTATTAAGCGCATGACAGACGGAGATTTTGACGGAGCGAAAAAAGGATTCCTTTCATATTTAATCGTCTATATTTTCTTACTCGGATTGCCTTGGGCGATGGATCAAGTCGACGCTTTATTTAACGGCATTACTACGCCAACGTCAGGACCTGCGGAGGGAATGTGATGAAATTCCGACTAACAGGTAAATTCGGAGAGCTCTCGCCAGTCCGCGACTTCCAACCACACTCAGGCATTGATTTCGCCATGCCCGAAGGCACAACGCTACGCTCGATTGCAAACGGAGTAGTCGACCGGGTATATGACGGCTCGGGCGCAATAGGCAAGGGCTTGAGCGTTCAAATGCCGGACGGCACGCGGACCATATACGGCCATATGAGCGAGGTTAAGGCGCACGTAGGCGAAAGGATTAACGCGGGGGAAATCATCGGTATGAGCGGAAATACGGGCAACTCGACCGGTCCTCATCTGCACTTCGGAATGAAGGACGCAAACGGTGCGGTAGTTGACCCGACGCCTTATGCCGATAAACTGGCGAATATTAGCGGCGACAATCCGATGCTAGGTCCGATTGGTCATCTCATTCAGTGGAGCGCAGAATCAACTCGTGACAAGGCGTCAGAAATGATGATCGAAATATTGCTCGGAATCTGCGACGCGGTAAAGGACCTATTGCTTGCGGGCACGCTTATCGGCTCGGGCGTCATGATTATCTTAAAAGTCGCGGGCTGGAAAGATGGTGGACGTTGGACCGGCGTGCTACTAGTCGCGAATATCTTAATCAAATTTTTATTCGGGGTGCATTAAATGAAACGCGTTAAATTATCCAACTATATCAACGTTGTCAAACCGTCATACGTTTTCCTTCGCCTAACTCCTAACAATTCAATCCGCAATCAATCCACTCATAAAATCGCCAAATCTATCGCATCCATTTATCGCAATATCACGCAGAACATCCGCAAGGAAAACGCAAAAGTTGTCAGGGCGCTAGGGCGCGAGTTCTTGTTCGGAACGCGCTATTCCGTCGAGCTCGCCTCCAAAGTCGCCTACTACGTTTATATCGAAAAGAAAAAAGTCGAGTTTTATTTCGTCATACCGCGCAGTTACTTAACGCTCATCAAGGAAAAAATCAGCGACTCGTGGAGTAATATCACGGTGAAGGTTGTCGCTGACCTGCCTAGTTTTTCCGAGTCGGCTACGAAATATTCGCTCGCCTATACGAAGGAGAATGCGCTCAGCCTTGCAACGGATCGGCGCAATGACGACCTCTTGCGCTCCAAATTAAACGTGGTCGACGTCATGGAAGAAGGCGACAAGGTTGGCGTATTTTATAACTTTATGCCGACGTCACAATTTAGTTGGCGGGCGAGCTACGAAGCCACTATTCGCAAGGTCAAGCGCAACCTTCCGACCGACCGAAATAAGATGGGCGCAAGTTATGCGTTTAAGACGATTATAGGCGTAATTTCAGCGCTATTTGACGACATAGGAGGCGCTTTAAGTGGATCGGAAGGTAAGCGGAAGGGGTACGAATACAACGGCTTAGAATCGCTTGTAGAACGCTTAAATGGCGGCAATAAAATCAGCGATGCCACGCGTAAAAAGGCGACAGCCTCCATCAATAATACGCAAATTGTCGTGATGAGCGAAAGCAAGGACCGGCTGAGGCAGCGGAATAATGCCAGGAGCTTGACGCAAAGTTTCGAGACAATTACGGAGGATAATCGGTTGGCGCCCAAACCGTTAAAGAAACCGTTTAAATTTACGGATTATTCGGTGGCGGGCGCGGAGGTAAATAAGATGGGCGACGAAGAGGCGCAGAACTTTATTGCGATTGCCGGGCGAGACATTCTCGAACGCTATAACTTTATCGAAAAGGTGGAAACGCAAGAGACGGAGGTACCGGAGGATTTGCGGAGTGGAACGATGTGCATCGGTGAGAGTACGTATAGAGGCGCTAAGCAAAAGGCGTATTTATCAACGGACAAAGAATATAAGCAATTAACGCTGGTTCTAATCGGACCAACTCGGGCGGGCAAATCGACTCTTATCGGCAATTTGAGTCGCGACGCCATCAAGGTGGGCGAATGCGTGGTCATGTTCGACTATATTAAAAACTGCGAACTAAGCGAGGAAGTGGCGGCATTGTTTCCGTCTGACCAAGTGCTTAATATCGAATGCCACGACTTCAACACGTTGCAAGGGCTCGGCTATAACGAGATCCCCGCCAGCGAAGATACATTTACGCGGTATGTAAACGCCAAAAAGCAGACGACACAACTTACGACATTGGTCAACTCGATCAACTCGGATGATACTGCGCTAACTTCGCGGATGAACCGATATTTAACAAGCGCGGCGCTAGTTGTATTTCTAAGCGGCGGACCTATCCGAGATGTTTTTGGAGTCCTCCAGCAACACATGTTACGGATGAATTACTTGCGGAAGGTGCCCGCCGATCAGTACGAGAATATGACGGAATACATGGACTATATGCAAGAGTTAAACGAGTATGATAAGGACGGAAATTTACGCGGTACAAAGTTACACCTAGTCGAAGGAATTATCAGCCGATTAAATAAACTGAAGGATAATCCGTATATTGAAATGATGCTAAAGAAGGATACGTCGCAAAACGTTAACTTGGTCGAGGAATTACAACGCAATCAACTTATCTGCATAAAAATGCCCGAAACGATGTTCTCCACGGACAATGAACGCGATATTTACACTACGTACTGGATGACGAAGATTTATCTAGCGCTCCAGGTTCGCAGCGAATTGATTCCTGACCGCAATAAGCAACGGAAAGTAAACCTCATAATTGACGAACTTTACCAAGTTGAGAATACGGAGCAATTATTACGGCAGCGATTATCGCGCATGGCAAAATTCGGAATGAAGCCGATCATCAGCTGCCACTACTTAAATCAAATTAAACATATCCGCGAGGAATTGCGCTCAGCTAACGCCAGTTACATGTTGATAAGCGGATGCGACAAGGAAAATTATAAGGAACTTAAAAGCGAGCTTCAGCCGTTTGTTGAAGAGGATTTATTGCGTCTGCCTCGATATCATTCGATGAATTTAATAAAATGCAAAGACGGATATGGGCGCTTTATTACGAAGTTGCCGGCGCCTGTCAATGCGCAAAAGGAGGAAGCGAAATGTTAACGATTTACCACTGTTATTTTTGCGGATTGGATTTCGGGCTGTCAGCGGAGATTCAGCCGAATTGTCCGTGTTGCCGGAATGAGGATGACGTTTTGATGATTGCGGAGGTTGTATATGAAAATGAATCGTTTGAATAGCGTTGACTTGCGTGTGTATTGCGTTTATACTAAAGTTAATTAAAGAAGAGGTGATTAATTTGGAAAATACTGAAGCAAGACTGCACAAAACTCGAGAAAAATTATATGAGATTATAGAAGAAATAGATCGATTAACGGAATTAGGAGGGGCAAACGACGTTGAATTAACGGATATAAAGATTAAACTATATGAAGTGATGGAAGAAACATTAGACGCCAAATAGTGGCGTCTTTTTTTGCGTGTATAGGGTTAGCATTTAAATCAGTATAATCGCCACTCGACTTTAATGTCAGCTTATAAGAATATCAAGGATGAGAATTTCCGCTATTATATCCTTAAGCAAAAAGCCGATGTATTCCATGCCATGAAGAGCTTCTTCCAGCAGGAAGAATCAAAATTATATGCATAACTAAAACGACAGGTGTCAGGCACCTGTCGTTTTTCGTTAGTCAATCGATAATATCCCGCTTTTTCCTTGCTCTGTCTGTCCGTGCTTTTTCACATTTAATTTGGTTAAGTTGGTGAAAATGACAGGAGTCACAGTGGATGGAACGGATTTCTTGATGAAGTCTAGATCAAACTTCAGGATTGCTTGTCCTTTTTTCACCTGGTCGCCCTCATTCAGGAGTACAGTAAAGCCTTCTCCTTTTAAATTTACCGTGTCTAATCCGATATGAATGAGAATTTCATAGCCTTGTTTTGAACGAATGCCGATAGCATGCTTTGTAGGGAAAACATTTAAGATCTCCCCATCAACCGGTGAAACAACAGAACCGTTTGCAGGAATAATTCCGAAACCGTCCCCCATCATTTTTTGCGAGAAAACTTGATCCGGTACTTCGGAAAGTGGAATTATATCTCCTTGAATCGGCATGACAAAATCATCATCCGATAATGGAAGCTGGATATTACCGTTTGTTAAATCAGCTGTCGCAGCAGAAGAATCAATATTCACTTGATTCATGTCAATTCTCTTCATGGCATCCGCAACAAACTCTACCTCTGTACCGACTACCACTTGCAGGTTATTTTTATTTAGCTTCATAATTCCTTTTGCACCATGAGCCTTTAAAGAGGAATCCTTTACTTTATCCATATCCTTCACATTCAAACGAAGGCGGGTAGTGCAATTATCAATTGTCGTGATATTTTCGCGTCCGCCAATATCTTTGATAAAGTGATAAGCCATTGTCTCATATTTGTTCCCATCGATGTTGCTTGGCGCTGCAGCTTGATTTACTTCGGCTTCATCATCATCCTCACGGCCAGGCGTTTTAAGATTAAACGCTTTAATTAATCCATAAAAAATTATGAAATAGATGACTGCGTACAATAAACCAACTAGTAATAACAATAAAGGCTTGTGCGCGATATTAAAGTTTAATGCATAATCGATTGCGCCTGCTGAAAAAGTAAAACCGTCTTTTATACCCAAATAGGAGGTAATCACAAACGAAAGGCCAGTTAAAACCGCGTGCACACCATATAATAATGGAGCAATAAACATAAATGAAAATTCGATTGGCTCTGTAATACCCGTTAGAAATGAGGTAAGTGCTACTCCAATCAACATACCTGAAACAGCTTTTCTTTTTTCAGGTTTTGCGGCAGCAATAATTGCAAGGGCTGCTGCAGGAAGTCCAAACATCATAATTGGGAAGAAACCTGTCATATAGCCTCCGGCGGTAGGGTCACCGGCAAAGAAACGGGCAATATCGCCTGTTTTTCCCTGGAATTCTCCAAATTGGAACCAGAATAAGCTATTTAATACGTGATGAAGTCCTAATGGAATCAGTAAACGATTTAAAAATCCAAAAAGACCGGAACCAATAGCACCTAAACCAATAATCCAATTCCCTAGACCATTAATAGCATCTTGAATGGGAGGCCAAACGAACCCGGCGATGCCTGCCAAAATAACCATCGCAACGGAGGTTATGATTGGAACAAATCTTCTGCCACTGAAGAAGCCTAACCATTCCGGAAGCTTTATATCACGGAAACGATTGTATAAGAGTCCGGCAATAATCCCGGTTAAAATCCCACCGAGAACACCCATATTAATATTTTTATCAATGGCTTTTGTTCCTTCTGTTAATACTAAATAACCAATAGCTCCTGCCAATGCGGCTGCTCCATTGTTGTCTTTGGCAAAACCCATCGCGACCCCAATTGCAAAAATCAAGGCTAAGTTTGCAAAAATTGCATTTCCGGCATTTGCAATAAAAGGGATGTTCAATAGATCAGGTTGTCCAAATCGGAGTAATAATCCAGCAGCTGGAAGCACTGCAATAGGAAGCATTAATGCTTTTCCGATTCTTTGTAAAAATCCTAGCATATCTGACTCTCTCCTTTGTTTTAGGAAGTTATTTGTGAAAGCGCTTTTTCAAATGCATTGTTATCATACCACCCAATAATTATAGATGTCTATACCAATCTATGAATTTTATTAAAATTTTAATCGATAATTTTTAAGGATATACCATAATAATAAGGTTATATTCAATTTTTGTATGGTAAATTCAAATTAAAGTGTGTTTAATTGGTATAGACAACTATAAGTATATGGTGCTAATATGAAAGTAACTTGAAAGGGGTAATGAAGATGCCTGCAAAAGTTAATCATATTTTACTAAAGGGTATTCAAATTTATTCAGAAGGCAAAATCATTGAAAATGGTTATATAAAAATAAAAGATCAAAAAATAGTTGAACTGGGATTAACGGATCAGCTTAAAAATGAAGAAGAATATGAAACGATAGAACTTTTTTCTCAATATAAAGCCATTCCCGGTTTTATTGATGTTCATATACATGGAGTCAATGGCGCTGACGTGATGGATGCTACACCAGAAGCACTGGAAAATATGGTCACTGCTCTTCCTAAAGAAGGTACCACCAGCTTTTTGGCTACTACAATGACACAAGAAAAAACTGAAATAGAAAATGCGTTAATCAATGCGGGGAATTTTATTGGAACACAATCAGCCCAAGGCAGTGCTGAAATTCTAGGGATTCATCTTGAAGGTCCCTTTGTCAATAAAAAAAGGGCGGGTGCGCAGCCGATTGAGCATATTATTGATCCGAGTCTTTCTTTATTTAAGAAGTGGCAGGACCTTTCAAAGGGGAATATTAAGCTTGTAACATTAGCACCTGAACGGCCCGGTGGTTTAGAGCTAATTCGTTATCTTAAGGAAAATGGGGTTATTGCTTCGATTGGTCATACCGATGCTGCATATGAGGAAGTAATGACCGCTATTGATGCAGGTGCCAATCATATCACCCATCTTTTTAATCAAATGCGCGGCCTGCACCATCGCGAACCGGGGGTGGCGGGTGCTGCCCTTTTACGCAATGAACTAATAGCCGAAATGATTGTCGATGGAGTCCATGTCCGCCCTGAAATGATTGAGCTGGCATACAGACTAAAACGAAAAGAGGGTTTAATTTTAATTACAGACTCGATGCGTGCAAAATGTTTGAAAAATGGTCAATATGATCTTGGCGGCCAGCAGGTAAATGTAAGGGATGGCAAAGCTTTTCTTGATAATGGTACATTAGCCGGAAGTATCTTAAGACTTGGGGAAGCTGTGAAAAATATTCTTACATTTACAGGATGTTCACTAGAGGACGCGATCGAAATGACTTCTGTTAACTCAGCTAAACAACTGAATATTTATGATCGAAAGGGAAGTATTGCTGAAGGTAAAGATGCTGATATCGTCATACTGGATGATCAGCTAGAAGTTTATATGACAATTTGCCGGGGGAAAGTTGCCTTTAAGAAGGAGGAAAAAAAATGAAAATGATCGAAGTAAAAGATTATCAGCAAATGAGCGAAAGAGCGGCTGAATATATAATTAAAAAGGTTCTTGATAATCCTTCTATTACCCTTGGACTAGCTACAGGCGGTACACCAACTGGGACCTATCAAAACCTTATTAAAGATCATCAAAAGAAGGGAACCTCTTATCAGCACGTTACAACCTTCAATCTTGATGAATATATCGGCCTTGCTGGAACGGATAAAAACAGCTATCGATTTTATATGGATGATCATTTGTTTAACCATATTGATATTAAAAAAGCGAAAACGTTTGTTCCAAAAGGTGATGGCAAAAATATCAAAGAGGAATGTAATCGTTATGAAGATTTACTAACGAAACATGGCGGCATTGACCTGCAAGTTCTTGGAATTGGAAGTAACGGGCATATTGGTTTTAATGAACCGGGAACTTCTTTTCAATCAAAGACACATATTGTGAAACTGGCTTCTTCAACCATTGAAGCGAACGCAAGATATTTTAATCGTCCAGAAGAAGTACCGACACAAGCCATTACAATGGGGATTTCAACCATCATGAAAAGTAAAGAAATTCTCCTATTAGTTTCAGGAGAAAACAAAAGGGATGCCCTGTACCGACTTTTACACACGGAATTAAATGAAAATTTCCCTGCCTCTGTTCTGAAAAATCACCCATGTGTTACAATTATTGCAGACGAAGCAGCTATTTTAGATTTGAAAATTCCAGTGATGAAAGAATAGATATTTTCTTTCTATTGCAATGGCTAGTTTACTGAAGAAAGGACGCAGTTGAGAGGAGCATGATTGATAAACATTCCCCCATTCCAATTTATTATCAATTAGAAGAACATATAAAGGAATTAATTGAAACAGGCGAATTGAAACCGGGAGATGCGCTGCCTCCTGAAAGAGAATACGCTGAAAAGTATCAAATCAGCAGAATGACAGTTAGACAAGCCTTTACTCAGCTAGTAAACGAAGGATATTTATTTCGTTTACAAGGGAAAGGAACGTTTGTCGCGGATCGGAAAATTGAACAGGCTTTGCAGGGACTGACAAGCTTTACAGAGGATATGAAGTCAAGGGGCTTAAACCCGGGAAGTCAGCTACTGTCTTTTGAAGTGATTCCTGCAACCGCCCAAATTGCTAATCAATTAGCCATAAAAGAATATGGTCCTGTTTATGAAATTAAACGGATCCGCTTAGCGGATGATTTGCCTATGGCGATAGAAATCAATTATATTTCGGCTAATCTAATTAAGGGGATAACAGAGGAGATTGTGAATCGATCTCTATACGAGTATATTGAAGGACGGTTAAATCTGCGAATCGATTATGCCACGCAGACGATTGAGTCATCCGTTGCCAATCGTCTTGAGGCCCCTTATTTGAAAATTAGTGCCGGTGCACCAGTCATGCTGATTCATAGAAATACCTTCTTACATGATGGCACTCCAGTCGAATTTGTCAAATCAACCTATCGTGCAGACCGTTATAAATTTATGATTAGGATGAAAAGATAAAATAAAAAATGGACAGACGGCTATGATCTGTCCATTTTTATTGATTTTCGGCTTTCATAAAAGTTCTGTTTGGTCTTATAGAAGGAAATTTAAAATGAAACGCAGTTCCGGCATCTACTTCACTTTCCACCCGAATCCATCCGCCCATGGCCCGAACAATACTATACACGACCATCATCCCAAGTCCTGTACCCTTTGAACCTTTTGTAGAATAAAAGGGTTCGCCAAGTCTTTCAAGCTGTTCTTTTGTCATCCCCATACCTGTATCCTTAACCGTAACAGACACATATTCGTGGTCGTATTCCGTTTTTAATGAAAGGTATCCTCCGTTTGGCATAGACTCTATTGCATTTTTGAGAACATTAATAAAGCACTGACGAAATTTCTGTTGGTCGCCGTGAATAAAACCAATTACAGAAAACTCTGTATTAATCTCGACAGAATTTTGATTGGCTAAAGGCTGAAGAATCTTAATGATTTGTTTGAGTTCACTTTTAACATTCAGTTCCTCATACGTCTCTAAGGCAGGCTTTGCAAAAGTCAAGTAATCTTGAATGACCCGTTCAGCTGAAAGTAATTCATCTTTTACGAGTGCAAGGTATTCTCTTCTTTTATGTCTTGGCAGATAATCATCCTGCAATAGCTGAACAAACCCACAGGCTGCTGTCAGCGGATTGCGAATTTCATGAGAAATTGCCGCCCCCATTTGTTCGACCGCCTTTAATTTCTCTGATTTAATCAACTGCAGACGCATTTGGTTATTTTTTTTCACATATTCAATCGCATACGAAACAATCCCAATTCCAAGCGGTGGAATGACTAAAAAGGCAAACAACAAATCAAACCAATTTGCATAGGGATGGAATAGTTCCATTCCACCAATTGTAAGGATACCTAGGATTATTCCTATTAGGACAGCAATAAGGATTCGCCGAAAGGAACTCTGTTTCCAATACAATGGAGTCAGTACCCAAAATACAAGGGCAAGTGGACCGTAAAGTATGGAAGTTTCTAATAAGCCTATATCCCATCCGAAAAAACTTCTAATAATGAGTAAAGCTAAAACGAGGATTGGACCAAACCCAAGATACAAACCGCCGATCACTATAGGGATCGTTCTTAAATCAAAGCGGGAAAACGGCACGGGATTATAGGAAAATTGAACACAAACCCATAATAAGCCGATAAATAAAAGGATCATTATCGGTTTAGAGGTAAGAAATTTTTTATATTTTTCAAAGCAAATCAAGTAAAAAAACAGTAGAATTATTAAAATGGAAAGGTTAAGGAAGAGATGTTTAGTTATTTCCATTCATTTCACCGTCCAAAAATAGCTGATAGGAAAATTTTACAGGTTATTTCTCCAAGATACAACAAATTCATACGAAATTTTCTAAATTTTGCGATTTCACGTCAGAATAAAAAAGAAGACTGGTGTTTCCAGCCTTCCACGGTTTTATGAATGAACAGATGAAATTCTATTTCTTCCATTGGTTTTGGATAAGTATAGGGATTGATCGGCCAACTGAATAATTTCCTCTTGGTCTAAAAAAGATTCAGGATACATTGTGGCAACCCCAATACTTAGTGTAACGATATCCGATATTTTTGAACTAATATGGGGAATTTTAAGGGAAGAAATCGCTTTTTGAATTTTCGTTGCTAACTGAATTCCTTCATTCGTATTTGCAAAGGGTAAAATAACTGCAAACTCCTCTCCTCCATATCGGCAAAATGTGTAGGAAGGATGCATATGAATCTCATTCTTTATCTTATTAGCAATGGTTTGAAGACAGCGGTCTCCTTCCAGATGACCGTATGTATCATTGTATCTTTTAAAATAATCTATATCTAACATGAGCAAGGTTAGCGGGGAGTTTGTGGAAGATAAATTAGCCCACTCCTTTTCAAGTGTTTGATCAAAGTATCTTCGATTGGCAATTCCCGTCAGACCATCTATGTAGGAAAGCTGGTTTAATTGTTTATTGGCCTCTTTTAGATGTAGCTCAGCCTCATTTGATTTAGTAATAAATACTAATAAATGATAGGAAAAAAAACAGCCAATTAATGAAATAATGTAATGGTAGGTTAGGATATTCGTTAAAACAACCCGATCCTGAATATTGATAAACAGAAGGATGGAAATAATAAACAAGCCCATGAGATTCATAAGGAAGGCTTTAAAGGTAGAGTGATACTTGAATTTTGAAATTCCCCCGCAAACTAACCCAATTAAGATGACTCCCGCTGATGCCAGTATAGAAGTATCATTAAATCCAAAGAATAAAATTCTTCCAATGCCGATAAGGATGGAAGCGACTATCGCGGGGATAAAACCACCAAAGGCCCCGGCAGTTACAATGGCCAAATGACGTAAGTCAGCAATCGTTGTTAGGTTAATATGGATACTGTACAGCATTAGAATATTCCCGAGAATTCCAAAACTTAGTCCCCAGTAAAATTTTACCGATAGGGGAGAGGAAATGCGCAAGGGTTTATCTTTAAATAATTGCCCCATGATGGAAAAGGAAGCAATTAATAGTGCTGCATTCAAAACAAAATCTTTTAACATTTTATGATTCTCCTGTAGTAAAACTTTCAATAATAAATCATTGAGTATAAATTTACATCCTGTCAATTATACTATGGATTTGCTAAATATAAAATTTTTGTTGAAAAATGTAAAAAACAAAAGCTTCCCGAAAGTAAAATGTACCCTATAGAGTAGACACTTAAAAAAAGTCCTCTATAGGGTACTTTTTTGTATAATTAAGAAAAATGGGATTGGGGAAAGCAAGAGT
>NZ_JAVDUQ010000027.1:0-84647 GCF_031456445.1 Neobacillus niacini | reverse complement strand
TCAAACTGTCGCCTATAACCTCTATACGCGACAATATCTATTGGATTCTCTCTCACACTGTCGCCTATAACCTTCATAGGCGACAATATCTATTGATTTCTCATTCAAACTGTCGCCTATAACCTCTATACGCGACAATATCCATTGGATTCTCTTTCAAACTGTCGCCTATAACCTCTATACGCGACAATATCTATTGGATTCTCTTTCAAACTGTCGCCTATAACCTTCATACGCGACAATATCCATTGGATTCTCTTTCAAACTGTCGCCTATAACCTTCATAGGCGACAATATCTATTGATTTCTCATTCAAACCGTCGCCTATAATCTCTATACGGACAAAATCTATGCCTTTCGATCCTTGCTATCCACAATTAACGTGACAGGACCGTCGTTTGTCAGTTCTACCTGCATCATCGCCCCGAAGCGGCCTGTTTCAACGTGTACTCCTTTTTCCTGTAAGAAACGATTAAAGGTTTCGTAAAGCTGGGTGGCTTGTTCCGGGCGGGCTGCATTAATAAAGCTTGGTCTTCTGCCATTACGACAATCGCCATATAGGGTGAACTGTGAAACAGATAGTATTTCTCCGCCAACATCCAATAAGGATAAATTCATTTTTTCAGCATCATCCTCAAAAATACGCAGATTTGCAACTTTGTCGGCTAAATAAGCAGCATCTTCTTCCTTGTCGTCATGGGTAACCCCGACAAGTAATACAAGACCACTGTTGATTTGACCTGTAATCTCTCCATTAACCGTCACTTTTGCTTTTTTACTGCGTTGTACAACAACTCGCATATCTTTTACTCCTTTAATTCATCATTCTACGGACGGAATAAATATCAGGAATTTGTTTAATTCGCTCAACGACCTTATGCAGATGATTCACATTGTGAATCGCAATTGACATATTAATCATTGCCATTTTATTGCGGTCAGACCTGCCAGAAACAGCGGAAATATTGGTTTTTGTTTCGTTCACTGCCTGCAAAACTTCGTTTAAGAGACCGCGGCGGTCATAGCCGCTGATTTCAATATCGACATTATATTCTTTCCGGTCATTCAAGGAGGATTCCCATTCGACAGGAATCAACCTTGATTGAGCATCGGTCGAGTCAATGTTCGTACAGTCAGAGCGGTGAACGGAAACCCCGCGCCCTTTTGTGATAAATCCGACAATTTCATCGCCAGGAACAGGATTACAGCATCTTGATAAGCGAATTAACAGATTATCAATCCCTTGAACTCGGACACCGGACTCGCGCTTTTTAGAAGAAGGAAAGGATTTCAAATCGGAAATGGCATTTGCGATGCTCGCCGATTGCTCTTGATCGCGTTTCTTCCGCCATTTTTCTGTTAAACGGTTGGCTACCTGAAGGGCAGTTACCCCATTATAGCCAACAGCTGCATACATATCATCTTCATTCATGAAATTAAACTTTTCGGCAACCTTTTTAAGATTCTCAGGAGTTAAGATTTCCTTGGCATCAAACTCCATTGCCCGAATTTCTTTTTCTACAAGCTCTTTTCCTTTGTCGACATTCTCATCACGGCGCTGCTTCTTAAAAAATGCTCGAATTTTATTTTTTGCCTGTGAGGTTTGTGCCAGCTTTAACCAATCCTGGCTTGGTCCATAGGAATGCTTGGATGTTAAAATTTCGACAATATCGCCTGTCTTAAGGGTATAGTCGAGAGTGACCATTTTGCCGTTTACTTTTGCACCAATCGTTTTATTACCGATCTCTGAGTGGATTCGATAGGCAAAATCAATCGGTACGGAACCGGATGGAAGCTCAATCACATCACCTTTTGGCGTAAACACGAAAACCATGTCAGAGAATAAATCAATTTTTAACGACTCCATAAATTCTTCCGCATTCGCAGTGTCATTTTGAAATTCGAGAATTTCTCTGAACCAGGTTAATTTTTGTTCAAAGGAGGCACTGTCATTTAATGTTTTGCCTTCTTTATATGCCCAGTGGGCCGCAATTCCGAATTCGGCAATTCTGTGCATTTCCGATGTTCGAATTTGCACCTCGAGCGGGTCCCCTTTTGGTCCAATGACCGTTGTGTGGAGGGACTGATACATATTAGGCTTAGGCATAGCAATATAGTCCTTGAAACGGCCAGGCATTGGCTTCCAGCACGTATGAATGATTCCTAATACGGCATAACAGTCTTTAATGCTGTTCACCACAATCCTCACGGCGAGCAAATCATAAATTTCACTAAACTGTTTATTTTGCAGCACCATTTTTCGATAGATACTGTAAATGTGCTTGGGACGCCCTGAAAGTTCTGCCTTAATGGATACTTCATCCAACCGGCCTTTGACTTCATCAATGACATCTTCTAGATATTGCTCGCGTTCCGCACGCTTCTTTTTCATAAGGTTTACAATACGGTAATACTGCTGCGGATTTAAATATCTTAATGCGGTATCCTCAAGCTCCCATTTAATCTTAGAAATTCCAAGTCGATGGGCCAGAGGGGCAAAAATTTCTAATGTTTCATTTGAAATCCGACGCTGTTTTTCAGCAGGAAGATGTTTTAGCGTCCTCATATTATGCAAACGGTCAGCAAGCTTGATTAATATAACCCGGATATCCTGAGCCATCGCCACAAACATTTTTCGATGATTCTCTGCCTGCTGCTCTTCGTGCGATTTATATTTAATTTTCCCCAGCTTTGTTACACCATCGACAAGCATGGCCACTTCGTCATTGAATTCCTGCTCCAAATCTTTTAACGTTACAGGAGTATCTTCAACAACATCGTGGAGAAAACCAGCAGCAACCGTTGCAGGGTCCATCTCAAGGTCAGCTAAGATGCCAGCCACCTGTATGGGATGAATAATATATGGTTCGCCAGATTTTCGATATTGATCACGATGAGCATGTTTGGCATATTCGTATGCCCTTTTGACTAAGTCAACATTCTCATCATTTAAATATGCCCTTGTTTTGTCGATGACTTGTTCGGCGGTTAACACTTGATCGTTCGCCATAAAATCACCTTTTTTTTCTTCTCATTTATTATAAAAATATCATTCATAAACTTGTTCATAAATAAGAATGATTGTTACTATTATCGAAAAAAAACACGAAGATGTAAAGAGATTGTCGTAATTTTTCCGTAAAAGTCGAAACATTTTGGTAATCGGGCGCCAAATTCCTATTTGAATTTATAAGAAGAAGGCACTCATTTGATGAGTGCCCTCTATTCTAATTAATACTCAAGTAATGTTAAAACATCGTATCCATCAAGCTTTTTACGGCCATCCAAATAAGTTAATTCGACTAAAAAGGCAATTCCTGCTACGACACCGCCAAGCTGCTCGACTAATTGAATGGTTGCATCAATCGTTCCGCCTGTTGCAAGTAAATCATCCGTAATCAGGACGCGCTGTCCTGGTTTAATGGCATCTTTATGAATGGTTAGAACATCTTTTCCATATTCCAATCCATAGCTTACCTTAACGGTTTCCCTTGGGAGTTTTCCTTCCTTACGAACGGGCGCAAAGCCTATTCCAAGCGAATAAGCCACCGGGCAGCCGATAATAAACCCGCGCGCTTCCGGTCCAACAATCAAATCGATATCTCTTTCTTTGGCATAAGCTACAATTTGGTCGGTAGCATATTTATACGCTTCGCCATTATTCATTAAAGGTGTGATATCCTTAAATTTAATTCCTGGTTTTGGGTAATCTTGGACAATGCTAATAAATTGTTTTAAGTCCATTCTTCTATTCCTCCTCCGTTTCAACCAACTCATGAATGACCTGGTCGAACCAGTCCTTCAATTGTTGAAAAGACGAAAATAATAAATCCTTTTCAAGTAAAAGTTGTGCCTGTTTAGTTTGATAGGTAATTGAGTCAGTTAATTCACGCTTTTGCGCTTGTTGATTCAATGTGATAAATCCATTTTTGATTGTTACAAATTCCAAATCGGAAAATACCTTTGCCATGAATGTGACCGTTTCCCGCGACCAACCGCGGTGTTTTGCAATTTCATCACCATAGCGTTTCAAATCGATTGGTCCTTTCTTTAAAAGGAAGGCATAAAACCATTTAAAGTGGTCCCTCGTTGGAATAGTGCTTAAAAAATCGCTGGATTCCTTATAAAGATAGGCATAAATCCTTGCAGGCTGTTTACCTCTAAATAAATCAAAGAGGATTTCTCTTGAGGTCGGGAAATCAACTAAAACCGTATTCGTTTCAGAAAGATTTAAACTCCTAGCTGCTTCGGAATTATCAATAATAACAACATCGTCAATGAGTACAGAATCTATTTTCTCATAGAGTTCCTTTTTAAACAAAATAAACTTTCTATTTTCCTTCGGTACGGAACCGGCAAGATGACTTAAGCGCTTTCCACCGCGATGATCAAATAATTGCCATGAAGTGACAGAGATATCTTGGATGAAAATTTGTGGTTTTCGTATATTGTTCCACTCATTGATGGATAATTCTCCAATTAATGAAATTTTGGAAGAGGGAGAAATATGATCCACTAAAGTTCCTAACCCGAATCCAACCCCATCAAGATCCGCCCCATTTTCATTTACCAGAACCTTCAAATGATTCTGATCACTGCCGATTTTCCTCATCGTCGATATTTGTACTTCACTAATTAACACCTTTGGCTTCGGATTGTCCATTCCAAACGGTGATAATAAATTCAGTTCATCTAAAGCCGGTAAGTTTATGTCCTCCAACCTGACTTCGTGATCAAGATACGTAACGGGAATAAAGTCCTCATCAGACAGCTGCTCTACAGCCAATGAATTAAGCCTAGCACGAAGCTGTTCCACATCCTCAAAGGATAGTGTCATCCCTGCTGCCATCGGATGTCCGCCGAAATGAGGCAGAATATCACGGCAGGTCGATAGATTTTTAAATAAATCAAACCCGGAAATGCTCCGTGCAGAGCCTTTTGCCAGCCCCTTTTCCTTGTCAAAACTCAAAACAATCGTCGGACGGTAATATTTTTCGACCAGTCTGGAAGCCACAATCCCAATAACTCCTGCATTCCAGCCTTCCTTGCCAATGACAAGAACATGGTTTGAATCGATAGGATAATTCTTTTCTACCTCTTCAATGGCTTCAGCTGTGATCGTATTGACAATGGTCTGTCTTGATTTATTTAATGAATCCATTTCCTCTGCCAAGCTTTTAGCTTCTTCAGGATCCTGTGTAAGGAGAAGCTCTACAGCCAAATCAGCATTTTCTAAGCGTCCAACAGCGTTAATTCTGGGAGCAAGAGTAAATCCAATGGTTTCTTCGTTTATTGACTTAGTGTCAACTCCAGCTAATTTAAAAATAGCTTTTAATCCCATATTATTTGTCACTTTAAGGTTTTCTAAACCTTTTTTGGCAATAAGACGGTTTTCATCCTTAAGGGATACTAGGTCTGCAATCGTTCCAATCACAGCAATTTCAAATAAATGTTCAGGAAGCCGTCCATAAAGAGCGTGTGCTAGTTTAAAAGCAACTCCAACACCAGCGAGCTCACGGAAAGGGTAAATGCTATCCGGGAGCTTTGGATGGATTATGGCAAGTGCCTCTGGCAGTACAGGCCCCGGTTCATGGTGATCGGTAATAATGAGGTCAAGTTCCAATTCTTTTGCTATATTTGCTTCATGTATGGCTGAAATTCCCGTATCAACCGTTATAATTAATTTAATTCCATTTTCAGCTGCATGTCGGAAGGCATTTTCATTCGGACCATAGCCTTCGGTAAAACGATTTGGAATGTAAAATTGAACATTGGCCCCTAAATCACGAAGGGTGATCATTAATACTGTAGTACTGCTAACACCATCCGCATCATAATCCCCAAAAATTAGAATCGGTTCTTGTTTTTCAATAGCTTCATTTATTCTTTTTACAGCAAGGTCCATGCCTTTTAAAAGGTAAGGGTCATGAAACTGTTCCTTGCCAAATAAAAAAAACCGGGCAGAATCGACGGTATCTAATCCGCGGTTAACAAGCAGTGATGCTACAAGAGGTGTAATTTTTAATTCAGCTGCGATTTCTTTTGTTTTCGCTTGGTCGGACTTTCGAACAATCCATCTCGTTTTTGACTTTAACATGCTAAAACGTCACCTCTCAGACTTTAATATTATACAGGAGTAGCTAATAGCTTTCAATCAGAAAAGCGGATGCCTATATTAACCCATGTCCTTTGAATGTCAAAACAAAAACCGCAGTGAACCTGCGGTTTTCCTGATTAGACCTGTGGCTGGTCTGAATATTTCTTTTTCTCTTTTACCGTTTTGATTACGCCTTTCTTTTTCAATTCCTTCCCTTTCAAGACCACCCATAATGAAGAAGCAACAAAGACCGAAGAATATACTCCTACTAAAAGGCCGACGAGCAATGCAATAGAGAAGTTTTGAATCGCATGACTTCCAAAAATCAACAATGAAATAACCGTAATCAATACCATTAAAACAGTATTTAGAGAGCGGGTTAAGGTTTGGTGAATACTAATATTAACTATATCAACAATATCCTTAAACGTTTTAATTCGTTTTTTCTTATGCATGTTTTCACGCATACGGTCAAATGTAACAATCGTATCATGGATTGAATAACCAACAATAGTTAATACCGCTGCGATAAAGTTTAAGTCCACTTCCAGCCTTGTAATGCTGAAAAAGGCTATCATGAAGAAAGCATCATGCAGCATCCCAGCTATTGCAGCAATTGCCATGCGCATTTCAAAACGGATTGTGACATAAAGTATGATCCCAATTGAAGCTATCAAAACAGCAATGATCGCATTTTTTGCCAGCTCTTTACCGACCGTTGGTGAAACTGTACTAACATTCGGTTCTGAACCGTACTCGGATTTAAAAGTAGATTTTAATTTTGCAATTTCATTTTTTGATAAAACCCCAATCATCCGAGCAGAAGCAATATTATGATTTTTCCCAGAGATAACGGGTTCATCTGTATTTAAATTAAGCTTTTCAAATGAAGTATTTACTTGTTCTGCTGTAACAGGTGTATTGGATAAAACTTCAATTCGTGTCCCACTAGTAAAATCAATCGCAAGATTTAAGCGGAAGACAATGAGTATAATTAAGCCAATTACAATTAGTGATCCTGAAAAAATGAAAAATTTATTTCTATTTTTCACAAAATCAATTTTGTCAAATTTCGTAGGAAGATCCAGCGGGTCATAATTTTCAGAGATATCTTTCATCTCAGATTTTTTGACACCAAACCAGCTGAATTTTTTATTTAAAAATCCACTGTGCACCCATAGTCCAAGTATAAATCTAGACCCATAAACGGCGGTTAAAAAGCTCATTAAAACACTTATGATGAGCATTGTGGCAAATCCTTTGACAGAGCTTGTCCCGTAAATGAATAAAACAGTAGCGGTTAAAATGGTATTCAGGTTGGAATCGAAAATGGAAGAAAATGCATTTTTTTCTCCTGCATTAAATGCTGCTTTTATCGACTTTCCGACCTTAATTTCTTCTTTTATCCGCTCGTAGGTAATGATGTTGGCATCTACGGCCATACCCACACCAAGAATGATCGCGGCAATTCCCGGTAAAGTCAACACGCCGTTCATCCAGTCAAATATCAACATAATTAAATAAATATAGATGCTTAACGATATAACGGCAATAAATCCAGGGAACCGATAGTAAACTAGCATAAACAAGAAGATAATCGCAACACCAAGCACACCTGCAAAAATGGTATCATGTAAGGCTTGTTCACCAAATTTTGCACCGACAGATGTAGAATACACTTCTTTTAGCTTAACAGGAAGTGCACCTGCATTTAATAGTGATGCAAGTGTTTGAGCTTCCTCAACTTTAAAATCACCGACAATGGATACGGTATCCTGATTAAATACTTGGCTTACTCTTGGAGCGGATAAGTATTTAGGATCCTTCTTTGTTACTTCTGTTTTAAAGGAATCCTTCCCTTTTTGATAATCAAGCCAAATAACGAGAACATTGTTTGGTGCCATATCAAGTATTTCTTTTGATACCTTTGCAAACTTCGAAGCACTTTTTAATGTAAGGGAAACGCTTGGCTTTCCATTTTCATCAAAGGTTTGCTTAGCACCACCCTGCTTTAAATCAGAACCATCCATCATTAAGCGGTCATTGGCATCACGGAACGATAAATTTGCCTGTGTGGATAAAATTTCACGCGCCTTATTTTGATCGGTTACACCGGCAAGCTGGACACGAATCCGATCTTTTCCCTCGGTTTGAATACTCGGTTCACTAACCCCCAGAACATTGATCCGTCGGTCGAGGGCTTCAGCTGTATCAGCGAGAACCTTTTTATCAATTACCTGTCCTTTCTTCGCAGGCTGAACTTCATACAAAACTTCAAAACCGCCCTGAAGGTCCAGGCCAAGCTTAATTTTGTGTATTATATTTTTCGTGGTGACTCCCATTGTGCTTCCCAGCAGTACAATGATGAGCAGGAAAGCGACTATTCTACTGCGTTTTACCATTATGTATTTCTTCCTCCTTAGGGCATAGAACAGAGCACTGAAACGTACAAGCCTATTACAATAATGAAAAATCCATTGCCTTCATTATGAAATAATATGGAAAGACTGTCAATTTACAATAATATGAAGACGAAGATGGCTAGTGATGATGGAGTTCTATTTCAGCAATTGCTTCCATTCATTTTCATTCTCTAAAGAGAAAACAGGTGATTTATAGGCTTCAATGGTTGCAAAACTCATGTAATTACTTACTTTAACAGCGAGAATATCCTGGATAATTTCATGTAAATAGATTTCATCCTTCACCTTTTTCCATTTTTTCTTTTGCAAATATTTCCACAAGCTGCTTTCCGAAACCGAATCAATCCCTAGAATCTGAAATTCCGAGAGTTTGCTTGCTAATGCCGGTTTTACCAATGTACGAAAATGATCGTATGCGTGGCTTTTCTCCATCCCAACTGCCTCCTCCATAAAGGTCACCCATTCCAATTGTTTTTCTAAAAAACAATTCTGCTTGTCATGCTTTGTCCACCTTGGTGCATATAGTTAATTGTATATGAATTCTTCTTTTTTGAGAAGGTGGGAAGTTGAATGTCGAAGTTTTTAAAAGGGACTTTCATCCTATTAATAGCGGGCCTGATTACAAGAGTTTTGGGCTTTATTAATCGGATTGTAATAGCGAGAAGTATTGGAGAAGAAGGCGTTGGCCTCTACATGATGGCCTTTCCGACTTTCATCCTGGTGGTAACGATCACTCAATTCGGACTTCCTGTTGCCATATCAAAAAATATTGCTGAAGCAGAAGCAAGGGGCGACCATAAGGAAATAAAAAAAATATTAGTGGTATCACTTGCCACAACTCTATCATTATCACTCATTTTTACTCCTGCGTTAATCATGCTTGCACCGATTCTTTCAACAACTCTTTTCACCGACCCAAGAACCTACTATCCACTCGTAGCAATTGCACCAGTTGTACCGGTTATCGCCGTGTCTTCCGTTTTACGAGGATATTTTCAAGGGAGACAGAACATGCGTCCGTCCGCAAACTCGCAAATATTAGAGCAGCTTGTGAGAATTACCTTAATTGCGGTCATGACTAAAGCGTTTATCCCTTATGGAATTGAATATGCAGCCGCAGCAGCAATGGTTTCGGCAGTTATCGGCGAACTGTTTTCGCTTGTATACTTAATGACCGCATTTAAGCTAAAAAAACGATTTAAGCTTCGTAAAAACTTTTTTAAATTTGCTTATTCCGGAAAAAAAACCTTCAAAGATTTAATGGAGATTGCTGTTCCGACAATGGGAAGCAGGATGATTGGTTCAGTTGCCTGGTTTTTTGAACCGATTGTGGTTGCCAACAGCTTAGCAATAGCCGGTGTGGTGGCAGTGGAAGCGACCAAACAATATGGTTCCTTAACTGGATATGCATTGCCGCTTTTAATGCTCCCTTCCTTTATTACGTTTTCATTGGCAACCTCATTAGTTCCGGCTATCAGTGAAGCGAATTCACAAAACAACCATAAATTGATTGAATACCGTCTGCAGCAGGCATTACGGCTGGCGTTTTTATCCGGAGGTCTTGCGGTTGTGATCTTGTATGTACTAGCTGACCCATTAATGACCATCATGTATGGTAAATCAAATGGTTCTTACTTTATTCGATTAATGGCACCGTTTTTCTTATTTTATTACTATCAGGGTCCGCTTCAAGCCGTTTTGCAGGCATTAAATTTAGCAAGAGCTGCGATGATTAACAGCCTAATCGGAGCAGTTGTCAAAACCGCCGTTATCTTTTTACTTGCTTCCCAGCCATCCTTTGGTATTACTGGGGCAGCATTAGGAATTATCGTCGGATTTGTTTTGGTAACCGTCCTTCATTTTGCCACCGTCTTAAAGAAAATTGCTTTTTCCTTCTATGTTCGCGATTATGCAAAAGCGTTTATCGCTATGGGGATATCAGGCTGGAGTGGCTATTGGATGTTCGGTCATATCCTAAGCAACCAATTTTTAGCCATTCGTGTTTTAATGTCAACTGCGGGGATATCCTTCATCTATATCCTCCTTCTCTTGGTTATGGGGCTAATAAAAAAAGAGGAACTTGAACGAATTCCTATCATTGGCAACTTATTTGCATTTAAATAATTAGACAGAAGACACGCTCTGCCGCGTGTCTTTTTCCTTATTCATCCTGTAAATCGATAAAAAACTTTCCATTTTCATAGCTGCAGAAGGAAATTTTTTTTAAGTCCCGATACCCCTTCTTTTTTAGCTCCTGCCTGAGCCAAAGATTGGTTTTATTAATTCTTTTTAAATTTTCTTCTTCAATCTGCCCATCCATAATTAATGGAATCGTAATATCTCCATTTTTTTGCGGTTTATTGGGATCTTGCAGTTTTTCGATAACCGATAAATTCCCTGATGCTTCTAAAATCGCAAATTCAACATCCGCAATGCTGCGAATATCCTTTTCTCTTAATTGAGCCATTAAATCATCGAAATTGTACCGTTGTTTTTTCATTGCCACCTCATCAATTTTTCCTCTGTTGATGATGATAGTTGGCTGGCCATCAACAAGGTTACGAAATCGTTTGCTCTTTAATGAAACGATAGCCAGCGAAATTTGAATGAGCATTAATATTACCATTGGCAGAGCAGTATGAATCAGTGGTTCCTCTGTATTGTCGATTGAGATCACTGCCATTTCACCTATCATAATAAATACAACTAAATCAAGAATACTTAACTCACCAATTTCCCGTTTACCCATAAGCCGGAAAATAATCAGGATAAGCAAATAGAAAAAAAAGGTCCGAAAGATAATAATCCCGTATACTCCCACAGTATGTCTCCCCTTTTAATACATTCAATTCTATTGTTTGCAAACTGATAGGAATAACAAGTGGAATAATTACCCAAAAACAAATGATTTAAAAAAGAGCGGCGGATTTTTTTGATTCTACTTTTCAACCATCCTGAATAACTTGTACTAAGAAGGTTACTGTATAGCTTCCAAAGACTAAGAAGAGATACAGGAATGATATAGACTGCCTAAAGGCATTGAAGGGGGAGAGTTAAAATCGAATCAAAAAGCTTTGGTACATCAATCTTATACGGGCTCATTTTCATCTTTGCTTTTGCAGCAATTAGCAGCCTTATTGTTTCGTTAATTCTAAAATTTACCTCCACAAAAGAAGTCTCACTCCAATATATTGTCACCGCCTTATCCTTTATCGCATTATTTGGCGGCGGTTTTCTATCCGGAGGGAAAAGAAAGGAAAAAGGATGGTTAATTGGGGGAGTAACAGGGTTAATTTATTCACTGGTAGTTTTCCTGTTTCAATATTTAGGCTATGACAAACTATTTAATTTCGACCAAATCATTTATCATACCTGCTATACACTGATTGCAATGATGGGCGGCATTCTAGGTGTAAATATCGCCACGAACAATAATTCTAGAACCGCTTAAAAATTTTCAATGTAAAAAAGGAAGCCTAATATGGATTCGGCTTCCTTTTTTTGCTGCTATTATTTTTCAAGACTAACTTCTTTTGAAGCTTCTTTGCTCGCTTCCGTTACTTCACGAATCGCTGAGCGATCATAGGTAAGACGGCTGCCGTCTCCACATTTAATGACTGCCTTATTGTCATCGATGGAATCAATGAAACCATGAAGACCGCCAATCGTGACAATCTTATCACCCTTTTTTAAACTACTTTGCATGTTTTGTGTATTTTTTTGACGCTTTTGCTGCGGGCGAATTAATAAGAAATAAAACAACACAAACATTAAAATTAATGGTAAAAGTGTACCAATTCCTTGCATTTACGTTTCCCTCCTTTCAAAAAACATCTATTAGAAATTTTTCGCGTCCGGTTTATTGAAACCATAACGTTCAAAAAATTCTTCTCTGAAATCACCAAGCCTGTCTTCCATAATAGCTTGTCTGACCTTCTCCATTAATCTTAACAGAAAATAGAGATTATGGTAAGAAGTTAATCGAATTCCAAACGTTTCTTCACAGCGAATTAAGTGGCGTATGTAGGCTCTCGAGTAATTTCGGCAGGTATAGCAATCGCAATCTGGATCGAGAGGACCAAAATCTCTTGCATATTTGGCATTTTTTACAACCAATCTGCCTTCACTCGTCATTAATGTCCCATTTCTGGCAATTCTAGTCGGCAAGACACAATCAAACATATCAATTCCGCGAATGGCCCCATCGATTAATGAGTCAGGAGAACCAACTCCCATCAAATAACGCGGTTTATTTGTTGGCAATAACGGTGTCGTGAACTCTAACACCCGGTTCATGACATCCTTCGGTTCACCAACCGATAAACCGCCGACGGCATAACCAGGGAAATCAAGGGAAACAAGGTCTTTCGCACTTAGCTTCCTTAGTTCCTCATATTCTCCCCCTTGAACAATCCCAAACAAACCTTGATCTTCGGGACGTTGATGAGCATTGAGGCAGCGCTCTGCCCATCTTGAAGTTCTTTCTACCGATTTTTTCATATATTCAAATGTCGCCGGGAATGGCGGGCATTCATCAAATGCCATCATGATATCAGAGCCCAGGGCATTTTGGATTTCCATTGCTTTTTCAGGCGACAAAAATAATTTGTCCCCATTTAAATGGTTACGGAAATGAACCCCTTCTTCTTCAATTTTGCGGAATTCACTTAAACTGAAAACCTGGAAGCCGCCTGAGTCCGTTAAAATCGCCCGGTCCCAATTCATAAATTTATGAAGACCGCCAGCTTCCTTGACAATCTCATGGCCGGGGCGAAGCCATAAATGATAGGTATTACTTAAGATGATACCTGCGCCCATTTCCTTTAAATCTTCTGGTGACATCGTCTTTACGGTTGCCAGTGTACCAACAGGCATAAATGCCGGTGTATCAAATGAACCATGGGGTGTATGAACCCTGCCAAGGCGCGCCCCAGTTTGTTTACATGTTTTGATTAATTCATAGCGAATCGCTGTCAAATTTTTTTCTCCTTCCTCTTCCACTGACTAGATAATGAGCATCGCATCTCCAAAGCTAAAGAAACGATAGCGCTCTTCGACGGCTGTATTATAAGCATGCAATATATGTTCCCGCCCTGCCATAGCACTAACAAGCATGATTAAAGTCGATTTTGGCAAATGGAAATTGGTAATCAAGCCATCAATCGCTTTATATTCATATCCAGGGTAAATAAAGATACTCGTCCAGCCGCTGCCTGCAACAAATTTCCCGTCATTTTGAGAGGCAATGGTTTCAAGTGTGCGAGTAGAGGTTGTTCCAACGGTAATAATTCTTCCCCCGTTCTTTCTCACCTCATTCAATAATCCGGCCGTCTCTTCGGTTACCATATAGTATTCGGAATGCATATCATGCTCCAAAATATCCTCCACACTTACCGGACGAAATGTCCCAAGACCAACATGCAGGGTAATAAAGGCAATATGAACTCCTTTTTCCTTAATTTCTTCCAATAATTCCTCAGTAAAATGAAGACCTGCTGTCGGGGCAGCCGCAGATCCCGGTTCACGGGCAAACACAGTTTGATAGCGGTCACGGTCCTCTAACTGCTCCTTAATATATGGAGGAAGCGGCATTTCACCTAGTTGATCCAACACTTCATAAAAAATTCCTTCATACTTGAACTCAAGCACCCGCCCGCCGTGATCCGAAGTATCCGTACACACAGCAGTAAGCAAGCCGTCCCCAAAATCAAGCTCGGTCCCTTCTTTGACTCTTTTCGCAGGTTTTACAAGTGTTTCCCACTTGTTGCCTTCGAGCTGTTTTAACAGGAGGACCTCAATCTTTGCACCGGTATCCTTTTTAACGCCAAAAAGACGTGCGGGAAGGACCTTTGTATCATTTAAGACAAGGCAATCCCCTTCACGCAAATATTCAATCACATTTTTGAAAATTTCATGCTTTATTTCGCCTGTTTCTTTATTTAACACCATCAATCTGCTGTCAGTCCGATTTTGAAGCGGAACCTGAGCAATCAATTCTTCAGGCAAGTGAAAATCAAATAAATCTACTTTCATGGTAATTACATCCTTTTATCGAAATCTTCTTATGAAGTAAAAATCAACGTTGGAGAAAACGGTCACTTCTCGGGAATCTCTAGGCCAAAATGATGATACACTGCCCCAGTCACAACTCTTCCTCTCGGAGTTCTTTGTAAAAAGCCAATCTGCAAGAGATAAGGTTCATACACATCTTCAATCGTTTCCGACTCTTCTCCGATTGACGCTGCAATCGTATCAAGACCAACAGGACCGCCGCGGAATTTTTCAATAATCCCTTTCAGCAATTTATGGTCAATATGGTCAAGCCCAAGCCGGTCAACCTGCAGGAGATCCAATGCTTCCATTGCAAGCGTCAGATTTATGGTACCATTTCCTTTAACCTGGGCGAAGTCTCGAACCCTTCTGAGCAGACGATTGGCAATCCTTGGGGTCCCTCTCGCCCGTCTTGCAATTTCCATCGCCGATTGCTCGTCAATATTGGTTTGGAATAACTCGGCAGTGCGGAGGACAATGTTTTTTAATTGGTCTTCCTTATAATACTCGAGACGGCTTAAAACTCCAAATCTGTCCCTTAATGGCGCGGATAACGAGCCTGCCCTTGTTGTCGCACCTACTAGTGTAAAAGGCGGTAAATCGAGGCGGACGGAACGCGCACTCGGACCTTTGCCTATAACAATATCTAGACAAAAATCTTCCATCGCCGGATAAAGCACCTCTTCAATCGAGCGGGGCAAACGATGGATTTCATCAATAAAAAGCACATCCCCCGGTTCTAGAGCTGTAAGGATGGCAGCTAAATCTCCCGGGCGTTCGATTGCCGGTCCTGAAGTGGTCCGAATGTTTACACCCATTTCATTGGCAATTATGACCGCAAGGGTAGTTTTTCCCAAACCAGGCGGTCCATATAAGAGAACATGATCAAGTGTTTCTTTCCGCAGTCTTGCTGCCTCAATAAAAACCTCCAGATTTTTTTTCACATGTGTTTGGCCGATATATTGCTTTAAATTCTGGGGCCGGAGGCTTTGTTCCAAACTGATTTCGTTCTGATTCGCTTCACTAGAAATAATTCTTTCCTCCATGAATCATCACCTTATTTTAAAAGCCGTTGCAAGGCTTTTTTAATGTATTGGTCTGTTGAAAGTTTTTCCTTTTGCAATTCCGGCGAAATCTTTTTAATTTCTTTTTCAGAATAGCCAAGGGCTTTAAGGGCAAGTATTGCTTCTTCCAAGTCTGCGTTGGCGGACAGTGCCTGCCCGGCCGCGAATTGGTCGGCATTAAATAAATTCGGAAAGTAATCGGGAACAATATCCTGCAATTTCCCTTTTAAATCCAGAATCATCTGTCTCGCGGTTTTTTTTCCGACTCCCGGAAATTTAACAAGAAAGCCTTCGTCTTCATTTTCAATTGCGGAAACAACCTGCTGCACTTCTCCTGAGGCAAGAATCGCAAGCGCCCCTTTAGGTCCAATCCCGGAAACATTTAATAACTTTGTAAAAAGTCTTTTTTCTTCCCTTGTCGTAAAACCGTACAAGGCCATAGTATCTTCACGGACGTAATGGTAGGTATATACCGTTACCATCGTTTCCATTTTACCGGAGTAAATAAACGGATTAGGGGTTGCTATTTGATACCCGATTCCGCCATTTTCGATGACGATATATTCAGGCCCGACAAATTCAACGGTCCCTTTAATAAATTCAAACACTTCTCTTCTCTCCCCAAGTTGGACTAAACTTCATTCTATCATAAAATTTCGGGGGTGTTGAAGAAAATAACCTGTTTTGGTTGGCCAGATTTAGGTTTCGCTGATTGCGTGGTTCGTTTCACTGATTGGGAATGATTTTTCGCTGATTGAATGGTTCGTTTCGCTGATAGAAAGCATTTTTTCGCTGATAGAAACCATTTATAAAACCGAAATTCAATTTTTTACGAAAAAAAACAGGCTGATTAACGACATCAGTCTGATTTTTAGTTCGTTTCATTAATTTTTTGAAGCTTCTCTTGTCGAATAGGGTCTGAAGGTTTCCAAAACCTCTACATAACGATCTTTTGTCTTAATGGGAATCCCTTCAAGCAGCTCTTCCTGCTTTTTACTTTCTAGTTTCTTAATATCTATTTGGAAAAAAGATTGGATAATTCTTGATTGTCCAGGTCTGCCATTAAAAATTGTCAATACCCCTTCATTGGTGATGCCGAAATAACCGTTCGCCTTCAGCAATGGTGAAATATCATCTACTTTTTTACGAAAAACCAAATTTTCTCCATCTGTATTAATCAGCTGCCATTGATCATACTTCGCCCAAAAATTCTCAGGTGACCAGCTTGTTTCATGAAAAACTTCTTCGCTTATTTCACCATCCAAATAAACCCTTTGTAAAGTAACTTTTAATTGCAGAGGCTCCGTCGTTTGCTGTTCAAGATGGCGATCTTGCCCCGCGGCGGATGCTGTCATGTCCATTCCAGGGACCATTCCCAAATTAATAGCAAGAAAACCAGCCATTATCATCCATTTGAACTTCATGCAAATCACCTCTTTGTTATATTCATTCAGTCCTAGTTTAGCCTTATTTTGCCTTTTTATCCTTAATGACAAATAAAAAGGGCAAAGCCCTTGGCTTTACCCTTTGAATTAAGGTATTTGTTTACCTTCAAGAAGTTCATTTGTGGTATTGCGGTCGCGGCTTAATGTTCCTTCATCCGTGATGACCGACACCTTTTTACCGTTCACATATGGCTTAACAGCTTTTTGGACTGCTCTTTTCGTTTCAGCTGCACGGCTATGATCCACTAAGTCAATGGAAATCAATACTGAGTTGCCGTATATAACAGAATGAACATTTTGAACGTTATTTACCGATTCTGCCGTTTGCTTTATCTGATTGGTAATTCTTCCTAGAGTTGCTGAATCATGCGCAGCATCACTGCTGCTGTACTTCACATTTAGGTGATTGTGGTAATTGACATCCCCCGTACTGAATCGATTGTCCCTCATGAAAAAATTATGATCATGGTCTGCAAGCGGTTTGGTCGGATTGGGAGGATTTCCATTCTCATCCCTCGTCTGCAGCAACTGCCTCCGTTGATCCCTTTGATAATTCCCCTCATCCCCAAGCGTATGATCCATCATTTCCGTCAGCGGTCCATCGTTATCGATTAGAAACCCGTTATTATTATTTGGATGTTTTTCATTTGAGTAATACCCCATTGGACGTGCTACGTTGTTATCGTTGTTATTTACACCGGCGCGATCAGAGTTTGCACAACCTGCCAGCCCCATAATACACAAGGCGGAAAGAGGAATCACCCATGGTTTCTTGTTCAAGCGAAAAACCCCCTCGAAGAACATCATGAGCATTTACATTATGCTCATTCTTAGGTTGTTCTTAGAAGGGATTTTCATTCTACCAGAAAGCGGAAGCCTCTAATTAAACCATTTTTTTCAGCTGGTTGAAAAACTTTCTTCGTAAATGAAATTGATTGACTGTCAATTCCATCACATACTTTGTTTTGGAAGGTCTTGTTTGAGAATTCTCTCTGATTATCCGGTTCCATTCACGAAATATATCCGATGGGTAGGCTAACGCATATATAAAAGCTTTTTCCTTTAAAAACTTTTTCATCGGTTCAAATTCGGAAAACCGTTCAAGTGACCAATCCAAGTATGGCAAGATCCGGTTTGCGTATTGTAAATAATCTAAGACTTTAGGTCCAATTTGAATTAAATCAAAATCAATTAAATGTAAATCTCCAGATGCATCGCGCAAGAAATTATGGTGCGCCACATCCCCATGAAGGATTACAAAAGGTTCTTTTTCAAAAAAAGCACTATTTTCCGTAATTCCGTCTAATGACCATTTTGCCCATTCTAACATTTCAGTCAGATATGAGGGGTTAAGGAAATACTCTAAAACAGGGAGATTATTCACAAAGATAGCAGAACGCTCCTGCCATTTTCCAATCTGATCCCCTTTTGAGATTAAAGTCCGGTAGCGTGTCTCAAAGGTTGCGGTGACCTTGTGAAATTCCTCTAAAAGCTTTAAACCCTTGACAATATTTTCTTTCGAATGGTACGAAAAAGCGGTTTTATGTGGTTCGATATATTCGATCACACCGTAATGGATACCTTCAAAAAAAAGTGTTTCTTTGACAGGCTGGACAAACAAGTAAGTTTTGCTAAAGCCTTCATTTTTCAAGGTAGTCGTAAACGTTTCTTGCAGCTTTAGTCTTTTATTGGAACGATAACCTTTAATGATATAGCTATTTTTTTTCGTTTTGACATAATAAACTTTCTTTCGGATGGGAACAAATTGCTTAATTTTTTCTTGGAATTTTGATTGAAAATAAGAGAGGAGACGATCCAAATAAGCATCGTCTCCCTTATTATTAATTCTCGTCATTGCTTTCATCAACAAATCGCGGCATCCCGTAGGCTCCTGCCCCATCTGGTCCAATCCCATAAGGATTCATATACGGTGGCTGTGCGACATTGATTGGTCCAGTATATGGTGCGCTATAGATAGGTGGAGTAGGTGGGACAAAATTTGGTACTGCTCCCTCAGCCGGTCCGCCGCATCCACAGTCCCCTAAAGCTCCCGGTCCGACAGGTAATCCTTGATGCTGCATTTGTGCACCGGGGGGTCCTGTCATTTCCGGCGTTTCAAAAGCGGCGCCCATTGGCGGGTAACCGTAAGGGGTTTGCCCGTATGGTGCCCCCGGTCCATATGGTGCTACTCCTGAAGCAGGATTAACCGGACCCGGCGCGGTCGGATATTCTCCCGGATAGCCCATTTGAGGTCCGCCTTGGAATCCCGCTTGCGGGTAACCTGCTGGCATTCCCCCCGGGTAACTCTCATGATATCCTACCGGTCCTCCTTGGTAGCCTGCCGGCATTCCCCCCGGGTAACTCTCAGGATATCCTGCCGGTCCTCCTGGGTATCCTGCCGGCATTCCTCCTGGGTAACTCTCAGGATATCCTGCCGATCCTCCTTGGTATCCCGCCGGCATTCCTCCTGGGTAGCCTTCAGGATATCTTGCCGGTCCTCCTTGGTATCCCGCCGGCATTCCTCCTGGGTAACTCTCCGGATATCCTACCGATCCTCCTGGGTATCCTGCCGGCATTCCTCCTGGGTAACTCTCCGGATATCCTACCGGTCCTCCTGGGTATCCTGCCGGCGCTACTGGGTATCCTGCCTGTGCTGCTCCTGGATAACCTTCCGGAAAACCTGTTGGAGCAGCTGGTCCTGCAAGCATTTGCGGGTAACCGCCTCCCGGATATTGGGCTGGATTTTGAGCTCCCATCACGCCCGGATTATAAGCCGGGTTCATAACTGGCATTTGCGGCATAAAGGATGAAGATTCATCATCAAAATGCGGTACATAGGATGCTCCTGCAACGGTTGGTGCCATACCGGCTGCTGGGAATGCTCCTGGATAGGCTCCAGGAGCACCAGGGTAAGCTCCTGGATTTACAGGATAACCGCCATGCATTCCCGGATAGCCTCCTCCTTGTGGATAGGGCATCATATATGGCTGCGGGTAATATTCCAATGGCGGGCAAAATCCCGGTCCAGGCATTACAGGTGTTATTGGGACACACGGCTGTTCAACCGGCGCTTCCACCGGCGGAGGTACAGGTACTTCTTTTTTCGGTACTTCCTTTACTTCCGGTAAAATATTGGCCGGTTTTGGAGGAAGTTCTGGTTTTACCGTCATATTCGTCATGTTAGTCATATAATAATTACTAATATCGATTTCTGGGACAACTGGGAGAGGCATTTTTGGAGTATAAGGCACTTTTGGTGCTTCCTTAATAATTGGCTGTTCTTTAATTGGCACTTCCTTAATCGGCATTTCTTTAATTGGCATTTCTTTAATTGGCATTTCTTTAATTGGCATTTCCTTAATTGGCATTTCTTTCACTATAGGCTTTTCCTTGGCAAATGGGTGCTCGACAATCGGCATTTCCTTCTTAGCTCCTAAATTGATGGCAGCTTCCGGTTTCCCTACAGGTGCTTCTTTCTTTACCATTCCTCCTGTTGTCGGGACTTTTACTTTCATACCGGGCATAATCATATCAGGGTTGCTGAGCTGGGAATTCATTTTTTTCAGCTCTTCAAAATTCACGCCGTACTTCTTGGCGATCTTCCAAAGAGTATCCCCTTTCTGTACGATATGGATCTTCACTCTGATTTCCCTCCTATGCATAAGTCCATATAGTCTATGTGGAAATGGGCAAAGTGCTATCATTCTTCACAAAAACATATGCTTTTTTTGGGAAAAATATGAATTGGACCCTGATGAATAATTTTAGAGCTGTTGATATGATGGATGTTTTCAATTCGAGGATAAAGTATGAAAATTCGCGGATAACCCCCTTCAATTCGCTGATAAAACATCAAAAGGGATACATTTTAAAAATGCATCCCTTTTAGCATTTATTTATGAATTTACAAGCATTCTTTCTAAAGCTAATTTAGCATTCTCGGCAATTTCTGCATCAACCTTAATCAGATTATGGGTAGAGTTATCCTCTAAAGTATCCAGACTCCATACCAAGTGCGGCAAATCAATTCGATTCATTGTCATACATGAACACATTTGAGGGTTTAATGAAACAATGTTTTTATCTGGATGATTTTGAATAATTCGATTTACAAGATTCATTTCCGTTCCAATGGCCCAAGATGATCCCGGCTCCGAATTTTCAATTGTTTTAATAATATAACTGGTCGACCCAGCCATATCAGCCAATTTGACTACTTCATGACGGCATTCCGGATGGACAATTATTTTTCTATCAGGGAACTGACTCCTAGTATCCATAACATTTTGAACAGTGAAGCCCATATGAACAGAGCAATGCCCTTTCCAAAGAATGATTTTAATTTTTGAGACATCACCATCATATTCTAACTTATTCGTAATCGGATTCCATACAGCCATTTCATCCAAATCGATGCCTAAATCAACGGCAGTATTGCGGCCTAAATGCTGATCCGGTAAAAAGAGAATTCTTTCCTTCTTTTTGAATGCCCATTTGAGCATCGTATGAGCATTGGAAGAAGTGACAATGGCACCGCCATTTTCCCCAACAAAGGATTTAATGGCAGCAGTTGAGTTGATATAAGTTAAAGGAAGAATGGTTTCTCCAAATATTTCTGTAAGCTTCTCCCAAGCTATATCAGTTTGTTGCTCATCGGCCATATCGGCCATCGAGCAGCCTGCGCGCATATCCGGCAAAATTACCTTTTGCGCATCACTTGTCAAAATATCAGCTGTTTCTGCCATAAAATGAACACCGCAAAAAACAATATAATCTGCTTCCTTATTTTTAGCAGCTAATTGGGCCAGCTTTAATGAATCACCTGTAGCATCGGCAAACTGAATGACTTCATCCTTTTGATAATGATGTCCGGGGATAAACAGTTTTGAACCAAATTTATTTTTTACTTCTTTTACCCGACATTCAAGTTCTTTTCGAGTCAACTGTTTATATTTTTCTGGAATCATTAAGTTTTTTTTCATTGCTGTCAAAATGCTCATTTTATTCCACCCCTTAGTTCCATTTTACTTTTACACTAATATCAAGTGCTTTATACGAATGGGTTAAAAAGCCCAAAGAGATATAATCCACACCAGTGTCCTGATAGGATGCCAGATTACTTAATTGAATTCCGCCGGAAGCCTCGGTAATAATTCCAGCTGGCACTAAATTAATCATTTCCTTAATTTCATCTGGCGTGCGATTATCAAACATAATGACATCCGCCTTAGCATTTACCGCTTCTACCACCTGTTCTTCCGTTTCCACTTCTACCTCAACTTTTACCATATGACCGGCCTTTGCCCTAACAGCTTCAACTGCCTTTGTGATGGAGCCTGCAAAGGAGATATGATTATCTTTGATCATGATTCCGTCGTATAAACCAAAGCGGTGATTGTACCCTCCGCCACAACGAACCGCATATTTTTCAAACATTCTAAGTCCCGGTGTTGTTTTTCTTGTGTCACATAGTTTTGTATGAGTGCTGCCCAGTGTTGTTACTGCGTTCTTTGTTAAGGTGGCAATCCCACTCATCCGCTGCACCAAATTGAGAACAACCCGCTCCCCTTTTAATAGGTCTGCAATTTTTCCAGTGACAGTTGCGAGCTGCTGCCCTTTTTCAATGGCCTCGCCATCCCTTACAAAAACTTGAGTCGTGAGTTGCGAGTTTAATACCTGAAAGCCGGTTCGGATGATTTCTTCTCCGCAAAATATTCCATTATCCTTTGATAAGAAGACAATTTCCCCATTGGTATCATTCGGGAAAATCAAATCAGTTGTAATATCCTGTTCCCCGATATCCTCAATAAAAAATTGTTCAAGTTGCGAGCGCAGTTTCAATGTGTTCATTCTTCTTCTCCACTTCCCGTTTTTGAATGATTGATTTTTTTAGCCAATTGTTATCATCCTCATAAGGGTAATCACTTCGATAGTGACCGCCGCGGCTTTCCGTTCTTTTTAAGGCCGAGTCCGTAATGAGTTTCGCAATGGTCAGCATAAACATTTTGTTCACGTCTTCCATGCTGTATGAGTCAAATCGATCAACCGTTTCCCATTGATTCAGCCAATCTTTTTGTTTTTTTAAATCAAGTTCATTGCGGACAATCCCAACTCGTTCCATCATCCATCCTTTTAAAATCTGGACATCAGGAAGATTTAACATCCTTGGATTCGTTGTTGAATAATGCGTGTAAATTGGTTCAGGCAACTCTATATTTGCCTTATTCAGCCAAGCCGAAAGTTTTTCTCCTTGAAATAAACCTTCTAACAAAGAATTGCTTGCTAAACGGTTCGCCCCATGAAGACCGGTGCAAGCTGCTTCCCCGATTGCATAGAGCCCATCAATAGAGGTACGCCCAATTAAATCCGTTTTGATGCCACCCATTAAAAAATGACTCCCTGGAGCAACCGGAATTCGCCCTTTAGAAATGGCAATTCCATTCTCCTCACAATTAGCCGTTATAGTAGGAAATCTTTTGGAAAAATTTTTGATACCACTAATATCTAAATAAATTTTCATTCCTTTTTTTAAGTAGCTATAAATGGTTTGTGAAACAACATGCCTTGGTGCCAGGTCTTTTAATGGATGGATCCCTTCCATGATGGGGGTCCCATCTTCTGTAACCAAGACGGCACCTTCACCGCGTACGGCTTCAGAAATTAACCCTTTTGTTTCACCATTGATATATAAAAGCGTGGGATGAAACTGGATAAATTCCATATCTACAATTTCAGCACCTGCTAAATACGCCATAGCAATACCATCGCCGCTGACGGTTTCAGCATTCGATGTGTACGGATAAAGCTGACCGCAGCCTCCTGTTGCCAGGATTACATGGCTGGCGTAGTAGTGCTCAATGTATCCATTCAATTTTTTTGCTTTGACACCCATACAACGTTTATTTTTTATGATTAATTCAAAGACGAAGGTATTTTCTTCAATTTGGACATTTTCTTTTACCTTGCTGATGAGATGTTCCATGACGTTTTTTCCTGTTGCATCTCCGCCCCCATGAACGATTCTTTTTTCACTATGGGCCCCTTCCATTCCTAGAAGTAACTCACCATTTTGACCCCTGTCAAAAACATCATTATGACTTGAAAGATTCTGAATGAGCATCGGTGCTGCATTGATGATTTCCTGAACGGTTTCTGGATGATTATGATTTCTCCCCGCTTCAAGGGTATCCATAAAATGCTTGTCAGGATGATCATGTGCACCAAGTGCCACAGCAATCCCCCCTTGAGCCAAATATGAATTCGCCGTTCGCAATTTTGACTTTGTGAGAATTCTCACATTTAATTCCTTATTTAAACGGACAGCCAGTTGTAAAGCAGCTACTCCACTTCCAATAATTAACACATCAGTACTTGTCATGTTTTGACCCTCCTGGTTTTACAGGTGTCTTGACATATATATTTACACAGAATTACACTAATATCAAGTACTAATTCTAAAATTAAAAGCTTAGGAGATTATGATAATGATATATTTTGATTTCGCAGCTACCACTCCTTTAGATCCGGAAGCAGCTGAAGTTTACATTCAGGCAGCCACGGAGTTTTTCGGGAATTCAAGCAGCCTCCATGACATTGGCGGGAACGCTTCTGCACTGCTTGAAAATTGTCGTGATGAGTTAGCTCGTTTGGCGAATATTAACAAAAATGGATTGTTTTTTACGAGCGGTGGTTCAGAAAGCAATTTTTTAGCGATTGAAGCATTATTGTCCGCTCCTAAAAAACATGGAAACCATATTATTTCAGGTGTAGCCGAACATTCATCGATTCATGGGGCTTTAAATCGGCTTAAAGGGGCAGGGTATGAGATTACACTACTCCCTTTAAACTCGTCCGGATTAATCGATATGGAGGATTTAGTGGAGGCAATCAAACCAGAAACAGTTTTAATCACACTACAACATGTTAATTCAGAGATTGGAACAATCCAGCCAATTGAAAAAATTGCACAAATTTGCAAGGAAAATAACATTCATTTTCACAGTGATTTTGTTCAGTCCTTTGGAAAAATCAATCTTTCTACGGTTGCGCCGCTGGTTAGCAGTTTTTCTTTTTCGGGGCATAAAATCTATGGTCCAAAAGGGGTTGGCGGCGTTTATATGGATCCAGGCATTTCTTGGCATCCTTTTTTCCCAGGAGGATCGCATGAAAAAGGGTTCCGGCCTGGAACGGTAAATGTGCCAGGGATTGCTGCAATGACGGCGGCTGCTCAAAAAATATTCCCTTCTGTTACAGAGGCTCTTCATCATTATGTAGAGCTCCGTCAGACATTTTTGGATGCCCTAAGTCCGATTAAGCAATGGGTTCAAGTTTTTGAGGCAGAGGAATTAGGGGATGCCCAGCTGCCTTCGATCATCGGGCTTCGGGTCACAGGTATTGAAGGGCAATGGATGATGCTAGAAAGCAATCGTCTCGGATTTGCGATTTCTACAGGAAGCGCCTGCCAGGTGGGTATGCAAACCCCTTCGAAGGTGATGAAGGCCTTGGGAGTTAGCGATGAGCAGGCAAAGGAATTTATTCGGATATCATTTGGTAGGTCAACGAGCAAGGAGGAAGTTTTGAGGCTCGGGGAGGCGCTCGTTGGAATTGTTAAGGAATATAAAGGCACAGCAGTTATTTAAAAAGGGAAAATTATGTTATGCTAAAATAAAAACCACAGATTAATGGGGTTACTATTGGAGGTTTTAGGGACAAAAAAAGTGGAGGCAAATTGAAACACGAAATTGACCTTCATCCCCCTAATAGTAAACCCTTTGAAATTTCTAGGAGGTTTAATATGGTTGTACAAAAAAAAATCCTGGGAGAGGAGCGGCGAAACCTAATCCTTCAATTGCTCAAAGATAGTCCAGTGCCACTGACAGGCAGTGATTTGGCAAACCGGACAAACGTCAGCAGGCAGGTCATCGTTGGAGATATTACCCTTCTCAAGGCAAAAAATGAACCGATCATCGCCACAAGTCAGGGCTACCTATATTTACATCAAAATGCCGGCGTCCCTACTTTCGAAAGAACAATTGCCTCTTTTCATAAACCGGAAGATACTGAAAAGGAACTCAACCTATTGGTCGACCATGGTGTATTGGTCAAAGATGTAAAAATCGAGCATGCCATATACGGGGATTTAACGGCATCGATAATGGTTTCAAACCGTAAGGAAGTCAAACAATTTATCGAATACTTGAAATCAACGAAAGCAGCATTATTGTCGGAATTAACAGGCGGCATCCATCTTCATACCCTATCAGCTCCCAGTGAAAAAGCTCTTGACGAAGCACAAGCTGCCTTAAAAAGAGAAGGCTTTTTAATGGAATCGTAAAAGGACCCGGAAATATGTTCCCGGATCCTTTTTTTAAAACTCTGAAAATTCACTAGCTATCTAATCCAAATCCACCATCAACGAAGGATAACTTCCTAAAATCTTTACACCGCAGCCGAGTGCCTCTAATTCAGCCATCGCTCCAGGAATCAACACCTCATCAAGCTTCATTTCGATATCTATAATGAAAAAGTAATTGCCGATTCCCGTCTTCATCGGTCTCGATTCAATTTTAGAAAGGTTTATTTTCCTCCAGGCAAAAGCAGATAACACCTGATGAAGTGCCCCGGCATGGTCAGCTGGAAGAGTCACCATGATCGTCGTTTTATAGGTAGCATTCGCCGCTTCCATTAACGGTAAATCCACTTCTTTTTTAGAAAGAATAAAAAAGCTTGTTTGATTAAAGTCAAAATCATGAATGTTTCTTTGGACGATCTCTAAACCATATTCCTTAGCGGCTAACTCATTAGCAATCGCGGCCGCCTGCCATTCCGGATGGTCCATCACCATTTTCGCTGCTGCAGCCGTAGAATTTACACTTTCAAAAGGAACCCCTTTAAACTGCGTATGTAAAAACTTATGGCACTGGGCAATGGCATGCGAGTGGCTGTAAATATGCTTCACATCCCGCCATTGATCCTGATTGGAAGGATGCACCATGAGATGCTGCTTAATCGGGATGGTAATCTCACCGACAATCGGGATATCCACTACCCTTGTCAAATAATCCAAGGTAATATTTACAGAACCTTCAAGGGCATTTTCAATGGGCACAACTGCTAACTCTACTCTTTCATCGGCAACCGCATCCATGCATTCCGGAATCGTCCGGAACGGTTCAAGCTCATCTTCTGTAAAAACACTCATCACCGCAATTTCGGTGAACGTTGCCTTTGGTCCTAAGAAACCGACCTTCACTTTTCTCCACTCCCTCGTTGTCATTTCTGCATATAAAAGAAAGCTGAGAACAGCTTTCACAAGGAACAATCCTGCCCCTTATGCACCTGTTCCCAGCACTTCCACATTCTCTACAAATTCGAGCTTTTTTAATTCAGTTAATAACTCATCAATTTCCATGGTCATATTCCCCGTATTCATGGAAAGCGTCACATTCGCCCGGCCCTGGAGCGGGATGGTTTGGTGAATCGTTAACACGTTACAGCCTGACGAAGCAACAACACTTAGCAATTTCGAAAGGGTACCGGAACGATCTTCTAAATAAAAAAAGAGTGAGACCAATTTTTCTTTTTTAATCGACGAAAAAGGAAAAACCGTATCCCTGTATTTGTAAAACGCACTTCGGCTTAAATCAGTTTGCTGGACAGCTTCCTGGACGGATTCCGCCTTACCGCGTTCAAGCAATTCCTTCGCATCAATCGTTTTTTTCATTGCCTCTGGAAGAACATCCTCACGCACTAAATAGAATTTTTTCTCTGCTCTATTCCTCTTCATCTCTCTACCTCCAACCACCGAGGAAGGCTACTCTATAAATTCAAATTCAAACTCTAATAATTTTACGATATCCCCATCTTTTGCTCCTCTTTGTCTTAAGGCGTCATCCACTCCAAGACCTCGAAGCTGTCGCGAGAAACGGCGGATAGATTCTTCTCGAGAAAAGTCGGTCATCTTAAACAGCCTTTCCACTTTCTCACCGGAAACGACAAATGAACCATCCGGATCTCTCGTAATTTTAAAGTTATCAGGATCCTTCTCATGCTTATATAGTACACGATGTACACCTGTTTGTTCCTCTTCATGTTCAAGAGGGAATTCCGGTGTCTCCTCTATTTTATCGGCAATCGCAAATAATAAATCGCGAAGCCCTTTTCTTGTTAAAGCGGATATTGGAAAAATGGGATAATCTTCTTCCAAGCGCTCTTTAAACGTTTGCAGATTTTCTTCTGCATCCGGCATGTCCATCTTATTGGCGACAATAATTTGCGGGCGCTCAGTCAGCCTCAGATTATATTCTTTTAACTCTTTATTAATCGTCAAATAATCCTCGTACGGGTCCCTGCCTTCTGTCGCTGCCATATCAAGAACATGGACAATGACACGTGTCCGTTCGATATGCCGTAAAAATTGATGACCAAGGCCGACACCTTCATGGGCCCCTTCAATCAATCCGGGCAAATCAGCCATGACAAAGCTGCGGTTATCCTCTGTTTCCACCATTCCCAGGTTAGGAACAATCGTCGTAAAATGGTACTCGGCAATTTTCGGTCTTGCCGCCGAAACGACCGATAATAAAGTGGATTTCCCGACACTTGGGAACCCAACGAGCCCCACGTCTGCGAGCAATTTTAATTCAAGAATAACGTCTCGCTCCTGACCGGGTTCACCATTCTCGGCAATTTCAGGGGCTGGATTGGCTGGTGTGGCAAAGCGATTATTTCCCCTTCCGCCACGGCCGCCTTTGGCAATAACAGCGCGCTGTCCATGTTCAACAAGGTCAGCAATCACTTCCTTTGTTTCTGCATCGGTTACAACCGTTCCAGGTGGTACTTTGACAACCATATCCTTTGCATTTCTACCATGCATGCTTTTGGACATGCCATGCTCCCCGCGAGTTGCCTTAAAATGGCGCTGATAACGGAAATCCATTAAGGTACGCAAACCTTCTTCAACCACGAATACGACGTTTGCACCCTTTCCGCCGTCCCCGCCTGCAGGACCGCCATTCGGAACATATTTTTCACGACGGAATGCGACCATTCCATTGCCGCCATCCCCGCCCTTAACATACACTTTCACTTGATCGACAAACATTTTGTTGTAGACCTCCCGTCTGCATTTAACAAACTGATCTACCGATGAGAATCGCAGTCCTTATCCTTTTTTAAAAAAGGCATAAAAACTTCAAATGCGAGTTCGTTTTTCGAGAATTCCTTTACCTCAAGAACCAGTTCGGATTCTTGCGGCTGTGAAAGGAATTGTTCAATCAGTTCACTTTTTATTATTATCCCGCTAAAATCGAAAAAGAAACGAGCACCATCCATTTGCGGGTCGATTGTAATGGATAAATGGTTTTCGCCAAATACTTCAATTGCTTTATTTAAACTCAAAAACAATGACTTTGTCCAATTTGTAAGCAAATGGTCATCTGTTTTTTTGGAATCCGTATCGGAAAGAACCTCAAATTCAAGCTGAAAATGGTGATTATCCCAATTGGATTTTAAAAGCAGCGAAGCGAACATCGGCATCTGTAAATTGGAGAGCTTTGATTCCTGTTGCGTGTCAATGACGATTTCATCGATGATTTCTTTAGCCCTGTCAATTTTATTTAAATCTAAATTTCCTTTTATCAATTGCAGCCGATTTAACCAATCGTGCCGCGAATGCCGAAGCACTTCAACAATATCTAAATCCTTCATTCCCTGCACTCCCACATTAATTGTCCGATAACCGTTTTCTGATAGTATATCAAAAAAGTAAGCATGAGTAAGCTTTTTTATGCGAATAATGTCCATTTGAGGAAAAAAAGCGGCCTTTTGAAGAAGTACCCAAGGAGTCTCGGATGATTTCTCATCAATCATAATTAGTAATTTTTTCCTGCGTTTGCAAAAATAAAACTCTAACCAATCCGGTTAGAGTTTTATTGAAAGCTTAAGCTTCTTGAGCTACTGGATAAACGCTCACTTTTTTACGGTCGCGACCTAAGCGTTCGAATTTTACAACGCCGTCAACTTTTGCAAAAAGAGTGTCATCTCCGCCACGGCCTACGTTTTCACCTGGATAAATCTTTGTACCGCGTTGACGGTAAAGGATTGAACCACCAGTTACGAATTGACCATCTGCACGCTTAGCACCAAGGCGCTTCGCGATAGAGTCACGTCCGTTCTTTGTAGAACCTACTCCCTTTTTAGAAGCGAAAAACTGAAGATCAAATCTTAACATTTGTTCCACCTCCTACTTTTGAGTAATTTTTATGTGCTTACCGGCAACTTTTTCAATCTCTTGCAATGAGAGTACCATGGCTTCAAGCAGTAATTGCACTTTCTCATCGGTCTCTTCAGAAAGATTTTCAGGAAAGTCACATTTAAGATAGCCTGATTCTCCTTGATCTGCCTCAGGTGCAACACCTGTAAGAGTCTCTATGGCATTTACGGTACCAAGAGTTACAGCAGAAGCTCCTGCACAAACGATATCCTCGCCGTGCTTAGCAAAATTGGCATGTCCGCTCATTGTAAAAGAATAAATTTTCCCGGAATCAGTACGATTAATCAAAATTCGTATCATCTAAATGCCAACACCTTACGCGTTGATTTTTTCGATGATTACTTTAGTGTAAGGTTGACGATGACCTTGTTTCTTACGGTTGTTTTTCTTTGCTTTGTACTTGAAAACAATGATTTTCTTCGCACGGCCTTGTTTTTCAACTTTAGCTGTAACAGTAGCGCCTGCAACAACAGGGCTTCCTACTTTTACATTTTCACCGCCAACGAAAAGAACCTTGTCAAAAGTAACTGTTTCGCCTGCTTCTGCATTTAATTTTTCAATGTAGATAGCTTGACCTTCTTCAACTTTCAATTGCTTACCGCCAGTTTCGATAATTGCGTACATGAACTGCACCTCCTTATAAACTCAGACTCGCCATCCACAGGCGTCTATGCGTAACGCATAAAACTTACTACCTGTTCTGTGCGGTTGTAGCACGGGTGCTACAAACATAACATTAAGATACTAACATATTTAAAACAAAAGTGTCAATAGAAATCGCCAGCTTTTTGGGTAATCTCACCCTTTTCTCCAAATTGTTTTAATAAATAATAATGGCTTATGTTTGATTGCAAGGAAAAGTAAACCTTAAAATGAAGCGATTCTTCTAAAAACTTAAGATGATCGGACATTGCTTCTTTTACTTCTTTCGTCGTTTCCACTAGTACCGCCTCAAAATCCCCATGACGGTGCTCAAATAATTCCCGTTCCAACCTGAAGGCCACCGTTTCCGGACTTAAAATCCTGCCTGTCCCCTCACAAACCGGACATTTTACCGTTAACGCTTCGGACAAGGAAACCTTTGTTTTCTTTCGTGTCAGCTGCAATATGCCTAGTGGCGTATATCCAATCAATTTAATCCGGTTCTCATCTTTATTTTTTTCAAAAACCTCTATTACCGACTGCTTGTCCTGCTCACGATGCATATCGATAAAATCAATCAGGACCATGCCGCCTATGTCTCGGAGACGCAGCTGCCGGCAAATTTCCTGCGCTGCCAACTGATTGGTTTTCAACACGGTTTCTTGATAATCGCTTTTACCGGAAAACTTTCCGGTATTCACATCGATAATCGTTAATGCTTCGGTTGCATCGAAAATAAGGTATGCACCGTTATCAAGCCATACCACCCGTTTAAGCGCTTTGTCAATTTCATGCTCGACTCGGTTTACGGCGAAAATATTCTCTTTCCCGCCATAATAGCTGACCGTAATGTTTTGTTTATGTTCATCCAATATTCTTTTTAATGGGAGATCATCTACAATGACTTCGCCTTCATCCATTTTCGCTATCATCAGGATGAGCCTTTCAACGAACGAATCCTTTTGAAAAATGAGCCCAGGTTTTTTAAAGGCTTCAGCCTGCTTCATTAGTTCAAGATACTGAAGTCTTAGTTTATCAAGCTCTTGATGAATTTCTTCTTCGGCCGCGAATAAACTTGAGGTGCGAAAAATGATTCCTTCTTCCACTGTTTTAAGCTGGTGTCCTATCCGGCGGAGTCTGGATTTCTCGTTTTCATCAGCAATTTTTTTCGATACCGCCACATAGCGGCCCTGCGGCATGTAGATGTGATGATTTCCTTGGATCTCAATTATCCCTGTTACCCTCGGACCTTTTGTTCCTGTCGCATCCTTGTTGACCTGAACGAGCAGTTTTTCACCTTGATGTACAAAAGAGGATACTGTCTTGTTTTCCTTGTTTTTATCTTGTGATAACACATAAGCAGGCAGCAAGTCCCGGTGTAAATAGGCATGTTTTTCTTCGCCGATGTCAATAAATACGGCATTCATTCCGGGGAGCACCTTTGAAACGGTCCCATAATAAATATTACCGACCAGAGAACGCTGCTCTGGCCGGTCAAATTCCATTTTTTCAACCTTATGGTTTCGGATGAAGGCAAATCTCTTTTCTCTTGACTGATAGTTGATGATTAATTGATCCAATCGAGCGGCCCCACTTTATTTATGATTGTTCTATTATACCTCTTTTGGAGGATGAGAGCCAATTGGCGGATAGCGTGCTTCAATTGGCGGATGACATTCTCCAACTGGCGGATAGACTGTTTCAACTAGCGGATGACAGGCTTTTACTAGCGAATTGCTTGCCAACTAGCGGATAACCACCCCCAACTGGCGCTATATACCCTTTCACTGGCGGAAAACAGGTTCCAACTAGTGGAAGGCCCCCTTAACTCTGTCTCAAAACATAAAGAGCAAGTCGCTGACTTTGTCGGTTAAGCGTTTTTCCGTGAAATAGGCGTGCAATAACTCATTTTCATCTAACATCCCTTTTTCCTTGCCGTTCCCTTCAACAATAATCGGATGCTTACAGCCGCGCTGAAATTTTTCAAGGACATGAATTAACAAATCATGTTCGTTCGCTTGAATCGGCTTTAATAATTGCAAATCACTTTTTTTGCCGTAATAGCGTTCAAGCAAAAAGCGCATGAAAATAAAGCGACGCTGCTTCCATTCATGATAAAGCGAGAAATACAAAAACGCGATTACCACCCAGACATTGAGATGATACGGGGCAGTAAAAAGGATAAGCAGCGAGAAAATGGTGAGACTGATAAAGGAAATCTGCAATGTCACCCGGTGGGCGAATGGAAAAGATTTTTTGTACGACATCAATAAAAAAACTAACTTGCCGCCATCAAGCGGCCATACTGGAAAAAGATTGAAAATAAAAATCATTAAATTGTATTGAAAAAATAAATAAAATACGTCCGCAGGGACCAATGAAAAGGAATAGAGCAAAAAGCCTAGACCGACCATCCAAACATGCTGCAAAGGACCGGCGAGGACGACAATTGCCTCCTCCTTTAACGGACGATTGCCGTGCTCATCCATTTCAGCGACCCCGCCAAACGGCAGAAGGGTAATTTTTTTTATTCTCCATGAAAAAAATGAAGCTGCTGCTGCATGCCCCATTTCATGTATAAAAATAATTCCTAACAAAAGACAAACCTCTCGAAAATGTGCTGTTGCAATAGAAATTGCGACGATAATCCATAACAGCGGGTGAATATAAACATGTTGAAGTAAATATCTCACTCTAATCAAAGCGGATCACCTTGACTGGGTCGATAAAATCATCCCCTTTTTTGATGGCAAAATAGTATTTACCCTTCGAATTTTCTTCACTCGATGAAACCGTTCCGACTACTTTTCTTTTTTCCACATAATCATAAAGTTTGACTTTAATATCTGCTAGATTGCCATACCAGGTTTCCGTGCCATCAGAGTGCTGGATGATCACCGTCTTTCCTAAGCCTTCCTTTACACTTGCAAACGTGACATTTCCCCCATTCATCGCTTGAACAGAAGCCCCGTTTGCTGTTTCAATCATGATTCCCTGTCCATTTTTCTGGAAATTTTCTAGAACTTTCCCGGTAGCTGGCATATCAAAAGGTTTTTCAGCTGTTTCGGTTTCCGTTTGTTTTTCTTTTTTCGACTCATTGAAAGGCAGTAAGGCAAGTGGTTTGCCAAACTTCTCTTCATACCACTGGGATACAACGGCGAATTCGAACTCCTTATCCATTGTGGTTCGAACTAAATTCCGGGCATGATCAAATGTTGCGGTTTGGTTCCGAAATAAAATCGCGACCACTAAAAAAAGGCAGGCCGAAGCGAGTATTTTAAAAATAAATACTTCCATACGAAACAACGGGTGCCCTCCATCATCTGGTCCGCCTCCATAGGAGGATACGTTATTGAATCCATACTTTTCTTCATCCCCAGGCCAAGCCAGCTGGCGGTCTGGATTTTTCTCTTGCATTCCAGGATCTTTTTTTCGTTTATTGATTCTTTTCCGTATTTCATCCGGTGTCGACCGCGCCATATTCATCAACCCTTTTCCCACTTTTTGTACAAGTTTATGAAAGAGATGTAAGGAGTATGACTATTCAAAGAAATCCTTAATTTGTTATATGTGCGTGGAGGAGGAAGTCAAAAGCATTTTGGTATCACCGGAAAATAAATTCACTTAAGTGGAAAGTAATCCAAGAATAAAAAAAGCCTGTTCACAAATCATGAACAGACTGCCGTTTAAATTATTTCACACCGAAAAACTTTTTAAGTTTTGTAAACATCCCTTTATTCGGTTCTTCTAAAGACTGAAGCGGAATCGATTCGCCAAGAATTCTTCTGGCAATATTCCTGTAGGCAAGCGATGCTTTACTGTTTGGATTTAAAGCAATCGGTTCACCGTGATTGCTGGCTCTAATAACCTCGTCATCATCCGCCACAATACCAAAAAGCTCAATGGATAAATGCTGGGTAACTTCATCCACATCCAGCATATCACCGTTTTTCATCATATGATTACGAATGCGGTTGATGATTAATTTTGGCGGCTCCATATGGCTTTCTTTTTCAATAAGACCGATGATTCTGTCTGCATCTCGAACAGCAGATACTTCAGGCGTTGTCACGATAAGGGCTTGATCTGCTCCCGCCACGGCATTTTGAAATCCCTGCTCAATACCAGCAGGGCAATCGATAATAATATAATCATAATCTTGTTTTAATTCTGTAATCAGATTTTTCATTTGCTCCGGTTTTACCGCAGATTTATCCACGGTCTGAGCGGCAGGGAGCAAATACAATAAGCCATCAAAGCGTTTGTCCTTTACCAATGCTTGATGAATTTTGCATCTTTTCTCAATGACATCAACAAGGTCATAGATAATGCGATTTTCAAGTCCCATCACGACATCCAAGTTACGAAGACCAATATCTGTATCCACTAAGCAAACCTTTTTTCCTTGAAGGGCCAATGCTGTTCCAATATTAGCAGAAGTCGTTGTTTTGCCGACGCCACCTTTACCAGATGTAACTACTATAGCTTCTCCCACTTTAATGTCCCCCTTCTAATCTAGTTAAATTAGGTCTTAAATGTATTAAAGCTTGTAATCTATCTACGCTGATTTTTCGGTCCTCATCTATGTAAGCACATTCCATTTCATGTTTCTCTTTTTCTTGAACGATGTCGGGTGCTCGGTTTAGGCAATCGCTGATCCTTAACTGTGTTGGCTTCATACTGGATGCCGCAATAATCGCTTCATCATTGCCGAAACGACCTGCATGTGCGATCCCTTTTAAGGCGCCCATTATAAAAATATTCCCACCAGCCATAACCGTTCCCCCAGGGTTTACATCACCAATCAACAGTAAATCTCCCGGAACCTCTAATACTTGGCCTGAACGGATGATTTTTGAAACCGTTACCACTTCATCTATAGCTTTTAAACGTTTTGCTTCCTCTTTCGTGATTACATTTGATTCAATATCATCAACAACCAAATTCTTTTTTTGCCGAATTAGGTTTTTTAGGTCTTCCCTTTGGTCATCGCTTAAAAAACGGTTTCCTACATTCACCTTTACCGCAAGCAATTGGCCTTCTTCCTGCGTTCTAAGGTTCGTGGAAAGCTTTTCGTCCAATTCTTTTTTGAGTTCATCGTAGGAACAATGGTCATCCAGTTGAAGGACCAATCCTTCCTTTGTTCCCTTTATCGTCACATTTTGTCGTTTTTTCATGGAGAATTTTCACCTCAAGTTTAAAGAAAGGGCTGCGCTATTTAATAAATCCACACACCCCAAAGGATTTAAAGAAAACTCGCCGACTGGCGAGCCCCTAAGGGCGAAGACAGAGGCGTAGTTGCACTTATGCGCAGGAAGAAAGTATAAACTTAGAAAAAGTTTATACTTTCTTACCAGCCAAAAAATGCATGAAAATCATGCATTTAATTTAAATCAGAGTACACGCACTATATTAATTCGACATGCCCTGTCTATTCTCCTCTTTTTTAATTCATTATTCGTCCCGCAATACTTGAGAATATTTTTCAAAATACTTTTTGAAGGGAAAGCCGGCCAAAAGTAAAAAGATTGCATTAAAAATTAAAGTCGGGTAAATACGCATTTCGACAAAGCTCATAAAACTAAGCTGCGTTACATGGATTAAGGTATCCATTTCGTATACACCAATCTCTAATAACCCAATTCCGAAAAGAGAAACGATAAAAGCAACAATAATATTGTTTTGCAATACATGCATAATTTTTGCAACGATATAGGCTACAAACGGATACAAGAATAAATTTATTCCAAGGATTTCCGTATAAACAATATCAAATAGGAGCCCAAAAACGGCACCGTAGATAATGCCATATTTTCTGCCGCCATAAATGGTCAGAAAAAGGACGGCAGAAAATAAAAAATGCGGAACCCATACTTTACTGGGTCCAAAAAGGTCTGCAGGGCCTAATTGAACAAAAAGACTTTCTAATATAAATAGAAACAAAAATAAAAGAGGAAGAAGGAATTTTTTCACAATCCCAACCCCTTACTATCAACCAAGCCTACATCAGGTGAGACAATCGTTCTGGTAATGACCAAAACATTTTGAATTTCATAAAAATCCGCACCAGGTTTTACTAATGCTGTTTGATTCAACCCATATTGGTCCGGTTTCACATCAACTACCTTCCCAATTGGCAAATCTTTAGGGAACACACCGCCAAGACCTGAGGTCACTACGGTTTGCCCTTTCTTAATTTTCGCCCCAGAGGGAATAGTTTTTACTTGAAGTAATTTTTTCTCGCTATCAAAGCCTTCAACGAATCCAAAAGAATTTTTATTCCCTTGAACGACAGCTGATATTCGATTCTTCGGATCCATTGCACTTAATAATTGAACAGTGGAACTAAATTGATTAACATTCTTTACTTTTCCAATCAGTCCGTTTGCGGTAACAACCGCCATATTTTGCTTTATTCCATTGATTTTACCTTTGTCGATGATAATCATTTCATGCCAGCGATCAGGGTTTCTGCCAATAACCGTAGCTGGCAGCGGTTTAAAATCTCTCAGGGTCTTTTTCTCACCAAGAATACTGCGTAAATCTCCGTTGTCTTTTTTCAAATCTTGAACCTGTGCTTCAAGACTGACAATCTCTTCGACACGTGATTTTAATTCTTTATTTTCTTGATATGTATTTTCTAAATCCTTGAGATTTTCAAAAAAGCCTGCAACAAGATACGCAGGCTTTGAAACCAGGGATTGAACCCAGCCGACTGAGTCCTTAACAAACTGCTCCGGCCAGGTTAGTTTACTCCTCTCCCTTAAAGAAAACCCAATCAATGCCACGAGAATAATAATGCTGAGAAGCAAAACAATCAGACGTTTATTCAAAAAGAACTGTGGCATGATTTATACACCTCTATTTTTTATCTAGAATCTTTTGCTCTATTTTTAAAGATTTGAATTTGATCCAATGCTTTACCTGTTCCGATTGCCACGCAATCAAGCGGATTTTCAGCAATAAGGACCGGCATTTTCGTTTCTTCACTAATCACCTTGTCCAAATTTCTAAGCAGCGCACCGCCACCTGTTAACACAATTCCACGGTCCATAATATCTGCCGCAAGTTCCGGCGGAGTTTTTTCAAGTGTGTTTTTAACGGCGTCGACGATGGCATATACCGTATCTTTTAAAGCTACCGCAATTTCCTTCGCTGTAATTTCAATTGTTTTTGGAAGACCAGTTAGTAAATCACGGCCACGGATTTCCATATTTTCAATTCCATCCAGGTCACCAGCAGAACCAATTTCCATTTTGATTGTTTCTGCAGTACGATCCCCAATCATCAGATTGTAATTCTTGCGAATAAAAGAAATAATCGAGTCGTCCATATCATTGCCGGCAGTACGGATTGATTGGCTCGTAACAATACCACCAAGGGAAATAATTGCTACCTCAGTAGTTCCGCCCCCGATATCTACTACCATACTTCCTGTTGGCTCCCAAACGGGGAGGTTTGCACCAATCGCGGCTGCAAACGGTTCTTCAATTGTATAGGCATCTTTTGCACCAGCTTGACGTGTTGCATCAATTACGGCTCTTTCTTCAACAGCAGTAATTCCAGATGGTACACAAACCATGACATATGGCTTACCAGCAAAAACACCCTTGTTCTTTTGTGCTTGATTAATATAATGCTTCATCATTTTGGCAGTCGTTTCAAAATCGGCGATGACGCCGTCCTTCATCGGCCTCAGGGCAACAACATTTCCCGGTGTACGGCCAATCATATTCTTTGCGTCATTTCCGACAGCGATAATCGATTTTGTATCGGTTTGTAAAGCCACTACGGATGGCTCTCGTAAAACAATTCCTTTTCCTTTTACAAATACAAGTGTATTTGCAGTACCTAAATCAATTCCTAGGTCTCTTGAACCAATTCCAAACATACGTTGTATCTCCCTTTCTGATACGAAAATGCAATATTCTTAAAGGTAAAGTGTTTACCAATTAATTAAACTTTTTTGTTTCTAAAAAACCTTTAAATTTCAAAACAGTCCTAAAAAATCATACATAATATTATATCCTACAGTCAAATAAAAACCTATTGTTATAAATAACCTTTTTCTTTGAGTGAAACAAATTTGTTTTCCCCAATGATCAAGTGGTCCAAAACTTCAATCCCAATCATTTTTCCGCACTCCACCAGCCGCTTCGTTACCTCAATGTCTTCGCGGCTTGGTGAGGGGTCACCGCTTGGATGGTTATGCAGTGCGATAATAGAAGCGGCTGAACGCTTTAAGGCTTCGCGGAAGACCTCTCGAGGATGTACAATCGAAGCGTTTAAACTGCCAATAAAAATGGTTTGTTTATGAAGCACCTGGTTTTTCGTGTTTAAATATAAACAGACAAAGTGCTCCTGCGACAAAAAGCGCATGTCATTCATGACAAAATTAGCCCCGTCCTCTGGGGAGCGGATCACATAGCGATCATTGTAGTTTAAGTTGGCAATCCTTCTACCGATTTCTATGGCAGCAAGAATTTGAATCGCCTTTGCTGCGCCAATCCCCTTTATTTCAGTAATTTCTTCTAAGGTGGCCGATTTGAGAAAGCGTAACCCTTCAAAATGGGTTAAAAGGCGATTCGATAATTGAAGGACGGATTCATCCTTTGTACCAGTTCTTAACAAAATGGCAATGAGCTCATGATTGGACAAGCTTTGTGGACCATGTTGAATAAACCGTTCTCTCGGACGTTCATCTTGAGGGAAATCCCGAATCATTAATGAATTTGTGGACATTATTTTTTCCTCCCTATTGATTGGGAGTTAATGAACACTTAATACGGCAAAGAATAGCCTAGCCGTTTTAATTCCCGAACCGTTCGTGCAACCGGCAGGCCGACAACCGCAAAATAATCTCCATTTATTTTTTTGACAAGCATGCTCCCTAGTCCTTGGATACCATATGCACCTGCTTTATCTAGCGGTTCCCCACTTTGCACATAAAAGTTAATTTCCTCATCCGTTAACTCCCAAAACCAAACTTCCGTTTTTTCGTAAAATTGGGCCCTGCTTTTTGAAGAAATGATGGCAACTCCTGTGTATACTTCATGCTGTGTTCCTGAAAGTTTTCTTAACATACTGCTAGCTTCTGCTTCATTCGCTGGCTTACCTAAGATTTGACCATTCGCAACTACAATGGTATCGGCACCAATCACAAAAGCATCGGGGTTTTCTTGAAAAACAACCATAGCTTTCCGGCTGGCGAGCTCCATCACGACTTCTTCTGGAGAAAGATGCGGATTAAAGCTTTCATCAACATCACTGCTTGAAATTGCGAAAGATAGGCGGAGATTTTCTAGAAGTTCTTTTCGCCGTGGAGAAGAAGAGGCTAAAATGAGGTTCTGCATTTCATCACCATACCTTTTTGCTTTTTCAAAGGGAGATACAAATCAATCGTATCAGAATATGCCTGCGCAAACAATTTATATATCGTTAAAATTTGAAGAAATTTGTCAAATTATACTATTAAAATATGTTCATGATAAAAAGCCTGTCCATTTTGAACAGGCTTGATTTGTTTTCATTTCCCGGAAAATAGCGATTTATGTTTTCAATGTCGAAATTTGATTACAACGAATTATATATGGAGAGAAAATTCAGTAGATTTTGCTGGGCCTCTACAAGGTTATTCTGATCCTTTGTTTTTTGAAAAGCTTCAACTTTTCCGACTGCGCTTGAGAGAAAGTTTTGCAGACTTTTTACATTGCTATTTTTCAATTCTTTACTATCTGTTTTTCCGATTAATTCAGAAACGGATTTAAACGATTCCTCTGGGATACTTTCAGTCAGCATGGCAGCTGCTGTTACTTCGGAAAGATTCTGATAGATAGCTCCTGCGGTTTCAAGGAAGGTTTTATCAGCGGCATTTACCCCCTTGATGTCCTTTTGGGTGATTGAAAGAGGCTTGGCCCATACATCGGCTATTCCTTGATCTTTTAAATTGCTGCTAAGCTTTTTAGCATCATCAATTGTACTCGCCACTCCTAAAAACAGATACTGGCTGCCACCGATATCGATGGACTGTGATGGCACCCCTTTTTTAGCCAGTTGATTTGCCGTCGCTTCTGCTCCATCCTTTGAGCTGTAAACCCCACCTTGAATAACAAAGGTGTTTAAAGGTTTCACCGCGGCAGATGCGCCCGTAGCTGCTGGTGTATCTGTTTTTTCGCTTCCCTGCCCTTCTGTTAGGACTTGCTCAGTTGTTGGCTTGTTGCTATGTTCATTAAGCACGAGCTTAAGCATCAGAAAACCAAAACCGGTTCCAAGAATGATGGCAAATACCGCAGAAACAGCGATGGATCTGAAGCCATTCCCGTCCTTCTTTTTGGTGTTGGTGGTAAAGGATGCAATCTTAGGCAGTGTGCTTTTCTTGTTTTTTTGGTGATTGACGATCTTATACTCATCAATATCATGCACAGCTGTTTCAGGGATAATCCAATCAAAGCTTTCATCCATCGACTCTTGAGCAGCAGCCGTTTCCAAAAAAACATCCGTTTCTTCATGATCGGACTCTGCATCTATCACATCTGGCTCTTGCTGCCGGATTTCTACCTTCTCCTTCTCTTTTACCTCTTCTTCGAACGTATGTGGTTCACCATTTAATTTAATCGTAATTGTACTGCCATTTTTTTTGGGCTTGTCCACGCTTCGTACCCCTCTCTACCAAACTGCTAATTTGTTCCATCCTATCATAACGACAAAAAAAAATAACAAGACTTTTGTCGTCTTGTTATCGAATGCTTTCGCCAAATTTTTTACTTATTCGGTTTACCGCTAGCCCTCAATCAAAGTGAAACCCTTCTCAGTTAATTTAAAAAGCTTATACATAAAAAACCCTTTTATCGATTTGACTCATCATTGTCCCCGCCATTTCCGGTTGAATCAGAAAATTCACTGATTGGATTATTCTTATTGGAAATCTTCGGCGTATCCAATGGTGGAATTTCTTTTTGTAAGTCTACTAGAGAAGGATAGTAGTAGACTGAAAAAGTAACCTCAAATTCAATTGGTTTATCAGACTGATCGACTGAATAAATTTCTTCTTTACCGGTAAATTTAAATTGATCTATTTTGATAATCCTGTCTAATGTTTCTAATTCTTTCAGAAACTTCTCCATTTCAAAATAATTGTTTGCTTCTCCGGATAAAACAATGGAGGTTTTCTTAATTCCATTTGGCAGCGAATCATTTTGTTGTGATGCTGTTTGTTGCTGATTACTGTTATTAGTTGTTTGATTTTGATTTTGATTTTGATTTAATTTACCAGTCGTTTCGTTAATGAGTTCCTCATCTTTTTCTGTTCCATCTAGCTTTGTTTCCACAATATTGGTTCCGGATACAATTTCCGCCTTTTGAATATCTAGTAAGACTTGATCTAATAAGCGTTTAACCGGAACTTTTCTTTGTAACTCCATCGTACTAAAAACCGTCTGATTACTTGTTTGTGCCAGTTTGTTTTGGACAATTGTAATCTGTTGATTCGACATCTTTAATTCAGATTTCTTCTGGATTAAATCAGTATTAACTGGCAGGACATACAGATAATAGGCACCAAGGGAAAGTAAAACCAACATGAAAAAACTTAGAACAAGGACGAATACATGTTTTTTTGTAAACTCTAGGTTCAAGGGGAAATGCCCCCTTTGTCCATTTTTTCTTCCTTTTGGCTGGTCGCTTTTAATTTTTCAAGATCAATCCGAATCTCATATTCTGCATCATACCTTGGCAATATGTTAGAAGAGTCGACATCGCCATTCATCGTATCTTGACTGCTCGTTTGATTGGTGTTTTTATCAATATTTGCATTTTTCAAATCAGTAACAACAGCCTCATCAATCCAAGGATATTCAAGAATCGAATTAAGATAGTAGGCGGCATCACTTTTAGTGTCGAATTGGACTTGCTGAGTAATAAGATTTTTTTCATCCATATTAAAATCAAGGATAAACCCTCTTTGAGGAAGGCTTTTCGTCAATTGCTGCAAAACATATACCATATTAAACGGTTGATTCTTCGCCCATTTAATTGCATCTTCTAACTGAACAACGGAGTTGGACGTTTTATAGGCAGATAATTTTTGATTTTGTTCGTCCAAAATAGTTTGATTGATAGCTACCTGTTTTTCGATTTGGGCCAAATCTTGTTTTTTTCCGTTTAATAGAATGATGAATGTAACGGTTAGAATGATTAGGAACAGAAGGCATATAGCAGCAATAACGAAAAAGGCAATATTTTTTTCATCCCTTTTTGGCAGTAGATTAATATTTACTTGCATTGCTACACCTCTTTTAAACCTAATCCGATATTTAAATGAAATGGAGGAAGAGTTAAATCAGTATCCACATTTTCATTCATGATGTCGTTCATTTTCGTAATCGAGATTGAAAATCTACTCTTCATCTGATCATAAATAACATCTAACCAAGGATGGTCTCCATCTAAGATGATTCTTTCTACTTGCTGTTTTCCTTGATTTAACGAGTATTGATAAAAGTTAATGACTTTTTCAATTTCTGAAAAAACATCTTCTATCGGGCCCAAGATTTCTTGAGTTTCACCAGAAAAGCTTAGAGAATAAAAATCTCCTTTTAAAATATGATTCCATTTATCACTCGTTGTCTCAATCGTTAAATGGCGATTAAAAACGGGAACATTTTGTTCAAAAATGCTGACATTAACTGTCTGTAGATCCAATTGAATCAACAAATGATTTTTGCTTGGATGATCTGAATCGAAATAAAATAAAAATCGATTTAAAGCGAGTGAAGAAAGATCAGCCACAATCGGCTTCAGCTTTACTTCGTCAAATAAATCCATATATTCTCTTACTACCTCTTCAGGTGCAGCAAATAGCAAGATTTGATTCGTTTCCTGTTCATTTTTATCCAATAGGATGTAATCAAAGACAGGGTCTTCGAAGGGGAGATGGATACTCGTTCCCATTTCCATATATAAGTATCCTTTAATTTCATCCTCTTTAATCTCTTTTGGAAGGGGTACCTTGCGAATCACTACAAACGAATCGGGAACTAAAAATCGAACATTTCTTTTCGCAATTTTCCAATCTGTAACACATTGTTCAAGAATGGTAGACAAAGTTTCAAAATCGGTGATTTTCCCTTCTTTGATCAACCCTGCTGGCAAATATCGCTCGCCCATTCTTTGAATCATAAGAGGCTGAGTCTGTTTTAATTCGACAAAACGGATTGCGTGGTCTTTAATTGTAATGTTAATCGTTTTGTTTTTACCAAACATGAAATTGATCGCCATTTTGAAGACTCCTTACATCATGGAAAGATACCAATGAAAAATTTGATTACCAAAAAAATAGGCGGCTAATGCCCCTAAAGCAATATATGGCCCAAATGGCATTGGCTTCCCTTTATTTACTTTACCTGTCAGTACACCGAGAATACCAAAGAATGCTCCAAAAAAAGTTGCTAGGAAGAAAGTAAGTAAAACCAGCTTAGTCCCAACTGCTAGACCTATGACGGCAAAAAGTTTAATGTCTCCGCCCCCCATTCCACCTTTGCTTAGGACAGCAATGATCAAAAGCAACGTAAAGCCGACCACCGCTCCTAAAACAGAGTCCCACCATGGTGAAAGCGGAAGAAACCCTCTTTCTAGTAAAAATAGAACGGCAAATACGAGGAGAACTTTATCAGGAATGATCATGTAGTGAATATCGGAGACGAAAATAATAACCATTAATGAGATAAATGTCCAGGCAATGATTAACTCATAAGACCAACCCATTATGATTGGTGCAAACATAAAAAGAAGTCCTGTTATCAGTTCGATAATAGGATAGAAGGGCGAAATGGGCGCCTTACAGCGCCGACATTTCCCCCTTAAAAAGACATATGATAAAACTGGAATTAAATCGATCGATGTTAACGTATGATTACAATTCGGACAATGTGATCTTGGTTTTATGATAGATTGATTTAATGGGATTCGTAGGCCGACTACGTTGTAGAAGGAGCCTAGACATAAACCAAACAAAAGAAGGTAAACCATTAAAAGTATTATCACTTAAAATTTAGCTCCCTTTTGTGGTCCCTGTAGCATTTATAGTTCTAGTTCCCTTATCTTTGTCAGCATTAATTGTTTGAATTGTAGCATTAGAAAACGTAATTGTTGTACTACCAGCTGTACCTGAACCGCTTAGTTTATACGTTGTAACCGTACCATCTGTAGCGACAGCAACAGTATATGTTGTTCCCAATTTCGAATCATCTACATATGATTTTAGGTCATCATATGTTAGAGGAGTTTTATCTGTACCATTAGCTGCTACATAGGTTTTTGCTGCATTTAAAATTGAGATGGCATCAGCTTTAATCGCATCTTCTTTCGACTTCTGTATAATCCCACCAATACTAGGAATAGCAATTGCCGCAATAATCCCCAAAATAACGATGACAGCTAAAAGTTCAATCAGTGTAAATCCCTTCTGATTTTTCAATCTTTGACCTAATTTTTGTATCATATTCATTCTCCTTTTTATGTAATTTGTCCTATAACTCTAGTCATTTGATACTATTATACTAGATAAAAATTATAAAAGATATTGTAGTTTTTTGCGTTTTTTTGTCTATTGAACATGGTTGAAAATATCAAACATTGGGACGATAATGGCGGTAACGATGGTCCCTACCAATCCTGCTAGAAATACAATCATGAGCGGTTCAATCAATGCTTTAAGACGATCAGTTGCACTTTCTACTTCTTTTTCATAGAAATCCGCCACTTTTGAAAGCATCGCATCAAGGGAACCAGATTGCTCACCAATAACAATCATTTGGGTCACAAGGGGTGGAAAGGCCCAGTGTTTTTTCATTGGATCGGTCAGCGATTTCCCTTGCTCTAATGAACGACGGGATTTTTCAATGACTCTCGCAATGACCTCATTCTCGACAATATTTTCAACGATCGATAAAGCCTGAAGAATCGGAACAGAACTGGCAAACAAGGAACTTAATGTCCTCGTCATCCTTGCTAAGGCGGCTTTTTGCAGCATTTTTCCGAAAATCGGCATTCTCAACATAAAATAATCCAGATAGTATTTGGTGTTTTTATTATTTCGCAGCATCATGATCGTTACAAAAATCGCCACAATCAGCAAAACCACCAACCACCAAAACGTTTGCATAAAACTGCTGGCATGCAAAACAAATTGAGTAATCGCCGGTAATTCACCGCCAAAATCCTTAAACATATCAACAAACGTCGGAACCACTTTCACAAGGAGGAAAATAACTACCCCTATGGCAACCAATGCAACAACAATCGGATAAGCAAGCGCAGAAACAATTTTCTGTTTTGTGTAATGCTGCTTTTCAAAATGGACAGCCAGTTTTTCCAGCGTCTCGTCCATATTTCCTCCTGCTTCGCCGGCCTTGATCATATTGACAAACATACTGGAAAAAACCTTTTTATGTTTTGCTGCTGCTGCAGATAATGGATTCCCATCCCGTAAATCTTGTTCCACCATTAATAACACTTTTTTTAGTGTCTTACTCTCTGTTTGCTGTGATAAAATAGCCGTTGCTTCGACAATCGGAACCCCAGCCCTTATTAAGGTTGAAAATTGTCGAAGATAAATCACAAAATCCTGCAATTTAACCGGGTTTCCTATTGATAGTTCTTTTGTCAGAAAGGTTTCAGGGACCTCATTGATTTCTAGTACTCTGATCCCTTTTTCTTTCAGCTGAAGCACGGCCTCCCGCTTAGAAGAAGCATTGATGACCCCTGACTTTTTCCCTTTTTTATCACGCCCATTGTATTTAAAACGTGCCATTTTATTGCACCTTTTCCTGTAAAAATGGTAAAACAGAATCTTTTGCGATTACACCTGAGTCCACCAATTCTTTAATATTTGTTTCAAGTGTGTGCATCCCTTGTGCCTTAGAGGTTTGCAATACATTTTCGATTTGGTGAATTTTTTCATTGCGAATCAGATTCGCGATTGCCGAGTTATTCACTAAAATTTCAGTTGCTGCTTTTCTTCCCTTTCGATCTGCCGTAGGAAATAGCCTTTGTGAAATAATTGATACCAAAACAGAGGCAAGCTGGATTCTTACTTGTGGCTGCTGTGATGGCGGAAAAACATCCAAAATACGATGAATCGTCGCCGGAGCACTGGACGTATGTAAGGTTCCTAGCACTAAATGACCAGTTTCAGCAGCCGTTATCGCCGTTTGAATTGTTTCTAAATCTCTCATTTCTCCAACAAGAATCACATCAGGATCTTGCCTTAGAGCTGCCCTTAAGCCGTTCGCAAAATTATTCGTATCAAAGCCCACTTCACGCTGGTCAATAATGCAGCTTCCGTGTTTATGCAAATATTCAATCGGATCTTCAAGGGTAATGACATGCTTTCTTTGTGTTTGATTCAAATAATGAATCAAAGATGCCAGTGTTGTTGACTTTCCGCTTCCGGTTGGACCGGTTACTAGGACTAAGCCATGTGGTCTTTCAGCCATTCTTTTGACAATAACCGGGAGCTCCAATTCTTCAATCGTTGGGATTCTTGTCGGAACCACTCTTATCGCCAAAGCAATACAATTTCGCTGAAAGTAGGCATTCACCCGAAATCTGGAAACTCCGGGAAGACTGTACGAAAAATCAAGTTCCCCTTTTCCCTTAAACTTTTCCCACATCTTTTCAGGTATAATGGCTTTTGCCATTCCTTCTGTATCAAGGGGGGCTAAAGGTTCCTTGCCATACCTCTTTAACTCTCCATTGATTCTCATGATTGGCGGAACCCCAACGGTCAAATGGAGATCGGATGCTTTTAATTCAAAACCGGCCTGAAGCAAAAGATCAATTTTATTGTTCATGATTTTATCTCCTAATCAGGAATTGCCACTCTTAATACTTCTTCTGTCGTAGTAATACCTTGCTTTACCTTTAGAAGACCATCATCAATTAAAAAGATTGTTTTGTTTTTCATTGCTAATTCCCTTAACTTTGAAAAAGTCTCGCCGTTCATGATGACTCGTTTCATCCTATCGTTCATGACCAATACTTCATGAATCGCAATCCGTCCTTTATATCCTGTCATATTACACGATGAACAGCCTCTTCCCCGCGTTACTTTTTCAATTTTCAAGCCTCTCTTAGCAAAAATTTCAATCTCTCTTTTTGTAGGCACTTGACTTTCCGCACAGTCGCGGCAAACCCGTCTCACCAGTCTTTGTGCGACAATCCCACTGATGGAGGATGCAACAAGAAATGGTTCAACTCCCATATCAATGAGACGAGTTATCGAGCCGAGGGAATCATTTGTATGCAATGTACTTAATACAAGATGTCCCGTTAAGGAAGCCCGAATCGCTACCTCGGCCGTTTCCTTATCTCGTATTTCTCCGACCATAATGATATTGGGATCTTGCCTTAGAATGGCCCTTAATCCTGCTGCAAATGTCATTCCCACATTGGAATTAACTTGTATCTGATTAATTCCTTCAAGCTGATATTCTACTGGATCTTCCACGGTGATGATATTTACTTCTTCATTATTTAACCGATTAAGTGCAGCATATAAGGTAGAGGATTTCCCAGATCCTGTTGGACCTGTAATCAGAAGAATTCCAGTTGGTTTTTCAATTAACTCTGTGAATCTATTCAAATTGAGTTTATTAAATCCAAGATTATTAATATCGTTTAATGCGAGACCTAAATCTAATAAACGCAAAACAATCTTCTCACCGTAAACAGTTGGTAATGTGGAAACACGCAAATCAACCGGATGGAAATCAAGATTTATTTTAAATCGGCCGTCTTGAGGGATACGATGTTCAGTGATATCCAAGCTCGCCATAATTTTAATTCTTGCGATAAGCACACTTTGCATATGCTTCGGCAGAGACCTTTCCGTTCTAAGAACACCATCAATTCGATAGCGAATAACTACTTTTGTATCCTGTGGATCGATATGGACATCACTTGCCTTCATGGTGACAGCATTGGTAAGGATTTGATTCACTAGCTTTACAATCGGAGAATCTTGGTCGATAATTTTTTCTTCTTCATCCTCATTTGAGGATCCCCTATCATGTAAAAGCTCCTTAAAGCCTTCATCCATATCATAGTATTTATTAATAGCACGAAGAATATCATCCTTTGTAGCAATGGCCGTTTCAATATGAAATCCAGTAGATAATCGCAAATCATCAACCGTGTAGAAATCCATTGGGTCAGCCATTGCAACCAGCAGCTTTTCACCATCTTTTTTTAATGGGATGATTAAATTTCGTTTGGCAACCTCTTTTGGAATTAGAGAAAAAAGGTTGGGATCAAAGGGATATCGATACAAACTAACATGCGGGATCCCTAGTTGAAACTCCAAAACCTCAATTAACTGCTGCTCTGTAATAAATCCTCTTTGAAGCAGAGCATCACCTAATTTTTGATTAGGATTTTTATCTTTTAACGCAGATTGAAGCTGTTCATCTGAAAGCAATCCTGCTTCAATCAATAAATCTCCAAGTCTTTTCCTTGTTGGAACCATGAAAATCCCTGCTTTTCTTTCTTATTTTGAAACTTCATTTTGATTTCCCCATAAATCACTTGAATTTGAGTTCGTTTCATTTTCATTATTTACTTTCGAAGATACTGTTTTGTCATTATTGCTTGTATCGTTCGGCGTCGATGATGAATCACTGGTAGTTTCATTTTCATTATTCGATGAAGTTCCACTTGAATTACTTCCATCTTGTTGATTCGCATCCGCTTCATTTGTTGTGGAATTAGAATCCTTCATCAATAAACTATGAATAATAACTTTATTTATAGGAGAATAGAAGTCTTCTGATAAGAGAGTATTCTTAATTGGTTCCCCGGTCTCGTCCAATTGTTCGCAGTAGGTTTTAATAATCAGTCCTTCTTTTCCATCCGTAACAACTTGTTCACTGTTAAATGGTAGTTTTGCATCAAATTGAATAATCGTCTTAGGCTGAAAAGTTTCCTTATCCTTTTGAACAATTTTATAGGTATATTCAAACTTTGGTCCATTTAAAGACACATAGAAAGTTTGGTCCATGATTTTGAAATTTAAAAAGAACTTCTCGTCATTAGAATTGGTGAAAACCAAATCCATATTTTTATTCGGGTCCACTTTTGCCTCAAAACCAGGTTCAGCATAACTAGGCAATTCTCTACTAATATGCCTTTCTGTAAATAGAAAATTAGTAGGCAAAATAACCTGATAAACAGCCGTTGCAATCCTACTTAATGTTTTAGCAGAATAAGTGGTGATTTTTCGATCCTCTAGTGTTTTTGTTAATGAAAAAGATGATCCGGGTTTAATCTCAAGCTGTGGAAATTGTTTTACCCAATTAGCCAATTCATCACCATTATTGCCGAGTGAAATGCTTGTCTCAGAAAGCAGATCATTTTTTTCTTTTTTAAGCAGATATTGATCCATTTGAATCGTGTGATTCCCTGATTCAAGTAGAGATGCATAGCTCAATAAATTCTTTTTAACGGCTTTCGTATCAATCGCATGATTCTTTACAAGATTCGAAGAAAGTTCGCTTAGAAAAGTATTTAATTTATCCTCATCTATTTGAACAAGCAATTCAGTCTGTTTCGCTGATTTTGCTGATTCAACCGATTGTTCCAATTGAAAATCAAAAATATCCAAATTTAATTTTATTGTTTTCTCTCTGTATGCAACTTTAATAGATGTACTTTTTTCCCAATTCTTTTGTTTACTCTTTAACAACGATATTGCCTTATCTTGGGTTAGCCCGGAGATATCAATAGAGGCAATCCTTGTATTCGTATCAAAGGAACTGGAATTCGCCAAAAAATGAGTAAAGGCCAATGCCCCGAAGTTGGAAAAAGAAAACATATAGCCCGTGCAAAGGATCATGGCAAAAAAAAGCTTTATTTCTTTAGGATATCTCATTTTGAGCTCTCCTCAAATTTAAGCTTCCACATTGATCGATAATTCAACAAGAAAACTAGGGCCAGCTTCTTGAGCCTTCATGATATCCTCTGATGTTAATACCGTACCTTCTTTTATTAATATATTTCCATCTGCATCAAGGATATCTTTTAAAAGCGTTTTGCCCTTTAAAATTTCGATTTGTTTTTCCTTTAGAGCCTGCATTTCTAATTCTTCATCTTGGTGGTTGAAGGAAATGGCAACCTCGTCTAATAAATCATTGCCAGTCTTTGTTTCTGGCTCTATTTTTTCAGGAATGATAGACGCATTCTGCGGATCTAATTCGGAAGTACTTTGAAGAAAATGAGAAGCGGATTCCTCTTTTACAATAATAATATCTTTTCCGTACGTAAGAACAAATTCAGCAGGCAGTGCAACTTGTTTTCCATCGACTGCAAGTTCCATCCCAAGGATATCTCCGGTATTTTCATCCACAAAATACTCCTTAACTTCCCCGAGAAGTTCTCCCTTTCGTGTCATCACTTTTGTATTCATAATTTTTATCTTTTTATTCACAAGTTGACTGGTAATCGGGATTTCATTCAAGTCAATGATGGCATTTTCATGATCGACCGTTACAGCATATTCTCCAATACCAATTACCTTCTTAAAAGGGATTGCTTTAATGCTGACTTGCCAATCTTCATTGTCAATCGTTAAAAAGTCTATGGAGCCTTTCTCCGGGTTAATGACTAATGATTTTACTTTTCCTATTTGTACACCATCTGCAATACTGATAATTGGTAACCCTGTAATCTGAGAACTATTCTTCATTCGATTCACCACACCTAAAGTTTAATTTTCATGTTTTCCATTATAGAGTAAACTCCACAAATTTTTATAACAAATTTCGATATTTTTCTTCCTTGATGGATTTTAAAAATTGTATCTCCTGTAATAAAACTGGATGATTTGTAACTTTTTCCTCAAGTTGAGTTAAAAAAGCAGCTAATTTTTCAAACTGTCTTTTCGAAATATAATGATGGACTAAAAGAGTCGCAAACGTGTAATATTCGTAAATGGGCAATTCAGGATGTAAATATTCTTTCAGGAGCTGCTCATACTTCTTAGAATCGATGAGTTTTCTTGTCAGTTGAATCTGTGAAATCATCGTATTAAATAATTGCTTTTGCAGTTGTTCCTTCTCAATATCATGTTTTAATTGTTTATTAGTTTCTGAAATTTCCTCATCTATATTTTCCCAATGATCACATAAATTATGTGCATCGTCCTCTGGTACTATCCCTATTTCTTCTAACTTCTCCAATTCATTATCATTATTTAAATCTGATTGTTCAAGTGGATCATGCAAAAGGATTTCTTCCATCATAACAGGCTGCTCTGTAGCAAATAGGGTTTCATTTTCGTCATCAGATTTACTCGAAACATCATCGCCTAAAATCATTTGTTCGAGATCAGCCAAATAATGATTTTCCAGCGCCTCTTCTTCCTCTATTGGTTCATCGATCAGCTTGTTTTCATTCTGATTTTCAAAAAAAGTGAGGTTCATTCCATCTAATGTTAAATCCTCCATAACCTCCTGGATTTCCTCGTTTTGTTCTTCTTCCTCAAGCATTTCAATGGTCTCATCCAGGATATAGTCCTCGTCGTTTAATGGATCATCCATTTTCTCATACGGTGTAAGCTCCTCAATCATTTCCTCATGTTGAGCTTGTATGAATAACTCCTTTTTCTCTACTTCTTCATCCCTTTGTTCTGATAGTATGTTTTCCTCTTCCACATGTAACGATTGGTATTCATTTTCTCCCGTTATGGAAATACTTTCTCCATCAGCAAAAAACAAATCAAACCATTTTCTTTTTGAAATCATTAATGTCGAGAGGATTACCAACAAAAATAAAATTAAAATGATCTGCCAAGTTTCAAAGATCGCTTTGCAAAGCAACCCGACAAAGGAAAAAACACAAGAAAATCCTAGTATATATAATTTACCTTTCTTGGTGATTCCCAAGTCTAATAAGAAAAAAACCGGGGCAAATATGAGAATAGATAATAGTACAAAAATATATGAATTCATAGATTCACCCCTTTTAATAGTACAAAAGAATTATATATCCAACAAGATTTTATTTTTTTCATTGTTTTTTGTCAATTTTCGCTATAACTAGACAATTATTGATTCTAAAGTATTGTATAATATAATTAATTTTTTTGAAAGAAGAGAGACAAAGTGTACATAAAAAAAATTATAAATAGTTCAAACGGTCTAACTCCACTTGAATTATTATAAATTCCGTAAATTTTGTTCCTGAAGGGAATGAATAGAATATGTGTTTTGATAAAAATCAAAAGGGTTTAACTTTAGTTGAGGTTTTAGTTTCTGTTGTCATTTTATCGATTATTTTATTATCAATTATGAAGCTTTTTCCACAAATGGTTTTCATGAATATACAAAACTTAAATAAATCTCAAGCAATTAATACAGCTAAACAAGTGTTGGTAACATGGCAAAATTCGAATGATGTTAAAAATTATCTTGATGATAATACAACTGGGAGTTTACCTGGCTTATATAATGATGACGGTACCTATTACTATTGTGAAACTAGTGAAGGAAGCTTTTCAGCGAATATTAAAATTAAGAAAGCATCTGATCTTTCTACAGGGCCTATTGAAGAACATTTTATTCAAGTAAGCCTTATAAATGATAAAGGTATAAAAGTTTCGGAAACTTTTGGATATATCAAAGTTGATTAGGTAGGGGGGATGATTCTTTGATTCGCGATGAACGTGGTTTAACACTTATTGAACTTTTAGCTACCATTACCATCCTTTCTATTATTGGAATAGTAATTTGGAATGTTTTTATTCAAGGAAATAAAGTCTCCCAAAAATCTATGTCAAAGAATTCAATGGTGCAAGAGGCAAATCTAGTAATCACCAATTTGACGAGGATATTCCAAACATCTAAACAATTTCAATTAACTTCTTTAAATTGTCAATTAAGTGTGACTTTTACTAATCAAGACAATACAGTACATACTCAAGTGTTTGAGAATGATCAAATGTGTTTTTCAGCAACTAACATCAGTTCAATAAATCCAGGGGAGACAGATGTAAATTTTAGTATTACAGTATCAGGCCGAAAAGACATAAATAACCAAGTGACAATATCATCATTACTCTATCGATTAAAGGATGGTGATGTTTAGGTGAAGAATGAGAAAGGATATGCACTCGTTACTGTACTTCTGATTATTTCTATTTTCATGGTTCTTTTTCTATCATTTATGGGCCAATCTTTTAATACAGTAAAACAAACACAAGTTGTTGAGAAGAAATCAAAATCAGTTGCTTTAGCTGAAATGGGCATCTCCTATTATCAAACTGCTGTTCAAAATATTTATGAAGCAAATAAACAAAATGTTTACAATCAAGTAAAGGCAAAAATTGATTCGGATCGCCAAAATAATAATTTACAATCTGCCGATTCCTATGCTATGCAAGGTGTTAATTTGATGAAAACGGCAATTAGTTCTGAATTAAATACTTTACAAAATTCCGTTACCATTGATGGAAATCCTAATGATTCATTTACTTTGACTAATAAAAATTTCTATACAGATACAACCAATAAAAAAATCCAACTTACTGTAAGTGGAAATGATAATGGCAAAATTACGACACTTAGTACCGAATTGAGCTTTGAACTAACTATAAGTGGTTTAAATTTTGGAGGCAGCGGGACAACAAACACAAATACACTTCCCACTTTTAACTTAATTCAAGAGCCAACTAATATTTCCACTACTTGTAAGAATCCTGTTTCTATTGTCTCGATTAAAGATTCATGCTCACAAATATTAATTGATACAGCTAAAACTTATAATGAAAATATCAATGGAATTTCAAATAATACGATTTTTTCATCAGCTGCAACAGGTATATTATTTATAGATGGAAATGCGAACAACATGAATAAAATGAAAATCCATGCTGAAAAAGATTTTCGGTTAGGAAAAAATGCAAATAATGCTTCTGCTTTAACCTTGGAATCAAAAGGCTCCGCAACTTTTGATAGCCAGTATCGAGTAGATACAGGGTCAAAAATCTATGTACAGGGGGACTTAACTGTATATGGACATTTCGAACTTGCTGGTAATTCTATTGCCTATATTGGAGGTAATGCTTATATTGGAGGAAAATTAAAAATAAATAGCGGTTCCACATTATGTGTTGTAGGAAGTTTAACAGTTGCAAAAAAACAAACAATTACCGGAGAATTAATTCAAAAAAGCAAAGTTTCAGATGAAGTATTTAAACAAAAATGTGGAATCCCTTCAATACCGCCTGTAACCATTTTCTGGGGAGACAAGTTAGAAAGTAATGTAAATTACAATTATTAAACATTAATTAAAAATTGTCCTTCAAGCTTTCATTTTGAAGGACAATTTTTTGTACTAGATATTATTTTAAAGATTTAAATATTTATCAGGTGATTGATTAAAATCGGTTTTGCCTCTGAAATAAAATACAGTGAGCCAGTTACCACTAACATGCCGTTTGGTTCAAGCTGTTGGATAACATCTTTTAAATAAGCCCTCCAATTTTCCACTATTTCCTTATTTTCGGATTGGCTTTTTTCATATAAATCATGGGCAGTTGCTGCACGCGGATAATCGAAGGAAACGAAGGAAATCTGGTTTGCCACTTGGTCAAGCTGTTCAATCATTTTATCAAATTTCTTATCCTTTAAGGCAGCAAAGACAATGTGTATATTTCGGTCACTATAACGGTTTTTGAGCTCGCTAACAAGTGTGGCGATTCCTTCATCATTATGTGCACCGTCAATGATTACCAGCGGCTTTTCTGAAACAATTTCAAATCTCCCCGGCCAGTAGGCGTTTTTTAGCCCCTCTCTGATGGACTGTTCTGAGATTGATAATGTGCCTGTTTGATTTAAAAATTGGATTGCTGTAATGGCAACTGCCGCATTTTCCGTTTGGTGTTTGCCAATCAAACTAATTTCAAGCTGCTCTAATGAACCAAAGGAATTTTTCAAAGAAAAAATTTCTCCATTTGAAACCGGCTCATGACCGCTGATGGTAAATTCCTGACCGAAACGGTAAATGTGCGCATCCTTTTGATTCGCCTGTTCGTTTATTACTTTTAATGCTCCTGGATGTTGAACAGCAGTAAAAATAGGTGTTTGCTTTTTAATAATACCAGCCTTTTCAAAAGCAATTTTTTCATAAGTATCGCCTAAAATATTGGTATGGTCGAGCCCGATATTTGTAATAATTGATGCAATTGGCTTAATGATATTTGTTGAATCAAAACGACCGCCCAACCCTACTTCATAAAGAACAATATCTACAGGATTCATTTCAGCAAAATAATAGAAAGACATTGCCGTAATCACTTCAAACTCTGTAGGACCGCCAAGCTCAGTTTCTTCTAATTCATCGGCAAGCGGGCGGATTACATTCGCAAGCTGCAATAATTCATCATCGCTGATTGCTTTTCCATTGATGCTGATCCGTTCATTAAACTGCTCAATATAAGGAGATGTAAAAGTTCCCACTTTGTACCCCTGTTCTTGCAGCATGGAACGCAAAAAGGTGACCGTCGAGCCTTTACCGTTCGTCCCGCCAATATGAATCGCTTTTAATTTATTTTCTGGAGACCTTAGCTTGTCCATCATCCATTCCATTCTTTTTAAACCGGGCTTGATTCCCAGTCTTAACCTTGCATGGATCCAGTCAAGGGCTTCTTGATAGGTTACAAACATTTTAGACACCCCGTTTTTGTTATATAAAAGACGAATCCAGGGACGGATTCGTCTTATCTATTATAATCCTTTTAGTTCATTTAATCTCGCTTCGACAACTGCTCTCTTTTCAAGATAATCCTGTTCTTTTGCTTTTTCTTCGGCAATGACATTTTCAGGAGCTTTTTTGATAAAGCCTTCATTGCTTAATTTCTTTTGAACTCGTTCCACTTCTTTTGTAAATTTGTCGAATTCTTTTTGTAGGCGGGCAATTTCTTCCTCGATATTGATTAAGCCTTCAAGCGGAAGAATGATTTCTAAACCAGTAATAACCGCTGTCATCGCTTTATCCGGTGTTTCGATGTCAATTCCCATTTGCAGTTCTTCAGGATTACAGAACCGTTCAATGTAAGCACGATTTTTTTCAAGCGCTTTAAGAATTGAATCGTCCTTTGCTTTTACGAGCATTTTAATCTTTTTGCTCATTGGAGTATTCACTTCAGCGCGAATATTCCGTACTGAGCGGATCATTTCCACTAACATTTTCATCTCTTGGGCAGCTTCCTCGTCTGTAAACGCAGGGTTTACCTCCGGCCATTGAGCAGTTGTAATCGAATCACCACTGTGAGGAAGGTTCTGCCAAATCTCTTCCGTGATAAATGGCATAAACGGATGTAGTAAACGCATCGTTTGGTCCAATACATAAGCAAGAATGGAGCGAGTTGTTTTCTTTGCCGCTTCGTCTTCCCCATATAAAGGAAGCTTCGCCATTTCAATATACCAATCACAGAAGTCATCCCAAATGAAATTGTATAGGGCACGGCCTACTTCACCAAATTCATAACGGGCAGAAAGTCTAGTTACCGTCTCAATTGTTTCATTTAATCTGGTTAAAATCCATTTGTCTGCAACTGATTTTTCCCCGCTAAAATCAATTTCCTCGTATTTGAGACCATCCATGTTCATTAATGCAAAGCGGGAAGCATTCCAAATTTTATTGGCAAAGTTCCAGGTCGCTTCCACTTTTTCGGTGCTATAACGTAAGTCCTGACCTGGTGAGCTTCCCGTTGATAGGAAATAACGAAGTGAATCGGCACCATATTGGTCAATGACATCCATCGGGTCAACGCCGTTTCCTAGAGACTTACTCATCTTGCGTCCTTGCGCATCACGAACGAGCCCGTGAATTAATACATCTTTAAATGGACGCTCGCCTGTGAATTCAATGCTTTGGAAAATCATTCTGGATACCCAGAAGAAAATAATATCATAGCCGGTTACCAATACGTCTGTCGGGAAATAACGTTTAAAATCCGCGGCTTCTAAATCAGGCCAGCCCATTGTTGAGAAAGGCCATAGTGCGGAACTAAACCAGGTATCAAGAACATCATTATCCTGTTCCCAATTCTCAATATCAGCTGGCGGCTCATGGTCAACGTAAACTTCACCTGTTTCCTTATGGTACCAAGCAGGAATGCGGTGACCCCACCAAAGCTGTCTGGAGATACACCAGTCCCGAATGTTTTCCATCCAGTTCATATACGTTTTTTCAAAACGGTCTGGAACAAAGTTAACTTTGTTTTCCTTGCTTTGAAGCGCAATTGCCTCATCCGCAAGTGGCTGCATTTTTACAAACCATTGGGTTGAAAGATAGGGTTCAACAACTGCACCGCTTCGTTCTGAATGGCCAACAGAATGAAGATGGTCTTCAATTTTGAAAAGAACGCCCTGTTCTTGAAGATCCTTAACAATCTGCTTACGACATTCAAAGCGGTCTTGACCTTGATACTTGCCTGCATTAGCATTCATTGTACCATCTTCGTTCATTACAAGAATTCGTTCAAGATTATGACGGTTGCCAATTTCAAAGTCGTTCGGATCATGTGCAGGGGTAATTTTTACAGCCCCTGAACCGAATTCCATCTCAACATAGTCATCGCCAACGATTGGAATCTCACGACCGGTGATTGGCAGGATGACCGTTTTACCGATTAAATGCTTGTAACGGTCATCTTTCGGATGAACGGCAACCGCTGTATCTCCAAGCATGGTTTCCGGGCGGGTAGTTGCGATTTCGATATGTCCAGAGCCATCGGCTAGTGGATATCTCATATGATAAAATGCACCTTGAACATCTTTATAAATAACTTCAATATCGGAAAGTGCCGTTTTTGTGGACGGATCCCAGTTGATAATATATTCACCGCGATAAATTAAGCCTTTTTTATAAAGGGTTACGAAAACTTCACGAACCGCAGCAGATAAACCTTCATCAAGGGTAAAACGTTCCCGGCTGTAATCTAAACCCAGGCCTAATTTTGACCATTGCTGACGGATATGAGAAGCATATTCTTCCTTCCACTTCCAAGTTTCTTCGACAAAAGCTTCACGGCCTAAATCATAACGGCTTTTGCCTTCTTCACGAAGTTTTGCTTCTACCTTCGCTTGAGTGGCAATCCCAGCATGGTCCATTCCCGGTAACCAGAGAACATCGTAGCCTTGCATCCGTTTCATCCGGGTAAGGATATCTTGCAGGGTTGTATCCCACGCATGACCTAAATGAAGCTTTCCTGTTACGTTTGGTGGAGGAATAACGATCGTATACGGTTGTTTCCCTTCATCGTCCTTCGCTTCAAAAAATTTACCTTTCAGCCACCAATCATAACGACCTTGTTCAATCGATTGCGGTTCGTATTTGGTCGGCATCGTAATTTCTTTCGTTTCCATCTAAATTTGCCTCCTTTGTTTATCTGCATTGTACCGAAAAAAATAAAAAACTCCATTCGTCATAAAAGGACGAATGGAGTTTGCTTCGCGGTACCACCTTTTTTCCAATCAAAAGATGATTGGCTCTTCATCAGATAACGGATTTCATCCGTCTTCCACTAATAGGATATAGCTATCCTTTCGCAGAAGAAGCTCAAGGGCGACCTTCCGAAGTGCTGCTTAGGAAATCTTCCAGCTACTGATTTCCCTCTCTAAAAGCAGGATGCATCGTACTCTTCCCTGTCAATGCTAATGCATTTTAAATTATATTGTTATACTACCCAAAATAGGGTGATGACGTCAATAATGATTGCCTATTTTTTAAAATTTTATACTTCCTTGAACTTTTTCAGGCTTTAGAAGAATTTTAGTGTTTTTTTGGGGAATTTGAACGGGGGCAAGAATATACATAAAGAAATGTCATTTAAAAAGGGAGGCCTACTCGTTGCGAAGGAGAAGATTCAACAAATTCACTTACCATCCCTGGTTTCGAACTTGCCGTAGAATCGCTGCGCAATTTATTGTTCCGTTTATTATTTTTCAATTTATTCGTACGTTGTTTTTACCGACAGTCTTTGATGTTTTGCTCTTGTCATTTTTTATCGTTATCGGTCTTTCATTACTCTTTGAAGTTATTTAAGGAGCCCTTGTAGCATGATTATTGCTGCTGGGCTCCTTCTTTTGCTTGTTGCTGTTGCTGCTGTTTCTGATTATCTATTTCCACCATTCTTGAAACGACATACTCAGAGTTTTTCAAATGCCAGTAGCGGCGCTGAAGCTGCCGGACAAACTTTAATTCACTTTTTGCACCCTGTCTTCGGTAATAGCCTTCCACACACTGGATCATCGGAATCGGATAAGCTAAATAGCTATAAAATAATAATTTCTCATCCTGCTTAAAAGGAAAATATTTAAAATAATGCTGAACCAACTCAATTGAATCATCATTTCGTTTTGGGAGGGTATCTAATGACCTTGATAGGTATGGCAGCATGTCATGGATGGGTGAGCCATAACGGGCATTTTCAAAATTGATAAAATGACCGTATCCCCTGTCATCATACAGAAAATGTTCTGATGATAATTTCCCATGAGTAATGACCATCCTGGCTTTTTCACTGTCCTTCGTATTTTCATACCATTCCTCAAATTTATCCTTTGAAAAACGTAATGCCATGCTAATTTCGTTGTAATACAGGCAATACAATAATTCAAACGGCGACATATACGTCTTATTTTCGCACTCTTCAATGAATCCTTCGAGAAATTCCTGATGTTTTTCCAGTTGCTGAACGGTCTTTTCGTAATGCTCAGTTCGTTCTTCCTTGCTCACATCTGTTTCTTTTGCCGATAATGTGTGAAGCCTGGCAAGTTCACGGAATAATTGCTGACTCCGATGCTGCCGGTCCTCTTTTAGTTCATTCGGCATCCATGGCATCAAATAGTACAGCTCATTGTCATGAAGGACAGCATACCTGCCATCCATGGTTGGATAAATGGGAACGATACGGTTAAAGCCTTTTTGGTATAAAAGATGGACATGGCGGATAAAATCTGTTCCTGTTGTAGGAGTGATTTTTTTAAGGGCAAACGTTCCTTTATTTGAATAGACTTTCAGGACACTGCCGAAATCTTCTACAAAATAAGGCTTAACCTGATAATTTTCAAGAATGGGAGAAAGCCTCTCAAACCAATTCGAGTCATTCATGGTACTCAACTCTCTTTGTTTTACGGATTTTACAACAAGGTGAGCGGGTATAAAACCCGCTCATCTGTTTAATTTATCTAATATTTTTGGGCCAATCCAACCGGAATATATAATACCTGCCCTTCGTATACATCCTGACTCACTTCAAGGTGGTTGACACGCAAGAGATTTTGAACGGTTACATCATAACGATCCGCAAGGCTTTCGATTGTCTCTCCCTTTTGAACAATACAAACCTTGAGTTTGGCTTGTTCTGCCCCATCTTCCTTACGTGCAAAAAACTCTGTTAAAGTCATACTTTTCTTTTTGGCAGCTTTTTTCTTCTTCACCTGCTTTGGAGCTTGCTCTGACGAAGAGGAGCTTTCCTCGATGATGGTTGCATCTTCTTCAACATAAACATTTTCCGCCTGAACTTCCGCGATTTCTTCGACCACTTCAAACGGATGGTTCCCTTCACTGCGCGACTCTTGGATGCTCCAGGATGGCTGATATTGCTCTACCGACTCGAATTCCTGCGCCTGGTAAGAGAAGTTCGGGAACTGTGGAAATACATCCTGTTTCTCTTCTTCTTCACGAGGCTTTCTAGCTTCTGTTTCGAATAAGAAGGATTCTGCATATGGATTTGCCTGAACCGGCTGTTGGTACACTTCTTCTTCATTCTCGTTCTCATGTTGAGATCGGTGAAGAACTTCTAACTCAGACTGCTGCTCTTCGATTTGCACTTCAAGCTGTTCTTCATTGCCATATAAGCCGCTAATCGTCAGCTCGGCTGATAGTTTAAGACAGCTTCGCTCTGGCAGGGAATAGTCGAAGGATTCGACAAGGACGTCAATGTCATAGATGCTTTGAATCCGATTGTTTGGAATGGTTATGTCCACCGGAAAACGGTGCGAAAATTGGCAAACACCTTCGTCCTGTTCATCTACCCTTTCCACATACTTTTGGCTGGCAGCTTGATCTGATTCACTTGCATCACTCTCTTCAAAACTTTTATATTCGCCGGTTAATTCCAACGAACCACGGATGGTTACGTATTGATCATTTTCCTGGATGGTAATATCCGGGTCTAGGGAAATCGATACAAGTTCTGCGACTTCCTGTCCCTTTCTAAACCACAAAGATTCCTCCAAGGAAAATCGTAGGCTCGATTGATTCTCCTGAGACAAAGCGACTCCTCCTTTCGTTTCCTTCACGCAAAATCACTATGTCACTTACACTCTATGAGGGATGATTTTTAAATATGATAAAAAGCTGTTGCTGCTCGGGAAAAGTTTGTTGTTTTTTAATTTAAATGCAAGATTGATTTTTTTCGATTCGCGGATAAATGGCTTAGATTCGCGGATAAACTTCAATAAGTCGGTAAAAAAGGGTAACTTTACACTCCACTATATTTTTTAGACCATTCATTTGATTAAATAATTATTGTAAAACCAAAAAACACCCACCAATGAAAAAGGTGAGTGTTCTCAAATAACTATTTTCTAAGCTTCGAAAAAGCATTTTCCGCTGCTTGGATGGTCTTTTGAATATCTTCATCAGAATGTTCTGTGGATAGGAATAATCCTTCAAACTGAGACGGTGGGACGAAGATCCCTTGATCCGCCATTTGACGGAAATATTCCGCAAAGAATTCAAGATTCGAATGTTTAGCTGTTTCATAATTGATCACATCTTCATTCGTAAAGAAGAAGCCAATCATGGAACCGGCGCGGTTAAAGGTAATTGGAATATCATATTTTTCTGCAGCTGCTTTAAAACCTTTTTCAAGCAGGTCGCCTTTGCGGATAAACTCTTCATAGTGCTCTGGCGTTAACTGGTTCAATGTTGCAAAGCCGGCTGTCATTGCAAGCGGATTTCCGGACAATGTTCCAGCTTGATAAATCGAACCGCTTGGCGCAATCCGTTCCATGATCTCCGCTTTACCGCCATAAGCCCCAACCGGAAGCCCGCCACCAATTACTTTACCAAGAGTCGTTAAATCAGGAGTAATATTAAAGTAACCTTGCGCACAATTATAGCCCACACGGAAGCCTGTCATAACTTCATCAAAAATTAATAGTGCACCGTATTGAGTGGTAATCTCGCGGAGCCCTTCTAAGAACCCTGGCTGAGGCGGTACAAGTCCCATATTTCCGGCAACAGGCTCAACAATAATACAAGCAATATCCTCGCCAAATTGCTCAAATGCGTAGCGTACGCCTTCAAGGTCATTATACTGAACCGTCACCGTATTTTTGGCAATGCCCTCAGGTACCCCTGGGCTGTCAGGCAAACCAAGAGTAGCAACACCGGAGCCGGCTTTAATCAATAAAGAATCTCCGTGGCCATGATAGCAACCCTCAAATTTTAAAATCTTGTCACGACCAGTATAGCCGCGAGCTAATCGTAAAGCACTCATCGTTGCTTCTGTTCCAGAATTAACCATCCGGACGATTTCAATCGAAGGTACACGTTCTTTCACAAGCTGAGCTAATTGATTTTCCAATAATGTTGGAGCGCCAAAGCTTGTACCCATTTCTGCTTGTTTTTTCAAAGACTCGACCACTTGATCGTTTGAGTGGCCAAGAATGAGCGGCCCCCATGATAACACATAATCAATGTACTCATTTCCATCAATATCATATACTTTTGAACCCTTGCCCCGCTCCATAAAGATTGGGTCCATATTGACCGATTTAAAGGCGCGCACAGGGCTGTTTACGCCTCCGGGCATGAGCGTTTGGGCTTCTTTAAAGGCTTCAACCGATTTTGTATACGAACGCATTGCAATCCCTCATTTCAAGTGATTATTCTTCTTCTTTTAACCAGCGAATCGCGTCTTTTGCTGCATAAGTAATAATTAAGTCAGCGCCTGCACGCTTCATGCCGTATAACATTTCAAGAACAGTCTTTTTCTCGTCAATCCAGCCGTTTAATGCTGCTGCTTTAATCATCGAATACTCGCCGCTGACATTGTAAACCACAACAGGCAGATTGAAATTATTTTTTATATCACGAACAATATCAAGGTATGGCATACCAGGCTTCACAATTAAGAAATCGGCGCCTTCAGCCACATCGGATTCTGCTTCTCTAAACGCTTCCATGCGGTTTGCCGGATCCATTTGATAGGTTTTACGGTCGCCAAATTGCGGTGCACCCTCCGCCGCTTCACGGAAAGGTCCGTAGAATGCTGAAGCGTACTTAACCGCATAAGACATGATTGGAATCTCAGTAAAACCTGCTTCATCCAAACCGACACGAATCGCTGCCACAAATCCGTCCATCATGTTGGAAGGTGCAATAATGTCCGCTCCGGCCTTAGCTTGGGCTACCGCTGTTTTCACAAGTAAGTCGAGCGATTGATCATTAAGGATTTTTTCCCCTTCGACTACACCACAGTGACCGTGGCTGGTGTATTCGCACAAGCATGTATCTGCAACAACGAGGACATCAGGGTACTTTTCTTTAATAAAGCGAGTTGCTTCTTGCACAATTCCATGATCATGGAATGCTTGCGTACCGCACTCATCTTTTTCAGCCGGAATCCCGAACAATAGAACCGCTTTTATGCCATGAGCTACAATGTCTTCCATTTCCGCTTGAAGATTATCCATTGACACCTGGAATACACCTGGCATCGAAGAAACCTCTTTGCGAATGTTTTCCCCTTCATAAATAAACAGCGGATAAATAAAGTCCTCCGCTTTTAAGTGATTTTCTCTCACAAGCGCGCGCATGCTCGCATTTGAACGCAGGCGGCGGTGACGTGAAAATTGTAAATCCATTTATAACTCCTCCCTCTCTAAAAACAAAATTGTCTTATTAATCATTTCCTGTACCGTATACTCTACCGGAGAGACATGGACCGTCAATCCATACGAAAGCAATTTTTTCTCGGTAACAGGGCCAATACAGCCAATTATGCAGCCCGTTAAATTCGATCTCAACCCAAAGTCATTAACGACACTCATAAAATTGTCCACGGTTGAGGGACTGGTAAATAATAATATATCCAGTTGTTTTTCCGAAAGTATCTTCGCTAATTTTGTTCGGTTCACTTCCGGCATGTACGTTTCATAAATGACAACTTCATCGACTAACGCACCCGCATTACTTAATGAGGCAGCAATATACTCTCTTGCCAGATTCCCTTTAGGAATCAGCACCTTCACACCTGGATGAATAACCGGCAAAAATTCTTCTACAAATTTTTCCGCTACAAAAGCTGTTGGGACAAACTCTGCCCTTAATCCTCTAGCCGCCAATCCCTCAGCGGTTTTTTTCCCAATCACCGCAATTTTCGGCAGGCTCCGCTTGACCGGCAAAAACGAGAAGAATGTTTCCACCGTCACATTGCTCGTAAAAATAATCCAGTCATATGTATCAAGCGCCTCCAAGCATTCTTGAAGGCGTTGATTGCTTTCTATCGGTTGAAAAGCAATCAGAGGGATTTCAACGGGAATCCCTCCATAGGTTTCGACAAGCTGTGAAAAAGATTTTGCTTGATTTTCACCCCTGGGAACAAGAACTTTTTTATCAAGCAAAGGGGATGATTTTAGCATTGACCCTCAAGCTCTCGTTTTACCCGGTCAATCAGGTCTTTTGCTCCTTTTTGAGTTAATAGGTCAGCAGCTTGAACCCCAAGCTCTTCCGGATTTTGCCCGCGGAGCTCTTCTTTGTATACTTCCCTTCCTTCAGGAGAAGCAACTAATACATTTAACACGATTTCATCTTGATCATATACTGTCGCAAAGCCGGCAATCGGCACCTGGCAGCCGCCCTCCATTTTTTGCAGGAAGGCACGCTCTGCGCGAACGGCAAGCTCTGTTTTTTTACAAGTAAATTTTTCAAATAATTCGAGTAGCTCATGATCATCTTCACGGCATTCGATTGATAAAGCTCCCTGACCAACAGCCGGGATGCATTTATCGGCATCTAAAAATTCCGTAACGGTCTCACTTGCCCAGCCAAGACGAGAAAGACCGGCTGCCGCTAAAATAATCGCGTCATATTCTTCTTCCTTCAGCTTGTTTAATCTTGTATCGACATTGCCGCGAATCCATTTAATTTCTAAATCAGGACGCTGGACTAAAAGCTGTGCACTGCGTCTTAAACTGCTCGTCCCAATAATCGCACCTGGTTTTAAATCGTTTAACTTAATATGGTCCCTGGAAATGAGCGCATCGCGATGGTCCTCACGGAAAGGAATGCAGCCAATCGTAAGACCTTCCGGCAGCACGGCAGGCATATCCTTCATGCTGTGTACGGCCATATCAATCTCTTTGTTTAGCATGGCCTGCTCGATTTCTTTTACAAATAACCCTTTTCCGCCAACCTTGGAAAGGGTAACATCCTGAATTTTATCACCCTTGGTCACGATCTCTTTTACCTCAAATTCAAAGGGTGCACCTAGCTTTTTAAGCTGGTCGATGACCCAATTGGTTTGAGTTAACGCCAGTTTGCTTCGTCTGGAACCTACGATAATTTTTCTCATGATTGCCTCCTAAAATTACGAGTACCACAAATGAAATGATGATAATCGACCAAATAAGAAAAAGTTTATTAACACGATTAAAAAGGATGCGACATTCCACAAGGCTAAATTTTTCCCATGGATGTTTTTTACAGTCCGTAAATATAAAAAGATGCTATAGGCTGTCAGCAATAAAAACGACCCGATGATTTTCATATCATACCAATCCATCCCCGGAAGCTTAAGAAACGCCCACTGCAGCCCTAAAATCAAACCTAATAAAAGCATTGGAACACCAATAATCGCAAATATGTATGACAGTCTTTCCAGTTTTTCCAAATCTGCAAGCCTTAATAATCTCTTGCCCCATTTCTTTCGTTTCAATAAATCATATTGAAGCAAATATAACAAAGAGAAGACGAATGATAATGAAAAGGCCCCATATGAGAGGATCGCCATCGTGATATGAATCAGCAGCAATTCAGAAACCAGCCGATTTGCCATGACATGAGAATGATACTGCATCGGGGCAAAAGTATGAATCGCCATGACGATAAAGCCAAGGATATTGGTAAAAAAGACAATAAAGTCAATCCGTAAAAAACGATTGATCCCAAGTGATAATGTGACTAATACCCAGGCATAAAAATAAAGCCCCTCAAAGATCGTGAGTACAGGGAACCTTCCTGTTTTAATCATATAGAAAAATAAAAAGATGGTTTGCAAAACCCATACAAACGCAAGTAACCAGAAGGCAATACGGTTTGCCTTCCGGTTATGGTGAATGAAGTCGAAAAAATATAACAACACACTGAAGGCATATAGAACAACGGTAAATTCGTGCAGCCTTGTCATAAAGACACTAAACATCGAACGGCCCCTTAGACTTCAAAGGCAGCCCGCATTTTAGAAACAGGTGAAGGATTCGACTCGGCTGCTTTCAATTGTTGTTCCATTGCAAGCTCTTCAATATTAAATATTTGTTTAAATAACGCCATCGCCTGTTCCGCATCTGGTCTTGCAGCCAATTCTTTTGCCTGTAAAATTGGATCTTTTAAGAGCTGATTAATAATGCTCTTTGTATGCTTATTTAATACTTTTATTTCACGGTCGGTTAAGTTTGGAAGCTTTCGTTCCAAGCTAACCATTGTTTCTGCCTGAATCGCAAGGGCCTTTTCCCTAAGAGCTGAAATGACCGGTACTACACCAAGCGTGCCAAGCCACTGCTTGAATTCAACAATTTCTTTTTCAATCATCAGCATGATTTTTTCAGCAGCTTTTTTGCGTTCCTGCAGGTTCGCTTCCACAATGCCCTCTAAATCATCGATATCGTATAAGAAGACATTTTCAAGCTCAGCAATTTGCGGGTCCAAATCACGCGGCACGGCAATATCGACCATAAATAACGGCTTGCCCTTCCGTGCTTTTTCGACCTTGGCCATCATCGATTTTGTAATCACAAAATCTTTTGCCCCTGTTGAGCTGATTAAAATATCTGCTTCGATTAGTGCTTTTTGAAGTTCTTCAAGTGCTCTTGCCTCACCGCCGAATCGTGTCGCAAGCTCTTGTGCTTTTTCAAATGTACGGTTAATGACCGTTACTTTTTTAACACCATTTCCGTGAAGGTTCTGGGCTGCTAATTCACCCATTTTCCCCGCACCAAAAATTAAAATATGCTTCCCTGATAGAGAACCAAAGATTTTCTTCGCTAACTCTACTGCTGCATAACTGACCGATACAGCATTTGCCCCAATATCGGTTTCAGAATGCCCTCGTTTTGCAACCGTGACTGCTTGTTTAAATAAGTGGTTGAACACAGTGCCTGTAATGTTTTCTTCTTGTGCCAGCTTAAAGCTTGTGCGTACCTGTCCAAGAATCTGGGTTTCCCCTAAAACCATGGAATTCAATCCGCATGTTACATTAAATAGATGTTCCACTGCACCATCTTCTTCATACACAAATAAATACGGAGAAAACTCCGTTTGATCAAGTCCGAACCATTCTGATAGAAATTCCTTTATATAGTAGCGGCCTGTATGTAATTGATCGACAACCGCATAAATTTCCGTTCGATTACATGTAGAAAGGATGATGTTTTCCAGGATGCTTTTCTTTGCGTTTAATTTTTTCATGGCATCCACAAGATCGGATGGATTAAAGGTCAACCGCTCACGGATTTCTACAGGGGCAGTTTTATAATTTACACCGATCACTAATATATGCATTGATTAAGACACCCCCAAGTAGGATTGCAAATTTGTCTAGTATGATTATACCACGAGTAAATTGTTTATTTACCCAAAAATGTGAACAGAAAATGAAACTATATGATATGATTATGAATTGAATAAGGAGTCTTTTTCGACAAATTCCTTCCTTATGTACAGTATCAAAAAAATGAACGATATTCAAGTGAACCTTTCTGGAAGAGGTGGTTTAAATGAAAAATCAACGAATTTTTCCTGGAATTATTCTGATTGGCTTTGGAGCCTATTTCTTACTACAGCAATCCCATATCACTCTTTTTAAACAATTCTACACGTGGCCAACCCTTCTCCTTATTATTGGTGCTGCCTTTCTTGGTCAGGGCTATACCGCAAAAGACCATGAAGGAATTCTTCCCGGGGTCATTATGTTTGGATTTGGATTGCATTTTCATTTTGTCGGCCATGTTTCCTTTTGGCCGAATAACACAATTGGAATGTTAATGCTAATCATTTCGTTAGGGTTTTTCCTTCGGTTTCAAAAAGCGAATACAGGATTATTTCAAGCCTTTTTATTTTTATTTTTAGCTGTTTTACTTTTGTTCTATGATAAAATTGCCGGATATCTTGGATTTGTGCAAAACGGTTTAACGTTTGTAGGGAAATTTTGGCCCGTCCTATTAATGATTGTTGGTATTTATTTTATACTGAAACGAAAAAAATAAACGCCTGGCATCGACGCCTGGCGTTTATTTTTTTGTCTAGCTCCAGCGCCTAGCCCCTCTAGGTTGCTTCGGCCCTGGCGATGAAGTCAAAGAACAACTTCACCACCAGGGCCTCCAGCACTTGTCGGGGCTGAACAAGGCGCTTCCGCTTTTCTTATCCCATATAGCTTTGCAGCAGTGTCCAGACCTGATCTTTTCCTAAACCAGTTTCTGATGAAAAAAGCACAATATGGTCATTTGGATCAAGATCCAAGGTTTCACGAGTTACCTTTAAATGCTTTTGCCATTTCCCTTTTGGGATTTTATCCGCCTTCGTGGCAATAATGATACACGGGATTTCATAATGCTTTAAAAAATCATACATCATCATATCGTCCTGTGTCGGCGGATGCCTTAGGTCTACAATTAACACAACAGCTTTTAATTGCTCCCGAGAGGTTAAATAGGTTTCAATCATTTTCCCCCAGGCAGCCCGCTCCGTTTTCGAAACCTTGGCATAGCCATAACCAGGAACATCAACGAAATGGAGCACCTCGTTTATTATGAAAAAGTTTAAGGTTTGTGTTTTTCCAGGCTTGGAAGAAATTCTTGCTAAAGCTTTTCGCCCTAGCATTCGATTAATAAAAGATGATTTTCCTACATTGGAACGCCCCGCTAAGGCGAATTCCGGTATATCTGTTTCAGGATATTGTTCCGGCTTTACAGCACTGATCACAATATCCGCACTTGTTACTTTCATTTTACGACTCCTTCAAGCAAAGCATGTTTCAATACTTCATCCACATGGGATACAAGTACAAACTCAATATCATTTCGAATACTTTCCGGTATTTCATCAATATCCTTTTCATTATCCTTCGGTAGAATAACCTTTGTTAAACCGGCTCTGTGGGCGCTTAAGGTTTTCTCTTTCAATCCGCCAATTGGGAGGACTCGTCCTCGTAACGTGATTTCTCCTGTCATCCCGACTTCACGGCGAATGGGTCTGCCGGATAAGGCTGACACAAGAGCAGTGGCAATGGTAATCCCTGCTGATGGCCCGTCTTTCGGAACGGCACCTTCCGGAACATGGATATGGATATCATATTTTTCATGGAAATCTTCCTCGATGCCTAGTTCCTTCGCCTTCGAACGAACATAACTGAATGCAGCCTGCGCCGACTCCTTCATAACATCACCGAGTTTACCTGTTAAAACTAGCTTGCCTTTCCCCGGTGCCAAGGAAACTTCAATTTGCAGCGTATCTCCGCCGACGGTTGTATACGCTAATCCGGTTGCAACGCCCACCTGGTCTTCCGCTTCCGCTTGCCCATAACGGAATCTTGGTTTGCCTAAAAATTCCTCGACGTTTTTCTCCGTAATAATGACTCGTTTTTTCTCACCGGAAACAACGATTTTAGCTGTTTTCCGGCAAAGGGTTGCCATTTGCCGTTCAAGACTCCGTACCCCTGCTTCACGTGTATAATAACGGACGACTTTTAAAATCGCATCATCACGTACCTGGAGAATTCCCTTGGAAAGTCCATTTTCTTTAATCTGCTTTGGTAACAGATGGTCTCTTGTAATATGAACCTTTTCAAGTTCCGTATAGCCTGCGATCGTAATGATTTCCATCCTGTCTAAAAGCGGACCTGGAATGGTCGATAGATTATTGGCAGTAGCAATAAACATGACTTTTGATAAATTATAAGTCTCTTCAATATAATGGTCGCTAAAATTATGGTTTTGCTCAGGATCCAGCACTTCAAGCATCGCCGCAGAAGGATCACCGCGGAAGTCGCTTGACATTTTGTCGATTTCATCAAGTAAAAAGACCGGATTAATCGTGCCTGCCTTTTTCATTCCTTGAATGATTCTTCCCGGCATAGCCCCGACATATGTTCTTCTATGACCGCGGATTTCCGATTCATCACGGACACCGCCAAGGGAAATCCGGACAAAATTACGATTTAGCGAAGTGGCAATCGATCTTGCCAGACTGGTTTTCCCTACTCCTGGAGGTCCAGCTAAACAGAGAATCGGACCTTTTAACGAATTGGTCAGTTTTTGAACAGCTAAATACTCGAGCACCCGCTCTTTTACTTTTTCAAGGCCATAATGATCTTCATTTAAAATTCGTTCGGCACGATTGATATCAATATCATCATCCGTTTTCTTCGACCATGGAATCGAAATTAACCATTCGATATAATTGCGAATAACAGCACTTTCAGCAGAGCTGGACGGAACTTTTTCGTAGCGGTCTAATTCTTTAAATGCCGTTTGTTTGACATGATCCGGCATTCCAATCTTTTCAATTTTTTCGGTAAGCTCGGCAACCTCTCCGGTTTTACCTTCTTTATCGCCCAACTCTTTTTGAATGGCCTTCATCTGTTCACGTAAATAATACTCTTTTTGCGTTCTCTCCATTGAGCGTTTTACCCGCTGGCCAATTTTCTTTTCAAGATTAAGGACTTCTTTTTCATTATGGATGATATCGACAACAAGGTTCATCCGTTCCTTTACCTCAATTGTTTCAAGGATCGTCTGCTTATCTTTCAATTTAATTGGCAAATGAGAGGCGATAATATCTGCCATTCTTCCCGGTTCTTCAATATCGGTTACAGATGCAAAAGTTTCAGCAGAGATTTTTTTCGATAACTTTATGTATTGCTCGAAATAATCAAGCATGGTTCTCATCAAGGCCTGATCTTCCACATCTTTTGTCTCGGGATCATCGTATGTTTGGATGGTTACTGCATAATAATCATCTTCATCATGAAAAGTTACGATTTCAGCCCTGTTCAGCCCTTCCACCAATACGCGGATAGTCCCATTTGGAAGCTTCAGCATTTGCTTCACCTTTGTCAAAGTTCCAATCTTATATATGTCCTCTTCCAAAGGCTCATCTATTGACACATCTTTTTGGGTTGTTAAAAAAATTAAGTGGTCATCTACCATCGCTTTTTCAAGGGCTTGAACCGATCTTTCCCGTCCTACATCTAAGTGAAGGACCATTGTCGGATAAACAAGCAGCCCCCGAAGCGGCAGGAGGGGGACGATTATTTCATTATTTTTCGCCAAAATACTGCACCTCCAAAAATCAATATCTCCATTTGTGAATTAGAATTCATCTTTGTACAATTCTATCCTATTTAAAAAAAAGTGTCTAATATAAGCTAAGGAAAGTCTGAATTCAATAGTTCTATTTTCCCCAATCATTTCGATTTCTTCCATACCAATAAAAAACTTCGGTTTGTTTTTCGTTTACAAACCGAAGTTTATTTTTCATATAGATTCTTTCTTTGAAAGTTCAATCGATGCAGGAATTACCTTGTTTCGGGCAATGCCATTTACTAAGGCAATCTCAAACACTTCATGTAAATGAGTGACCGGAACGATATTGATTCCATCAATTTCATTTAAAATCGACTGCATGTTTTCTTCCGGTATAATGACCGTTTCCGCACCGGCCTTTTTCGCGGCCTTCACCTTTGGATAGACACCGCCAATTGGTTTGACATTTCCATGAATGCTAATTTCCCCGGTCATAGCTACCTTATTGTCGATTGGAATTTTATAAATGGCGGAATAAATCCCGGTTGCCATCGCAATACCCGCCGACGGACCGTCAATTGGAACTCCTCCTGGGAAATTCACATGAATATCAAAGTCATCTGCAGGAACTCCCATCGATCGTAATACGGTAATTACATTTTCAATCGAACCGCGGGCCATACTTTTGCGGCGAATCGATTTGCCTTGACCACCAATACTTTCCTCTTCTACAATCCCAGTAATATTAATCGAACCCTTATCCTTTGCCGGAATGACCGTAACTTCTATTTCCAGTAATGCTCCTGAATTAGGTCCATAAACAGCAAGTCCATTTACAAGACCAATATGGGAAATCTCATTAATTTTTCTTTCCATACGCGGTGACATTTGACTGGAATGAATCACCCATTCAATATCCTCATCTTTTAAAAAGTCTCGATCCTCTTGTATGGCGAGACCGGCTGCAATTTGAACTAAATTAACCGCTTCGCGTCCGTTTCTTGCATAGTTGGAAAGTGTTTCAACACCGTTTTCACTTATCGAGAGCTTCACTTTATCTGCAGCTTTTTTTGAAACTAAACTAATTTCCTCCTGACTTAATTCACGGAAGAACACTTCCATACAGCGTGATCGAATTGCCGGAGGAATTTCATTCGGTGTCCGTGTTGTTGCTCCAATTAAGCGGAAATCGGCAGGAAGTCCATTTTTAAAAATATCATGGATGTGAGTCGGGATTTGATTATTTTCCTCATGATAATAGGCACTTTCCAGAAAAACCTTCCGATCCTCTAACACCTTTAACAATTTATTCATTTGGATCGGATGCAATTCACCAATTTCATCAATAAATAATACACCGCCATGTGCATTTGTTACTGCGCCTTGTTTTGGCTGTGGAATTCCGGCCTGTCCCATCGCCCCAGCCCCTTGATATATCGGGTCATGAACAGAACCAATTAACGGGTCGGCAATTCCTCGTTCATCAAAACGAGCGGTTGTCGCATCCAGTTCAATAAAAACAGATGCAGGTTTGAATGGTGATTTGCTATTTTTTTTCGCTTCTTCAAGAACTAAGCGGGCGGCAGCTGTTTTACCTACTCCCGGCGGTCCGTAAATAATGACATGCTGTGGATTGGGACCGCATAATGCCGCTTTTAATGATTTAATTCCATCCTCCTGCCCAACAATATCTTTAAAGCTGGTAGGACGTACTTTTTCAGATAATGGTTCCGTTAAAGAAATGGACCTCATTTTGCGAAGCTGTTCCATTTCCTTTCTTGATTCTCTATCGATGGAGACCTTCTGTGTTCGCTGATTTCTAAGCAAATTCCAAAAATATAGTCCAATAATGATTCCAAAAAAGAGCTGTATAAATAAGGCTATCCCCGTCCAACTCATACTATCCCCTCCTGCAGATTAATTCTGATAGATATCTTCAGTATTTCCTGCGATTGAGTGGAATAAACCACAAAATGTATGGTTTGGTAAGAAAAAAAGAACCTGACTTCTGCCAGGTCCTTTGTTTCTTTTTTAATTAAGCTGATTTTTCGTTCGCAACTGTACCGTCCTCTAGGATCAATTTCGGTTCGCTGTTATCTATAACTGTTTCCTTCGTAATGATGCACTTGGTGATATCATCCCTTGATGGAAGATCAAACATGACATCAAGCATGATTCCTTCAATAATAGAACGTAAGCCGCGGGCACCTGTTTTTCGTTCAATCGCTTTTTTCGCAATTTCTACTAGGGCGCCTTCTTCGAATTCAAGATTTACATCATCAATCTCAAGCATTTTTTGGTATTGTTTCACCAAAGCATTCTTCGGCTTCGTTAAAATTTCAATTAATGCCCCTTCATCTAATTGCTCAAGGCTTGCGATAACAGGCAAACGTCCGATAAATTCCGGAATTAAGCCAAAGCGAAGCAAGTCCTCAGGCAATACTTTAGAAAGAAGCTCTTTTTGTCCAATTTCTTGGGTCTTCACATCTGAGCCGAATCCAATGACTTTTTGCCCTAAACGGCGTTTAATGATTGGTTCGATACCATCAAAGGCACCACCACAAATAAAGAGAATATTCGTTGTATCAATTTGGATAAATTCTTGGTGCGGATGTTTTCTGCCGCCTTGTGGAGGAACACTTGCAACCGTACCTTCAAGAATTTTTAATAATGCTTGCTGAACGCCTTCACCGGAAACATCTCTTGTAATCGATGGGTTTTCCGATTTACGGGCAATTTTGTCGATTTCGTCGATATAAATGATGCCTTTTTCTGCTTTTTCAACATCATAATCTGCAGCCTGGATTAGTTTAAGCAAAATATTTTCAACGTCTTCACCGACATATCCAGCTTCGGTCAAAGAAGTCGCATCTGCAATCGCAAATGGTACGTTAAGAATGCGCGCTAATGTTTGTGCTAAAAGCGTTTTCCCGCTACCAGTTGGTCCAATCATACAAATATTACTTTTTGCAAGCTCAACATCATCAATTTTACTATTGGAATTAATCCGCTTATAGTGATTATAAACGGCTACCGACAATGATTTCTTGGCCTGATCCTGACCGATGACATATTCATCAAGAATTTCACAGATTTCTTTTGGCTTTGGAACATCTTTAAATTCTACTTCTTCTTCTGTTCCAAGTTCTTCCTCCACAATCTCTGTACAAAGCTCGATACACTCATCACATATATAAACTCCTGGACCCGCAACCAGCTTTCGAACTTGATCCTGTGTTTTACCACAGAAGGAACATTTTAATTGCCCTTTTTCATCATTAAATTTAAACAATCTTTTCACCCCTTGATACTTGTTGTCAACCATTTTTTAAAGCTGCGAATCCCAAATAAATCCGAATCTTTTTTCTTCTATTTTTAGTGGTATGTATTGCATTGTAACACATGAAGCCGATGGACTGGAAATAAAAAGCCTTATGTTTTCTACTGATAAATTTACTGGGATCCGCCATCAAAACAGAAACTTATGTACCCATTAAGCATAACCATAATTTTAAAAAATCAACCTTAAATCTGTTTGGTTTAATTTAATTCGCTATGTAATTCCTTTTTTCCTGCCCATCTGCAAAAATGTTTAAAGCTTTTAGGGAGTTAATAAAAAGGTTTCCCTACCCCCATTATAATATGTAATGGATAAAATGTATAAAACAAGGCACGATGGAATCGTGCCTTGCCGAAATTAATTATTTTTTGTTTTCAACAAGAAAGTCAACTGCTTTTTTAAGCTGAAGATCCGCTTGAATTCCTTCAACGCCGCCAAGTGCTGCTTTGATGTTGTCAACTGTCATGTTGTACATGCCAGCCATTTTTTCAAGCTCAGCATTAACGTCCTCATCAGTTGCTTCAAGATTTTCTGCCTTTGCGATGGCTTCAAGCGTTAAGTTTACACGTACACGCTTTTCAGCTTCTTCTTTCATTTGCTCGCGAAGGGCATTTTCATCTTGACCTGAGAATTGGAAGTAAAGCTCAAGGTTCATACCTTGCATTTGCAGACGTTGCTCAAATTCTTGAAGCATACGGTTTACTTCGTTGTCGACCATAACAGCCGGAATTTCGACTTCAGCATTTTCAGCCGCTTTTTCCACTACTGTATCACGTAGGTGATGTTCAGCTTCATGCTTTTTGCTGTCTTCTAAACGAGTTTTGATTTTTTCTTTTAATGCATCCAATGTTTCAACTTCTTCATCTACATCTTTTGCAAACTCGTCATCTAATGCTGGAAGTTCTTTTCCTTTAATTTCGTGAACAGTTACTTTGAATACTGCTGGCTTACCTGCAAGCTCTGCAGCGTGGTATTCTTCAGGGAAAGACACTTCTACGTCTTTTGATTCGCCGGCAGCAACTCCTACAAGCTGCTCTTCAAAGCCAGGAATGAAAGAGTCTGAACCTAACTCAAGTGAGTGGTTTTCAGCTTTTCCGCCTTCAAATGCTTCACCATCAACGAATCCTTCAAAGTCAATGACAACAGTATCGCCGTTTTCAGCTTTACCTTCTTCTTTAACCACAAGCTCAGCTTGACGGTTTTGAAGTGTTTCTAATTCTTTTTGTACGTCTTCATCTGTTACATTTGTGTCAAGTTCTTCTACTTCTAAGCCTTTGTACTCGCCTAATTTTACTTCAGGCTTTACTGTAACAGTAGCTTTGAAGATAAGTTCTTTTCCCTTTTCCATTTGTTCGATATCGATATCAGGACGATCAACTGGCTCGATGCCTGTTTCATCGATTGCACTTCCATATGCTTCTGGAAGAATGATATCTAAAGCATCTTGATAAAGTGCTTCAACGCCAAAGCGCTTTTCAAACATTCCACGAGGCATTTTCCCTTTACGGAATCCTGGAACATTTACTTGTTTAACGACTTTTTGGAATGCTGCGTCTAATCCTTTGCTAACCTCTTCGGCACTTACTTCAACTGTAAGAACACCGCGGTTTCCTTCTAATTTTTCCCACTTAGCTGTCATACCGTTTTTTCCCTCCAACATCTATTCTCATTTCATTCGTAACGAATTGTATGAATATGTCTTGTTCTATCAAGTCATTATCCACTTTTGTTGTAAAATATCAATTTTTACAGAATGCGACCCCTACATTATAACATAGGATCTATTTCTTTCAACAGCACAGCCTAAAAATTGGGGTAAGAAATTTCTTCTATTTCCCGTATTTTAACGATTGCTAGACTGATCTCTTTGCTAGAAACACCGTAATCTTCCGCTCTATCAATTATTTCTGCATCGTTTCCCATATATTCCTCTGCCAGAATATGAAAAGCAGCCGCCCATGCACCAGGGTTTTCCGGCTCCAGCTCGAAAGGATAGCTGATAAAAAAGATTCGTTCTACCATACCTCTTATATCTGCCAATAAAACCGGATTGTTATTTTCTAAACGATCTTCTAAATGTTCTATTATTTTTTTCATCTTGGGTTGAGTATGGACTTCAGGTAAATGTGTTGGAATAATCTTTATGACTTGATGAAATTTTTGAATCTCCATTTCCTTGTCATATTCCTGCTCTTTTAAAAGAGTTAGTAATGTTGTTTTAAAAAAGGACTGCCCTGTTTCGGCAATTAAATAGTCTTTAATTTCCTCTATATAGGGTCTAATGTTTCTCTCCGCCAGTTTGGATAGGAGCAGCATTTGTTCGGTTGTGTTTTGCAAGGAAAAAAGGTTCAGACTTTTGTTCATCGGGCCGTTTTCTTCCGGATCGACATTTTCCACATCTGCTTGATTCTGTTCAGCCATCCTTCTGCTAAATTGCAGGATGGTAAGAAAATGATCATGTTTGTCAGGTGGTATTTCTTTTTCATCCATTAGGGCTTCAATTGTCGAAACGATTTCTTGATATTCGTGAAGCTGGATAAGTATAGTCAAATATAAATCGACCATCTGAAAATAATCGCCGATGCCTTTTAGTAAAAGTTCGCTCGCAAGTTTTTTTGCTTTGCGGAAGGCACCTGCTTCAAAATAAGCCAGGACTAATCCCATTAGTACATCGCTATTCTCGGGGTCAAGTTCCTTCGCCTCTTCTAAAAGACCGATGGCGTCTTCATACTTTTTCAATTGCAGGCTTTCTAGGCCCTTTTCCGTTAATCGCTGTTCAAGTCCGGGAAAGAAGATCACATTCTCTTTTCTTTTAACTCGTTCCCGTTTTTTCATAGGCTTACCGTCCTTAAGGTTGATGAAAATTAGTTTAGCACGAATGAGGCAAAAAACAAAAAAACTCACCTTTTTCTGGGTGAGTAAAGTTCATTTGGTATGTAGATGGCGTCCCAGGAGAGATTCGAACTCCCGACCGTACGCTTAGAAGGCGTATGCTCTATCCGGCTGAGCTACTGGGACGTAGTCAATTATCAAAGACAAGATTTATTATATAGTTCTAAAATATAAAAGTCAATAATAAATTTACTGTTTTTTTAAAGCAAGAAATGGGGAGATCATACTCCCCATTCTCTCTTCGGCAATGTAAATTCATAAGCTAAATCGGCTAGTTCACGCCCGTTCAATTCAAAAACAGTCATCTTAATTTTTTCAGCAGCTAGTTCAAGAATAACGTACGTTTTTTCAAAGCGCTCCCGGGGCAGGCGAAGACTCCCAGGGTTCACAAACAGCGTTCCGCCAACGACTTCCGCCCCTAATATATGGGAATGTCCAAAACAAACAATATCGGCGTTTACCTCTTGGGCCTTATACTTTAAATTCATTAAAGAAGACTTTACCGAATACTTATGCCCGTGGGTCACGAAAATTTTCCGGTCATTCATCTCTTCCATCACTTCTAAAGGATAACCGCCAAAATCACAATTCCCTAATACGGTGACAAACCCTGAAATCGCTTGGTCATCCGGCATTAACTGCGAATCCCCGCAATGGATCATTAAATCGACATCCTTCATATGTCTGTCCCGAACCATTTCAAGCTCTTTACCCATTCCATGGCTATCACTGACAATCAAAATTTTGCTCATTATTGATCCGCTCTTTTTAAAATGGAATCAAGTACCGTATCAAGTTTCTTTAAAGCGTTGGCGCGGTGGCTGATTTTATTTTTCGCCTCTGAAGGCAGCTCGGCCATAGCAAGTCCCAAATCCGGAACATAGAAAATTGGATCATAACCAAAGCCATGAGTCCCTTTTCTTTCCGTTAAAATCCGTCCCTCACACGTTCCCGAAACGGTCATGGTTTCTTGATTCGGCACCGCTACAGCGAGTGCACAATAAAATCTTGCCGTCCTCTCTTCCTCAGGAACACCATTTAACTCAGAAAGAACTTTATCAATATTGTCTTGATCGTTTTTATGTTCTCCAGCGTATCGGGCTGAATAGATTCCAGGTTTGCCTTCCAGTGCGTCTACAATCAAACCGGAATCGTCCCCAATGACCATTTTATTCAATGCATTTGAGATCGCTTCCGCTTTTAGGATGGCATTGGCTTCAAAAGTCGTTCCCGTTTCTTCAACATCAGGGATTTCGGAAAAATCTAATAAGGTTTTAACTTCGATTCCCCTTTTGGCAAAAATACTCTCAAACTCTCTTGCTTTTCCGGGGTTTTTAGTAGCAATAATAACTTCTCTCATTTTTTCTTTCTTCTTTCTTCAATTTTTTCTGTTATATCTCCGCCAAGTGCGATTTTTTGGTACTCAAACAGCTCGCTCAAACCGGCTTGTGCTGCACTTAGTAATTCTTGAAGCTGGTTATAGGAGAAGGTAGATTCCTCTCCAGTACCTTGCAATTCTACAAACTCGCCGCTTCCGGTCATAACCACATTCATGTCAACCATTGCACTGGAATCCTCCGGATAATTTAAATCCAGGATGGTTGTGTTATCTTCTAAAATTCCCACACTAGTTGCGGCTAAGAAATCAGTAATGGGGAATTTTATCGCTCTTTTTTCGGCTAATGCATTTAAGGCAAGTGTCATCGCGACAAACGCCCCTGTGATGGAAGCGGTACGGGTGCCGCCATCAGCCTGAATGACATCACAATCGATCCATACTGTTTTTTCACCCAAAGCCGGTAAATCAACGATTGCCCTTAAGGCACGGCCAATCAGCCGCTGAATTTCCATTGTCCGCCCAGAGACTTTCCCTTTCGAAGATTCTCTGATGTTCCTTGATTCCGTTGCCCTTGGAAGCATTGAATATTCCGCTGTGATCCAGCCCTTGCCTTCTCCTCTCATAAAGTGCGGAACCCTGTCTTCGATTGTAGCAGTACAAATCACCTTTGTATCTCCTACAGAAATGAGCACCGAGCCTTCCGGATGCTTTAAATAGTTTGTTTCAATATGTATGGGTCTTAACTGTATTGGTTCACGTCCATCTACACGCACTAAACCTTCCTCCTTCATGATCAAGCTTTCCCCAGTAGCCAACCAAAGTATCTGACAAATAGAAAAGCGGAAGCGCCTTGGCTAAGGACGCTGGAGCCAGCCAAATAAAGAAGAGGCGGCGGGAAGCCAACCTCTTTTATGGTCACTATATAGTATAACAAATTTTTTTTTTTAAAAACTACCTGTATTTACTTTTTGCGGACGGGTTACCGGTTCAGCTATTTTTTTACCCTGGTCATTTTTGAGCTCTGTTTTCCCTTTTACCTCGATAGCCACTTTTTCAATTCCCGGCTGTTCTGTTAATGATAATACAAGACAGTTTAACAGCGACTGCGAAATCTCCTTTTCTTCAAAGCTTCCATAAATATTCTCATTAAAGTTCAATGTCACCTGTCCATTTTCTACCTTCGGTGCTTCAAGAAGTTTTGCATCAGACATAAATTCTGAAAGTAGGTTAGACTTCTGGCTTGGTCCTTCAATTAATTCATTTACAGCCGCGGTAATATTGTCGGTTATATTATTGCTAACGCGGCGTGTTACCGGCACGTAGTAGTATGAGCCTACTTTTTCACCGCCGATATAGTAAACGGTTACCGGTTTTGTATTGGTGATGTCCGTTACATCCGTTGTATCAATATTAATTCCAATGGATCTTGTTAAGTTTTCACTGATTGGCGTTCCGTTTACCGGCATTTCGGTTAATGGATGCCCGCTCATGGATAACTGCACAGACTTAACGGAGTCGAATTGGGTTAATGTCCAAGTGATGGACTGAAGAATTTTCAGCTCATCCTCAGGCTGATAGTTTTTAAATTCCTTAGAAAAGTCAACTTGGGCTACTCCGTCCTTAATGTTAACAGAGAGTGTGGTTTCTGCCGGGATGACTGCTCTAAATCCATTTGGAAGCATATCTTCAACTGGTCCGTTATCTACTAAGTATTCCATAGCCTGCGTTGCGGTAGAGGTCTTTTTCGGCAGAGCGATTGTTTGCGGCACTACATAGCCATTTTTATCGATGAGATATAGCTCTGTTTTAATGGTGTTTTGTGCATCTTCTGTTTTAGCCACCGTTTCTTTACTTTCCTTTTTGGAGTTGTCCATCGAAACGGATTTCGGCGGGTCGATTTTCTTTTCTGTTTCTGTACTAAACAAGCCACATCCAGATAAAAGAACGCTTGATGCAAACATAGCCGAAACAAGGATGACTGCTTTATTTGTATTTTTAGACATAAAATTCCCTCCCAAGACAGTTTGTACTACCATGTATACGAGCCTTCTGGGAATTTAGACCGTCTTCGAAAAAAAATTTGGACATTCTTTTAAAAAATCTTTAAAAAACAAAAGAGCCCCGAGAAGGAGCTCCATCTTATAATTTGATTTTTTGTACATTGTCCACCTGCATCGCCAGCCATTCAGAGGCGATTTTTGAAAAGATACCTCTTGAACCGGTTGTAAAAAACTCATGCTCCGGCTCGTCCTCAGATTCTTCGAGCAGGCTATTGTATTGAAGGATAGCGCTGATCTCTCTTGCAGTCTCATCACCGGAACTAATCACATTGACCTCAGGACCCATTACTTTTTTAATAAGCGGACCTAGCAGTGGATAATGAGTACATCCTAAAATTAATGTATCTAAATTTAAATTTAACATCGGCTGTAGGGATTGCGTAACTAGTTTTTCAGCAATCTCCCCATCGTATTCGCCGCTTTCCACCAACGGAACAAATTTGGGACAGGCATGGGCCTTTACAAACAGTCTGCTGTTTAACGATTTTAATGCCTTTTCGTAAGCACCGCTTTCTACGGTAACCTGGGTGCCGATAATGCCAACCCGATAGTTTTTCGTTCGCTTTATCGCGGCCCGTGCTCCTGGATAAATGACGCCAAGCACCGGAATTTTTAATTCCCTCCGTATTTCATCAAGGGCAACCGCTGTAGCCGTGTTGCAGGCAATCACCAGCATCTTAATCTGCTTTTCTAATAAAAAGGTTGTTAATTCCCAAGTGAATTTTTTAACTTCCTTTGTTGGTCTTGGTCCATAAGGACATCGTGCCGTATCTCCCAAATAAATGATTTTTTCATTTGGCAGCTGGCGCATGATCTCCTTTGCAACTGTTAAGCCGCCAACGCCGGAATCAATTACACCTATTGGTTGTTTCAAACTTCTCGCCTCATTTTTTACCGCATATCCTGATGCAATTTACTTAAATTGTTTTGGAGCACAAGAATCTCATCTGTTGTGAAATTTTTTAAGATTTCCTCCAAATACACTTGACGCTTTTTTATCACTTCATCAATAATTCTTTCGCCTTCCTCGAGCAGATGAATTCTCACTACTCGGCGATCATTCGGGTCTTTAACCCGGACAAGGAGTTGATTTTTCTCCATGCGATCAACTAAATCAGTAGTGGTGCTGCAGGCAAGAAACATTTTATTTGATAACTCACCAATTGTCATATCTCCATCTTCAAAAAGCCACTGCAGGGCAACAAACTGGGGAGGAGTAATTTTATAATTACTTAACATTTCTCTTCCTTTTTGTTTAATAATCCCGGATATGTACCGTAAATCTTTTTCGATATTCGCCACAATTTCCCCGTTCACTTTTTGTGAATTTTCGAGTTCCATGTATCATACACTCCTATAATATGCTTTCCCCTCAACTTAAAGCGCGCTTAACGATTTTGTTTCTTTAATACATTTAAGCTTGTATTTATTTTCTACTTTTTTCGAGGAAATTTCAAGCCGAAACATGAACCAATCATTTCCCTTTCAAAATATGAACCGGCCTCCTAAAAAAGGATGCCGGTCATAATTAAAGTTCTAGCTCTCCCATTCGAAGGAGCTCTACAACCGCTTGTGAACGCCCCTTAACACCAAGCTTTTGCATGGCATTGGAAATATGATTTCGAACCGTTTTTTCGCTTATAAATAATTCACCAGCGATTTCCTTCGTTGTTTTGTCCTGTACTAACAGTTCGAATACTTCTCGTTCGCGTTTGGTGAGTAATGGCTTGTGAGTATAATCATTCTCCTTCAAGTATTGTGACCCTCCTTGCCTTCGCCAGTTATGAACCGTGGGGTGGGTATATATTTAGTCACCATATCATATGTGAACTCCACAAATGTAGTGACTACAATTACTATCCGGAAATGATTTTGTTTCGCTATTATTTAACAATTATATGTTGAAGGAGCAGATTTCTCATCTCCTCTGTCCAGGGAACACCCTTTCCGATAGTTTTTGAGACTTGAACCAAGGTTCCTCTCCCTACAAATCCAACTGAACCATCCTCTTTCTTTCCCATATAATGAAGATCAACTGAGGAATTTCCCACTGAAGCGGCTTTTACATAAACTTTTAAATTTTCACCGAAAAAAATTTGCTGTAAAAAATCACATTGGAGATCGGCAACCACCGGGATCGTCTTACTTTCAGGGTTTACCCACTGATCCATAAATCCAATTGATTTCAAATATTCAGTCCGGGCCTCCTCAAAATAGACGAATGGGACCGTATTATTTAAATGTCCAAACATATCCGTTTCAGAAAACCTCACCCTGACGGGGAGATGATATTCAAATTCACCCTCCCATATATGAAAATCGTCAATGTAATTCGCTTTTGATATGCTCCCTCTAAAGTGGACAGATGAAAAAACAAAAATCTGTCGTTACTTTAGGGGGATTTTTTATGTCAAAGAGAAGTAAATATTCTGC
>NZ_JAVDUQ010000026.1:0-84962 GCF_031456445.1 Neobacillus niacini | reverse complement strand
ATGTCATTGCATTACCTCATTCTACTGTTTATCTTAATATGTTTAATAACTTCTCAGTTAGTAATTGTAACAAATTTGAAGCAGTCAATTAACCATGATTTGAATATTTTTCTTATTGAGCTAAACTGCGCCGTTAGCGCAACAAGAAAAGGGTACTGCAGCAGTTCCCTCTTTAACTCTTGCACCCTTTACTTCAATAAGAAAAGAGTTGATGTAATCAACTCTTGCGTCTTTTTTAATCTATACCCCTGATGAAATCATACCAAAGTAAGTAATTACCCCTGCAATAATTATAAAAATGGTGAGCGAAATATTAATCATACCCCAAAGTATTAATTTCTTCAGAATAACTAAGTAAATTGAAAAAAAGAATCCGACTAATAGCAAACCAAGTGATATTTGAATGGTGTAAGAACTGAAAATACCCGTTATTAAACAAAGAATTGCTAAAATAGGAAAAAGAAACTGGAAGTAACTAAGTAATTTATCTGGCATAAAAAATTAACCACCTTTGCTGTAAGGGATTGATTTAATTGTAATCTAAATTACCTCATTTTCCCATAAAAAAATTGAAATCCTTCTTCAACTAAATTGCCCCGTTAGCGCAACAAGAAAAGGGTACTGCAGCAGTTCCCTCTTTAACTCTTGAACCCGTTAGCCATCTATGAAGCGAAAAATCACCGCTTCACCACAGAGAATGAAAATAGTTAGGAAGTGTCAATACTGATACTGACCTTAATCCAGTCAACCAATTCATAGACTTATTAATTAACGCTCTCCTCTTTTTTTAACAATTGAGCAGGGTTTTCTTAAGTATTGTCATTTTTCAAATCCCGAGGAAACTTATTTTCATGGTAGTGGAACAAGAAAAAAGAGATTCCGCAGCAACCCAATCTTTAACTCTTGCACCCGTTTGTTTAAGTACAATTCTTCACAATCTGTATTTTATTGTATAGAAAGAGACGAAATTTTTTTAGTTAGAGCACTCAGAAACTTCATGTTTAGTCCTTCAAAACAACTATCCAGATAAGTAACCAATAAAGAAAGAAAAGCCGATTCTCCTGAGTGGGGGGTAGCGTCAGCAAAACGCGAATTTACAACGTTAAGGAAATTCAAAAATAAAAAGCCCAATTTCTCAGTAAAATTGGGAAATTGACCTTTTTCGTTACTCCAATAAAGCGTCCGATGGGTAAGATTAGGGTATCTATTCAAATTGAGTTAATTCCTGTAAATGAATATTTCACTAAATTTTCAACATAAACATCATCCAAATTTTCACCTATCACTAGCAATCTATAGAAAATTGGTCCGTAAATGAGGTCAATACTTAAATCGAGATCGAGATTTTCCCTCAATTCTCCTCGCTGAACCCCCCGTTCCAAAAGTTGCTTAGCCTCAAGCCGGCGAGGATGGAAGTATCTGGTCCGATATGCCTCCGCCAATCCTGAATCCATTTGCCCTTCACCAATCAGCTCCTTAATGATTTTACCTTCCCGACTGGTCAAAAACCGAGCTAAACTAGTGGCATGGATAAGTATGTCATTAAATACTGAACCCGTGTCGGGAACCGGCAGTCTTGCCGCAGCAGCAGCTAGAAAGCCGTCCATAACAACGTCTGCTTTGTTGGTCCACCATTTATATATGGTGGCTTTACTAACCCCTGCCCGCTCAGCAATTTTCTCTACAGTGACTGTTCCAAGGCCATTTTCCAACAATAAATCATATGAAGCAGAAAGGATAGACTTTTGCGTTTCAACATTACGTGGACGTCCTCTTTTGGCATTCATTCGAAATCCTCCCCTTTTACAATAAAAACTATACGTTCATTATACTAAATATTTAACAAAAAGAAAAAATGGGTATTTACAAAACTGTACGTTCAGTATATTATTGGAATATGAATTTCTAAACTATACGTTCATTATTTAATTTGCGATGGCAGTACTGAATATTGCTTGCCCTGCCACACAAATAAAAAATGAAAATGGGGGAGGATTACAATGAAAACGAATCAAATTATAGAGGGTAAACGCATTTCAAGCTGGATTATGTTTCTGATAGCATCCGCATGTGGTCTTATCGTTGCTAATCTTTATTATGCGCAAACTCTGGTAGGACCTATTAGTGTCTCTATAGGTCTTTCTTCGGCAGCAGCAGGATTAATTGTTACCTTAACACAAATCGGTTATGTTGTAGGGCTGCTGTTTATCGTACCGCTTAGTGACATTTTTGAAAATCGACGTCTCGTGGCAGTATCACTAATTGTTGTGGTATGTGCATTGCTTGCGGCAACTTTCGCCCGCAATGCGCTATCTTTCCTGACTGCGTCCCTGTTTATTGGACTGGGATCTGTGGTAGCCCAAATACTAGTTCCCTATGCCGCCCATTTAGCGTCTGAAGAACAGCGCGGTCGCGTGGTTGGAAACGTGATGAGTGGACTCTTACTTGGGATAATGTTTGCCAGGCCGGTGGCAAGCTTTATAACCAGCATTTGGGGATGGCAAACAGTATTTGCTTTGTCGGCAATTGTTATCGCTCTATTGACGGTTCTGTTGTCACGTATTCTCCCTGAGCGTAGACCTTCACCTACGATAAACTACGGTAAATTAATTATCTCTTTAGGCGCCCTCTTAAAACAAACGCCTATATTACGCCGCCGGGGTATTTATCAAGCTTGTTTATTTGGAGCCTTTAGCCTGTTTTGGACTGTGGTTCCTTTACGATTGGTGGATGATTTCGGAATGTCCCAGCAAGGCATCGCTTTGTTTGCATTGGTAGGTATGGGAGGCGCGATAGCAGCACCTATAGCTGGAAGACTTGCCGATAAGGGTTGGACCCGATTTTTGACCGGATTGGCAATGCTTATTGCCACCTTGTCGTTTTTGCTGGCATATATTTTTCAAGGCCATTCAACAACAGCTCTCATATTGCTCATTCTTGCCGCTATTATGCTGGATGCGGCCGTATCGGGAAATCTAGTACTTGGACAGCGGGAGATTTATTCATTGGGGAGTGAAGCAAGAGGCCGACTGAACGGGCTTTTCATGTCTATATTTTTCATTGGCGGAGCAATTGGCTCTTCTTTGGGCGGTTGGTCTTATGCCCATGGCGGCTGGAGTTTCACATCTCTAATTGGAGTTGTTATGCCTCTTTTAGCCTTACTTTACTTTCTTACTGAAAAAAGAACCTTCTGCAAAGGACGTTGAAACCCTTGCAGATGATTCATTCAGAGCAGTGAAACTTCCAAAGGCGGGAGAGCACATTGCAAGCAGCGATGAGGTTAGGAAGTCGATTCTCCTAGGCGCTGTAAACAAAACACCGACTATAAGCAGGTCGGTGTTTTTCGTTTGAGAGCCTTACTCCATTAAATAGCCCTAAATGTAATAAAATGACTAACGTTTTTAAACAACAACAGTAATATAAAGTATTTTTCATGTATGGCAACTGTCAAAAAGATGCATTATGACAGACCTGATATGTCAGAAAAGAGTGTGCCATAAGGTGAAAAATGGGAGTTTCGCAATATGTCATCCCTGAAAGGTACTTTATGCCACAGAGAAACGATTCTTAGCTTGGGTTAATTCAAACATTTTATCTTCTTAGACTTCTTAATGTTGTAAATTCGCGTTTTGCTGACGCTACCCCTAAGTAGGATGATTGGCTTTTTCTATAATTATGAAATATTGTACTTGAACTAACCTGCCAGATAGTTGAAGAAGAAAAAAAGTCGCAGCAGCGACCTTTTGTTGAACATCTGTACCCTTTAGTTGAACAGCTTAAATGACATACAATTCCAATGCTTTGCATCCCTTTTTCTTGTACCTTTCCAACCCTTTTTCTGTAACTCTTTAGCAATTAACATATTAAAAAAACCGTGTCCAACTAAAGCTACCGATTTATATTCATTAGCATAATCAATTAGCTGTTGCGATGCCTTATTTGCCCTAAATTTTGCTTGATTCAGAGACTCGCACTCGTTTGAATAGCCACTGAACCATAGTATTCTTAATACAATTGCCCAGATATTGGGCTTTAATTTCACATTAAATAATTGGGATGAATTAGAAGGTAACTCCGTTTCTCGGAATAAAGGGTCAGTAATGATTTCCGTTACTGGATTTAATAATCTTGCAGAATCAACAGCCCTTTTTAAATCACTCGTAATAACAATATTTGCAGTTGCAACTTTTTCAAGGGTTGCCGAGGGAAATGTTGACTCTTCAAACACACCGTTGTAATCATACTTATCAACCCACTGCTTAAATTCCAAACAAGTTATTTTATCATTTTCAGTTAGTTGTGATTTTCCATGTCTAATCAATGATATTTCCATAATTCTTCTCCTAGAATTTGCACGTTAATTACTACCATTAACTGTTATTCTATAAAAGAATTAAGAAATCCTTCTTCCACTAACCTGCCCCTTTAGTTTAACAAGAACTATTTACTCATTTACTGCACATTTTATTCGAAGTGTGACTTTAAGCATTCTTTTCATAACTTAAGAAATTTATTGAATATACACTCCTAAAAAAACAAATATTAACTTCATACTTTTAGAAGGAGCTGCAATATGATAAATAAAATTGTATTATGGACTATTCTTATTGCTCCTTGGTTCTCTTTGTTTTTTCTAAAGAAGGACGATATAAAGCGATTTATGCCTGTATCTATTTTTGCGTCTTTTTTAATGCTTCTTTATAATGTTATAGCTTACAATCAAAAGCATTGGATTGTAAAAGTCACAATAATACCATGGTTCAAACATTTTTTTATGCCTGGAATTTTAGGAGCTTTTTTGATAATAACTCTTTGGATTTTTTATTATACATATAGGAAATTTTGGGTGTATATGATAACAAATCTAATATTAGACTTTATGTTTGCGATTTTCCCCATTCATTATTTGTTTCAAGATAAATTAAAAATTTACCAACTAATAAACATTACTCCTTGGGGCAGATTTGTTCTCTTTGTCTCTTTGTCGATAATTATTTATGGTTATCACAGATGGCAAGAAACGATTTATAATAAAAATATCTAATAAAATATCTATTTGTTAATGGAAAAGGTTTTTAAAACATCAAAGCAATTTCTTTGATATTTTTTGCGTTTACTATTCCGTTTTTTTTTGCGTCGCTTTTTGTGTCAAATGCGCCATTCATAACCAACTCCTTATTCCAATAACCTGCCCTTTTAGTTCAACAAAAAAAGGGCAGTCGCAGTGACCCCCATTGTTCAAGTATAGCACCCGTTCCTTTAAGAAAATTATTTTACGGACTATATCCCAAAGTCATACTAAAGAAAAAAGCATAAACGAAAAGCAATCCCATTCCAGCTACAAAGAAAAGAGACATAAGAATTTTTCCTTTAAAGTCTTTCTCTCTTTTAAACCAAGAAAAGCATAAGATTAGAAATATTACTGCTGTTGGCACTAAATATAGTAAAAGCCCTATATCAGACCAATCTGAATTTTTCTTCCAATAAATATCAGGAATAGGAGGATGTTCATAAAGGTGACTAATTCTTTCTCTCACTATGATGAATACCAACGTAAGTACAAAGAAGTATCCATAACCAATATATTTAACAATATCAGGAAATACTCTTGAGCGATGTAGTACAACAGCAACAACAACTAATAAAGGTACCAAAGGAAAATAGTCGCCCACTTCCAATTTTTTCACCTCTTTTCTTTAGAAATTTGATTAAACACATCTTTGCATTCACTTTACCATATAAATCCATTTCCTTGTTAAACTATCCTGCGCCGTTAGCGCAACAAGAAAAGGGTACTGCAGCAGTTCCCTCTTTAACTCTTGCACCCGTTACTTGAAGAAGATTCTCGAATCAAAACTGAACTACATTAAGCCATTGACCGTCGGGACCAATGGTTAGATGGGGTATTTTATTTACCTCAAACATTTTGAAAATGTCCAAGTTATTCTTTGTTATTTTCCTTAATTGTTCTGATACATCAGTCTCGGAAAAAACCAGATAGTCCATTGTAGTAGACCGTAAATAAAACTCATAAATGTATCTTTTTTGACTGTCATTTATATACCCTAATAAGCCCATTTCCTTTGGAAAAAACCTTGGTAATGGGAATTTATTAACTTCAATAAAGTCATTTGAAACTTCATTGAGTAGTTCTTGTTCACATTCAGGAATAACTACATAAATGTAACAGTCTTTCTTGTAAATGTGTGAGATTATTTCAACAAATTCCTGTTCATCTATTTCTTCATCAAGTAATATTTTTCGTACATTTGGAACGTTCTCCAAATCAAAATCACCCCATTTTTATGATTACACAATAAGATTGGGTATTTTTTCCTTATTCCACTAACCTGCCCCGTTACTTCAATAAGAAAAAATGCGTCTCCACTATTGTAGAAACGCACCTGTTTGTTTAAGTACAAAGCTTCACAAACACTTTTTTGCTCCATAAACCAGTCCCGTCATTAGACAATGGAAAAGGCGATGCCACTTTAGAGCATCGCATCCGTTAATGAACAGAAACTGAATAAATTAAATATCTATTTGAATTATTTTTTCGAATGAGAGGAAAGACCCCGACCGATAAGGTTTGCAGAAACTGGCTTTCTTCCCAATTCTCTTGCCCAAATTGATAATTGTCCTATATGGTGAATTTCGTGAGCAATGGCATGTCGCATAACTTCACCCCAAGTATCCGTTACAATTCTTCCATTTGGCAGGGTATCGTAAAATAATTGATTTTCCATACTAGCATCCCAGTTGTTCACAAAGTTCTCTACTTCTAAATGAAATTCTGCATCCAATTTTCGAACCTTGTTCAAGCTTTTATAATTATCGAAACTCTCCTGAAAGTCAATTTTACCCTGTAAGAGACGTATCCAGCTCCACTCGACATCAACAATATGGAATAGTGTATGCAATATACTTCCCATTCCACCCGTTCGGTTTTGCAAAAGCTCTTCTTCACTTAACTCTTCACACCAACGATACCAGTCTTCTCTTACCATCCAGTTATATCTAAAAAGTGTTTGCAATAAAACCCCTCCGCAATAAGAAAATAAATTAACCGTTAAAATATACTTTAGGAATATTAAAAAACCTTATTTAGTATTACTATTTCAATAGACATAGTATAAATTCCTTGTTCAACTGAAGCAGTTAGCTAAATAAGACAAAGCCACCTAATGGCAATGTGGCTGGAACTTAAGCAAGTTAATTGTTATTTTTTCTGAAGAAAGGTAAATCAGAAAAAGCTGAACCGAGTGATATTACGGAAGGCAAAGACTATGAAATTAACATTCCCGTTCGTATTATAAGATCAGCCAGATATTTCTGATTGATCATTTTTTATTTGGTTTTATTATTACGTAAGCCGGGGTAGAACGTACCTGCCCGTGGGACAATGATCCCGTCAACTAAACAGTTCGCCCCCTACTTGCTTAAACATGTTTTGGCTGGTTGTGACCATTATCTCATATAACAAGCGAAGCTATGACACTGTAAGAAGTACCAGGGGTACCCAGTTTTTCGAGGAAAGAAGATATTTACTTTTTTGATTAATCCCCTAGTTTCTTATCGTGCCAAAAGCTCTTCCTTACGAAAAGTAAAGACAGATGTAATCGATTGCAGAAATCTCTGCTTGCTGTACTATATAGAGGAATTGGAACCTTATAAAAAAACGTGGAATACGCAGTTAACCCATCGACAGTTGTTAGTTTCCCTTTAATCTACTAAAGCTTAATTTATTCAAAGCACTAAGACATAATCTTCCCCTCATTTTTCTAATGTTAATTGAAATTCGTGTCTAATTAAAATTCATTTTTTTGTGAAAATAGGTATGTTTATTTCTACCCCATTGTCTCCCTGAACAATTTTGTGTGCCAAATACTCACTTCCCTATTTTTAGGAAAAATAAAAAAGTCACTCGAATGAGAGACTTTTATAAAAGTTTTTGAACTTCTTGATATCCTTTATCAAGTAAATCAATTTCTCCAGACCATACTTGAATTTTTTCATGATTTCCTTCAACAGTATTAATTATTTGACCAACGTCATAATCAATATACTCAAGACTACAAAGCTTATTTAGATGAGGTATAGCCTGACCATTATTTTTAAATCCTAGATCTTTAAATATTATCGGCTGATCATAGTTATATTTTAATTTATAAAGAACAAATAAAAGCTTTAGTTCAAGATCATTTAACATGCTATCACCCTCTCAACATTCAAATTTAACAAGTCTTTTACAAGGGGAATTAGTAATCAAAAATTTTAATCAATAAAAAACCTCCATTTATCTTTTTCTAAATTCTAAAATTTCAAAATTAATTTTCCCTTAACAAAAAAATGTTTTATAAATTAACATTAATATTTGATTAATAAAGAAGACACCCATTCGGGTGCCCTTTTTAAATTTTTGTCATTTATTTTTTCACTTCCTATTAATGTAACCTGCCCCATTAATCTCTCAACAGTATCTACAATAAACGCGTTCTCAGACGGAACGGTTTGTTCAAGCGTGTAACAGCTTCAAATCTTCATTCTGATTTCAGAACCTTTGATTAAGTTGAAACCTTTTGGATTGAAATTCAAAAGGAAATTTCCAGTGAATAAATACTTCGCCTCTAAGCTTTTCACATTATCAATTTTAGCATCGTACTATCTCATCCTAAACTTGTTGCTTTTGTCGGATAGGAGGGAAACATCTCAGTTACCGTCCCTATAAAGATCCGTATAGAAACAAAGTAGACAAAAAATATGTCCACTTTATTTTGTAAGATAATAAATATTTTTCCTATTAACATTATTTTCAACGTTTTGTTTCTGTTGTTTTTTATACTTCTTTTCGTAATTAACAAACATTGAAACATTGACTAAAATTCCTACAGCAATTGCTAATTGAATCAGAGAAGATCCTCCATAACTGACAAATGGTAGGGGGACACCAGTAAGTGGGATGAGACCAGAGATCCCAGCAAGATTAACAAAAGCTTGGATGCCGATCATGCTTGAAATACCGATAGCAAGTAAACTTCCAAATGGATCTTTGCATTGCAATGCAATATAAATCCCTCTTAACACTATATACGCTAATGTAATGATTACAAAACCAACACCCCATATTCCTAACTCTTCAGCAATAACAGCCATAATAAAGTCTGTATGTGATTCTGGCAAATAACCAAGCTTTTCGATCCCTTTTCCCAATCCTAATCCATTTATTCCACCATTACCAATTGCTATGTATGAATTTACAAGGTGGTATCCAGAGGTTTCTTGGAACTTAAATGGATCTTTTAAAATTTCAAAACGATTCATTCGAGTTGATGTGAAAATTTTATTATAAAAAAGAAGAAAAAATGGTAACAGTACTATAACACCAAGTGTACCTAGTTTCGATAAATTTTTAATATTGATTCCAGAAGAAATAATGATAGCTCCAGAAAATAATAAAATAAGTTCAACTGTACCGAAATCCGGTTGAATGGCAATTAATATACAAACTACTCCTAAATAAACTAAAGGAGGTATAACCCCTTTTTTAAATTCATTTATATATTCCTGTTTTTTAGCATACTGTGCAGATAAATAAATAATCACACAAAGCTTAACAAATTCTGCCGGCTGAATACTAAACGGTCCAATTTTAAACCAACTTTGTGCATTTCCAGCCACATGTCCAAAGAGAAAAAGAGCCATTAGGATAAAAATGGATGAAAAAACAATCGTTATAAGTACTTTTTTGCTTTTCAAGGCTTTATAAGGGAATAAGGCAGTAATAACAAAGAAAAAAGCACCACATAGTAAAAATAATTTTTGTTTCTGATAGAAATAATCACTGGAAACTCCATATCTTTCTACAGCAGTAGCCATGCTCGCACTATAGACCATGATTAAACTAAAGAGAGATAATAAAGTTATCGCAATAATTAAAGTATAATCATAGGATTTTACAATTTTCTTAAACATCATTTCCTCCTCTTTATTAATTTCTAAAAAATTTTTAGTAGTTATGTATCATAAATTAAGACTAAATCTTACTTTGTATAAGAAAAGGTAATTTCAGCTTTACTATAGCAAAAAAGTATTAGGATTTTATTACAAATAAACTATAATTGGATTATTTTATGAATAATCGCAGCTTAATTTTAAAAATATGTCAAAACTAATAGTATCCGAGCATAAACTATATTTTTTATTCGACTGGGAAAGATATCAGAAATAATTTTATATAAGGAAATTCGAGTTAAAAGGAAGACGAATAAGAAACGAAAAACACCTTAAATATAAGGTGTTTGTATTTAGCAATGGGTAGTAACACTCTTCAAAAGGAATGATTTTTTTTCAATTGATTGAGAAGAATTGCACTTAAAGTAGCAGGTGTTATTTGCTTAATTTCAGGAAGTGTGTTAAGTACATCAAAAAAATAAAAACGATTGAACCCAATCAGCTACGCCACAGTCAATTAAATTAATATTTAATAAACCTTTACATAAAATCCATTAGAACTTAAAAAACTGCTTATATAATATGATTGTGATTGATAAATACAGTTTTTCCAAAGAAACAGTAAAATCTTTTTTTGATATAAAAATCTGAAGACTAAAATGGGGTATCTGTCATGGAAAATATCTTTTTATCAATATACTTCACTACAGTTATTTATACTCTTTTATATATTAACTTACCTTCTATGCATGAGGATGACTTTAAAGAAATACATAATAACTATATGACTAATAATTGGATGGAATAATTAATAATTGAACTGTTGGTTTGTTTACTATTTTTCTGCTTTCCAATTCTCGGTTAAGCATGCTAGATACATAAACGAAAAAAGGACCCCCGCACTTGTCGCACTTGTTTAAGGCACAAAACTTTGAAGGCTATTAAAACCTCAATAATATCTTGTATGCATTTAACGAATTATGACATATTTATTAAAATCTGTATGTTGAAAAGAGATGATACTATGAAAAAGATTAGCAGTACATTACAAAAAATGATTGAAAAAAATAAACGTGAGATTTTATCAAATCAAAGTAAACTGAGCGATATAGAGAAAAAAGTTGACACCAAAATAATTGCCAATGGAAAATAACATTGATATAAAATGGCTCTTATCTGTATTTCAACATAAATATCCAGTTTCCTTTAAAGTAAGTTATTTTATTAAATGGCCCGTTTGTGGAATAACACTCGCCTCCTCCAGTAGGGGGAATCTAGGTAAAGTATGAATCTCGAAATACAAAAATGTCAATAAATCGTAATAATCACAATCGACATGAGGATGTTATAATCATCCTTTTTAGAAATAACCAAACTCCTACTAGCTTTAATCACTTCTAAAGTCACTTATCCATTCACAAAACAGGGGTAAAAATTTATCTTTTAATTGGGGGATTTTATTAATGTGGGTAATTACTGTCCATTCAAAAGAACATACTATTATGTTTGAGTTTGACACAGAAAGAGAAGCAAGAGAAACTTTTGAGAAAATTCAGGGTAACAAAATCCTTTCAGAGATTATCTATTTCAATGATTCTTGCTTTGCAACGGCTGTTTAGGATTCTTACCACATTTTACTGGATTTCCCGGTATTTTCATTGTTCCTGCCACTGGATGATTCACTTCTATAAGCATTTCCCGGGCTTTTGTATGTTCATCTTCGCATATGTCATCAAATGTAAAGATTCTATCTTGGCATCATACGATTATAAGATATTGCCGAATGGAGAGATATTAAACGACTAGGAAATACATCCAAATGGACAAAGAGCACCTTCGACACCAACATAAGAAATTTTCACCTGTAAGAAGATTTTTTAATTTGAATAAGAGAATTTAACAAATTTAAAACCACCAATCCAAGACTGGTGGTTCTTTATTCTTAGTTTAATTTTCCAAGTTTTTATCTGCTTTTTGATTTGTTGTAAAGTAATACTATACCTACCTTTTCAAATCTTGATAGATCATTTTAGTGTATAAATAAAGAAGGAAAAATTTATAACCTAATTTATTTACTAGATTCCTGTTAATTAGTGATACAGACATTGAATGGTTATCAATATAAAAGGAGATTATGAACCTCTCCCTCTCCCCTTCTCAGTTTAAATATTTTAAGCGTGATCGAGAAAGAGAAATTAGTATCCTCTCTTTATTCTTAGGTACAGAGATTCGAGTAAATGAGTAATATTTTCCCAATTTTCACTTTATTACCTCCGATAATAGAAAAAGGCAAAACCCTACCTCTTTCTAAGGTAATCGGTTTTGCCTGATTTAACAGTTGCACTCCGTTCTGTATACGCTTACCTCTTATTATCATATGACTTTTGGATTAGCAATATTTTTTAACACAAATATTCCGTAGATATGTGATCTGTTACTCCTGCTAGCCTAGCGAATTAATTTTGGTATATAGTACCCATCCTTTTTTCAACCTTCAATATTTATTTTCGTTTCCTCCAAAAATAATTTGACCATCTACATCATAAACGGTTACCTTAACTGGCAATTTAACTTTATCTTTCTGGAAAGTAACATACCATACCCACAAGTTATCCCTGACGAAAAACCTGTTTGGCTGTATATTGCCTTCACTATTAATTATTATGGTCTTTGCATCATCTCTGGCAAATCCATATATAATGGAAAAATTCTTTTGAACATTATTTTTGGCTCTCCAGTCTATTGGTCCATTCTCCTCTTTCTCTTCGTTAAACTCCTGGAAATCCATCATTGGAAAAATAAACTTTTTAAAGTCAGTAAACCCTTTATTGGTAAGCACAGGAATGATTCCTGAACTACTTTCAGCAAAAACTAAATTTGAATTCGTATCGAACAAAAGGATTTTTTTGCAATCTCCAAATTGTACCGTTACTTTTTCACAGATTCTTTCTTCCAAGGATGTACTTGGCACATTAGGACGAGCAGAAATTGTAGGTTTTGTAGGTCTCGTAGGGCGCAATGCCAAAAAATAAATTACAACCATTATTCCTAAACAGAGTGCTGATGTTAATAAATACTTTCTCATCTCAATCCCCCAATTTATATTAATCAGGCAATTTAATAATAAACCACCCGCTGACGATTTTCTGAGTCACTTTTTCTGCTATTTTAATTGATTTTAGAATATTAAAAAAGTGATACAATAGAGAAATAGACAAATATTTTTAAAGATTAGGAAGTGGAATATTGAAAGCAATCTTATTAAAAGTAGGTTTATTAGCAACTCTTTCTGTTGGTTTAGTTGCTGGAAAAGCTTCAGCAGAAGAAATGGATTGGTCTAAAAAATGTTTACCAATGGGTGATATTAAACCGAATGAAAATCCAAACTTTCAACAAATTAATTGTTTGTTAACGAATGCAGCATTAAGTAAGAATATACCACCTGAAGTTGTGAAAGGGATCGCTGAGAAAGAATCTTCTGGTTGGAAACAGTTTGAAAACGGTCAGGTCGTTTCTGATGGTAAAGGATATGGAATTATGCAAGTAACTGATACTGACCCAGATCCAGAAAGACTTAAAAGAGATATTATTTATAATATCAATCAAGGTGTAAATATTTTAAATGAAAAGTACTGTTGGTTAGAAGCTTTAAAATTGCCTGGGATAAAAGGTACTGGAAGAGAAGCAATTGAAAACTGGTATTTTCCAGTTATGGCATACAACGGAACTGTGCCGGTAAATAGTCCAATAAAACGTAGTGACGGGTCTAGAAATTGGGATACTTATCAAGATAATGTCTTTAAAAATATTAAAGTACAAAGCTTCTTAAGTAACACAACTCTAGCTAATTTTCCATTTGAGTATGATGATTTTAGTTATGATTCCAACAGTAGCGCAAATATTAAGTTTAATAAGTTAGAATATGTTTTACCTAATGAACTTCATGAATCTGTTTATTTACTGAAAAAAGGTGAAATAGTAAGAGTAACAAGAGATGGAGCACCATTAAGAGAACAGGCTAATACGTCATCAAAGAGAACAACACAACCTTTAAATAAGACTTTTATTTTGGATGGAGATTTCAAATATACAGAAGAACTAGATACAGGAGAACCAGATAAAGATAGCCAAAACGTTTTTAATTGGTTCCATGTAACATCAACCGATGGTAAATCTTCAGGTTATATAGCTTCTGCCTATGTCGCCAAAAAGAAAGATTTTGTTGCTCCAATTGTAACTGGAGTCAAAAATAATGCTGCTTATAATAAAGATGTGACAATCTCTTTTGATGAAGGTACTGCTATATTGAATGGTGTTCCCTTTACAAAAGGTCAAACAATTAAAAAAGGCGGTACATACACTTTAGTTGTTAAAGATGAAGAAGGTAACACAACGAAAATCATCTTTACAATTGATAAGACTAAACCAGCTATTCCTTCAATGAATAGTGTGTCAGATCTTTCTACTACGGTTACAGGAAAAGCTGAGGCAGGTTCAACAGTTAAATTATCTATCAACAATAAGTACCAAAAAAGTACAACAGCGTCAGCAAGCGGCACCTACAAATTTACAATTTCGAAGCAAAAAAGCGGAACAACGATTAGTGTAACTGCTACAGATAAAGTAGGAAATGTAAGTGCATCGAAGAGTTTAAAAGTCGTAGATAAGACGCCACCAGCTATTCAAAGTGTTAATAAAGTCACTTCTAAATCTAAAATTGTAACTGGAAGCGCCGAAAAATACGCGACAGTGAAAATTTATAGAGGAAGTACACTTATTGGCAAAGGGTCGGTTTATTCAAATGGCAAATTTTCAGTAGCTATAAAAACTCAGAAAGCGAATACGTATTTAAAGGTTTACGCGATAGATAAAGCTGGAAATAAAAACTACCGTACGATTAAAGTCGGAAAATAATTAATACGATGTGATAAGAAGTGAATTTCTTATTGCATCGTATTTTTTTGTAGCAATCTGGAAATAAAAGTGGAGAAGTGCATTACTTTTGAAAATTTGGCGTTTTTAAACCGCCCAGCAATTTGAATAGCTCATTAAGTAAATAGTATGTAAGTTAAACTTGTGTCAATCTATGTAATATTTACCTATTTTCGGACAAAGAACCATTTTCTAAAATCATCTTAGAACACTTGATATAACTGAGTTGGCAAGACTGTGTTGGAATCGGACCCATCAGACCCTTGCACGCAAGTTTCAAGCAGTTTTGAAAACTTTGCGCCTTAAAGGAGGAACAACTATGAACCTTAAAGCCACGCTTATCTCGTGGAGCGATGTCCGGCTAATCCACGACAACCACTCCAATAACATCATCAAAATTAATCCGGTGAAACTCTCCTGACTCCGCTTCAACCCGCAGCTGATGTGTAATAGGATCCAAATAGTGTATCCGCCCATTTATATCCGAAGTGAATCCGTCCGACCATATTGTAATAATCACCGCAAAATTGTATTCCATAGCGTAAGATATCCGCTGGTCGAATTCTTCGAGCTCATAGACGTCGACAATCGGCTTTACTATCCGTTCCTGGTCGCGCCACAAATCACGCTGACCCTTTATTAGCTCCGGCATACCAAACGCAAATTGCCATTTCTTCATACCTCGGTCACGAATTGTCATATTGGTCATCTCCTTCGTTCTTATTATATACGAACAAACGTTCTATATGAATATAAAATAAAAACGCCTCTCTTCATTAGAACGCGTTAAAAAATTTTAACTTTCGATGTACTTAACATTAGCAAAAGGTACTAAAGTCGTATGTCCAAAGTTATTGATTCCCATAAAATAAGAATCATGTAACGAAATAAATATTAATTCTATTACTGTCCCGTCATTAAAATGAACTGATACATAAGAACCCTGCAAAAAATTGGACATCCTTCTTCACCCCCTCTTTTATCATATTCCTTAAACTTAAATATTGTTAAATAAAAAATACGCCACCGTTTAGGTGACGCAATGAATTTATCGTTTTATTAAGCTTTCCAGTTATCTGATTTAATGCGGAGTACTTCTCAACTTGGTTTATTAACGATTCTTTCGATATGTGCGTATACCGCCCCAATTTGATCAAGCTCGCTCATGTGCCGTAAAAACTTGCTCGACTACCTTTTTATTATTTAACAAACGTGATAATCCAAAGGTTGTAATACTTGCAAACATAACACTTAACGCACTGAACCAAGGAATTGAAGTTAATGATATTTGCCCCACAATTACTCCACCTAAACCTGCACCAACCGCAAAACCTAATTGCATCATTGACTGGTTCAGACCCAGCAACACATCTGAGGATTCAGGTGATATCGTTGCTAAATTATATTGCTGAGTTGCACCTGATGACCAGCCTGCAAATGACCAGACTGTCAATATAATAAATACTGCAATAATTGAATGTGATACAAATAAAAGTACGACTAAAGATGTTACGTTTACAAGTAACCCTCTTTTTAATGTGAAAATTACGCCTCTTTTATCTGCACTTAAGCCACCTAGTTTAGAACCAAATAAGCTTGCAACTCCAAGAACAAGTAAAGTAATGCTTATAAGATGATCACTCATACCTACAGTATTTACAAGGAATGGAGATAAATAAGTAAAAATAATCCCGTACCCTGTCATTAAAAAGAAGGTGATTGATAATGCTAACGCAATTTTTGGTTGTTTGAACATAGCAATTTGTCTCGTTAAAGGGATTGAAGCATCACCATTCATTTTTGGTATTGTATTTAAAACAATAAAAATGACAAGTAACACTAATAATGCTATACCGATAAATACAAATTTCCAGCCATAGGTAGATGTAATAAAACGTCCAATCGGAACGCCAATGATTAATGATGCGGTAAATCCCATGACAACTGTTGCAATTGAACTTGCTTTTTTATTAGCAGGTGCGATCTTTGCTGCGATACTTAAAACGGTAACGACCGCTACCCCAGTACTTAAGGCCATTATAATGCGAGTAATCATAAATAATCCATATCCTGGAACTATCACTGAAAGTAAATTTCCTACAATAAAAACAAATAACGAATAGATCAGTAATTTACGTCTTTCCATTTTAGCCGTTAACACCATTAATATAGGTGTACCGATTGCATAGGCTAATGAAAAGACTGTAATTAATTGACCAGCCGCCCCAATTGACACTCCTAGAGCATCTGCCATTTTATCCAAAATACCTGAGATGATGTACTGTGAAGTACCAACTAAAAAACTTATCAATGCTAAAATATAAATCTTTACTGTATTTGACATGTGAAATTTTCTCCTCATTATCACTATTAATTTCTATGTTTCTATAAATACTGAAATAATATACAAAAGATAGAAGCTATATAAGCTTCATTCTATTCTAGTGCTTTAAATTAATGTATTAAGATGCTTCTTGACATCGTATTCTTCCAATTCTATACCATTTTTCAAACGATGAATAAAATCAGGATTAGAAATGAATGGACGTCCGAAAGCAGCGACATCAATGATTCCTTCTTCAATCGCCTGATTCGCCATTTCTGGATTTAATGTACCCACCCCAATAATGACACCGTCCCAGTATTTTCGGACTAATTGATGCATCGTTTTTCCCTCTGCAAGCACTCGATCAAATTGCATAATCGATGGGTGAATCATTGTTGCACCCGCTTCCTTAAATGCCTCAACAAATGTACGAATAGCCATTTCTGGATCTTCCCACATGTAATTTGGTATATCTGCTTTATGAGCAGAGAATCGGATCATTGTTCGTTCTGTACCGATTGCGTCAATAACTGCTTTAATTACTTCCTTCATAAACGTTAATCTTTGAGCAAGGTCACCACCATATTCGTCTGTACGATGATTTGTTATATCTGAATTAAATTGGTCAATTAAGTAGCCGTGGGCACCGTGAATTTCCACACCGTCAAAACCTGCTGCTATTGCATTTTTTGCAGCTTGCGCATATTGATTGATTACTTCATTAATATCTTTAATTGTCATTTCTTCAGGAACATCATATGGCTTACGGAAACGAGAGACAAGTCCTTCAGCTGGAATAGCTGATGGTGCTTGAGGAGGCAGATTTCCAGCAAGCTCGTGATGAGATAAACGACCAACATGCCATATTTGAGCGATCATTGTTCCTCCCTCTTTATGCACAGCATCAGTTACTTTTTTCCATCCCTTAATTTGTTCATCTGAATAAATGCCTGGAATTCCAGGATAGCCTTTTCCACGATGACTAATGACCGTTCCTTCTGAAATGATTAAACCAACTCCATCGGCAGCACGTTTTCGGTAATATTCAACAATATCCTCTCCTACTACCCCCGTTTGATCATCTGCAAAGGATCTTGTTAAAGGAGCCATTGCAATACGACAGCGTAAATTCCAAGCTCCGATTTTTACCGGTTCAAACAATTTACTTTCTAAACCATTTTTTAAATTTCCCCAAGAATTTGTTTCTTTGCTAATTTGACCCATACATTTTCCCCCGTCCATTTCATTTATTCGGTATTTCTATAAATACTGAAATTTAATTTAAAATTATTCCGCTTTAACACTAAAGTAAAGCGGGAGCGTATTGTGCAAGGACTTCTCGTTGTAAACTGTAATATCTGAAGGTTCCCTCTCTGCGAACTACTAATAATCCGCAATCGAGTAATGGTTTTAAATGATGAGTCAATGTTGAATTGGCAGGGACTTTTAATTGATTTGCCATTTCCAGGCAAGCTAACTCTGATCGCCCCGCAAGTAATTTCACGATTTGTAAACGAGTCGATTCACCTAGTGCCTTATAGACTTTTACTGCAATATCATCATTCACCCCTAAAAACCTCCTTTCAGCAATTCTTATTTCAGTATTTCTAGAAATATTGTATTTAATCAGAGATACTTTGTCAAGAGAGTGCTTTTCCATTTTTTAATTCAAAGGCTGTTTTCTTAATTTAAGAATGTGATTGTGATTTCCACTTCATGATGCTCGCTTCTAACCCACCCGTTAACCAACCATTAAGCGCAAAAATCTGCGCTTCACCACAGAGAATGAAAATGTTTTCGTACCGTCAATACTGATTCTACGGCTGGAAGAGGAAGAATCAATAATGGGTAAACGAGTCGAGGTAATTAATGCACCCTGGTACACCGAGCAAGGGATTACAGAAGGTGTAATTTGCGGATGGTATGGTGCCGGTCTTGGTGGACATATCTCAACAGTTAAATTATCTATCAACAACAAGTACCAAAAAAGTACAACAGCGTCAGCAAGCGGCACCTACAAATTTACAATTTCGAAGCAAAAAAGCGGAACAACGATTAGTGTAACTGCTACAGATAAAGTAGGAAATGTAAGTGCATCGAAGAGTTTAAAAGTCGTAGATAAGACGCCACCAGCTATTCAAAGTGTTAATAAAGTCACTTCTAAATCTAAAATTGTAACTGGAAGCGCCGAAAAATACGCGACAGTGAAAATTTATAGAGGAAGTACACTTATTGGCAAAGGGTCGGTTTATTCAAATGGCAAATTTTCAGTAGCTATAAAAACTCAGAAAGCGAATACGTATTTAAAGGTTTACGCGATAGATAAAGCTGGAAATAAAAACTACCGTACGATTAAAGTCGGAAAATAATTAATACAATATTCACTAACATTTCACCCCTACCCTTTTATTTGCTAAGAATACATTAGTTCAAGAACAAGACAAAGACGAAACTTTCTATAAAAAATCCTATTCAGAAATTTGAATAGGATTTTTTTATAGCTTTATAGATAGCAAGCATTCATTAAGTTTGCAGTTTTTAAGCACGAAAAAAAGTAGCAGAACATCCGCTACTTTACAGTTTAAAAATCCATATCTATCACTTCATTAATAGTCCCTGTAACTTGATCACTTTCGAGTAATTGCCCTTCATTTAAATCATTCACTTCTTTAGCGTGTTCCATAGCAGCTTTTGTGTTATTTGGATTAGCAGGATCAACAGGACGAGAAGTAAGTTCATTTTTAAGTAAGTTAATCTCACTTAATACCTCAGTGCGCAGGGACTTTAACAACGTTTGAAATTGATCCTTATCTAATTTTTGCTCACCGAGTTTAGTTATAAAATCCCGTAACTCGTTTGCTTGGACGGACCCCATCCCAATAGGATCAACAACGAGACTTGAGTCAATTTCTTGTTTAAGTAAGTTAATCTTGCCTAAAAATTCTTCACGAAGTGTATCTATTAAGTGCATTGTCTCTTCTTTTTCCAATTTATCCAAATCCCGCTCAACAAGCTTCGTTATATAATCCTCCAGCTCATTTTCCTGTGCTTTTTTCTCAAGAAATGAATAAACCTTTGGAGAGATTTTCGAAGTTTTAAGCGTTAATCCTTCACGTTCGTTTTTATTTCCTGATTCCAAATTCATTAATCTGAACACATCCGTTTGGAGATTAGCAGCCGTAAAAAAAAAGTTTGATAGAGCGTATAATGGTGCAAACATCTGCGCACCCAGTTGTGAATACATGTTGTTTAATCCGTAAGCGGATTTATCACCAAGAAGATGATCTTTGTTGCTCATACGTTCTTCTCCCCTTCTTATGCCAAAACTACGTTAGTTTCATGCCTGCTTAAAATTTCTAGACCATATAAATTTAACTTTCTTGAATCTGGAAGGAATAGATGATTTTGCTCTCGAATTTCGACGCCATACCTTTTATCAATCGATTCTTGGAGGAATCGTTTAAGGATTCTGGCAATTCCACCTATATATACATATTTATAGACTTTATCTTTAGGTGATGGGAATGTGTTTTCAATTTTCGTTAATAAAATTTGCGTGTACTCTCTTAATGAATCATGGATTAGCTCTGTGAGATCAACCTTTATCCCGCTATTACCATCCCGTTGCTCCATTTTTGCTTTTTCAATGTTATTGATAATGAATTCTTCTAATGAACGAACATCATCAAAGTACTCGAGTAACTTTTCACTTCTTAGTTTTTCAATATGTTTTAAGTAAGAAATGTCAGCGAAGCAGTTCAATGAATCCCTGCTCTTTGGAGCTTGAAGTCCAGCTTGAAGCAATGCAAGATCAACGGTCCCTCCCCCTAAATCCACAATTAGGGTTTCATAGTTTTGAAATGAATTTGCTTCCTCACGATCTTGCAAATCAAAATCTTTTTTTATTGCCCAGCGAGAAACTTCGCTTTCAATCCGGCATTTGCTTGTATCGACGTGAATGGATACAACTCTTTCAAATCCTGGAGTTAAAATCGCTACTTGGTGCTCCCCTTTAAATCGACTGGCCATTTTATTTTGCATATCACTGAACTTGTTTGTTTTCTTAAGTAACCAAATTGGAAGCATGGTTGAAAAATAATGAATGTTCACTCGGTTATCTTCATTATCGTTTCCTTTTAATACATTGTAATAGGCAACTGATGCCAGGAACATCACATAGGGAATCTCAGATTCCGTTTTATCATGAAGCTTGTTGATATGAATATTTCCTAACACCTGTTTTTCCGCAGAATCGCCCACCAAATAATATTTCTCCACACCTTCTATCGTAGTTGAAATGAGCATATTTTGAAGAAGGAATTGGGGATCATTAAAAGTAGATGGAAAGTGGCCGTCGGCCTTATCCTTTGTTATTTCTACTACATTTGTAGGAATCTCAAAATAATAACCATCCACAAGGGTTTGAAAGATAGAATTACCAAAATCGACATTCTGACGCTTTATATCCATTATTTCTCCTCTTTTCATGGTTTTTCCTGATAATAAGTATATATTTTTTTTCTCTATTTGTCTAAATATGTTAATAATTTTTTAGATTATGAAAAATTAATCTTTAACATTATTATTAGTGTTATTGGGAGTTTAGGAGCAAATATTATGTAGGTGAAAAACATCCACAATTTGGTGTTGAAAGGACATTAAGGTGTCCACTACTGACATGGTCACACTATAAATGCTGCCCGCGCCTGGCTGCTTCTTTTCGACAAGATGACCGGAGGAACATCTTGGGCATCCGTATTTTGGCGGGATGGCTTGATGGCCGCATCCCTTGCAGACGACTACGGTGATTTCCATGCGCTAAATCCCCTTTAGGTAACCCCGGTATCAAAAGTTTGAATTTAACTAAAATAAACAAAAAAACCGCATCAGTGAAAAAATTCACCGTGCGGTAAGTAATGATTATAGTTGGCGGGACTGCGTGGGAATCAAACTCACCAGACCTGTCACGCAGATCTCAACCAGATTCTGACAATAAATCATATAGAGTACAGGCAATTATTTTTGTGGCATCAAGCAAATCTTCCAGACGAATATTTTCATCTGCCCGGTGGCCATTTGCCTCTTCCAGCACTTTCGGGCCGACACCAAACATGATGGTTGGAATATCTTCTTCAAAAAAGTGGCGGGCATCTGCATAAATTGGGACTCCATTGATAGATAGCTTACCTTTACCCTTCATAATTAATTCCCAGTTCGAACCCAATGCCGCAATTAACTGGGAATCTTCTGCAACTGGACCGAAGCTTTTGGCATGAAGTATTTTATTAATCTCCACTTTTAATCCTTTTATAGGAGCTGCTGCTTGATGCACAATTTCACGCAGCTCCGCTTCTGCTTGCACTTCGTCTTCATCCGGTATCAATCTTCGGTCAATCCTAATCTTGCATTCATCCGGCACGACATTGGTGTTAATCCCTCCTGAAATGAGTCCCACCACCAGGGTTGGATGATCGATGCCTGGTACCAATGACTTTTTCGTCCTGAGAGTTTGCCGATATTCATATAAGGCATTTAAAATTTGCGTCGTCGCCTCAATGGCATCTATGCCTGTATGTGGTAAGGCTGCGTGGGCAGACTTGCCGGTTGTTTTAATTTCAAAGTGTAAGCAGCCATTGTGAGCATTTACCGCTGAATAAGTAAACCCGGCAGCAATAGCCAAGTCAGGCTGGATGAACCCATGATCAAGAAGCCATTTTGGACCTAATTCTCCCCCGGTTTCCTCATCAAAAGTAAATGCCAGATCCACTCGCCCTTGTAGTTGTCTCTCAATCCCAGCCTGTTTTAATGCGAGAATGGCATACGTATAAGCAGCTATATCAGATTTGGAAACAGCCACTCCGCGTCCATACATTTTTCCATCAATGATTTCTCCTCCATACGGGTCAACACTCCAGCCTAAACCAGGCGGAACCACATCGCCATGTGCATTTAAAACAATGTTGGTCTTTTCTCCGCTGCCAAATTTGGACCTCGCAAGGACATTTGCCAAACTAATCATTCCTGCCGCTTCCACTTCCTCTTTGTCTACCTCTATCAAGGACACATCGTCAAATCCAAGCTTACAAAGCTGCTGATGTAAAAGGGAAGCCATAGGGTAACAATCACCAGAAGGATTATCTGATGGAGTTTGCACTAATTTTTGTAAAAAACCAATCATTTCAGCTTGGTGCTCCTCAATCCACTGGACTAAAAATGACTTATCATGCATCATATAACTCCTCCTCTTTGCTATTTGTAAGCTAGCCGATGCAATAATTGGATTAGAACGGATAGTCCTGTTTCTAAATCATGATTTGTAGTATATTCAGACGGAGAATGACTAATTCCTCCCTGACTTGGAACAAACACTAACGCGCTCGGACACATTCGCGCAAAAAACTGGGAATCGTGCCCCGCTCCGCTATTCATCACATGATAAGAAATATTACTACTCATACAAATGGTTTGAACCATGTGTTGCAACTGTGCATCCATTTGAACCGGCTGAACATCATGCCACATTTCCATGCCAATCTCCAAACCCAACTTTTGAGCAATTTCAAGAAACCGCCGCTTAAACTGTTCGCAAAAAATGCTCAAAACCGAATTCACCGGGTGTCTTGCATCTACCGTAAATTCCACTTGCCCTGGTATCACATTCGGTACATTTGGTTCCACAAACAGCTGACCAACCGTTGTAACAAGGTCTTCGTCGTATTCTTTAGTTAAGCCATGTAAATCATGAATCATCGTTACGGCTCCCAGAAGTGAATCTTTTCTCCACTTCATTAAGGTTGTACCAGCATGATTGGGCTCTCCCTTTACGGTAATTCGAAACCTTTTTTGACCAACAATCGACTGAACAATTCCGATGGATTTTTGAAGTATTTCGAGACTGGGGCCTTGTTCAATATGTAATTCAACAAAGGCAGAAATATCACTACGGACTTTGTGTGGTTGCTCGACAATCCCGATTCCAGCCTCTATCATTGCCTGCTCAAAACAGATTCCCTCAGAATCTCTTAAACCATTAATATCTTGAATGCAATAGATTCCTGTCATCATGCCGGAACCCCAGCAGGCGATAGGAAAACGGCTCCCTTCCTCTTCACACAATGAAACGACCTCGAGATTCACCTTGGGGTGGCCATGATGCTTTTTAAGATGCTTTAACGCAAGGATACCCGCTAAAATTCCATAAGCTCCATCATATTTTCCCCCTGAAAGAACAGTATCGATATGAGATCCCACCAGGATTGTCGGAGCCATTGAATCTTCAGACGCTAAACGCCCAAACAGGTTTCCTATTGGATCATAAGAAGTTTGCAGCCCCAAATCCTCCATCCATTCCTTTAAGGCCTGCTGGGCTTCCTTCCAGGGTTTGGAGTAAAGAGTACGTGTAACACCACCACCAGGAACTGTACCATACGAGCTTAGCCAATCGATTGCTTCTGCCATATTGTTGGGAAATGGACTCATGATACTCCCTCCATGGTTAGAGACACAGACCAAATTTCTCTTTTGTCATACCTGTTTGGTCGTCATAAATAACTTTGCCGCGTAAAATCGTTTTTTTTATTTTGACTAAAAATTCCCTATTCTCATACGGGGAAAATTTATTCCGAAAACCAAAGGATTTTTTATCCGCTAAGGTCTTTTCATCCAATCGGATCAACACTAAATCTGCATCCAATCCCGGACGAATCCTCCCTTTTCGATCCGCAATTCCAAATCGTTCAGCTACACGTGAGGTCCCTAAAGGCAGAATGTGTTTTAGTTTTATTTTTCTCTTTAAAGCCTCATCGAGCATTGCAAGCCATGTAAATTGTACTCCTTGAATTCCGCCCCAAGAATTCCAGATGGTGTCTGTTGTTTTCATAGCATAAAGACATGGAGAATGATCGGAACCTATCGTATCAATCATGCCCTTCGAAAGGCATTCCCATAATCCTTCGACCTCGTCCCGAACCCTTAGCGGCGGCGCACATTTAAGGATAGCCCCTTGCTGTAAGAAATCATCTTCATCAAAAATTAGATAGTGCGGGCAGGTTTCTAGCGTTACGTTTACACCGCTTTTTTTAGCTAGTTCGATCTGAGCGACTACTTTTGCGGAACTAATATGGACAAAATGAATGGCTGTTCCATATTTTGCGGCAAGGTCTAAGGCATAATTTACAGCCTTTTCTTCTGCTGAAATAGGTCTGCTCAAAGAGAAGGCTTTTCGTTCATTAACACCAGGACGTTGCTTATAAGAAGTAGTCAGTCTCACAATCTCCTCTTCCCATTCCGCATGGAGGGCGAGAATTTTATTGTGCTCCTTTGCCACTTGCATGGCTTGTTTTACACCCTCCGGTGAAACCAAAGTAAAATCCTTAATTCCGCTTTCGCTCATAAACGCTTTCCATGCAATAATTCCATCACTCATTTGTGCCAATTCTGTCGGGCTTTCAAGATTTGTGCCTGTCAATCCGCCCCAAAGAGCATAATCAACATATGATAGAGAGGTTAAATAATTCTTTTTTTCTAGTAAATTTTGGTAGTTGATAATAGCAGGGGAACAATTGAGCGGCATATCAAAAATGGTGGTCGTTCCGCCCATAGCGGCTGCACGGCTACCTGTCTCCATTCCTTCCCAATCGGTTCGTCCTGGATCATTATAATGGACATGGGCATCTATAAAACCGGGAACAACAAGACAGCCGCTTGCATCGATGACATTTTTGTTTGTTTCTTTCAAAGGTTCAGCTTCATCTTTTACAAGGGAGTCAATTTGCTCATCTTTGATTTTTATGCTTATTTCCTGAAATCCAGCATCTGTAAAAACCAGGCCATTTTTTACCCATAACTCCGTTGTCATCTGTTTCACCCTAACTTCCTCGGTAAGTACTATAGCCCCCAGGAGAGATTAACAAGGGAACATGGTAATGAGTCTCAGGTTGGGAGATTCCAAATCGGACTGGAACACACTCAAGAAAAGATGGGTCCCCCATTACTGTTCCGCTCTTCCTGAAATATTCCCCAATGTAAAACCGAATTTCATAGATTCCTTTTTTCATGGAATCCCCCTCGAGAAGCGGCTGGTTTACTCTTCCATCTTCATTTGTATAGCGATTCTGTAAGAACTCAAACTGATGCCCTGCCCCCGCCAGCCATAATTCCACTAAAACCCCGCTTACTGGCCTTCCTATGCTCAAATCCAGAACATGGGTTGTCAGCTTTCCTGTCATTCGCCTGACTTCCTAGTACTTTCCAGGTCCTCACGTGTCAGTGAAAAACGTTGAAAGCCAAAAGGCGGGCGAGGCTCAGTGAATACTTTGCCTTCTTCTGATACTGGAATATCGTCTAAAACGGTTTCCCATGTCCTGTTATTGGACTCGAAGCGAACCTCTATTAATTGCGGGAAACGCTGCAGTACCCTTTTACCGATCCGATAAATAAGATTTTGGATGGAAGGAGAGTTTTCTTCATGAAAAATGGTACAGGCAATATCTCTTACCTGCTCAGCTGCCACGTATCCTTCCTGTGTATTTCCTTTGGCATCCTCCATATCGTTATAACGCCAATCAATATTTAAATAGATAAATAGTGGACGGTCATAGGATTCTGGCAGAGTCGTATATTCATCCTTCACGTATCCGTAAAAAGAACTACCCCTCACCTTTATAAGTTTAAGCCCTTTTAAACTGCTTATTTGGTCGGTTGTAGTGATTCCCTCCTTAGTACGTTTCACTTCAACAGATGCCCAAGCCTGCTCATTTAAAGAATAGCGAAACACCAAAGGACTTGGCTCGAAACGATCCTTTGCTGGAACGGGAAGCTCTTCAAAGGGAATTTGCTCGCCGGACATCTTGACGCAAGTCATTTGCGGATACTTTTCAAGAAAGCGGCGACCGACAAATTCCAAAAATCCTTCCTGAGTTGCCCCCTCATAATCCCCAGCATGCTTGAGAATAAAATTTTTCATGGAATCGGTTGCGACAACTACCGTATTGTCACCTTCTGTAAAGGAGGAAAGAAACGCATCTCCCTCCACTGCCACCTTTACATTCATTCCAAAAAGGATATTTCCGCGCCCCGTAAAGGCTGATTCAGGGATGGACCGAACCGTTGTAAGTGGCTTTGCATAAGTACGATAAACCCAAACAGCTTCTTTTCCATAACTCATGATCCTTTGCATTTACTCATCTCCTTTTTCAAAGATATCGTTTAGACGGAACCCGGCGATTTTATAAACCTCATTTATTGCCGTAATACATTCAACCTCATAGTCACTGTCCACCCGTTCTTTCATCGCAGAAAGAATTGAATCTTTGTTTTGTCCCTTAACCGCCATGATAAAAGGAAACCCAAATTTCTTAACATATCTTTGATTAAGCGAAACAAACTCCTCGTATTCACCCTTAGAAAGTTTATCTAAGCCCACTCCTGCTTGTTCTTTTTGAGAAACCTCCGACATTTTTAATTTGGTACCGAGATCGGGATGGGAACGGAGCAGTGCTAATTGCAACGGTTCCTCTGCATTTTGGACCACTGTGGTCATGGCTTGGAAGAGTTCCTTACATGATTGAAAAGGCAGACAATCCCATGCTTTCTCTACCACCCATGGGGAGTGTTCAAATATCCAGCCAAAGGTGTTAACAAACTCTTCTTTATTCATTTGATTGACTTTCTGTAATGTTAACCTTCCTATATCATTCATCTCCTTATCTTTAAGCTTGAACATTTAACGGCACGAATGATCCCGCTAGCAATAAAGCGAGCATCCACCCCTTTCACCCCTTCATGCTCTTCCACCTAATCATTCCGCTATCTTACAAGGGCATTCACCTTTTAAAACTTTTTTCCTATAATAGCCAAAAGACGAACTATCGTCCACATTAGTGTCATATAATCTTACATAGAAATATCTTCATGTTTATTTACAAAAGGCGGAGAATCTGAAGAAAAGAATGAATTAGTGCTCGGACCAGTAAATTATTTCAATAAGGTGTATTATGTGAAGACTTTTAACGCGGTTATTTTAGAAATAGTCGGTCAGATAATCTGACAACAAGTGAAAAATTATGAGGCTGATATATAATAATTAGCTAAAGAAAAAGGAATGGGAACTCCATTTCTGGGCTGAGTGATATTAATAAATAAAACAAGATTGCCCCCTTTCATATCCAGGCGTTGTGTATGAATCGAAGGTTTACTTTAATATATAGAATAGGAGAGGTTGTTATGTCAGATTTTCCTTTTATGGAAAAAGCCATTGAGATCGCACTTCAGAATGTGCTCACTAGTCACGGGGGACCCTTTGGGGCGATTGTTGTGAAAGACGGGAAGATCATTGGGACAGGTCGGAATGAAGTAACGGCCTCGTATGATCCCACTGCTCACGCCGAGGTCCAAGCCATTCGAGATGCCTGTCAAAATATTAATGACTTTCAGCTGACTGACTGCGAGATTTATACCAGCTGCGAGCCCTGTCCAATGTGTATCGGGGCCATTTATTGGGCACGGCCAAAGGCTGTATATTTTGCCTGTACCAAACAAGATGCAGCTAAGATCGGTTTCGATGATCAATTCATATACGACCAACTCTCACTTCCAATCGAAAATCGAAAAATACCAATGAAACAAATTTACACGCCAAAAGGTGATTTACCATTTAGATCATGGGAAAAATCTAAGAATAAGATGGAATACTAATCTAACAAAAGAAGATGTTTAAAATGGAGAAATTTGTAAAACAAATCTCTGTAGCTGCCAGAAGAGAATTTCCGGATACGTTAAGCATCCAGATGATGACTTGATTGAACAAAAATAACCAATAATAGAATCCTTTCTACTGGTAGATTCATCGACAGTGTCGTTTAATTTATGTGTTTCCATGTGCAATGTACAAAAACACAAAAAGTGGAATAGTCTGAAAACAAAGAAAAGGCTCAAAACCTTAAGACTAAAGGATTTGAGCCTCTTTTAGATGATGATCTTTAAAAGGATCGAACCTGTGACCTCTACCCTGTCAATGATGGATATACTTTATGATTATAACAGTTTAATTATGAAAGTATTGGTATATTGAGGATTTCATTTAGTTCGTTTATGATTGAATTTTTGTTGTGGGAACAGTTTGTCCTAATTTGTCCTTCATGTCTTTTACCTCTCGTTCATTTTTTCCTGGGTCAACCACTTACTATATTCTAGAACATTACAGAACGCTTTAGAAACACTTTCTGGACCGTTTCCATGATATATCGACTTACGTCCTGGGGTAGTATTACTTTCAATCAGGTACAAATCGTTGTTTTGGCCTAACATTATATCAATACCCATTTCAACAAAAGTTCCGTATCTTTCTTCTACAGCAAGAAAAACTTCTTTTACTAATGTAGTTAATTCCTGTTTTAAGGCTTGCAGCTCGTTTTTTGAATAATTCAGTTGTTCTGAAAAGAAACTTTCTAAATTATATATCATTGGTTGAGAACGTGTATTTAGGATAGGAACTTTTTTATCCCCAACACGGACTGCTGTTCCGACAATTTCAATTTTATTGTGTTTATTTCTTTGTATCTCTACTCTCAAATCAATTTTATGATTTAGCGATTCAATTTTTTTCTGGATGATTGCTTTTTTTCCCTTTAATATTTTATTTAATATTTCTATAACTTCAGCCAGACTATCCATAGTATCTGTTATTAATTCACTTTTGTAATATTTGCACTGAAATTTATTATCAAGGGTTTGGATAACTTGGATTACTTGTCTGCCTTGTCCACTCCTAGTACCCTTTACATAAACCTCTTTGTACTTGTTTAACATTGTCCTTAAATTTTCTTCCGAAAAAATGACTGTATCAGGGAGATATTTTTTAAGAATATGATTTGCTTTAAAAATACTATACTGGTCCCATTTATCTATACGTGCGACTGGATTTAAAAAGATAACTTTTTCTTTTCGAAAACTATCTCTAATAAACTTATATTCCTTTCTGTCCATTTTCACATTTCTATTGTATATAACATCAGGATATGGAAAAATCTTTTGTGTCCATTCGCCACTTTCTTTGTCGTAAATGTAACCATTAATACATTTTCTGGCTATGTCAACGTTCTTTTTTGTGAAAAAATATAAAGTAGCCTTAGTACTCTCATTTGCTTTAAGCAAATTGCTATGGTAAAGAGAAGATTTATTTATTATTTTATTCAAAGAATAGATAAAAACACCAATTATCGGTTTTGGAAGGTTTTCTATTTGAGGTTCACTCATTTTTTAATGATCTCCATTCATAAAATTATATATATATATTTATTTATGTAGTTCCGATTTTAACTGTAACGGCTTATGCCTTGTTGTTATTTCAGCAATCGGTAAATGACCAGAATAATTGTTCAAAAAAATGGGTAAGGAAAATTTTCATAAATACAAAAGGAGTACTTAAGAGGATTTGCTGCGGATGCAAAAGAAAAACCATCTTTTAGAAGGGCACTTGCCATCGCGTTTTAAAATAAAAACCATAATATAAACTAGAAATTATACGATAAAAAGGAGATTAATATGGATTTTGATAAATATGATTCAGATAATAACTCCCCTTATATTGGCGTACATGTTAAAAGCAAGGTTATTAACTCTTTAATAAAACAAAAAGTAAGTCGCAATAATAAGAGACTCCAAAAAATGAATAAGATAGCCAAAACAAACCTATATTTTTTTTCAGAAATAGATGTAGACTATATCAGTAAAAAAATTAAAGGTGTCTTTTATAATACTCAAACAAGAAAATGGACTGTCGCTGATTTCCCATTTCCCGATGTATATTACAACCGGAGAGGAGAAAAAAAAGATAATAAGGATGTACAAACCGTGAGGGAAACATTCGAAAAAATGGGTATAGCAAAAATAAACAGTAATCATTTTTATAATAAATGGTATTCTCATCAAGAATTAGATAAAAATGAAGAATTACGTCCTCATCTGCCTAAAACAATTTTGTATAAAACTGAAAGTAATTTAGTTAATATGTTTAAAGATACATCAAGTCTTTTTTTAAAATCATTAAGGCAAAATAATGGAAAAGGGATAATGAGCGTAACTAAGAAAACTAACTGCTATGAATATAAATATTTTATAGAAAGAGGGTTAAAGGAAGGAACTGCAAGTACATTAGAAGAATTGATACAGATCATACTTTCATTCTATACAGATAGTGAATTTATTGTCCAAAAGCAGATTGATTTATTACAATATAATCACGCCACTTTAGACTTAAGATGTGATGTTCAACGAAATGGAAAGGGTGAATTAGAATGTGTGTCCTATGCGGTCCGTGTCAGCGCAAAAAACTCACATATTACTAACACCAGGACGAATCCAAATATTTACCCATTTGAGACCTTCTTCAAAGAAAAATTAGAATTTTCAGACGAAGAGATGCTTCGTCTGAAGAATAGATTAGAGAGATTGCTTTTCACCATTTATGAAAAATTAGAATTGAACTTTGGCAGCTATGGAGAAATGGGCATTGATATTGGGATTGATAAAGAAGGTCGATTATGGCTATTTGAATGTAATATGAAGCCAGGAAAGAATTCATTATGGGCTTGTGATGAACAAACGATTGACCGGGCATTCCTTAATCCATTAGAGTATGCAAAATTCCTTACCGCATCCTCCAGACAATCAGAAAGGAGCAACTAGATCAAGCTAGGCTTGAATGTGAAACAAATGATTATATTATTAAGTATGGGCTAAGTTGTGAGGTCTAGATGGCTTTCCAGGGCGATTTACTAACCCAGAGTCAGGATCAGTTATAACGACAGTGTTTGTCTCGGTTGAGAGCCCTTCTGGTTTTCGCCCCCGTTTCTTTTTGCCTGATTCTATTTTATCTCTTCTAACTCTTTTTCAGTTTTTTTCGCTTCTACTTCAAGAGTATTTAGATATTGAGAACGAGTCTTCTCCACTCTTACCTTTTCAATTTTACTCTTTGAAGCACTAGCCTTGATGTGTGTTGAATCAGTAACTACTACTTCCCCAGTAACTATTCCCTTCTCTATGCAGAGTTTATGATCAAAAACTGATTGGAAAACTGTATTATCATTAAATCCTGTTCCCGACCATTCTAACTAAATATTGAATGGTCGGGGACAGGATCCATAAATAAAGACCTAAAAATCATCGATAAGCAATATTTAAATTAACGTTTTGACCCAGCTGACGTTCTAAGTCAACATTAAATAAATAACCAATGAGTAACATTTTAAATAAAAGTAAAGGATCAATTGATTTCCTACCAAGTTTCGAATAATACTTTTCCATTTTGTTGTACATAAGGAGAAATCAATTTTCCATTGATTTGACGAAGAATTTGATTTGAAGTAACAAAAACATTTAAATCGATAAACACTAGTTTACTTTGATATTCATCTTTACTACCCATTGCCATAATAATTTCCCCAATAAAAAACCTGTATAGAATAAATCCTATAAGATTGTCAGCAGCCCCAATTAAAAAGCTAACCTCTCTTCGAGTCTATAATCAAAATTTTTTCCCGTCTTACTCGTCTGATGAACTTTCTTCAATATCATCTGAGTAACTCTCTTCGTCATCGGTTTGGAAATTAGGCTGAAACAGATCGATGGTGGTCACGGCGGGATTAAGCGTAATCATCACGACATCTGGAAGAACCAAGTAAACTCCCGACTGGACAGGTAACTGTTGACGATTCGGGCCCCCCTCAAACGGGATGACCTGCCGTTGCTCCGGGAGCAGACCTTCCTTCTCGTAGTTAACAAAGAGCAGATCACCGCCATTCACGGCCATATCGAATTGACCATCCTCGCGGGTAACGGTTTGCCCGAACTGCGGATGATCATGGATGCTGATAGTGACCCCTGACAAAGGTGCCCCATCTAGAGTCAAGACTCTCCCGCGTAATACGGTGGCCCGCTGAAGTTCAATGGTACCAGGTGCTACCCCTATCTGGACAGCATCAGGGCCGGAGTATAGAAACTCACTGGCAGCAAACACAGTCGTTGCAACGCTCATGTCCGCTGGCGGAGCCACAATGGTCTGTACTTCCGCCGTTGCCGTTGTCGAAAACCCGAAGACCGTTGCCGTTATCATTGCCGAACCCAATGCTAGGGCGGTAGCCAGACCTGTGCCATTTACGGTGACAGCACTCGTATCGGAAGATGAATAACCGGCCTGTGTAGTAAAGTCCTGGGTACTCCCGTCGGAAAACTGTCCAGTGACGATGAACGGTTGAGTATCTCCTACTTGAAGAGATACAGTGGCAGGCGAGATGCTAATACTAATCAAGACTGCTACTGCCTGCACTTCGATTGATGCGGTAGCTCTGAATGGTCCAAATGACGCGGTAATCTCTACCTCACCTGAAGAAATAACCTTAGCTAATCCCATGCCATCAACAGAAACGATATCGGGGTTAGAGGATTTGTAATGTGCTATTCTAGTCCAATCACGGCTGCTTCCGTCTGAGAAATATGCTGTGACCGTGAATTGCTGAGTATCTCCTACTTGAAGAAAGGCATGGTCAGGAGCAATGGTCAATTTTATAAGGAAAGGATGGGGTTCAGATCTTTTAGGTGGTTTGGGAGGCTTCGGCGGTCGTGGTGGTTTAGGCGGCATAGATATCACTCCTTTAGAATCAATATTTTAATTCTATGCCATATCTATCAACAATAAAATTTGTCCATCTGTTTTTTGTTTTGGCTCTTTTCGTAAACTTTGTTGCTTTTGGAGCTTAATAAGGTTCATTTACTAAGTTTGTAGGCAATTTTCGCAAATATTCATACGAAAAGATGCCACGAAGCATATAGTTATACGGGTTGATGAACTTATACGAAAAACAACAATCTATGCGAAAATAGCCTTTGTTTTAAATGGCTTTTCCATTCAAAAAAAATTGTAAACTGCTACTCTTTACTCCCATTTCAGAAGGCGAACATGTCGCAAACTTGAATAAAGGGGGGTAGGTCGATTGTTAACTTATAATATTCAACAATCGGAATCACTATGATCACATACACACACCTTTGGTCCAATATACAAAAAGAAGCCGCTCACCAATTTGAGCAGCTTATAAAATAAGATATATTCTTTTCAAATAGAAATCCTTGTGACCAATTTGTGACCAAAAACATTTAATCTTTGGACTTCTGCTCTTTCAGCAACGTATGGATATTCCTTAGCAGCTTTCAAAGATTTATGACGTCTGAGAGCTTCACCTAGACAAGAATTGTAAACTATCCGAGGAATCTTGAATTTCTTCTCTATTCTATGTTTTTTCCAGGCTAGGATGTGCATCTTTTCGTAAGAACATTTGCGGAAATTGCCTAGAAACTTTGTAAATGACTCTTAATTAAGTGCTAATAGCAACAAAGTTTACGAAAAGAGCCTTTGTTAATAGAAATTCAGAAAAAAGTTGGTGTAATCATTGAATAAAAAGAAACAAAAAAAGAAAGCAAGGAAGAAAGAACCGAGTACGTTCGGTACAGCACTAAAGCTATTCGGAAGTTTTTTCGTCATATTGTTTTTAGGCTGGTATATGATGGTCGATCATTTAGATGGGGAAACTTTTCATGATGTCGTGGAACTCCCCTTAAAGGAGAGCTATGCGAACGCAGTATATGGTTTGGCATTAATATATTGGGTCATAGGAATTCTTAGTGTCATTGTTATCTTGATATTATTGCTAAAAAGGAGCAATAGGAATTCATGACATCCTGTTTCTATAGTGTTTCTATTTTTTTAATGAGTTTGGGCTTTACGATTCAGTATATGGTTTTGTTAATTAAAGTTGGTGCTGAATCCTTATGGTGGTTTTATGTTGTTGCAGCAGTTTTCGGCTTCTTAATAGCTAATCTCTTAATCTATTTGGATAAAAGTAAATTACATACTGTTTTTATTGGACTTGGTGCTGTGTTAATACTCCTTAGCTAGATCCTTTTAGTCGCGGCAAACTCTGCCGATGGAAATTATATTATTACTCATCGGCATAACCTAAGAGGAAGTTTCTCGATAAAGACCATGGTAGGAAGCTTTCAAACATTGGGAATCATGATTTTCCTACTTATGTATGGTTTTCTATTGAAGCTTCGATTGGGTGAGGAAGAGTAAAGAATTAGGGTCAGTCCCCCGGTGAGGTAACGCTTTACCCCACCAGGGGACTGACACCTCGAACAGGTATTAAATGCACTTAACCTCATATTAATAACAATGGTTTGACCGTAACTGGTTGTTACCAGTGTTTTATTACCTAGAGATCGAACATTTTGATATGCATTGGAGAAAATTCAAACTGTTCGTCACCTTCACGAAAAGCATCCCCTTCATACTCAGTTGCTCAATTTCTTCGGGCTTCGATAATTCTTTTAACTTACCCTCCCATACGCTTAAATCCCTTCCTCATTTAGTTACAAGGCCAGTTTGCCTGGGTGGAAAACAAAACCTTTTCAAAAACCAAACAAAATGGGACATTATGTTTTTCCGTTTTGATGTCCATCGGCATATGATAAAGTACCGGTGAATTAAAAAGGAAAGGAGGAGTTGATGTTGAGTGAGGAAGAAAAAAGTAAAAAAGGTAAATCATTGTGGGGACCACTTTTGGCAGTACCCGCTGTATTTTTTCTTGCCCCTCTTGGGATCGGACTTTATCTTACTCATCCCTTCCCGGCAAAATCCACAAAAAATCCAATGGACTTCGGACTTAAATTCGAAGAGATTGAATTTTTCAACCGAAAAGATCAAGTAAAGCTGTCTGGTTGGTGGATTCCTGCCACTTCTAAGCAAAGCAAAAAAACCGTCATCACGGCACACGGTTATATGAATGAACGGGCCATGGAAGGGATTGAAGGGTTGCAACTCGCCAAAGTTCTTTCGAAACAAGGATATAATGTGCTTATGTTTGATTTTCGAAATGCAGGCAAATCGAAAGGAAGAACCACAGGGTTAGGGTACTTTGAAAAGCACGATTTATCTGCAGCGATTGAGTATTCTATTCAGAAAAAAAAGCAGAAAATGATTGCTCTGCTTGGTTGGAGTATGGGTGCTTCAACTGCGCTTATTGCCGGATGCGAACATCCAGCAGTTTCCGCCATCATAGCCGACAGTCCTTTTAGTGATTTAGAAGCTTTTTTAAAAGAAAATCTTTCTTATTGGACCAAATTACCCAAAAAGCCTTTTACACCGTTTATTTATCATTCCATGCGAAAACTCCTCAAAATTGACCCCACTGAAGTTTCACCAATCACTAATGTGAAAAACACGAAAGGAAAATCCTTCTTATTGATCCACAGTAAAACGGATGAAGCCATTCCTTATACCGAGAGTGAAAAACTCATTCAATCCATTTCATCTGATAACCATAAAGAATTGTGGCTAACGGAAGATGGTAAACATATTAATTCGTATCTTTTGAATAAAGAAGAGTATGAACATCGTGTTATACAGTTTCTAAATAAGTACTTAAGGGTTGGCTAAGAAACAAATTTTGATTTAATAAATAAGCCGCAATGAATGAAAATACATCCATTAGCGGCTTATTTTTGTATAAATTAAAATAATATTAGTGATATCTCTCATTGTTCTATGAAGTAATTGTCTCTTGTTCCCTTTGGTAAATCATTTCACCACCAATCAAGGTCATTTGAACTTGAATATCCTTAATTTTGTCTTCGGATACATCAAGAATACGTTCATTTAACACAACCACATCGGCCAGCTTCCCAACCTCAATGCTTCCTTTAATCTGTTCTTCAAAACTGGCATACGCCCCGTTCCAAGTATAAAGCTTAATCGCTTCGAGAACATTAATTCGCTGATTTCCTCCAATCACCTGATCGGATCCACTCTTTCGATTAACAGCCATATGGATTCCAAACAGTGGACTGTAATCGGTTACTGGACAATCGGAACTTCCTGCCGCTATGATTCCGTTGTCGATAAAATCGCGAACAGGGTACATATGGTTGACACGTTCTCCATAGTTTTTGACGTATCCATCTCCAAATTCATAGAAGAAAGGAGGGTTAGGAATCGGAACAACACCAAGGTCCTTCATTCGTTTCAATAAATCGGGCATGGTTATACCTGCATGCTCAATCCGATGACGGTGATCGGTTCGGGGATGCTTCTTTAAGGATTCTTCAATACAATTTAACACCATTTCAATAGCTCGATCTCCCTGGGCGTGAGCCGTAATCTGGAACCCCTTTTCATGGGCGTTTCCGAGGACTTGATTCAACTCCTCTTGAGTGAAATACATAATACCATAATTATCCTTGTTGCTGGTATAAGGATCCCTTGTCGCAATCGTCGGCCCGCTGCTGCTTCCATCAGTAAATACCTTAGCCGGTCCAATTTTAAATCTTTCATCCCCAAGTCCAGTAATAATTCCAGCTTGAATCATTTTAGCCACAAATTCCTCAGAGTGATTTAAAGCACAGACCATTGCGTAAATGCGTACCTTAACATCCCCGGCCTTAACAGCCTGCTGCATCACACGTAGATTATCGGGACCATACCCTCCGGCATCATGAATACTTGTAATCCCAGCGGCAATAAAATCATTTGAGGCTAAGGTCATCCCTTTCCTCAGCTCTTCCTCGGTAAATTCTGCCATCTGAAACAGGCTCATATGAGCATTTTCGAAGAGCACTCCCGTAGGAACTCCTTGTTCGTCACGAACGAATTTTCCCCCTTCCGGATCAAGAGTGTGTTTCCCGATATTGGCCATTTCTAATGCTTTACTGTTTACAACAGAGATATGGCCACACGTTCGGCTAATCATGATGGGATGATCCGTCGAGATTTCGTCTAATTCCCATCGGGTGGGATAACGCTGTTCTTCTATTTTAGCTTCATTAAAACCCCATGCGCGCACCCATTTTCCTTTTGGAGTTTTTGCCGCATTTTTCTTCAATTCTATGAAAATATCGTTCAACGATTGAATATTAGACTCTTTACAGTTCACCCCCAGCCGATTTGTACCATAACCAGTAAGATGCAAGTGCGAATCAATAAACCCCGGAAGCAAACTTTTTCCTTGTAAATCAATAATCTTCGTCTGATCGCCAATCCATTGTTTAACTTGCTGATTTGTACCTGCGGCAACGATGCGATTTTCTTTAACTGCGACCGCCTCCGCTATATCGTTCTGTTCGTTAACCGTAATCACTTGTCCGTTCAAAAATACAAGGTCCGCATAAATCATAGGTTTTTCCCCTTTCCCGGTTATGTCGATTGATAAAACTTGATATGGACGCTAGTTGGATTCGGCTCCCCTACCCCAGGCAAGCATGGCATACCTCTCCCCGGACGCTTCGAATGTCGGCGTCGTTCTGAAATAATAGGTTTCGGGGGACATATACTCTCCTTTTTTGAGCTTTTCGATAGCCTGTTCAGGATCATAGATAATCCCCCGGTTTACAACGTAGATCAAATGTCCGTCGTCCGTTTGAAGCGTATATCGGTATTTTTCAAATTGATCTCATGGTTCATTTTATAATTATTTTTCAAAAATTCTGGACATTCCCATTCACAGACAAGGCCCTTAGCCAAGGAAACGACCCATCCCTTTGTAATATGATACTTTTCTCCATCAACAGTAACAAACACTTCACCGTCTGTCACATAGAAAACTTCCTGTTCCTCTAGATGCCACGGTCCTTTATTCGGTCCGCCTACCCATGGTTCCCACATGTCAACGCCTAGTTGTTGCTCTTCTTCTGTTGTAAGCTTTTTCGCAAAAAACATGATGATCCTCTCTCTTTCTTATAGGTAATTATGAAGGTTTAGGTTTTATAAACGTGCTGTCTTTACATTCGTATCTCTTAAAAGTCTAAACTCTTTTTTCATAAAGTATATGGCAATGAGAACGCCTGGAATTTCTGCAGCAGGACCTGCGTACCATATACCTTCTACACCCCAGAATTTCGGGAAAATAAATAGAAACGGGAACGAGAACAACAGCATTTTGCTAACATTTATAAATGTTGCCGTCCAGTTTCTCTCTTGTGATTCGAAATAACCGGCAATAAGCAAGCTGACTGCATTAAGCGTAAACAAAGAATTGAATACAACTGTCGTCCAAATGCCCAATTTCTTCAATTCAGGATTACCGCTGGAGAAAAATGACACAATTGGATCTGCAAAAATGATGAGTATGGCTGTCACAATCACAAAGAAGGCAACTGTAAAAGCGAGTCCCGTCTTAATTGCTTGTTTAACACGATCAAGGTTGCCCGCACCGTAATTATAACTAATGATTGGTTGAAGTCCTGTCATCCCACCCAGCGCGGCTAATGCGAGCAGATTTGTAATGTAACCGTTTTGAATTGTGAAAGCGGCAACGTGCAACCCGCCACCGTAGCTTTGAAGTAAGTTGTTGAAGAAAATAATGGCAAAAAACATCATGAACTGACTCGAGAAAGATGCAAAACCTGTCCAAGCCACTTCACCGATTGTCTTTCGTTTTATTTTCATGTCTTTCCACTTTGGCTTAAGTTTTGTTTTGCCAAACCAGAAATAAAAGATTAGGAAAACAGGGATTGATTGAGAAATCGTATTGGCCCAAGAGGAACCCATCATCCCCATGTCATACTTCGTTACCATAATCCATTCTGTAATCCCAGCAACAACTGCTGCGACTAACCAACTGTTCATTGATAATACAGGTTTTTCATCGATATTGGTTAAAATACTTAATACAACGGCCAATATCGTTAATGGCAATGAAATCCATAGCAAGCGGCTGTATTGCACCGCATATGGAATCACTTCAGCACTTGCTCCGAATAAGGCCATAATTTTATTTTCAAAGACCACTCCAAGTACAGCTAGCAAAATGGAGAAGAAAAGAGTAAACCATAAGGTTTGTCCCATAATACCTCTAGCTTCTTCGACCTTCCCTTTTCCAAGTCGAAGTGAGATGACCGCTCCGGCCCCCACACCCAAAAGAACGCCAAACATACGGGTAATAACCATAACCGTAAATCCAATTCCGATCCCTTCGACTTCCAGCTCCTGAAAGCCGCTGACGAAATAGCCATCGACAACCGCTACAACTCCTAGAATCGCGTTAGCCATAATACCTGCCAAAGCAAACCGTAAATATAGTAATGGAATACTTTTGGTTCCCAGCACTGAAACATACGCTTGTTTATTCATTCCCCCTGCCTGTTCTATCTTCGATGACGGACGGTTGCCTGCTATTTCCATGAGCATATCTCCCCCTATTAAATAATATATCTAGCCATTTAAGCCCAGGTTAATTCGCATACCAGCCAACAGGCTTGGCATGCTGGTGGATATTAATTTGCTTCGTTTCCATAAAGTGCTCCAGTCCAACGGCACCTAACGCTCTGCCGACTCCACTTTGCTTATATCCCCCCCAAGGGCCTTCAACATAAGCAAGGTGATAACTATTAATCCAAGTAATTCCCGCACGCAATTTACGAATGACCCGTTTTGCCCGCTCCATATCTTCAGTAAATACAGCACCGGCTAGTCCATAAATGGAATCATTTGCTTTTTGGATGGCATCTTCCTCATCTTTAAATTTCTGTACAGCAAGGACCGGGCCAAAAATCTCTTCCTTCACAATACGCATATTCGCGTGTACATCAGCAAAGATCGTTGGTGCAATAAAGAACCCTCGATCAAGCCCATTTTCCGTTAAGCGCTTGCCACCGCATACTAATCTGGCACCCTCTTCGATTCCGCTTTCGATGTAATGTAAAACTTCCTCCATATGAGGCTCGGTGGTGAGCGCTCCCATTTCAATATTCTCGCTTTTCCCATTGCCAATTACAATTTTGTTGGCACGCTCTGCCAATCTTTCAACAAACTGATCATAAATGGTCTCTTGTACCAGCAACTGGGATGCAGCTGAACAAACTTGCCCGGCATTGTGAAAAATACCAAACATCGCATTTTCGACTGCTGTTTCAAGCTCCACATCATCGAAGACAATAAGCGGAGATTTACCGCCAAGTTCAAGTGTGATTTTTTTCATATTATTTGCGGCTGCACGCATGATACTTTGGCCTGTTTTTGTTCCGCCGGTAAAGGCAATCTTGTCAACATCATGGCTCTCGGCAAGCTCATTCCCAACTTGTGAACCAGGTCCCAAGACCAAATTTGCCACTCCGGCCGGAAGTCCAACCTCCTCGATAATTTCAAATAATTTGAATACGCTTACGGGAGTGACCTCTGCGGGCTTAATTACAATTGTATTCCCTGCGGCGAGGGCAGGAGCCATTTGCCAAACAGCTATCATAAGCGGGAAGTTCCAAGGAACAATGAGACCACAAACGCCAATCGGTTCATGAATAATAATTGTTTCTGAAGAATCAGCGCGTGAGTAAGATTCCTTTTTCATCCCCTTGATCAAGTCAGCATAATAGCGAAAGCATTGAATCGAGACCGGAATATCCACACAGGTGGTTGCACGAATAACCTTACCGTTATTTGCCGTTTCCAAACGGGCAATTTCAGCTGCCTTCTCTTCAAGGCGGTCGGCAATCTTATAAAGATAGCCAGCTCTTTCATCAGCCGATAAATCCGACCAGATCCCGCTGTCGAACGCTTTACGGGCCGCCTTGATTGCCATCTTCGCATCATTTGCCGATCCATCCGGAGACGTTGCAATCACCTCTCCGGTTGCAGGATTGATAATGTTTCTTCTAGCACCGGATAACGCTTCTACCCATTTCCCATCAATGAACATGTTAATTTTCATGAATCTCTCTCCTTTATCCAATCATATCAAGCAATTTGAAACTAATATGCGCCAGATTTACCAGCATCATTTTTTGATTATAGAACGGGAACGTTTTGAGGCGTTCTTTCTCAAATCGAAATCCGCCCGCATTTCCCGTAACAATCCATTGGGCCAACAACTTACCGAACAATGTCGAGAGGGAAGCGCCGTGGCCCGAATAGCCCGTTGCGAAATAGGCGCCTTCTTTCGATCTGCCAATTATCGGGAACGTATCAACTGTAACCCCGATAAATCCTCCCCAACGGTAATCAATCTTCCTTTCTGCCAGTTTTGGCATGATTTTAACCATGGCATCGTAAACACTTTGATAAGCGGCATCGCCTAAATTTGGGCGAACATCGCCGCCACCAAATACGATCCGATGATCAGGCGTACGCCGGAAATAATAAAGGAAATTGCTTGTATCAAAAATCATGCGATCATTGGGAATGACGGTATTCAACAGTGATTCCGGAAGCTGTTCAGTCGCAATAATCCGTGCCGAAATTGGCAGTACACCTTTGTTCAGTTCATTTAAGAGTTTTCCCGAGTAACCATCTGTAGCCACAATAATGTCTTTCGCAGTAACAACACCTTTTTCTATTACAACTTTCACACTGTTTCGACCGTATTCAATAGATAGTGCTTTCGAATGCTCAAAGATTTTTGCGCCGACCGATTTAGCTGCTTCTCCCAAACCAATCGCATAGTTCAGGGGATGAAACGAGTAACTTGTGTTGTCGACTAAGCCTCCATAATAAACGGGGGAATCGATCTCTTGAGGCAACTGATTCCGATCAAGCACGCTTGTTTCGTACCCGAAATATTTGTTTAAGTATTCACTTTCATGTTTCATTTCTTCAAAATGCTTGGCTTTGTAAGCCGCCACAACGTGCCCTGTCTTTCTGAAGTCACAGTTTATTTGATGCTCGTCAATGATGTTTTTTACCAGTTCAACACTATTCAGGGAGAGATCGTTAAGTTGTCTTGCCTCGTTTTCACCATACTTTTTGGCAAGATCCTGCATCGTTGGCTTGTAGCCTGGCAATACCATCCCGCCGTTACGGCCGCTGGCTCCATATCCGATCGTTTCTTGCTCGAGGACAATGACACTTTTCCCCATTTTGTGCAAATGATAAGCAGAAGAAAGGCCTGTGAACCCTGCGCCAATAATGACGACATCCGCTTCTTCATTTCCTTCAAGAAGCTTTCCATGTTCAAAGGTTTTTGCAGTCGCTTTCCACAGTGAGAGCGTATCCATCCGATCCATCTTATCCATAGCTTGTTCTTCTCCTTTTGCGATAGGTATGTTACAATACCATCGAGATTATTCAAAATATTCGAACTCTACGGAACAATCATATTACTTGAAGCTTCCTCCAAGTCAATAGCAATTTAAGAGATTTTTGAATTCGTTTTCATAAAAAAATGGAGTAACTCCACTTTTTTTCATTGGGGGTATCTATGAAAATTGGTACATTTGCAAAGCTTTTTCATGTTACGACCGATACCGTTCGTTATTACATTGAACTGGGATTATTAATACCGGACAAAAAAAACACCCAGTATCAAATGAACCAATCGTGCCTCGACGACATGGCTTTTATTACTAAACTGAAAAAGTTTCATTTTTCATTGCAAGAAATTCAACAAATTTTATCGTATCAGCGTGTCACAAATTTCTCGGACCATGAGGATATCGACTACTATAACAATTTGCTTATGGATAAAAAGACCGAGCTGAATAAGGAAAAAGAAGACATATCCAGAGCGATCCAATTGATTGAAAAAGCGGTTCAAACCCATTCATCTTCACCCAAAGAAGAGAATTTTACAGGGGTCCCGCTTTCCTTTGTCAATCTGCTCTATTGTCCAAAGTGCCGCATTCCACTTGAAATGAAAGAAGTGACGATAAAACAGGTTTACATTCAAACGGGGAAAATAACTTGTACCTGTGGCTACGAGGCAGCTATCGAGGAGGGTATAATCATTACCCCGAACTTGTACGAGACATCTCCTTATCCGTCTTATTTTTACGATAAAGAGACGATTAAAGAGATCCATCCCAGCATGATTAACTTATTTGAAAAAAGTAATTTTTGGTTTCAAAAAGTTCTGCAGAATGTTGTAGATTTGAAAAACAAATTAATCGTAGAAACAAACATTGACGCTTTCGTCACACTGCCCAAATATATCGATGTTCTTGAAACAAGCGCATCCTATGTTTTCAGTGGCTATTCGCTTGCGATGCTCAAGAAGGTTAGAAAAAGAATTGAGCGGATGAATCCAAAGCCAAATGCCCTTTACATTTTGAATTGTGATTTAAATCTGCCATTGAAGCCCTTTAGCATCGATGTTTTTGTGGATAGTTTTACATCAAATGATTTTTCACTGCTCAATCCGCAGTTCCCAATTCATGTTCTGAAAAACTATTTTCATAGCAATACTACAATTGTCGGTGGATACTCCTATTATGATCGCTCGGCCAAATCCTTAAAAAATATTTCACCATTATATCCAAATTCTCACGAGGGTATTTTATATCCAAACTACTTGGAAGAAAATCTATCAGCCTACGAATTTCAAATCACGCAAAGTGAAAATATCGGTTACTGTACAGATCCAGGTCTTTTTTTTGATTATCAAGTAATAGGCGAAAAATTCCACATGCTAATGTATTTGGCTAATACGGACAAATAGCACACAAAAGGGGCTGGAATTAAGGAAAAATTAAAAGGCATGAGTCCAGTTCAATACCGAACTCATGCCAAAGAAGCTGCCTAATATTTGTGTCTAACTTTTTGGGCTCAGATCATATGTCAAGTTCCCTTTTTAATTTTGTTGCAAAAATTATTGGTTTAATTGTAAATTAGGGGGGCAATGGAGATGAGTAAAAAAATTTTAATAGCCGCACTCTGTATGGGAATAATTGTGGTAATTTATTTTTTTGCACCGCGTCCTACTAGTCCTACTAAACCTACAATTTCTGCTAGTCCTACTATTCCTGCTACTTCCTTAGAAGAAAGAATCTGTGAAAGAGTATTAGCACAATTTGGCGATTGCAAAAAAATTCTTTTGTTTGATCCAAATTCAAATTTAGTTTTTGCCGAGAGTAGTTCGGGAATCATTCCTGTGCTTACCAATAAAAGGTTTACTGACTTTAAAAAGTTTATTTATCCAATGTTGGATTTCCAGGAGTTTAACGAGGAGAAAGTGGAGAGAGGACCAATAAGCTGGCAAGCCGAAAATAATGTCCAAAAGAATTTTTCTGTTATATACGGATTTGCCGAAGACGATGCAAAGACCATCATTATTAATAGTGAAGGCAATATACAGCCAAACAGGTTTTTCGTTCGGGATAACTTATGGGTTTGGTATGTTGCTTTCCAGAAAAATAAAGTTAAATTGCCAGTTAAGGTTACAGTTTATGATGCAGATGGTAAAATTATTTTTGGAGAAAATGAAAAGGAATTGTAAAGGGTTAACAGAATTAAGGTTACAATTTAATTTATCAGTCGGACATCACGATAGATTAAATTGTAACCGGCTGCAAATTTGTATTATATTTTAGTGTATGGTTAATATATCACTCAACAAGCTGATCCTCAATAAAACGCATACGCTTAATTACCTTCCCTTCCTTACTTTTGTCATAACTATAGTATTCTTTTTGTGGGTCGGCATCTGACCAAATTATTGATGCAATCAGATCATTATTATGATGTTCTATCCGATCTGTATTCATATAACTTTCATCAGGCTGCCAGTCTCTTGGCAAATCCTCACTTTCCCTATAGAAGTACATATAAAAAATCCTATTTTTGCCTTCTATTACCTTCATTTCGTCTTCCACCGGATGATCCTTACTGTATTTTTCAACTAATTCTTTCAATTCTATTAAATCTTTTGGTGGATTCAGAATCATGTAATGCTTTCGAAGAGTCACCACTTCTTCATCCTTTTTACCAATGGCCTCTTTTGTATTAGCTATTTCGAAAATCTTTGTTTCCCCACTTGATTCCTCATTTTTTGTACATCCAATTAAGAGAATTAAGAATATACCAATCATCAAAACTAAAATTTTTAAGTTAACTTTAATCACTCAATTCCCCCTCGATTGGTATATCCATTTCCATTAAAGTAACAAAGGGCTTATATTTCCCATCATATTTATCATAATGCTGTAAGACAAACCAGGCACGAAATCCTGCTAAGTTGACATACTTCTTCTGTACATCTGGCAAATCCAACCCAAAATGATCATATAAACGAACATGCATGACTCCTTTAAAGTGATTCTGTTCTACTGAAAAATCTTTTACGGATACCGTATTCCCCCAAGTATCATTTACTGTAATTGTAAGCCCACCTATATTATCACTCGTAGTGCTAAACGTTGGATACCTAGCTTCCTGATATATATAATTATAAAATTTATTTGTTTGCTTTGTATTTTCATCAAACTTAAGTGCTGCCAAATTACCTCCATTTTTCTCTAGCTCATTAACTAAGGCATTTTTGACCAATTCAACATAGGCTTTCGTTGTCTCATGCTCACTCGCTTCTTTAGTTAAAGTCTGGTTACTATACTTCGTACCAGTTCCCTCCTTAAAATGATCAATCATATCTAAAACAACATCTTCCATATCTCCCGTCGAAAATAAGAGTGTTGACATTGTCTCGAACTCATCAAAGAGAATACTTGGGAAATAAGATTCAAGTAATTGGAATCTGAACATCCAGCTAATGTCTTTTATTTTATTTTCTGTAAAATCATTTGTTTTCATATCATTCGCTACATTACCATTTTCATCATAGCCTTCTGGTCTATCTGATTGATAAATTACTAAATCGGATAAATCAGCGTACAACGGTCGCAAATCCTCATTATCAAACTTTCCATCTCCGTCACTATCTTTTCGGTCAGGAAAACTGGTTGGAAAGAAACCTTCAAAATGAATAGTAATTCCGAAAATCTCTATCGTAAAAGTTTTGAATGGACCCATTTCTTGACCATCGGTTAATCCATCTCCGTCAGTATCTTTCTTGTCAGGATTTGAGTAGATTATACCGTATGGTGTTTTCATTCCTAAAATTTCATAGGTATCATATAAGCCATCCCCATCAGAATCTGTTATATCAATGCCTCCATCACCTGATGTATCATCTTGGATATCAATTGAAGATTGACCGTACTTTCCACCTGTCCTCTTTGCAAGGTTGTTAAGCGTAGTTTCATTTACACCATCTGTCCTTGAGTAGTTTATTTCCCTTGTCCAAAGCTCCAACCATTTTTTCTTATCAACAACCAGATATTCACCAAAGTGAGTAGTTTCCATACTTATTGCATTCTTTCTGGTATCTAAAACAGCGTTAAGGCCTTCAAACATTTCCTCATCTTCATTATACCAAATGATGGCTAGATCATTTTCCAACGTGTCTCCTAGCTTCGATTCATCATAAGTAAACTTAATACTTGCTTTCTCAAATTCTGATTGCGTATTGATGCTTACAGGAGAACCAATAATACCGTGTAAATTAGTTGTTTTAATATTTACTTTGTTTGTGCTGCTAATTCTAGTCGTTTTACTAATATTATCCTTTGCACTAAACCTAACTTCTACACTTTTAATTTCTGATTTATCAGGCTGAATCAAGGATTTACTAATCGATTGTTTATAGAGTTCATTTGAATCCTTGATCCCGTCATGATCGCTATCTGCAGCATTCGGATTTGTCTTTAAGGCATATTCATCTCCATCACTTAACCCATCGCTATCCGTATCATACTTATTAGGTAATGAATGAAACTGATGTACTTCAAATCCGTCTATTAAACTATCTTGGTCTGAATCTTTCTTAATCAAAGTTGTTTTATGAACCTGCTCGTCTTTATTAATCAGGCCGTCTTCGTCGATATCTTCATCTGCATCACCTATACCATTATGATCTGTATCAGATTTTGTTGGGGAAATAAATGTTTTGATCTCATATTCAATATTATCCTTTAATCCATCACCATCTGTATCCTTTTTAAATGGATTCATTCCTTCCTGAAATTCTATTCCATCTGTTATGGTGTCACCATCCGTGTCAGAGGTAGATTCAAAGAACTCTGTGTTTAATGAATAGCCTGCTTTTTTAAGTCCGAATAACACTTGTTTATATGCATTTTGAAAGGATTTGGATGCAGGGATAGCTAGATCTTTTTCTAGAAACGCATTGGCTTTTTCAGACATTTTCACAGCATTGTTCAAATGAGCTTTTAGTTGTTTTCCTTTGTGATCCGTTTGATCAGAGATATCCATTAAAATGCCGATAGCATTTTTATTGACAATTTTATCCGATAAATAAAAATTAAAGAGTATATCTGCAATTAATACTTCAGTCGGTTCATTAAAATCGTTTTTTGATACAAACGCCCATAGGCATACTGTTAATCTATGTTTGATTTTCAAGAGCTGATCACTTTTAAGAACCACTCCTTTTATATACTCCTCTTGATACGCTTGTTCATATTCGTTAATCAATAGTTCAAGCACATTAAGTTCATTCATATCTTTTTGCTTAAAGTCTCCGGTTTTTTCAAATTCCTTTACCAGATCATCTAGGATATTAGAATCAATCTTAGCATTCGTATCTTTTATAACTTTTGTGAAACGCTTTAATTCATTTATTGCTACTTGATCATAAATTTTCCCTTCTCTGGTATCTTCATAGTATTCATATTCACTTAACCACTGTTTTACATTTTTTTCACTGGAATTCTTATGTTGTCCTTGATTAGCATGGCTATTACCCTTGGCAACCACTGCTTGCCCAGATTCGCCGAAAATCATTGCAAAGGTCAATAAAAAATTCAACATACTTTTTACTTTATTTTTCATCATAAAAATCTCCTCTAAAAAAATATTAATTTAACCTATAAAAATATAACTATATTGATAGAAGTGGCATCCATTTACTCTGGTAGATACTTATAAAACTGTTGCACTTTTATAACGCAAATTATTTGACTTAATGATAGAAACATACGATATCGTGGTTCCCATCCAAAGAAATATTGTCAAAATCCTTGAGATAATGTCATTAAATCAACTCCTTTATAAAGGCAGTGATAGGACTAATCATCAAAGTAAAAGTTATTAATGAGATAATATTTTCTTTAAGAAAATCCCTCCTAGATAAAGATTTGGAACAACAAACCTATTGTAACGATTTCCTCTAAATCCCAACAAGTTACAAAATACCCATCTATTGGAATATATTCGTAGGATTATACTTAATCTTGGAAATCGGATTTCGAAAAGAACGATTGGTAACAGTAACTTGTAGAATAGCAAATATAAAGAAGTGTATTAAGCAAAAAAAAGCTTGGAGTTTTACCAAGCTTTTTAACCTTTTATTTTCTTGATATATACTAAAATCTTTTAAGTACCAAAGGAAGCTGTAACAGCGATACTCCATCCAATCAGGACAAATGCTGAATGTGGTTTCGTACCCTATGTGTTATTTCTGCCAAAGTGTGCTCTCTTGTTTTTCTTTGTTAACTAACAATTTAAAAACATCCAGTCTTGAATAATGACCAACTGGATCAAAATCAAATTGGCTGTAGGCGATTTGTTTCATATCAAGGTCAGCAATAATGATATCTTCTTTTCCCCAAACAGGTTCAGTAATGTATTCACCCAAAGGTCCAACAATTGCACTTCCTCCATTACACATCACTTCGGGAGCAGACTTTAAATCATCATAACAAGCTAAATCTTCAGGATACATATCCTTACCTTAAAACAGACCATCCAAATACCATGAAATTCACCCATCCAATATCCTTGATACTAAATTCCTTCAAAAATGGCGAAAATAGATATTTCTTTTGTTCCCTATAAAATTGTTATTATTTAATTTTTGACAATTTTGTGAACAAAATGAATAATAGTATTTAAGGGTTAAGTATTCAATTTACAATTTCCATTACAAAAAATATCTTCTTGAGGAATTACCCAGTTGATTTAAATTTTTTCAATACTGCATTCTTACAAAGGTGGTTTATGATGAATACACGTTTGAAAATTTTAAACGCAACAAAGTGGACCGGCAATATAAAATTCATCACAGGTATGCTGATCTTTTTATTCGGAATTAAAAGTGATTTTAGTCCAGTAATTGGTATTGGGATCGGAACCATTATAGGAGCGGTTGTTTTTTTCCTTATGGGGATGTTTTTTATTGCAACAGAGGAGATGGTAGAAAACACTTCCAAAGGAATTGAAATTCCACCAGTAAAACCAAGAAATGGCTTGTATTTAGTAAAAAAATAAACCTCAACTGAAAGGGTCCTTTTCTAAATGAATGAAAAGAGAGCGTTAAAAACCGCCCCCCTTTCTACTTACATATCCCATAGGAAGATTAGCAATGTACCAAAAACCGTGATTAAGGCCATTCCAATCATAAAATAAACTTTTCCATAAATAATCCATTTATCTTCCGTTTCTCCAGCATGCATGAATACAACAAATTGCAGGAGAGCTTGGGAAAAAGCAGTAATTATGAGTACCGTCATACCTGCTGCAAAAGACAAACCTAAAAAGTAAACTGTTAGAGCGACTGCCGTTAGAACAAGGGATGAGACAAATCCTATTATTTGATTTCGCGGAAATAATTCGCTCATACTACATCATTCCTTTCAGATAGATGAAGCTAAAAATAAAAATCCAAACCACATCTAAGAAATGCCAATAAAGAGAGAAGATAAATGATTTATTGGCTGCTTCCGGAGTCAGACCCCATTTTTTTATCTGGCTAAGTATAGATGCTCCCCAGAATAAACCGAAAGAAACGTGTGCACCATGAGTTCCTAAAGTAGTCATTAAAATGGCGGTAAAGGCACTCGTTTGCAGTGTTGCTCCTTCATGAATATACGTAATAAATTCATCTATTTCAAAGCCCAGAAACCCAAGACCAAGTAGAAGCGTAATCACAAAAAATGTCAACATCGCTTTTTTGCGCCCAAGACGCATTGCATGAATGCCGAGCCCTATTGTAAAACTACTTGTCAATAATAGCAATGTTTCAATTATAACTGGAGCCATCTCAAACATTTCAGCTCCACTAGGGCCATTTCCAATTCTATGCTCTAATGTAAAATACGAAGTAAAAAGAGTGGCAAATAGCATAATTTCAGCTGCTAAGAAAACCCAAAATCCAAAAATATTCAATCCGTTTTGTTTTGTACTATATTCTAATGGAAGCGAGTGGTCGATTTTCATTAGTTAGCACCTCGCAATTTTGTCTCAGTTTCTTTAATTTCTTCAACAGAAATATAACGACCATGATCTTTTTCAAATGACCGATGGAACATACAAGCAAATATAGCAATGGTTGAAATAATCGCTTGAATCCACAATGAGAATATTAACGAGAATCCCCAAATAAAGAATATTGCGCTCATAATAAATGGAACTCCGCTGTTATTTGGCATATGGATTTTTTCTATTTTGCCTGAAAAAAGCTCATGAGCTTTTTTCTTAGCATCCCAGAATGCCTGACTGGAAGCAACATTCGGTGTAATGGCAAAGTTATATTCCGGGACAGGAGTAGGTGTAGCCCATTCAAGCGAACGTGCATCCCATGGATCTGCACTGATATTTCTAGGTGAATAACGTACACTGTAATAAACGTTATATACGATTAAAACAAAGGCTATGGCCATAAGACTTGCACCGATAAATGAAACCATATTTAATGCTCCGAAACCAGTTGACGCAGAATATGTGTACATTCGACGTGCTTGTCCATCTAAACCAGTGATGTACATTGGGAAGAACGCTAAACAAAATCCGATCGATAGAAACCAGAACGTCCACTTACCTATTCTTTCATTCAGCATAAAACCAAACATCTTTGGCCAATAGTACGTAAGTCCGGCAATCATGGCAAATACGACGCCAGGGATAATCGTATTATGGAAGTGGGCAACTAAGAACATGGTATTATGATATTGATAGTCAGCTGCAGACATCGCAAGCATAACCCCTGTCATTCCTCCAATTACAAATAGCGGAATAAAACCGATCGAATATAGCATTGGGACGGTAAAACGAATCTTACCTTTCCATAATGTGAATAACCAGTTAAAAATCTTTACCCCTGTCGGCACCGAAATAGCCATTGTGGTGATCGAAAAGAAGCTATTTGCAAGTGCCCCTTGACCCATTGTAAAGAAATGGTGAGCCCAGACCATACATGAAAGTCCTGAAATAATAACCATGGAGGCTACCATCGATTTATAACCATAGAGATTTCGACCAGCAAATGTTGAAATAATCTCACTATATATACCAAATGCAGGTAACACTAGAATGTATACTTCAGGATGTCCCCAAACCCAGAAAAGGTTGGCCCATAGCATATCGACCCCGCCATTTGTTGTCGAAAAGAAATGTGTACCAAACAGTCTGTCCATTGTTCCCATCGCAAGTGCCACTGTTAATACCGGGAAGACTGTTACAATAATAAGATTTGTAACTAATGAAGACCATGTGAACATCGGCATTTTCATTAAAGTCATGCCAGCCGCTCTCATCTTAATAATAGTTGTAATCATGTTAATACCCGTCATAAGTGAACCTAGTCCGGATATTTGAATGGATAACATATAATAGTTCGTACCGACCGATGGGCTATATTCATTCCCAGCAAGTGGAAAATAAGAAGTCCATCCTGCATCTGGTGACCCTCCGACAACAAAGGAGATATTAAATAGCATCGCCCCGAAGAAGAATAACCAAAAGCTTAATGCGTTTAATCTTGGAAAAGCAACATCACGAGCTCCAATTTGTAATGGAACAAGATAGTTCATAAAAGCAAAGATAAATGGCATTGCCATAAACATAAGCATGATAACCCCGTGTGTTGAGAAGACTTCATTATAATGCTGTGCATCAAGTAATTTATTATCAGGTACAGCAAGCTGTGCACGCATCATAATCGCGTCCACTCCACCTCGGAATAACATAATTAAGGCAGAGATTAAATACATAATACCTATTCGTTTATGGTCAACCGTGGTTAACCATTCACGCCATAAATAACCCCATTTTTTAAAATACGTTATACCTGCAATAATGGCAACTAAGGTAAGACCAATCGCAACCATTGAAGCATATATCGCTATACCTGGATGGGGTACTGCAAAACGTTTCAAGAATTCCATCCTTTATTGACTCCTTTCGGGAAATTAATCCATGTGTGTTTTTCAAGCGTTGTATTTATTAAACGCTCAATAATTATTGATGATTATCGTGTTTTGGTGTTTCATTTTTTGAATCCTGAGTGTTCCCTTCCACCGATTCAGATGATCCGCTATTGTAATGTCCTGGTGCAGGACTAAAACTTAAATGAGTACCTGTAAATGTCATCTGTCCAAGATGCCCTGGTTTTAATAACCCCTCAAATTTTTCCTCTGTTAGAGGTTTAGCCGTTTTCTTGACGTCTTTTACCCACTTATCAAAATCTTTTTGAGCCATTGCTGTGACATTAAACGTATTTTCAGCAAATCCCTTTCCGCTGAAACTAGAGTTGCGCCCCATCATTTCACCAGGTTTATCAGCAGCCAGGTTTAAAGTTGTAATCATATTGGACATTGCATATTTTTGTCCGCCCAGTTGCGGAATCCAGAAGCTTGTAATTGGTCCAAATGAATAAAGTCTAAATTCTAGCGGACGGTCTGTAGGAATATACAAATAGTTAACTGTTTCAATATTTTCCTCTGGGTAGCTGAAATGCCACTTCCAGTCAGATGTTGAGGCGTAAATTACTAAAGGCTCCTTATTCTCGTATCCTTGAGGTTTTGCTTCTACAATGTAGTTACTTTGAACAGATACAAATGATAAGTAAGCAACAATAATGACAGGAATACCTACACAGATTGCCTCGACCCAGTTCTTTCCTTCAATGTGAGGCGGTTCATAGTCCGGACTTTGCTTTCCGGCACGATACTTAATTAAGATATATGTCAACATAGCAAAAACCACGATAACAATAACTGACATGATGCCGATGGACAGCATAATATCATTGGCTTGTCTTTGGGCTTGAGGGCCTTTTGGATCAAGGACCATAAGTGGCTCACATCCCGTAAGTACTATGATAATAGTGAAAACAAGAATTAATAAAGCCGATTTAAATTTCATTCTTCTATCCCTTTCTTTCATTAAGATAATTACAAATAAAATGTTTGATAGAATGTGATTTAATTCACATACAATAAAAGCAGACTATCTCATTTTTATTTAATTGTTGGATGTTCTTTAATCACACGTATAGTTTTTAGTTCCTCATCGTCTGCCCCTTGAACAGGAAGGCCTGCTTCAATATTTTTTCTCGTATACAGTAAATTATCTTCTGTAATGATTTCTCCCGGTATAAAGATGGGAATCCCCGGAGGATAAACCATAACAAACTCTGAAATGATCTTTCCGGCAGATTGTTCAAATGGGACCACTTCCGTTTCAGCATAGAAAGCATCACGTGGTGTTAATGCTAACGAAGGAATCTTAGGTAACAAGACTGAAGAACTGTTTACTTTTTTGTCTGCTTGAATTTTATGTTCCTGCGATAATTCCGTTAATGCTTGTATAAGAATTTGTAAATCTTCCTCGCTGTCACCAGGTGTAACAATGCAAAGGATGTTATATAGGTCAGATAATTCAACTTCAATATTAAATTTGTTTCGAAGCCACTTTTCAACTTCATAACCGATAATTCCAAGCTCTTTTACTGATATTAACAGTTTGGTAGGATCCATCGCCACAGCTGCGCTAGATTCCAGGACTTCTCGCCCCATACAATATAGATGGTCAATTTGATTAATCTTTGAACGTGTTTTCTCTGCTTTTCTAATCGTGTCTTCCAGCAGTGCTTGTCCTTCCGTAGCTAAAGATTTTCTGGCAACATCTAAAGAAGCTAATAATAAATAAGAAGTAGAGGTTGTTGTAAGCATACTTAATATAGATTGGACACGTTTAGATGATACAAGGTTACCTTGCAAGTTTAAAATAGAACTCTGTGTAAGGGATCCTCCTAATTTATGCACACTTGTTGCAGCCAAATCAGCACCGGCCTCCATTGCGGATAATGGTAGTTCCTCATGAAAATGAATATGTGCTCCGTGTGCTTCATCTACAAGTACTGGTATGTTCCTAGAATGTGAAATCTTCACTATTTTTCTTAAATCCCCAGATACGCCATAATACGTTGGATTGATTACAAGCACAGCTTTTGTATCCGGATGTAAAACTAATGCTCTCTCAATAGAATCGGGTGTAATACCATGAGAGATACCAAAGTGTGAATCCACTTCTGGATGAATAAAAATCGGAACGGCACCAGAAAAAACAATCGCACTCATGATAGATTTGTGAACGTTTCGTGGAACTAAAATTTTATCCCCTGGTCCGCAAACTGACATGATCATAGCCATAATGGCTCCACTAGTTCCCTGTACAGAGAAGAAGGTATAATCTGCACCAAATGCTTCGGCGGCTAACTCCTGTGACTGTTTGATAATTCCTTTAGGGAGGTGTAAGTCATCAAGAGGCCCTATGTTGATTAAATCGATTGAAAGTGCATTTTCACCGATAAATTCTCTGAATTCAGGATCCATTCCGTTCCCTTTTTTATGACCGGGAATGTGAAATTGGATCGGATTCTTTTCTGCATGTGTTTTTAAGGCTGAAAATAATGGTGTCTCAAATTGTTTAATCAATGTGTTAACACCCTTTCTCATCATATATTTTGTAAAATCATAGTTGTAGTAGATGATTAAACAGTTCTTCAGACAGGTACTTTCCTACATAAAAAGAACCAAACTCGCCAAATCGTGCACTAACTTCATCGAATCGCATTTCGTAAATTAGTTTTTTAAATTGAATAGGATCCTCCCCAAATAATGCAACGCCCCATTCATAATCGTCCAATCCCACGGATCCTAAAATGATTTGCTTTACCTTACCGGCATATTGCCGGCCTATTAAGCTATGGCTTCGCATCATTTTCTTGCGTTCCTCGGTTGATAACATATACCAATTGTCACTTTCGCTGCGTAGCTTATTCATCGGGTAGAAACAAATATATTTCACATTAGGAACTTTGGGATACAAACGTTCTCTTATTTCTGGTTTAGCAAATGGATCTTCCCCTTTTGGAAGATAATTACTTAGTTCGACTACTGAAACGTACGATGTCGTTTGGAACGTATACTCAGCGAATTTAGTTTTATTAAATGCCAATTCTATTTGAGTTAGTTCATCAAGGGTGGGACGGAGAAACATAAACATAATATCAGCTTTATGTCCCAATATTTGATAGAAAGCCTGACTACCTTCTGATCGTTCTTGAATATCATTCCATTGATTCCACCATTCAATTAACTCATTAACCAGCTCTTGACGATTTTCATCATTTAAAGACTTCCAGCTTTTCCAATCAATCTTACGAAAATCGTTTAGACAGTACCACCCTTCCAATGTTTCTGTTGCATTAGACATAATTTTCAACTTCCTTTGTTAATAAATCTTTTATACTTATATAAATCAATTCAAAGAGTTCTTCTAAATCTTCTTCTTCTACACAAGAAAAGGCGATTCTTAAGTCTGTCGAGTTAATTGCTATTGTGCCTACTCCATATTGATTAAGCAAATGAAGTCTTAACTCTTCTGCATCTACATCTTTAAGTTTTAAACACATAAAATAGCCTGAATTAAATGGATAGAAACTCCAAACAGTCTGATACTTTTTATTTCGGACAATCTCTTTTACCTTTATGGCTCTTCGTTTCATTACTTCATGCTTTTCATGCTTTTCGACTTCGAAACGACTGGATTGCAGTGAGCGTAAAATAATTGTCTGAGACAGATGCGAACTACTCGAAATCGTTCCTCTAATTAAACCTTTTGTTTTTTGCTCTAGTACAGCTAATATTTCTGGGTTTTCGGAAGCAAAAGTTAGGAACCCTACTCTTAAACCCCATACATAATTCTCTTTTGTTGCCCCGTCCACTTTAATCGGTATTAATTTCGGATGAAGCCCTGCTAATCTACTAAACAAAGATTCTTTAACCGAATCCCCATAAAACAGCCCGAAATAGGCATCATCGAGGATTACTGCTACATCGATACCTAATTCTGCCGCTTCTTTTAATACCGAAATAATTCCTTGGACTTCTTCCTCACCTGGAGTATATCCTGTCGGATTGTTAGGGAAGTTAAGCAAAACGATGGCTTTACCCGCTTCCTTTTGTTCCATTAATCTTTCCTTAAGTGCCTGAACATTAAATTTATTAAACTCATCAAATAGGCTAAATGTCTTAAGTTCGCCCCCTCTTCGGATGTGAAAAATCGTCTGATAGTTCCCCCAATATTTATCTGGAAGGATAATCACGTCGTTTTCATCAACAAAAAGATCAGCTGCAACGCTCAACCCATGGGTTAATGCATTCGTTGTAATTGGCAGACCCATATGATTTTCCTTTAAGGAAGGATTATCTCTTAATAATTTCCGTTTCCATTCTAAACGTAAATCTAATTTCCCAGGTGGTGGGGCATAAGGGTATACTTCATCAGGTGAATACTCTTGTAAAGTTTCTTGAATATGATTAAAATGCATAGGTGCATCGTTTTCAATTGCAATTCCTATTGTTGCATTAAAACGTGTAGCTTTTTTGCTTGCTTCAGCACTTTGGCTTAAGATTCCTTTTGGATAATACAGTTTCTTTCCTAATTGAGATAATAAGTGATAGATAGTAGCATTATATTTTAATAAGTCATCGTTTAACTTCTTAGCAAGTTCGTTCATTTTACTTCCCCTTTAAAGTTAACTAACCTTAATTTTAAGAAAATAGAACTAATTGCTTCTATTAATATTGTATTCTCTTCCTGTGTACCAATAGATATTCGGATATGTCCCGGCAATCCCCATATATCGCCATAACGTACGATTACGCCAAGAGCTAAAAGCTTTTGATAAACCTCTTTTGCATATGCCCCAAACTCAATTAAAATAAAATTACTCATGCTTTTTGTATACTTTATCCCAAGTTCTGTCAGAGCATTGTAAAGCTGTTCACGACCTTTAGCATTCACTTGTTTTGAATGATTAACATGTTCCTCGTCTGTTATAGCGGCAGATGCTGCAGCCTGTGCAAGACTATTAACATTAAATGGTTCTTTCACATGTAGAATGCTTTGGATAATGGATTCTGGTGCCGCACCAAAACCTACCCTTACACCAGCAAGACCATAAATTTTAGAAAAGGTTTGTAATACTATAATGGGAAAATCGGAACGTACAAATTCCAATCCATTTGTATAATCTTCATTTGTAGCAAAATGACTATATGCACTATCAAAAACAACTAAAATATTTTTAGGTAGAGAATGAAGCAGCTCTTTTAGCATCGACTTTGGCATATAAGTACCAGTTGGGTTGTTAGGAGAACAGATATAAATTAATTTTGTATGTGCTGTCACTGCTGCTAAGGTCGTTTCAATATTAAATTGATATTCATGATCAAGCGGTACTGGAACGACCTTTGCACCCATCAGCTGTGCACCAAAATCATATTCACTAAATGAAGGAAAAGGAACAATAATCTCATCACTTGGTTCAAGAAAGGTTTCAGAAATTAATGTAATTAATTCATCTGCCCCGTTCGTAATGATTAATTGTTCCGTTTTTAAAGCCAGGCAAGAAGCAATAGTCTTCTTTAGCTCGACGGCATGTGCATCAGGATAACGATTCAGTTCATTCAGTATGTTAGAGACGGCTTCAATCGCTTTCGGCGAAGCGCCAAGGGGATTTTCATTAGATGCTAATTTAATTACTTGTTGCAAGCCTAATTCCTCTTTTACCTCCCATAAAGGTTTACCTGGTGTGTAGGGCTTAATACTTTCTAACGCCTTACGTTTAAAAATCTGATTCATTTGAAACACAACCTTTCCCTGAAAAGTGATAATTGTGAATCAATACACACATTCACATGAAAAAACATCTACATAAATAAACATATAAGAATCCACTTCTCCATATTATCGGATTTAAAATTTTTATGACCATCCAATGAACTACTTTTTTCACCATCCATTTGTTGTTTATCAAAAAGGGATCACTTCAATGACATGACCTTTCTAACTTCAAATATTAGTAGACGCAAGTGCTTCCGCAAACCTTTTAATTCCTTCATCAATTAATTCTTCATTTTCCCTAGCAAATGTAAAACGAACAAAATCTTTTTGAGAACCCATCGTATATCCTGGGACATAAATGACTCCCTTTTTGATGGATTCCTCCAATAATTGCGTTTCATTTACCTCTTCTTTTATCCCGCACCAAATATGAATACCGCCCATAGGGGTGGAATACTCAACTTCATCCTTTAAATACAATCCAAGACTTCTAATAATTTGGTCTCTTCTTCTTTCTAATTGTTTGTTTAAATTCGTAATATGAGAATGAAAATTTTCGGATTCTAAAAAATCATTTGCCATCCACTGTGTAAAACTTGCATGACCAAAATCGATTTGCTGTTTCGCATCTGAGAGTCTTTCAATCACAGAGGTTGGTCCTATTATCCAACCAATCCTTAATCCTGAAGCAACGATCTTTGATAAAGAGCTAATATATAAAACATTTCCGTTGACATCCATTGATTTTAAAGTAGAGACCTTTTCCCCTTTAAAGGATGTTAAACTGTAAGGGTCATCTTCAACTACGGGGATACCATGTTCTGAAGATATTTCAAGAATGGCTTTCCGTTTCTTTTCACTAAGTAAAGCACCCGTTGGATTTTGAAAAGCAGGATTCAAGAATATCATTCGTATTCGATGCTTTTTATGCAAGGAAAGTAAGTCATCCGGGTTGATACCCTCATGGTTTACAGGAATGTAATAAGGTCTCAGTCCTGCTGATTTAAATATTGGAAGATTATAGTTGTAAGAGGGATCTTCCAATGCAACTGCATCACCTTGTTTTAATAGGCATTGGACCACCAAGTGTAATGCTTGTTGTGCGCCAGATGTAATTAAGATAGATGAAGGATTGGTTTCAATTTTTCGATATTGCTTAACATGCTTTGCAATCGTTTCTCGCAAAATAGCGTTTCCTTGCGGATGATCATATCCCAAGCTTCCAATAAACGATCGAGAAGAGGTAATCTCTCTTAAGAAATGCAACGGAAATAGATCCTCTGACAATTCTCCGCTAGCTAGATTGATTAACTTATGTTCTACAGCTTCTTTCCTTATCCTCTGGGTTACAGGTAAATTAGGTAAAAACGACCCCGCTTCAATATACCTGTTCCAGGAAGGAATACGTTTCTTGGTAATTCCCCAGATATCTTTACTTATAGTCGTGCCGCTTCCTCTGTTTCTTTGAATTAGCCCATTTGATTCCAATTCATCATATGCAGCAACTACTGTACTTCTATTAATATTGAGATCCTTGGCTAAAGTTCTCTCAGAAGGTAATGGTTTATCAGGAGGAAAAGTACCATCCGCAATTCCGTTTTCAATATATTCAGCCAGTTGTTTATATATAGCTTTTTTGGCTTGGCGATCTGGTTTCCAATCCATATTTTTCAGTCCTTATAATGTAATGTAGTCTAATTATTATCTTTCTCTTTTTAAACTTTTAGTCGGTTGCTGAAGTTTCTAAAAAAACCTATCGTTTAAGACGATAGGTTTTTTGCGGATTACAAGGTAAAAAATACAATAAATACTCCCAGGCAATCAAAACGATAGGAATAAAGATGGCTTAAATTAAAGTTAAATTGGTAGTGTTTCTTTTTGTTGAACTACTGTAGTTTTCGTCCCTTTTTCCAGCTAGCAATGTAGCAATTATCGATATTACAATCACGATAATTACTAAGGTTGTTAAAATCTCCATGTAACACAGTTAAGCTTTAAATTAAGTGACGGAATATTGATAAAGTCTTAGTAATTCATTATAGTTGATTTATAAACATCTGAAACCATCCAATTTAACATAGTTTTAACCATCCACTTTTATTAAAAAGACTTGATATTAACCTTCATCAATCTATGAGTCAAACAGGAATTAAAAAGATTAATGAACTGAAGGAATTATGCTGAAATTTAACATCCATGTTAGACATTTGTGGAACTTTCCATTAATACAAGAATGCCCGCTAGAATTAATTTTTCTAGCGGGTTTTTTTATCTTTTTAGGTTTGACTACTGCATTGGAGTTAATCCATCTCCGGTAGCCCGTTCCAAAACGTCACTTCATCGACAGACAATCGTGTTGTAGGATGTCCTGGTTCCGAGGCTTTTCCTATGGCAATTAACATGATTGGCAGATAACGCTCCGGAATCCCGAATGCCTCCTTAAACTTTAATTTATCGTATCCGCCCATCGGCACTGTATCATATCCTCTTGCTTTTGCAACCAGCATGAACTGCATCGACACAAGTCCAGCATCGATCAAAGCGATATCCTTGATGACTTCAGAATCCCTATTTGAATACGATTTTGTGATGTTACTGACAAATGCATTTTTTACCTCTTCGGTCATAAAGCCCGCATCAACCGATTTCTGAAAAATTCGACCGGCTTCCTTATAACTCTCCATATCCCCCAATACCGCGATGATGGCTGATGCATCCACCACTTGCTGCTGATTTCGTGCAATCGGCAACAGCTTTTCTTTCAGTTCCTGGTCATCAATAACCAAAAATCTCCAAGGTTGCAGATTATTACTTGAAGGTGCCAAAACTGCCTCAGCCAACATATCCTTAATCTCTTGGCGGGGAATTTTCCACTCCGGATCATAATAACGCACTGACCGACGTTCTTGAATCACTTTATAAAAATCAATGGTTTGCTTCATAGTCTTTTCCATATTTTCATCATCCTCCATAGATGTTTAACAATTGTGTGAATACATCCTATTTTAAAAATCTCAATATCTGCCTATCTATTCCACACCCGGAAACCAGCCGGGCGAATGAATAATTTTCTCCCATAATGGATTCGGTACTTCTAGCTCATGTTGGTGATTCTTGTTAATTTTAGTTACGATTTCTGATTCTCTACCCTGCTCCACTTTTTGAACCCAGTCAGGGTCGATAATCAGTTCCCGCCCTAATGCAATTAATGGAACTCCTGTTTCCAAAGCTCTTAACGCATCATCTGCTGAATAAATAGAACCGACACCGATTAACGGAACTCGATCCCCTACACGATCCTGGATAATTTGAATACGTGAACGCGCATCCTCAATTCCTCGTTTAGGTTTTGACCAGAAATCCATCAATGACACATGAAGATAATCAAGGCCTTTTTTTGTTAGTGCATCTACTAGCTCTAGTGTATCAGCCATAGTGATCCCCGGTGTTTCAGGTTCCTCAGGTGAAAAACGATATCCAACCAGGAAAGGCTCTTTTGCATATGCAAAAACAACTTTCTTTATTTCATCAACAACCGCTAACGGAAAAGTAAGACGTTTTTCAAGAGTACCACCCCATCGGTCATTACGACGGTTCGAATGAGGGGAAAAGAACTGTTGAATCAGGTATCCATTGGCACCATGTATTTCAACTCCGTCAAAACCAGCTTTAATCGCTCGCCGAGTCGTTTCTCCAAAATCGCGAATAATCGATTCAATCTCTGTTTCAGTTAATGCTCGAGGAACGGGTTTTCCTTCACCATTTGAAGGAATATTGCTCGCACTAACAATATCTCCATTCGGCACTAGTTCAGGTGGCACCTCACGCCCTCCATGAAAGATTTGCAAAATTGCTTTTGCACCCCTTTTTTTAATTGCTGATGCTAGACGATGTAAACTTGGAATCATTTCATCACGATCCCCGCCAAATTCACCATGAAATCCTTTACCATTCACTGTCACATAGGTACATGCCGTAATAACCATCCCTACTCCATTGGAACGTCGTTTATAATAACTGACTTCCGCATCTGAGACGGTCCCATCAGGATTTGACGAGAAATTTGTCATTGGTGCCATAACAATGCGATTTTTTAATCGAATCCCTTTTCCAATGTTAAATGACTCAAATAATGATGCATATTTTAAATTCATCATGTCTTAACTCCCCCATTTTTTTAACCCTGTAAAAATCGGCAATATTCACTTTACTCACTCTACGCATTGAATTAAGTCTTTTCTTTTTTGGTTGCTGTGACTCTGCCGATCGATAAGGGTTATGCTACCTTGACAAATACTCCTGGCTTACCGTTTTCCCACAATCCTTGCTTTTCTAAATTTTTGTTGAAAATATCATAATTGGATCTTTCTAACTAACAACAATCTTGTATGCTCATCATAAAGAAATAGATTCCCTTATAGTTCAAAACTCTATTTTATGAGTGTTTTGAAATCAATTCTGTAAAGGCTTCTTTTGGTTGGAATCCGATTACCTTATCTACAGCAACTCCGTCTTTAAAAAGAATTAAAGTTGGAATGCTCATGACGCCAAATGTTCTTGTAGTTTCTGGATTTTCATCTACATTAAGTTTGATAATCCCAACTTTATCACCCATTTCACTATCGATTTCCTCTAACACAGGTGCAATCATTTTACATGGGCCGCACCATGGCGCCCAAAAATCTACTAACACTAATCCCTCTTTAATTTCTGTAGTAAAAGTTTGATCTGTTACATGTGAAATAGCCATTATTAATTCCTCCAATATCATTTTTTTAACACTTATTTGATTCTCTCGGAAAAATATATTAATTATCTTTTTGTACCGTTAATCCTAATTCTGTTTCCCCTTGGAAATTCCGATTTCTTATATTTAGAATTCAAATCGATTTACCAATGGTTTTTTCATATCACTTTCGACTACAAATACTTTTATAATTTCTCGATTAGAGTCCATGGTTTCAACATACCCGTGAATCAGTTCTGCCCCTCTTGAACTTCCCTGTATCCAATCTCCAATTTCAAATCAATATTTATTGGCCACGTCATCTACACCCCTTAAATGTAATAAAAAAAATTACAGTTTGTTTTTAAAAAAAGAGTCTTCTATCTAATTCGCTTTATACTGTAATAAAAAAATGTACAGTATAGATAAATGAAAAAACTAAATTATTGGCACAATTTAATTTTTTCTAAAACAGAACTAAGGGTAATATTCTCTAAATATTTTTCCAAATACAATTCAGCTTCATTAAAAATTTGATTCATAACCACCTGAGTATTAGACGATACTACACATTTTTGCGCGGGATCACCTGTACACCAGTTTGGTTTTAAGCTTCCACGCGAAACTGTACGATAAATATCTGCCAATGACACCTCTTGAGGGTTACAGTCGAGAATATAGCCACCGCCGATACCTTCTTTTGTCTTAACAAACCCTTGGCTGCGCAAACAGCTCATTATCTTACGAATCCGTGCCGCGTTTGTACAAACATTTACAGCAATAGACCCACTGCAAGCCATATGATCAGGTAGATAAGCTAAATAGACTAAGCAATGTACGGCTATTGTAAAATCACTGTTCACTTTGATCACTTCCTCCTCAAGAAGATTACTGTAATTTTAATATTTACAGTTTATAAAGTCAACAAAAAAACCTAATTCATTAATAAATTCCATTTTAGCCCAAAATTATGCCTTATCAGATTCCCCAGCCCTAATTTGATACTAATAGAACAGTTCTATTCATATTCTTTATAAAAGAAAACAATAGGAAGGAGTGTAAAGTTAGTTGAAAAAAGTAAAGGTTCGTTTACGACCCATTGTTAGTAAGATTAATTTACCCACTGTTATGAAAACAACGATACTTCCGGGAGACTCAATGGAGAGATTATTTATTGCAACCCAGGTAGGAGAGATTTTTTACATAGGAAATGGAGATATAAGGACTTTTTTAGATATTCGCCCGCGAATCATAAAACTAGGTACTTCTGAACAAGGTGTTTCTGGTGGTGGATATGATGAACGGGGATTAGTTGGGTTAGCGTTTCATCCAGAATTTCATTATAACGGTCTGTTTTATCTTCATTATTCAGTAGCCGGTACACAAGGTCCAGGGGCTCTTCAGGAACATTTTAAGCCTGATCCGTGTGATCCTAAAACCTTACACATGAGGTGGACAAATAGAGAAACTCAATATGATCATATTAATACAATTGAAGAATGGAGGTTACAATCGAATGGTCAGCCTCAAAAGCGACGGACATTACTTAACATAAGAAGGCCATTTTTTAATCATAATGGTGTAAATAGCTTAAACTTTTCACCTGAAACAGGAAAACTTGTTTTAACAACCGGAGATGGTGGAGCAGGCTATGATCCATTTAATTTAAGCCAGGATGATATGGAAATAGCCGGTAAAATCATTGAAATTGACGTAGGTAAGAATACATTTATCAATAATCCACCCGTCGTCACACGGTTTAATGAACTTCCAGCAACTATTCAGGAAACGCTTACGGTAATGGCCAAAGGGGTCCGTAATATACCAGGCATTTCATTTCAAAGGTTTTATAATCAGTATATCAAATATGTGGGTATTGTCGGACAGGATCTAGTTGAGTCGATTTTTTCATTCATTCATTATAAATCCATACCGGTTACTCAGCTTGTTCAAGGTTCTTTAAGAAACACCGAACCTGACCAAGATGGGTTTATTAACTTTGGCTGGAGAGGGTGGGAAGGTGTTTTTCCTACTTCAACTATAAGTGGCTGTTCTGAAAATCTGAGTTTGGATGTGAAAACCATTGCTTATTACAATGAAGCAGTAAACACTTCAGCAAGGCGTCTTCAGCCTCTAACGAGTTATTTTCATAAAGATCCCCGCCCCGATAAGTTTGAAGGAACTTCCCTTACAGGAGTTCAAGCCTATATGGGGAATGGAATCCCCGATTTAACGGGAAGCGTTGTATTTACTGATCTTGCCCGAAATGAAGAATCCCGATCTCCGGTTACAGGGGCTTTAGCTTATACCAGGGTAAGAACAGATGGCAAACTAAATGATTTTAGTGTGATTGAAACCGATTATAATTTTGGGTCGGGGTCCGCTTATTATGTTAGTTTGGGAACGAATCTTGATCAAACCAGACTATATTTAGGGGTCCATGGTTCGATGAAAGTGACGGATTTTAACCAAGGTACTGTTTTTGAAATTGTTCCATGATTTATACCTTTTATTAAGTGAAATGGATTAAAGAATACAAAAAAGCCCTACTATGGGCTTTTTTTGATTGAAACGATCTCTGACAAGTCTATGTGTTAAGGAAGAATACGGGTTTTCGGCTACACTCTAGACTATGCAACAGTTTAACCTGAGTACCCAACCGGTTAAGCCTTATTTGGGGGAATTTTGAAGAACAGACCAAAAATAATTCATTATAAATCAGCCCTTGTCCATTTCATTTCATGATCTTGTACATATATTATGATAACCACCAGCATAAAACCAACATATTTTACATTACCTTCTTTTATTTAATGAACGTTTGCCTATAAAGCAGACGTTTTTTTGCATTTATAAGCAAATCGTATATTTTTCCTTTTCAATATGATATTTGTCCAAGCGATTCTTGTCTTTTGAAATACTATACATAGTGAAAGTTTTATTTCGGACATTACAGGTGGTGATAAATATGTGCTTTGGATACGGTGGTTTCGGGTACGGCGGCTTTTACGGAGGCAGTACATTTGTTTTAATCGTAGTATTATTTATCCTTTTAATTATTGTTGGTGCGGCTTGTGTTTATTAATAAACCAATACACGTTCTAGCGGGAAGAAAATTGTTAATGCTGGAGGTGTAATAGAATGGACGGAATTGGAAATGGTTTTGCGTTAATCGTTGTATTATTCATTCTCCTTATCATCGTTGGTGCATCATTTATGTTCTACTAATTATAAGATGGATGGAGCAGGAAAAAGGCCCTTTATCGGGCCTTTTTTTAATCATCGCTTAATTTGAAACTAATAAATTTTTGCTCCATCATTTCTTTCATCGCATATTTTATGCCTTCTCTTCCGACACCGCTGTCCTTCCAGCCGCCATATGGCATGTTGTCAATCCGAAAAGTTGGAATATCATTTATAATGACTCCACCTGTCTCTAAACGTTGTGCTGCATAAAAAGCCTTTTCAATACTAGGGGTAAAAATTCCTGAATTCAATCCGTAACGGGAATCATTGGCGTCATTGATCGCTTCCTCCAAAGTAGCAAATGGGAAAATACAAACGATCGGACCAAATATTTCAGAACGAAATACTTTTGAATCACGGTTTACATTCGTTAAAACGGTTGGTGCCATGATATTCCTCTCCACCGTCCCGCCATACTCAATTTTTGCCCCTTCCTTAACCGCTTCATCCACCCAGCTCTGCAGTCTCTCCAAAGATTTTTTCGAAATAACCGCCGTAATGTTTGTTATTTCATCCAGTGGTGAACCGATGACAAGCTCTTTCGTTCTACGAATAAATCGATCTAAATATTCTTGATAAAGGGATTGATGGACATAAATTCGCTGGATGGAAATACATACTTGACCATTATAAGAAAAGGATCCCATCACACTAGGTTCGATCACTTTGTCAAGGTCGACCCCTTCATCAATGATCAACGGGGAATTTGAACCCAGCTCAAGCGTAAGTTTACGAAACCCTGCCTGTTGCTGAATAATATGACCAACTTCAACACTGCCTGTAAAGGTCACATTTTTTACATAAGGATGACCTGTTAAGACTTCACTTAACACCTCCCCTTTGCCTGGAATAATGTTAAGTACTCCATCGGGCAAGCCGGCCTCCTGAAAAATCTCGGCAAGCAATAAGGAGCTTAATGGTGTTTGTTCAGCTGGCTTTAAGACAATCGAATTCCCCGCCGCAATTGCCGGACCGACTTTGTGTGCAACCAAATTAAAGGGGAAATTAAACGGGGTAATGGCCGTTACGACACCAATGGGTGTATGGATCGTAAATCCAAAGCGATTTTCCCCGCCTTTCGCCGCATCCATCGGAATTTGTTCACCATAATTACTCTTTGCAGCTTCTGCCGCAAATTGGTAGGTTTGAACCGTACGGCTCATTTCCTCACGGGCATTCCGAATCGATTTAGCCCCCTCAAGTGCCATGATTTTCGCACATTCCTCACTACGTTCTTCTATGATTCTTGCGACTTTTTCTAAAATTTCTGCCCGGGCATGTGCCGGAAAAGATTTGAAGTTTTGAAACGCTTCATATGCATTCGTTACAGCCAGCTCGGCATCGGCTGGTTCTGCTTGTCCGATTTCGGCCAATTCCTCATTCGTATGGGGATTATATAATGGTTCATATGTTTTTGCTTCCTGCCACTTCCCACCTATCCATAATGGCCATTTTTTCTTCATCCTTCCTTTTCCTCCTGTCTAATAACGAATCGTTCTATAATCTACAAATGTAATCCCCAAGTGTTTTCGATAGCTTTACATTCTCTGAATAATCGACATCGACATCTATTAATACAATATCCTGACTTGCGATTGCCTTTTCTAAAGCAGGTAACAATTCATCAGAATGACTTACTTTCATTCCTTTCACGCCGAAACTGGTTGCAAACTCTAGAAAATTGGGGTCGGTAAAGGTAATATCATTTGAGCGATTAAATTTATTTAGTTGTTTCCACTCGATTAAACCGAATTTTGAATCATGGAAAATGACAATTACAAATGCTAGTCCAAGGCGTTTTGCCGTGGCCAGTTCAACACCATTCATAAGAAAACCGCCATCCCCAGTAACCGCTATGACAGGTTTTTCAGGATATGCTAGTTTTGCCGCAATCGCACCTGGCACCGCAATCCCCATTGAAGCCCATCCATTTGAGATAATGGTATGATTAGGCTTTTCCGGCTGATAAAGCCGGGCAATCCATAATTTATGTGCACCAACATCCGAAATGATAATAGCCTCGCCTTTCTCAGCTTTTTTCAAATCGGCAATAATTCTTTGTGGTTTTATAGGACTTCCTGACATCTCATCCGATGCATGAAGTTTTTCAACCAGTTGAGCTTTTAACTTTTTAACTCCTGGCCATAATTCTTTTCCTTCAACTAGAGGACTTAATGCTTCTAACCCCTCTTTTACATTCCCGACTAATTCTGCTTCCAGAGGATAGTAGGCGTCCACTTCTGCAGGAAGACTATCAATATGGATAATCGGATTCATTGCCCCATCATTCCAATATTTTGGCAAATATTCAACAAAATCATAGCCGGCAGTAATAATCAGATCTGCTTGGTCAAATCCACAAAGCACATAATCTTTCGCCTGCATCCCCACCGTATAAAGGGTTAAGGGATGATTAGAAGGCAAAACCCCTTTTGCCATAAAGGTATTTACAACCGGTATATTCTTTGCTTCAACAAATTCCCTTAACGCATCCGTTGCTCCATCGCGAATGACTCCGTTCCCAGCCAAAATGATTGGTTTCTTCGCACGATTAATGGCCATCGCAGCCTTTATGATTTCGCTTTTTGTCGGACTTGAAGCTGGATTTGGTGTAACAGGAAGCGGTTTACCCTCCGTTTCTTCCATGGCAATATCTTCGGGAAGTTCAATATGAACAGCACCAGGCTTTTCAAGGACAGCTCTTTTAAAAGCTTTTCTGACGATTTCAGGGATGGTATGGGCTACCCTGATTTGTTGATTCCATTTCGTTACTTTCTCAAAAACACCAATCATATCGACATATTGATGTGATTCCTTATGTATTCGTTCAAGACTAGCCTGACCCGTGATCGCAACAACTGGAGCATGATCAAGAAAGGCGTCCCCTATACCTGTTAGTAAATTGGTTGCCCCTGGTCCAAGTGTTGCCAGACAAACACCGGGTTTTCCTGTCAGTCTGCCATAAACATCCGCCATAAAAGCTGCTGCTTGCTCATGATGAACCAGAATGAATTCAATATCAGAACCAATAAGAGAGTCAACTAAGTCCGTATTTTCCTCACCAGGAATTCCAAATATGTATTTAACCCCTTCATTTTCTAAACATTTCACAAATAAATCTGAAGCCTTCAAATTAGCTCCTCCAATCATTTAACTCAGGTTAAAGGTATGGTTAGTTTTTTCTTGAAGCTATGAATTTATGTAAGATAAGAGAGGAGAGTGTGAAGATAGGGAATTTATAAAATCGATAGACCAGTTTCTTATGCGATTAGTTATTGGATTTAGGTGTTATCGTGCATTGCAGAGGAAAAGTAGCTGTTATAATGATGTCTGGTTCATAATAAGTAAATTACCGTTGCCTATTAAAAAAGCAAGGCCGATTGGCCCTGCTTTTTATTTGACGATTACTTTTCCAACCATTCCTTCCTTCAAATGGTACCGACATATTAGTTCATATGTACCGGTCTTATTCGGTGTCACGGTAATCGTTTTTTCTTTTCCCGGCTCGACTTCGGCGTCAATTCCAAGATTTTTCACTGTGAAGGTGTGTTCTTTCTTCCCTTCGTTTTTCAATATCATCTGTGTTGTTTTTCCATTGAGAATGGTGATGTCTTTCGGATTAAAGTAATTATCGTTCAACCTGACTTCAATTGCTTTCACCGTCTCCATAGGCTGAGTTACATCACTGGATTCGGCCAATACGCCGAGTGACCCCAGGGTTGTCACAACCACAATCATTGCAAGCAACACGACCAATCCTGTTAACCTCTTTTTCACAGACATTCGCAATCCCTCCTTTCCTTAGCACTATTGTTTTCGAATTCATAAAATATTATCAAAATAAATTTGGTTCCCTCCCTAGTCATCCAATCCATAAATGAAAAGAGATTCAAAATTAATGAATCTCTTTTTTTTACTTCTCTTTTAAATTATTTATCGTACTACAACTGCAAATTTTAAAGCATTATAGGATCTTTCAAAAACACTTTTACTTACCCAATATTTATTGTTTGTGCTTTTACTGTTTGGATCTGCAACATAGTAACTGCCTGTACTTTTATTGTAACCAATCAATGTTACAACGTGCATATTGTCAACCATATTTACCTTTCCTGCACTTCCCATATACCACTTAGCCCATGTTGGTTTTGCAAAATTTAGTGTAACGTATACAACTACTGGATTTCCTTTATCTAGTTCTTGTTTTAATTGAGTAGTCGTATACCCTGTTGCATTCACAACTTTACTACTATATTTTCGGCCAAAATTGGTTAAAGGTTTGGGGAAAATGGATTGGAATACACCATTTACATTTTTGTATGGTGTGCCTGCATATCCAAGATAGGGATTATTCTTGGTTTTTGGCATCTTATCAAGCAATGTTTTTAAACTTTGACTGGTATAACCTTTATATTTTAAAGCCATTAATAAACTAGCACCTTCACAGCCAAATGGGGCATAGGTTGGTGTTAATTGACTAACAAATGGCACGTTTAATTTTACTGGTTTGATAGTCGCTGTGCTAACTTTTATAAGATATTTTGAACTTGCGTAACCTATGTAACTCTTATATTTGACTTTATACCAACTGCCACTTTTTGAAATATAAGTAACGGTTTTTCCTTTTGGCATTACGATCACTCGAGAAAATTGCGTTCCTGGTCCTTTGCGTAAATTCAAATTTGCTGTTGTTTTATAAGTCGTAGTTGTAGCTGCTTCAACTGCAGATGCTCCTAAAACATTAGACTCAAACACATTTGCATGTGGTAAAACACCACTGGTTAAAATTGCAGATGCGATTAAAGAGCTAGCTACTATTTTTTTCATAAAAATCCCCCTATAAGATGAAGAGACTTTACATCTCATCATTTTAATTTCTCTCAAAACGTCTAGGTAGATCTGTCGCTTTGAACTTTTCAAACTTTTAATAAAAGTTTATCCAAATCACGTACTTGATCATATGCTTTTAATAGATATTCAGGTACAAGCGTTCTCCCATGTTCCCAAGCATTCTCTTCGATTTCTGCTAAAAGTTGTTCCTTTTCTTCTTCTTTACCATAAATAAGAGTCTTTAAAACTTGTGTATTTTTCCTAAATTCTAAATAATAACCGAGCTCATGATAAAGAATAATTTTCATAAAGTTTTCATCTGTTTCTTTAATTTTAAAATTAATTTTAGCGTTATATCCGTTAATTTGTATGTAGTTAAACTTTATCGTATTTGTCGATACGTTATAACTCATCGGTGCAGTGAGTTTATGGCTGAATTCAACATTTATATTTAATTTGAGCTCTTGTAATGTATTTTTAATTATCCTCTCAATATCCCATATATAAAGCATTATTCTTAACCCTTCCTAAAAACATTTCAACAATCGCAAGAAACCTTAACTTGCTTCATTTATTATATCCTTACTAAAAAGTTGTTTTAATCTATATTGAAGCATGTTATCTTTTTTTGTAATTTCATAAACGAGTTTTTACGTAAGCTTCCTCACATTCCCACAATATGTAATTCTGATTTTAAGTCTTTCATATGTAACTCTCCTATTGAATTGGATGACATAAACAAAGCAAATAAAAAATTGGTCACGTTGAAGTCATTTTAACATTATAATAGACTGCAAAATGTAACAAGAGCCAATTATCATAATTTGTTATTGAACTAAACTGCCATTAACTAATTAATGACTAAGAAAAATGGACTGCTAAATCAGTCCTTCATTGTACAATTCTTGAGTCCGATTGTTGAAGAAGACTTATTTATTAATACTTTTCAGGAATAATTTTTTTGCCTTTTCAAAACTTTATAGTTGCAAAATAAAGCCTTACACAGATAAAAGCCTCCTTTCACAGAGCTCCGGCAATGTAAAGCAAACAACTCCATAAAAAAACAGAGTATGAGAAATTTCCCATACTCTGTTTTTATTGTTCTCCGCACCAGATCAGACCTATGGCTTTCCTACAGGTCTAATGTGCTTAAAACGGCTCGATGGCTTTCTCGTTTTTACCGGTTTGAGGCTGATTTTCAATACTTCTTTCCTCGATTTCCTTAGGAATTTCTTTAAGGTGTTTATTAACTTCTTCTACTTGATTAGTAGTTCTCATTTCATCCAATTTCAAAAACCTCAATTCATTAAAATATTTTGACAAATATAGTATGCAGCAATAACGAAGATTTTATGTCCGCTAAGTCCGACCTGCCTGCTGTGCCACAGAGTGTTTTTATATGACATTGTTATTCCTGCAAAAAACATCGAGGATGATGAATTTTTGAAAGACGTGGCTCTTAAAATCTTTTACAAATGACAATTCAGTGACGCAACGCTGATCATTTCTAAATTTATGTAAGGAAACAGTTAATAATAATGTTCTATTTTTTTCTTTTACATCATTCTATTTTGTATACATCCGACACTATTTTCAAAAAAGCTTTCAAAGCACGTGTTTTATAACGATTTTTCTTCACTACAATTCCAATTTTCCAAGGTATATATTGACTACTGATTTGTTTTACACAAACATTCTGTGAGTACATTTCGGTTAAAGGACTTGGAATTATAGCAACTCCTAGTTCATTACGAACTAATGCCATTAACAAATCCCATTGCGTTGTACTATATGCAATATTTGGTATAAAATGCTCCTTTCGACAACTTTCCAGAACCACTTGGCTCAAGGCAAATGAAGTATCAAACAATATCCAGTCATCCTGTTTCAGTTGCGCAAGTGCAATCTGCTGTTCATTTTTAAAAGCGTGACTTTTTGGCAAACAGGCAACAAATGGTGCTTCAAAAATAAGGTGGCTTTCTAGTTCCTTACTTTGTGTAGGTATTACAACAAAGGCAACATCGACTTCACCTTTTTCAACGAGCTTTTCTACATTCAAACCTCCCTCTTCAACAATTTCAAGTGTAACCTCTTTATACTTCTTAGTGAAAGCTTTCGCCATTTTCGGAAAGAAAAAGGTTCCAATAATTTGCGGCAGTCCGACTTTTAAATGTCCATGTATATGTTCATTTATATCTTCAAGCTCTATTTTTAACTCCTTCATTTGCTGTAGCATTGTAATTGCTTTTTCATAGACAAGCTTCCCTTCATCAGTTAAACGAAAAATCCGATTGGAACGATCAAAAAGAGTTACGCCAAGCTTTTTCTCTAACTTTTGAATTGTTTTAGATAGGGATGGCTGTGCGATGAATAGCTTCTCACTTGCTTTGGAAAAACTTCCACATTCTGCAATTGTTTTAAATACCTCAAAATCTCGTAAGTTCACTCTATCTCTCCATTATGCCTTTTGGGCATATTTAATATGATTAATATATATTGTACATTATAAACGAATCCTTTTACACTCTAGGAAACAGGAGGGATTCAGATGTCAAAATGTAAAGTTGCTGTTGTTCAAGCAGGGTCAATCGTAATGAATAAAGAGAAATGTATTAAAAAGGCAGTAAAGTTTATCCTTGAAGCTGGGGAACAAAGAACCAATATTATTGTTTTTCCAGAAGCGTTTATTCCAGCTTATCCACGTGGGATGAGCTTTGGGGCGGTAGTAGGAAATCGTTCAGACAGTGGACGTGATGACTTTTTACGTTATTCAAAAAATTCCATAATCGTACCAGGTCCTGAAACTGAGCAATTAGGTGCTGCTGTAAAAAAAACAGGTGCTTATACTGTTATTGGCATCATTGAACGTGATCAGGAAACAAGTGGCGGTACACTTTATTGCACAACCATTTTCTTTGGCCCAGACGGAAGATTGCTGGGTAAACATAGAAAGCTAAAGCCAACAGGTAGTGAACGTCTCATTTGGGGTGAAGGGGATGGCAGTACGCTCCCGGTTTTTGATACGCCTTTTGGCAAAATTGGTTCTCTAATTTGTTGGGAAAACTATATGCCCCTAGCACGTGCTGCTATGTATGAAAAAGGTATTCAGATTTATATCGCACCTACTGCTGATTCACGTGATACTTGGTTTGCTTCTATGCAACATATTGCGATTGAAGGACGCTGCTTTGTTTTATCTTGCAATCAATATTGTACGAAGGATATGTATGAGAAGGATTTACTAGAAACAGAGGGGATACAAAAAATGCCAGTCGAAATCACACGAGGTGGTAGTTGTATCGTAAATCCACTTGGAGAATTTTTAGTAAAGCCTGTATTTGGCAAAGAAGAAATACTTTATGCCTCTCTTGACTTAGATGACATTTCACGAGGTCATTTTGATTTTGATGTAGTGGGACATTATGCACGAAAAGATGTGTTTCAATTAATCGTCAATAAAGAGAAGCAATAAATCTCTTTTAGAAATTAATATATTTTTTGTTTAATAAGAGAGTGCCTGCCAACAGTAATCAGTGTTAATGTACAAAGGTTCAGGCACTTTCTGTTTAAACCTTACAAAAAATTAGAAGTTTTCTTTTTCAATTGACCTCCCGGTTACTTTTGTTACTAAAATTAGGATTAAAAGAAAGTTTTTGGCAAGTCATTTACTTCATATGCGGCATGTATTCCAGACTCGATTGCGCCTTGGATCCAAGCGTGAGTAGAGGCGTGTTCGCCTGCAAAATGAACCCTTCCTTCGGGTGTGGAAATATAGGGAGTTAATTCTTTTATCTGTTCTGGTTTCAACATCGTGAATGCTCCCGCAGAAAACGGATATCGAACCCAGCTGTGGCTCGTTCCTCCTTGAAAATCGCTATAGACCTGTTTACCGTGAATCTCTGCTAAATTTTTTAATACATACTCCAACCGTTTATCTTCATCCAAACTATCCCATGGTATAGCATCATCTTCCCATGTATAACTGCCTAAAATAACACCGGGTCCATTTGTACCAATTCCGTTGCTAGGGTATTGAACATATTTAATAGGAAGATCAGTAACAGTTTGCCCACCATATAAACCTTGTTTCTCCCAGAACCTGTTTTTAAACTGGATACCCGTCTTTGTAGATCCTACATATTTTAGCTCCCGAATTGCCTTCCATTTATTTTCAGAAAATGAATGGCGTGGCTCAATGTCTACAAATTGCAGTACTGAAAAAGGAATAGTCACAATGGCAAGATCTCCAGTAATTTGAAATGGTTCTAAGATTCTATGGACAGAATAAATAGTTACTTGATTGTCGTGCTGTTTAATTTTCTTTACATTTTGTCCGTAAAAAATATTATCTTTCAATTGATTGATAAATGCTTTAGGAAGTTGATCGTTACCACCCGTTATTTCATAAAAAGTGACATCAGGGGTAAATAGGATTAACAGTTCACGTAATATCTCCAAAAAAGAAAGCTCAATAAGTCCTTCCAGTGTAAGAATTACTTTAATCATTTCGACAGCTCCAGGAGATAATGTAACTCCGAAAGGATTATATCTCAAATAGGTATCCATTGAGTATTTATCCAATTCCTTAATGGCCCAAGGCCAATTTCTTAATGGGTTTTGGTTAATAAAATCGGTAACCGGTTTTATCGCTAAGTGAAGCAACTCCTTAGCTGTTTTACCTTTTTCATGTGGGAGAACAGTAAATCCCAATATATTAGGGTTCTGTTCATACGCCTTTAGACGCACTTTGCTGCCTTTTACAAAGATAATATCGTTGGGAGTCGAATTGATGAACCGATTAACAGGGAGTTGGAATTTTTTTATATATTCTAAAGTCAATAAATGAGTACTGGGAATACGCATCGCACCTGCCTCAAGGTATTGCTCATCCCTAAAATCTCCCCGTAACGTATATATTCGTCCCCCAACCCGATCTGTTGCTTCAAGGATCGTAACATTGTGCCCAGCCTGCTTAAGTAGAGTCGCTGAAACCAGGCCCGCCATACCTGCACCAATAATGATGATCTTCTTGGGTGTTTTGGTTGTTTTAAGTCCATTTCTTATGATTGAAATCATTTGATCAAAGGATAACTTAGGAAATATGCGATTTAACATGCTTTTCCTCCCCTACAATTCAAAGGACCAGGAGCTGATAAAATATGGTTTACTGTCATTTTATTCAATCAGAAAAGCCAATTAGTATAGGTAATAAAAATTAATTTATCGATCTACTTTAATTACTTAACAACCTTAAAGTCCATTAATAACAGTTAGCCTAGAAATCCTTTTTTGTTTCTAAATCAATTTTCCTATAAAACGAACCATCTATCGACGTAAAGCGTCTACAAAAAACTGGAATCAAAGAACTTTTTGTAATAGTAAAGGAGGCAATGGCCTTGTAAACAAGGGCCAAAAGTCTTGTTATACTGGTCAGCTTTGGGATAAAGATCCTTACAATTCTTTAGCTGTTGTTTTTATTTACAGTTCAACTGGTAAAGTTATAGCTCAAGCGCAGACCGGTCGTCACTAATTAATTTGTAAACAACAACTTGATAATCAGGTCAGTTGAGAGTAGCAGGACCCTCGAATAAATTTTATTCATGGTCGAGGTTAAAAGGCAACACAGCGTTAGCGAAACACTTATGGCTACCCCTTATTAAAACAGTTCAAAAAAACCGGCTTACCTATTAAAGGGGCCGGGGTTCTGCTAGGGTGTATATAACTATAAAAAGCCATCTTTTTCATGTCTAATTCCTCCATTGTCTTAACTGCAGTAATCTCTCCTCTTTTCCAGCGACTGTATACTTTTTTAAATTCTTCTGTAAACTTAGCTTTTAAGCCGCCCAAACTTTACCCCCATTGTAAAACCATATCTATATTCCTTCACGCAGACGTTTTCGAATTCGTAAAATATTATCACGATAAATTTGGTTCCAACGTGCTTCAAATAGTAACTCTTTTATTTGAAACATTGACTAAAAAAAAGATCGACTCTCATGACGAATCTTCTGGAATCCATTCTTTCCATTTATTTCATTCTAATTTTTTGTCCTGGTTGCAGTCTTTCAGGATTCACTTCCGGATTCACCCTATTTAGAGTGCCATGTTTCATTCCCCATACCTTTTCAAGGTCCCAAAAAGTATCGCCTTTTTTAATGATATAGGTATCAGGTTTTGATACAGAAGGAACCTTCCGTTTTATTCTTAAAGGCTGACCAGCATAGATAACATCAGGATTAGCTAGATGGTTTAATTTAGCAAGGTCGTCAATTGATAATCCGTATTTTCTACCAATTAGAGTAAGATTTTCTCCAGCTATTACAATGTGAATTTCTGGAATGTCATCTTCCTTTATGGCTGCAGTTGGTTTTGGCGTTTTTCTTTTCGGTACTGCAACTTCCCCCCATGCGCCCGGATCCTTTTTGATATCATTCTTGTCTATAGCAATTCCGGCGACTTTGACATCATTTTGATACTGGTGCTTATGGATGTGATCCGCCACTTTTCCGTTGCTCCAAGCAAATGTCTGCCAGTAATAATCTACCTTATCTTTTACTGCCATCATAACGACATAAGAGCCATATAGTCCGACTTTGTAGTCCTTTAATGTGGAATTTAGACCCTCTACATAATCGAGGATCCCTTTCATATGGCAGGCTTGGACATCGAAATCAACCGCAAAGTAAATGGCACTTCCGACAGGTTGCCCTACTAATTTTGCGCATCTTTCCGCTTCCATTGCATCCGCAATTCCTTGGGCCTTCGTATGATAACCTGGATAGTTTGCACTTTTTTGAGCGATACTGATTAGCTTTAATCCTACCTCTTGAATTACCTTTGCTTCAGCTGCATCAAAAGTTTTCCAACTATTGCCGAGATACCGGGCCACGTATGAAAAACCTGCATCTTTTAAATTTTTTGCAGTTGCAGCTGTTAATTTTGTAGCGCAATCAAACCCATTTCTTGTCATTACTTATCCTCCCCTTTTCCGATTTTAACCTCCAAGGACTTTTGTCTATAAAATCCTCTTTTTTAGACAGTTCTCCTTCATCCATCTGACTTTTGTCTATAAAATCCACTTTTTTAGACAGTTCTCCGCCTATCCATCTGACTTTTGTCTATAAATCCACTTTTTTAGACAGTTCTCCTTCATCCATCTGACTTTTGTCTATAAAGTCCACTTTTTTAGACAGTTCTCCGCCTATCCATCTGACTTTTGTCTATAAAATCCACTTTTTTAGACAGTTCTCCTTCATCCATCTGACTTTTGTCTATAAAATCCACTTTTTTAGACAGTTCTCCTTCATCCATTAGACTTTTGTCTATAAAATCCACTTTTTTAGACAGTTCTCCTTCATCCATTAGACTTTTGTCTATAAAATCCACTTTTATAGACATTATCGAAATACTTTGTGTTGTATTTTATTCCTTTTAAGGTTCACACCCAACGAATCCCCTGTAAGTAACATAATTAGACCGAGTCCAAATATTTAATTTTCTTTTCTTCGCCTGATTTTCATCTTCCTTAAATAGACGAAGATATTTGTAAGGTGGGTCCATGATATAAGCCACCCGCGCAAATCCCTCTTTTAATAGTGTTTCCTGCACCGATTTTCCATCCACATACACATAAGCGAGCAACCGTCCATATGAATCTCTCATGCTACCTTTATCAAACTCAATGGTGACCTTTCCGCCCTCCAACAACTGTTTATTCCGATAATATGCCTCTTTCGAATAAGGCTGAACACACATTCCTGGCTTTTTTGATTCTGGCGTATCTACCAATAAATAACGAACGGTCTCTGTTTTCCCGTTAATCTTCACTTTGATCGTGTCCCCATCAATGGTTTCCAATAGAGATACAAGCACTTTAACGACATTCAGTTGGATTCCATTACTAGATTGAGGAGCACCCTTTTGTACTTCTACTTGATTTCCTCGTGTAATGATTTGTTGAGGAGGATAGGTAAGTAGCGTCGCTGCTGCCATGATCACACCTCCAATAATTCGGTTTCGCATGGGTAACCATCCTTCCCTTCTTCTAAATTAACAAACTGTCCATACTGTTTAAGGAATCCAAGTTCCACACTTCCCGTAGGACCGTTCCGATGTTTCGCAAGAATCACTTCCATCCTGTTTTTCTGTGGTGAATTCTTCGTGTAATAGTCATCCCGATATAGAAAAGAAATCAAGTCCGCATCCTGTTCGATTTGTCCACTTTCCCTTAAGTCGGAAAGGATCGGCCGCTTGTTCTGTCTCATTTCAACCCCACGGCTTAGCTGGGAAAGAGCAATGACCACGACATTTAGTTCCCTTGCCATGGTTTTTAATGCCCGGCTGATTTCACTAATTTCTGCTTGGCGATTTTGTTTGTATTTTGGATCTCCTTGGATGAGCTGAAGATAATCAATGACCACCAGTATCCTTTTCGCGCCATATTCCCTGCGCAATTTTCGAACTTTGGACCAAATATAGGCGATATCCATCCCTGCCCGATCAAATATATGTAGATTTACTTTTGAAAGCATCCCTAATGCATCTGAAAATTGCTCCCAATCTTTGTCCTGAAACTCTTTTTTGGGATTCTTCATTTTAAAGCTGTCAATCCTGCCGGTATAACCCGTCATCCTTTTTACTAGTTGTTTTTTTGACATTTCCAATGAAAAGCTAACGCTCACATCCTGTATTGCTGCATACAAAGCCATATTTAGAGCGAAAGCCGTTTTTCCCATACTGGGTCTTGCTCCAATAATGATCAAATCGGATTCCTGGAAACCGCCGGTCAACCGATCTAATTGGGTGAAACCAGAGGGGATTCCGACGATATCACCTGTATCTTGTTCGCAATCGAGGAATAGATCGACAATCGATGAATGGATGTTCCCGTCATCTACATCCATTTGATTGTCTTCAATCGCCATTAGGTCATGAATCGCCTCTTTCAGTGTAATGCTGATATCTTCCTCCATCGCCCGCTGCATCACTTTCCATTCGCAGGCTTCAGTCTTTTATAGATGATCTTCCTTGTTTCCTCCACATCTGGAATCGTTAACGCTGATTTTTGGGTTAGGTCACTCACTTTTGGCGGAACCGATGATTTTTGGGCAAAAGCAAACAGGTTTTTCTGCACTTTTTCCAATGAATACTCTTTTAATACTTCATGCCACAGGTCCAATTTCTCCTGGTCCACGACAAATTGCTCATAAAAAACATGGATTTTCTTTAATAAATCAAACGTTTCCCGCTTAATCATTTAGATCAAACTCCTCCTCGCTAAAGGCCTTTTTAAAAGGTTTCTGATTGAGATAAGCTTCAAATTTCGGGCCAAATAAGGTTTCCGGTCGAAGATATTTACTCATATACGGGTCCTGTAGCCATTCTGCTGCTTTTAAATCTATGACTTTTTTAAAATCATCGACTATATACCCTTCAAGAATCCGTGTTCGAATGATTGCTTGGGTTTTTGCCGAACTGGATCGGTAGGCTGAGTTTGTTTTGTTATTGAGATATTGGATAATTTCAATAACGGGCTCGGTTTTCTCTGAAGCTGGAGTAACTATTTCTTCTATGACTTGCTCCGTTTCATTGCACGGTTCTTCCTTCTTTGGCAAACTTGGCGCTAATTCTAGTGCTTCTAACCGTTCATATTCAATGGTGTACCACTTGGTTTTATCCATTTTACTTGTATTCCAGTTCCCTGAAAGCAAGAGTCCTTGATCTTCTAGCGAGCGAAATATCCGTTTGATTGTGCTTAGTGACCAAAATGAAAACTGTTCCTGCCAATCGTTATAGGTATTGTAAATCCATTTACGTCCCTCAATGATGTGAGTGCTTTTGTCGACCCAATAATGTAACTGTTGCAGGACGATTGCTTCATTTAGTCCAATCATGTTAGCTAATGATGGGATTACCATCATCGGATTTTCGTACACTAATAAATTACTCATCTCTTTATTCCTCCCTTTCAAAAGTCCAAACGATTAACCTGTTTACTTCCGTTTTTGGATTCATCGATTGGTTCATCATCTTTCACTAGCTATATAAAGAAAAATGACAAAAAGAGACAGGCTAAATTAAAAAAGCTTTAATAAATATGGCAAATGGGTGAACGAATGGATGAGAAAGGATTTTCGTCTATAAGGGGGATTTTTAAATTTTTTTGATGGGGAAAACAAGAGGTTTTTTCTATGTAGTTTTCTTTGAGTTAATCTCTGAAGTAATCTCTGGTATTGCTTGGTTCAGACTTGTTCCCTCCATCGTGTCAATCTGAAATTTTTAATTGGTTCAGGTTGACCTTATATGAGGATCAATCTGAACTACTCTTAGATTCATTTTGAGTAGTTGAAAGTTCCTTTTTAATTTCTAATTTTTCAGTTAAAAAAAATTAGTTGCCAAACATGACAACTAATTTTTTATCTTTTATAGAATACACAAACGCACTCCACATGTGCAGAGTACATGTGACAACACAAGGGTACATATGAGTTGATGTACTTCATTTTTCTCTAACTTATTGAGAGTTACTCATTTCACTGTCCCCGTCCCATCAATATTTTTCTCAAAGTGATCAAGCAATGCACGTACTTCATCTGTTGATTTCGTGTTCATCAATTGATTTCTTAATTCACCAGCTCCACGGAATCCTTTGACATAAATTTTGAAAAAGCGGTGCAGCCCTGTGATTGAACGCGGTAGTACTTCTGCATATCGATCTTGAAGATCAAGCTGCAGTCTTAAAAGATCAAGGTATTCTTTACTGCTATGCTCTTTTGGCTCTTTTTCAAAAGCAAAAGGATTTTTAAAAATACCTCGCCCGATCATAACGCCATCAATACCATATTGTTCAGCAAGTTGCAGCCCTGTTTGACGGTCAGGAATGTCCCCATTGATTGTTAGTAGCGTATTTGGTGCAATACGGTCACGTAATTTTTTGATTTCCGGAATTAGCTCCCAATGCGCATCTACTTGGCTCATTTCCTTTCTTGTACGTAAATGAATAGAAAGGTTCGCAATATCCTGTTTTAAAATATGCGTTAGCCACTCCTCCCACTCATTTATATCCTTATAGCCAAGTCGTGTTTTCACGCTGACAGGCAGTCCTCCCGCTTTTGCTGCTTGAATAAGTTCTGCCGCAACGTCTGGACGCAGAATAAGGCCACTACCTTTCCCTCTCGATGACACATTCGGTACAGGGCAGCCCATATTAATATCGATGCCTTTAAATCCTAGCTCTGCCATGCCAATACTCATTTGGCGGAAATATTCGGGATGATCCCCCCAAATATGTGCAACCATTGGCTGTTCATCTTCTGTAAAAAGCAAACGGCCACGCACACTTTTCATGCCCTCTGGATGACAATAGCTATCAGAGTTTGTAAACTCTGTGAAAAATACATCCGGTCGACCGGCTTCACTTACTACGTGACGAAAAACAACATCTGTCACATCTTCCATTGGTGCAAGTATAAAAAATGGTCGTGGTAAATCACGCCAAAAATTATCGATCAATTCAAACTCAAATCCTCTCATTATGGATATAACTTCACGCACTCGGCCAAAAAATATAAAGCCAAATGTTCCACTTCTTTTACACTTATATCATGCTTTATAACTTATTATCAAACACAAATACACTTGGGCATTTATTATTTGTAAAAAATCTTTGTAATTAAATATCTAGCTCCATTTAAAAAGTCCCCCAAAATGCTATGCTCTGGGAAACCCTCTTATTGTTTCTATTTTTTTTCTCCCTATTGCGAAAAACCACCTACAAAATAACCGTGTAATAAAAAGCGAAAGACCTATTGTTATCCAGCTGATATACCATTCCCAGTGGAGGTATTTGATTAGATGGGTATAGTTTTCAATCATGACTTCAACAATTGTCAGAAAAGAACTATATCCAGCATAATAACCCAATTGAATAAGTTTTCCTTGGTTATTTGGATACCATACAATAAAGGCGGCACATATTACTGGAAAAGCATAATACTCATATGTAAAGCTCGTCCGATTGATCGAAGCAAATAGTCGAATAGGATATTCAATCAGCCCCAACTCTACGACCAAAAGACCGATAAGAAAAGTAATAATTTGATTGAACAAAAAAGCTACTACCGCGAGTCGGATTTTATTTTTTGGTATAAAAAATAGAATACCCGTTGCCACAACCCACACGGATAATAGGATCCACCATTCGATTCTCATTTACTTCCCCACCGTTCTGATTGGAACAAGGCTTTGTCCTTAAAGAACCAATTACAGCAAACTTGACTTAAGTAAAAGAGAAACCCAATATAAATCCACACCCCAAACCAAGGCAGGAGGTCATATTCTAATAAATCTGTATACCTCTCGAGAACAATATCATATAACGTGATAATAGACACCCAAACAAAAAAGTATGTCATCCTATACCCTAGGCTTCCCCTTCTCTTCTTATGGACGTAATAGATGGAAAACAATACTGGATAAAAAAAATAATCGATTGTAAAAGGGAGATCTGTCGCTTTTGGGAATTCCCGTACAGGAGCTCTTAGCAAATCAAGTTGAAAAGAAGGCATATCGCAAAGCCAGATGATGCCTTGAAACATCAATAACGCCAAGATTCCTCTGCGCCGATCATTGCGCGGAATAAACAGAATCAAGCCAACAAAGCCGGACAACCACATTGCTACCAGGATGATACGCTCCACTAGCATGTCTTTAGAAACTCCCCTTCATATTTATTAGGAATTCTTAACGAAAAGATCATTTAAACTACCCATCGATAGAATTTACGGAGTTGATTTAAAAAGTGATATCCAATCATAGTATTAACTAAACATTGGCAGAATTATCACAACGCAGGAAACCTGAAGCCTAAACATCCACCTCTTTTTGGTGTTGCCTGGCACTTTTAACTCAGGTGTATTTTGTTCTCATTGCCTTTATATTGTAAATGCTTTTTAATTGATGGTTTATGCCCGCACACTCGTGACTTCAGTCGTGAGTTAGGGCATATTTTTTTTGAAAATAAAAAGCGTTTTACAGGACAAGTGTTCTGGTTTTTGGTAAAATATTCTTAACAAATAGAGGTGAGTCAAATGGCAAAAAGAAAAACAACCAAAGAAAAGGATGAAGAATTAGCTAAAGAAGGTAAAATTCTACGCCATTATGGGCTCAAACTCCGATTAGAACCAAACAAAAAACAAAAGGAACAAATTCATCAA
>NZ_JAVDUQ010000025.1:0-84966 GCF_031456445.1 Neobacillus niacini | reverse complement strand
CGGGCAATCAAACCACTTTTCTTTTCCCTTTTAACAGTAATACCAGCTCGTTCGGGCAATCAAACCACTTTTCTTTTCCCTTTTAACGGTCATACTAGTTCGTTCGGGCAATCAAACCACTTTTCTTTTCCCTTTTAACAGTAATACCAGCTCGTTCGGGCAATCAAACCACTTTTCTTTTCCCTTTTAACGGGAAAACAAGCTCGATTGGGCAAGGAATGCTTTATAAATTTAGAAAGGAAAAAATTGAGCGAAGCTTCACAGACTCAAAGAGCTGCATCTTCTTCGCTACTGCAGGTTGCAGGGCTTGAAGAATGTAAGTGAACGGGCATTCCTTACTGCTGCCTGCCAAAATATAAAAAAATTGCAACACACTTAACCAGATTGGGAAAGGTGTGTTGCAATTCATTAGGTTGATTTGCTTCCTGTTGATTGGAGTGGAAGGTGCGAAGACTCCTGCGGGAGTACGGGGCAGGGGAGACCCCGCAGGCGCCAAAGCGCCGAGGAGGCTCCCCTGCATGCCCGCGAACCGCACGCACCTAGAGCGGAAATCAACAGGCCCATTAGCAAAGATAATCTTTTAATAAAAATCGGCTTTTTAGATTTAGACAAAAAGAAAATTGCCGAGAAAAATAACTTTCCTCGACAATCTGAGAGCAAGTCACCATGCTCTTTTTACACAAATGTTAACGTTAAAAATGGACATCCATTTCGTTTAATGGCCAGTAGCGCAGGTCTACCTTGCCAACCACTTGATTGACAGAGATAAAACCAAAATGGCGGCTGTCCCAGCTGCCCAGACGATTATCTCCAAGAACAAATAACTTGCCTGCAGGGACTTTATTTACCCCGGTAATTTCTTTTAATGTAAAATCACCCGTTAATTTAACCCCTGGCGTCTTTTGCTTATAAATATCCAAAAATGGCTCATCATACTTTTTTCCATTTACATATAAATGGTCATCCCGATAAACAATTTTATCACCCGGCAATCCAATGATACGCTTGACGAAATCTTCCTTCTGATTGGCATGAAAGACAATTACGTCAAAACGGTTTAAATCTCCAATCTGGTAGCCTAGCTTATTCACGACAAGCTTGTTCCCATCTTGAAGAGTCGGCATCATTGATTCCCCTTCAACTATGTAGTTGGAAAAGAAAAATGTTCGAATAAAAGCAAAAATAATAATTCCAATTGCAAAAGCTTTAACCCACTCCACGCCTTCCTTTTTCCATTCAATTTTCATTGAAACTCCTCCATCTATCCAATCCCCTTTTTCTCCCCATTATGGTCATTTTCAATCCTTCTATTCAATCTTACTTCAATTCTTTTTCCAAAATACCAAAGAATGAAAATTACGCCTACAACAATAATCGTTCGATAAGGCTTCGTGATGAGTGAATGGAGATCATAGCCAACAAAACTGATAGTAAAAATCATCACCATTTTTCCAATAAATACGGCTAATATATATTGATACATACTTATTTTGGAAAGACCGGCAACAATATTTACCACGGCCGATGGTGTGAAGGGGAAACAAAGGAGTATAAAAAGCGGGCCAAATCCGTGACGGTCTACCCAATCCATTAGTTTGCGAACTTTTGGATGTTTTGGCAGAAAAGATAGTAAACGTTTTTGTCCAAAACGTCTGATAATGAAAAAAAGCAGCAATGCACCAATACAAGCACCAAGCCAAGAATATAAAAACCCCAGCCATAATCCAAAAGCACTTGCATTGGCCATCACAAATAAAAAAAGCGGCAGGAACGGCAAAAAGGCTTCAAGCATCGGAAGCAATATCCCTGGCAGCGGGCCAAGTGAGCGATATTGCTTTATTAAATCCATGACATTATCGAGTGTAAACCACTCCTTCATCATCTCAAAATCCATCATACCTCTCCTCTTGCCAAACCTTGTTAAGCTTATTTCGTAATAAATTGCTGAAGGGCCTCCCGATTTTTAGCAACATCAATGGCGAGTACCGCTCCCTCTCCATAAACTCGTTGATTGGTATAACTATTATCCACAGGAATCCTTAATGTCTCAACAGGACTTTTCCTTTTGGAAAAATAATTTGTTGTCATAAATATTATATCTGATGTATTCATATTTGTATTGATATATGGCGTGATAACACCAATTAATTTTGGGATTTTCGGAATCGTATTTAGGCTCGTTAGCTGTTCTCCAATTGCTTTCACCGCCTGCTGCTGCCGTCTTACACGTCCAAAATCGCCAATCGCATCGTGGCGAAAACGAACATAGCCCAGCATTTCTTTCCCATTTAGTCTTTGGACCCCGGGTTTAAGCGATACTCCAATATTTTTTGACATAGCTTTTTCAACATCAATCTTTACACCGTTTGGAAACGCCTCATCAATTAATTGAACAAACCCCTGAAAATGGACAATCGCATAATATTGCAGGTCAATACCGAAATTTTCTTTAATCGTTTTCCTCATCAAATCGGGACCCCCACGGGCAAACGCAGAATTGATTTTATGCTTTCCATAGCCCGGAATGTCGACATAACTATCCCTCATAATGGAAGTGAGCTTATATGTTCCCTTATTTTCATTGTAATGGGCAATCATGATGGTATCAGCTCTTGATACTTCATTCCCTCTTGCATCACTGCCCATCAAGAGGATGTTAGTATCCCCAAACTGGTCCTTTTTTCCATCAAAGGTATAAACTACTTTATTTGCTTTACTGACTTTTTTTAATGATTGGTTCACTCCTTGTTTATATTGATAATAAGAATAGCCTGTACCGGCTATTAGCAAAACAAGGACTATCATCAGCACAGAACGCCATTTTCCCTTTTTCTTTTTCTGATTTTGTTCATATCTCATTCATTCATCACCCATCCATGTTAAATTTTCTCCACTTATATAGGACGCTTGCACCAAAACACAAGTTTCTTCTACCTTCATTTTCCCCTACTCGATAACCTTCTATAAAAAACTTTCATAAAGATTTCAATAACGGCAAAAAACTGCATATAAAAAGCGAAGCGGTAATAAATAAACTCCTATTAAGAAGGTCTATTGCCTTTTCATTTCTTTTTTTATAAAATATAAGAACAAACGTTCGAAAAAAACAAAGAAAGGAGCTTAAATCAAATGACAAGAATTCCTGAAGAAGATCGTAATATTATGGAGAAAGCCATTTACTTACCAATGGTTTTAATTATCTTAAACCGGGATTTAACCGTAGTGAAAGAGAGCCCTTTTAAATTAAAAAAACCTTATTTGGAATTGATTGAGGAAACAATGAAAGAGGTACAAAGGGAATTAGCGGAGGTTAAACAATATATGAAAAAGAATAAACTCCAAGTTACCGAAACAAAACGGGACGATGCCTTTACGATGTATTTGTTCTTATATAAGGGCTATGAAGAAAGCCATAGTTACTTTAATCCAAGAATTCGAAATAAAGTTCAAGAGTTAATCGAGCTCTATTTTTTAAAAAAGCACTCGCCCCATTAAATTTGCGCCATGTTTAATTTTTTGAAAAAAGATCTTCACCATATTTGCGGTTATTTTCTGAAGCCTCCATCGAAGCTGGTTTTTGCATCAGATAAAATGATTTTCTTTCATTAAATTCAATTCTTTGCATTAACTTTGTTCTTAAAAAAGATGTTCTTAATAATTGATTGTCAATCGTGCTATAGGGAACTGGAAATAAATGTGCCTGTTTATTGCGAAAGGTAATGAGTGTTTCTTGATTCGAAATACGGCGATGTTCCTTTACATGATCATGTGCAATCCAAATGCATTCGGAGCGGATAGGTGATGTGGTTGGGAAAAAATAAAGACGGTTGGACGGTTCAATCGCAATGGGAATTTTATGTGTAATACCAATGAGCTGTCTTGTCCCTTTCTTCCGGCTTTCATAATCACAGCCAAAATAATCACAGCTTTTTTTGATAATTTCCAAAGGTTTAAATGGAGAAAGAAACTCATCCTCTTCCTCAAAAATTTGCGAATAGATTTTACTGCCATACTCTACGGGTCGAATAAACATGGTACAAGAATTAATTTCATATTCCTCAATCTGATTTTGCGTCAAGACCGTCAACTCCCCATTCTTCTATTTTTTTTCATCATATCATGTTCATTTGCCAATATCTTGATTTTTCCGAATCGTTACCAAATTGGTCACAATTATGTCAAGATAAATATTTCCGAAAATTATAAATATTTGTTTGATTTTCTCTATAAAAATCCATATAATAAGAAAAAGCATCAGGGGTGATTTTCATGAATGAAAAATCCTACACGGAATTAATGAAAATTGGTGCCATGAAACGTCAAAAGAAAGAAAATTACGTTCAGGATTTGTACATTGAAATGCTCCTAGCAGAAGTCCAATTAAACATTGAAAAGGAAAAATTGCTAAAAAAAATTGACTGTGCCATTGATCATCGGGACAAAAAGGCGTTTTTCTTATTATCCGGTCAACTCAGAGAGCTTACTAAACGATTTGGAACTTAAAATCTTTAAAAGCCGTCCAAAATTGGACGGCTTTTTCTTATGTATTAAAATAAAAAAGACTCTATACGACCGAGGCGCGCGTAGATACTCCCTATGCGACCGTTTGTTGGGGTCAATGCCGATAACGGGCGCGTAGAAACAACCTATGCGACCGTTTGCTGGGGTCAATGCCGATAACGGGCGCGTAGAACCATCCTATGCGACCGTTTGTTAGGTTCCATGCCGATAACGGGCGCGTAGATACTCCCTATGCGACCGCTTGCTGGGTTCAATGCCGATAACGGGCGCGTAGAACTACCCTATGCGACCGTTTGTTGGGGCCAATGCCGATAACGGGCGCGTAGAACTACCCTATGCGACCGTTTGTTGGGGTCAGTGCCGATAACGGGCGCGTAGATACTCCCTATGCGACCGCTTGCTGGGTTCCATGCCGATAACGGGCGCGTAGAACCATCCTATGCGACCGTTTGTTAGGTTCCATGCCGATAACGGGCGCGTAGATACTCCCTATTGCTAATTAAAGGCAGGTTTTAGAAAACAACAATTTTTTTTTCAAAAAAATCCCTGAAAAAAGGACTGAAGCACTTCTTCAGCCCTTTACTAATCTTTTATTTGATTTGATTTCGATGTTGGATTTCATATTCTTCAAGCATGGAAATCCGGTCCAGCATGGTTGGATGGTCATAACGGAAAATTTTTACCAAGAGAGGCGGATTTACCTGGCTTAAACCAGATTTGGTTAATTTCTGGAAGGAAATAATAGCTGCCTCCGGATCCTTGGTCATATGAATAGCATAATTATCGGCACGCGACTCTTCATAACGGGAAGCAAGGTTTGTAAGAGGGCTCACTGCAAACAGCAGAAACGAAATAATCATTAAAAACAACGGCAATGATCGTAGATCCTTCTTCTCCGGTATCTTCAGTTCGGTTCCCCACCGTTTAATCGCCCAATCCATTATTCGATTGGTTAAATACAATCCCAGCAATGATAGCAGTAAATAACCTGCTATTCCAAAATAGATATGTTTCTCCACATAATGACACATTTCGTGTGCCATGATAAATAAAATTTGCCTATCCGACAGTTTATTTAAGGTTGTATCCCAAAGGACAATCCGTGCATTGGAGCCAATCCCCGTGACGTATGCATTCATTGAATTTGTTTTTTCCGCCATGTTCACTTCAAAAACATGTTTTGCCGGTATATGAGCCTTATCAGCCATCGTTAATATTTTTGTTTCAAGCTCCTTATTTTTTAAAGGATAAAAGTTATTATACAATGGGTCAATCACAACGGGCTGCAGGAACATCATAAATAATGTAAAAGGAATCGATAGCAGCCAAGCATAGAACCACCAACGCTTGCTGCTTTTTTTCATCAGCCAATAGATCACTGGGACAATAATCAGCCACGTCCCATAGTTAATCCAAAAATCAATTAATTCATCCTTCATCCACGATGGGAAGGTTTGCGTCGAGATATGATAGGTTTTCGATAAAGAATAGCTTATATAGCTTAACGGGAATGTCGCTACATAAGCAAAGAAAGATAACCAAATGAGATAAATCGCCGTCTGAAGCAGTTTATACTTAGAAGAGCTTTCAGACCAGCGTTTGAATGCCCGTGAAAATCCAAACAATAAAATAACAAAGTAGAAAAGCCATTCGAATGGGGTGGATAAGAAAAATAAGAGATTTCTTATCTTCGAATACTCTTCACTCAGCATCAGTTCCCTTCCATTTAGGAAAGTAGCAGGGTCAGCTTTTGACCCTTGATATTCAAAGGGAAGCTTTGTATCGGCAAAATAGAATAAGTACCAATAAAAAAACAACCCATATATCACATAGGCCAGAACCGCATAAACCCCCATTTTCCGTACCATGAATTGTCCTCCTTTTTGTACAACCTCTCTATACTTAGTTTAGTTAAAAAGCGATAATTTAGAACCTAGCAATAAAAAAAGCCGGTAACTACCGCCTTACATGAGCTGCTCCCCCTGCTCTATGTAAAAAATCCTCAATAAATGTAAATTTTAGCAAAGATTCTGAGAAATATAAATAAAGAATCGCTAATGCCCATATCGCTGTTTTCACCAGTTACCTACTCCTGAATTTTTGCCTTCCGTCATAGAACTACAACTTTATTTTTTTACATACTACTTGAATACTTAAATTTCTAGCAATATAATATATTTAGAAAATTAAAAGAATTAAATGAATGAGTATTCATTCATAAAGGGAGGGAACTATATGAATTTATCGTCACAGCTTCACGAAACGGCAAAAGCTTCAGCAAGTAAGCCCGCCTATTATTTTTTAGACAAGGTAACTACATATGCTGAATTGGATGGAGCCATTACTAAGTTTGCATCAGGTCTTGAAAAATTAGGGGTTAAAAAAGGGGATCATATTGCACTATTACTCGGGAATTCACCGCATTTTGTCATCAGCTTATACGGTGCCTTGCGACTAGGTGCAACTGTTATCCCCATAAACCCAATTTACACCCCAGACGAAATTGGATATATTCTAACCAATGGTGATGTAAAAACAGTTATCGCGCTAGACCTGGCCATACCTTTAGCAGAGAAAATGCACACTCAGCTTCCAAACGTTGCGCATTATGTCTTTTGTGAAACAGGGCAAAGTGACTTTGGGCAAGCAAATATAGAAAACCTCTCCGTTTATCCAAAATTGAAATCGTTTACAAGTGTACTAGCTTCTGGTGATTTAAGCTTTCAAAGTCCTGAACTTAATGATGACGAAGTCGCCTTAATTCTCTACACCTCCGGTACCACAGGAAAACCAAAAGGAGCAATGCTAACCCATAGGAATTTGTACAGCAATGCAAAGGATGTCGGTGATTATTTAAAGATGAGTCATGTTGATCGCGTCATTACAGCGTTGCCAATGTTCCATGTATTTTGTTTAACGGTGGCATTAAATGCTCCATTATTAAGCGGCGCAACCATGCTGATTGTTCCAAAATTTAGTCCGAAGGAAGTTTTCCGTCTTACAAAAGAATATAAAGCGACTGTTTTTGCCGGAGTTCCAACCATGTATAATTTCCTGTTTCAATATCCTGAAGGAAATCCCAAGGATCTCCAAACCTTTCGACTTTGTATTTCCGGGGGAGCTTCCATGCCAGTTGCCCTCCTAAAGAATTTCGAAAAGAAATTTAATGTGATGGTATCAGAAGGATATGGTTTATCAGAGGCATCCCCGGTCACATGTTTTAACCCGCTCGACCGTCCGCGAAAGCCGGGATCAATCGGAACATCTATCCTTAATGTAAAAAATAAAGTTGTCAATGAACTGGGTGAAGAACTTCCTGCCGGTGAGGTAGGCGAGCTGATTGTCCATGGACCAAATGTAATGCAGGGCTATTATAAAATGCCTGAAGAGACGCAAGCAGCGATTCGAAATGGCTGGCTTTATACGAGTGATTTAGCGCGGACGGATGAGGAAGGCTATTTTTATATTGTAGACCGGAAAAAGGATTTAATCCTTGTCGGAGGCTATAACGTTTACCCTCGTGAAGTGGAGGAGGTTCTTTACAACCATCCGGATGTTGTCGAAGTCGCGGTGCTTGGTATACCGGATCCAAATCAAGGCGAGGCTGTGAAAAGTTATGTGGTAAGTAAGAACCCAAATCTTACAGAAAATCAGCTGCTTGAATATTGTAAAGAGCATCTTGCAAAATATAAAATTCCATCGTCCATAGTGTTTTTAGACGAACTCCCGAAAAATACAACGGGGAAAATACTAAGAAGAGCCCTGCAAGCCCAAGTAAAACAAAAAGTCAGTAAATAAGTACAAGCTAAAAAGGCAGGAATTCAGCCTGCCTTTTTAGCAAAATGAATTAATAGACTAACTGAATAAATTCTTCTTTGGTTACATTTCCAAAATAATGTGTGACATCGACCTCTGCAAGCGCCTTTTCAATTTCTGATTTTTCATAGCGAATATTTTTCAGTTTGTCTTCCATTTCACTTACATCTCCGACACCGAAAAAATCACCATAGATTTTACAATTTTCAATGATTCCTTTGTTTACCTCCAAACGAACATCAATCGAACCGACAGGGAAGCGGTGGGAATGCTGCAGATTGAATTTTGGTGATTTTCCGTAATTCCACTCCCAGTTCTGATAGCGTTCTTTAGACAGCTGGTGAATCTTCTCCCAGTCCTCATCGGTAAGAACGTATTCGTTAATCTTCTCTTCCCCGCCAAAAATATAATTTAAAAGCAGGGAACGAAATTCTTCAATACTAATTTTTTCATGAAGAAAATCAGAGATGTTTGCTACCCGGCTGCGGATGGATTTTATTCCCTTCGATTCAATTTTTTCTTTCTTAACCTTTAACGCTGAAACAACATGATCCATTTCTGAATTAAACAGGAGTGTGCCATGACTAAACATTCTTCCTCGAGTTGAAAACTGGGCATTACCAGAAATTTTCCTACCTTCTGCCAGAAGATCATTTCGACCACTCAGTTCCGCATTTACGCCAAGCTTTTTAAGTGCCTTAACCACCGGTTCGGTGAATTTCCGGAAATTATGAAAACTTTCGCCGTCATCCTTTGTAATAAAACTAAAATTTAAATTACCGAGATCATGATAGACGGCTCCCCCGCCGGACAATCTTCGAACGACGATGATGCCGTTTTTCTCCACATACTCCGTATTAATTTCCTCAATCGTGTTTTGATTTTTCCCTATAATAATTGATGGCTGATTTATGTAAAATAATAAATAGGTTTCATTGATATCTAGATTTTTGAGCGCATATTCTTCAATTGCAAGATTAATTCGCGGGTCTGTTATCCCTTTATTATCAATAAATAACATGGTTCTTTTCTCCTTTTTATAGTGAAATCGTTTCAAATTCCTCTGCAAGTTTTATTATACCAGTATATTCAGAAGCAGCCTCGTGAACTAAATTACTCAAATTTCCGTAATGTGGCAAATGAGTAAGAATTAATTGTTTCACAGCAGCACGCTTGGCAAACCTTCCTGCTTCAATGCTGGTCATATGACCAGCAGCCTTCCCATTTTGATGTCCATAAAAATTACATTCACATAATAACAGATCCGCCTCTTTACTAAACTCAATAAATTCCTCCTTAAAGGAGCTATCCGCAGTATAGATCAAAACCTTACCGTCTGCTTCAATGCGCATCGCATAACAAGGAACAGGATGATTGGTTTTTAAAAAAGACACTTGAAACGGTCCCAATGTGAGAACTCCGTTAGAATCATAAGCGACTCCCTTCGTAATTTCCTTATAGGTTAATTTAGAAAATTCATGGTGGTCAAAATGATGTCCATAAATAGGAAGCGTGGGGAATTCCTTCCCTAAAAAGCCTTGAATTAGCCTCGCATGCTGGAGTACCCCAATATCAGCAATATGATCCGGGTGATAATGGGAAATCAACACCGCATCAAGTTCTTCCGGCTCGAGTCTATTTTGCAGCTTTGCAAGGACACCGCTGCCACAGTCCATTAAAAGGTGAAAGCCCTCGTGCTCAAGTAAATAGCCGGAGCTTGCAGCATTTTTTTTCGGATATCCGCCCCAAAAACCAATAATTGTTAAATTCATTGATTTATCCTCCCATATGAAAGATACTTTTAATATACGCAAATTAATTGATAAAAAAGAAACTGCTATCACTGTTATATGTAATTCATAATTATGGTCTTTGATTTTTTCAACGATGTATGAGTAAGGATGATGTAGCCGAACTTCATTTTTTTTAACCTTTATGATGGGGGAAGTGATTATGGAAAAATACTGGTGCCCCCCCCATCAAACCAACAAAAAAACGAGGTTTTTCCCGCTAGGTATTGCCATCTACCGGTTGATCAAATACATCAGAATCTATTGTATTCGTTGAATCTGCACCGGTAATACTAAAATTGAAAACGGCAGTGTTTCCTGAACCTGTACCAAGGACAGATTTTCCAGCAGTTTTGGGAGAAACAACTAGTGAACCACCAAAATTAACGTTTCCTCCTCTAATTTCATTTATAATAATAGGACCTCGGTCGCATCCACCCATTTTAGTCCACTTCCTTTACCAATTTATACGTTAATTTATGCCAATTAGTTTAAATATGTTTCATGAAAGCTGGCTTTTCTCTTGCTGGTATTGTACCTTTCATTTTTGGACGGTACCTTTAAAGAGGAACAAGGACAGGGATAAATACATAGATTATCTAGTATCAAAATGAGAAAAAACTTGAAAAGGATGGCTGCCCATGCCCGCGATTATTAATGGACCAATACTAATTGCTAATATCACTGGAAATGGTGCTGTCGAATTTGGTGATAGCCTTATTGTATCACCAAAAGTTGCATCTAAGATTCCTGCTGGTTCTGGAGCATTTAACACAGCGGTTTGGTCTGTAACAAATACTGCTTTTAACATTACGAATTATATTGACCCCGATGTAACGGATCAGTCAATTGCCGGAAATAATTAAAAAGTGCCATAATAATTTAGACTAAGAGCTAATATTAACCTCTGTATTTATATCATTAGCAATCACTAAATATCAAATGCATTACATGTTGCGTATTTATTGTTATACTTATCTGCTTTGTTATATTTCGTAGGCTCGCTTTTTAGCTGTACCCGAAAGAAGAACAAGGACAGGGATCAATGCATAGGTTATTAAAAATTAATTTTAAATGGAAGGTTGTTTCTAATGCCTACAACTATTAGTGGAGTACAAATTGATTTCATCACTACAAATGGTATTGTCAAATTCGGCGATAGCTTTGTTTTAACACCAAAGACTACAACTAAATCGTTTGCTGGCTCCGGAGCATTCAACTCTGGTATTATTACTCTAACAAATAGTGGTTTAAATAGTACAAATAGTATTGACACCAGTATGATGGATGAACCAATTACCGGAAATAATTAAAAAGTGCCATATTAAATTAGTCTACGAGACGTACGAGGCCTTATTTTAAGGTGGCTACAGATCACTTAGGAATACAAATCAATAAGAAAAAGAGCAGACCAAAAGTTTGCTCTTTTGAAGTAAAAAAGGATAAATCGCTTATAAAGATTTATCCCTAAAGATATAATGTTCAACACTATAGTCTATCCTTTTCTATTTCAATTACGGTTTACCTAAACTAGGAATACTGTTTACTGATACAACTGCTTCTTCCCTTCCAGATAGGAATTCTAAAACACCCTTAACGGCAGCTTCCCCTTGGTCAATACAATCCGGAACACCAACACCTTCAAAGGAAGCACCGGCCAAAAACACTCCAGGCAATTCTTCTTTTATATGTTTTTTTATCGTTTCAAGCCTTTGTTTATGACCAACCGTATATTGAGGCATAGCATTTTTCCAGCGGGAAACGACAGCAAAATCAGGTTCCATAGCAATATCCATTGTTTTTTTCAAATCATCTAGAACAATCTTAATGATTTGATCATCTGAGAGCTCGACAATGGTTTCATCCCCCGCTCTTCCTACATAACACCGGAGCAATACTTTTCCTTTAGGGGTTGAATGTTTCCATTTTTTATGTGTCCATGTACAAGCAGTAATAGAATAATCACTATTTCGAGAGACCACAAACCCTGTCCCGTCAATATCCTTTTTGATGGCCTCTTTTGGAAAAGCTAAGGCGACCGTTGCGACTGATGTTGAAGGAACCGTTTTAAACGGGTCAAAAAACTTATATTGCGTGAACATAGATTGCGTTATTTTATGAGGCGTTGCCGCTATAATACAATCAACTGCCATTGTTTCTCCATTATTTAAATCAAGCTCGTAACCGCTCTTTGTCTTCGTGATTTTATTAACACGGTGTCCCTTTAAAATCGAATCAGAGTCCAACTTCGCTTCGATCGCTTCGGCGAACGACTGAAGTCCTGATTTGAATGTCAAAAAACCGCCTTTTCCCTTTTGGGTACTTACTGGTTTTTTCGGCTGGGCTGGGGCGGATTTTTTCATTCCAATAATCAAGCTGCGATATTTCTGCTCGACTTCATAAAATTGTGGGAAGGTTGACATTAGACTTAAATGGTCAATATCGCCGGCATAGATTCCTGATAGTAATGGCTCAATTAAATTCTCAACTACTTCATTTCCTAATCTTCTTCGGAAAAAATCACCCAATGATTGATCCTGACCACTTGGAGATTTCGGCAAAATGAAATCGGCAGCTGCTCTTATTTTACCGGGAAAAGAAAATAATTTTGTTGTAATAAATGGTCCAATCTCTGTTGGAATTCCCATGATGGATCCGCCAGGCATGGAATGCAGCTCATCTTTGACCAGAACATAAGATTTACCGGTTGAATTTGGAACCAATTGATGGTCCATTCCCACTTCCTTTGCTAACCGGATAATGCTCGTTTTCCGTGCCAAAAAGGAATCTGGACCTCTTTCAATCGTGAAGCCGTCCCTCACAACTGTTTGCATTTTTCCTCCGAGACGGAGAGATGCTTCAATTAATACGACCTCGATTGGCAAATGATTTTCTTTTATTGTTTTTTGAAGATAGAAGGCTGCCGCAAGCCCGGCAATTCCCCCTCCAATGATTGCAACCTTTTGTTTTGCCGCCACGGATGTCACCTTCTTTCCTACTTGAATTCCTTTTAATCCGTTAACGTTTTTAAAATTACACCAGCTAAGCAATCAATCAATTCTTCTTTGGCATTCGGCATTTCCGGACGATAGTATTTTGCCCCCAGCTCATCTGTAACCCTTTTACATTCAATATCATTATCATAAAGAACTTCAAGATGATCACAAACAAACCCTACCGGTGCATAAACAAATGCCTTGTAATGATGTTCCTTGAATAAATCTCTTGTTAAATCTTGAACATCAGGACCTAACCATGGTTCAGGAGTATTTCCCGCACTTTGCCAGCCAATTTCATATTTTTCAATGCCGGCATGTTTGGCAATTAAATCAGCCGTTTCTTGAAGCTGTTTAGGATATGGGTCGCCCAATTGGAGGATTTTTTCAGGAAGGCTGTGAGCTGAAACAATCAGTACAGCTCTTTCCTTTTCTTCCTGCGGCATTTGTTGATAAATTCCCTTAAGCAAATCTGCCCAATAATCAATAAATTTAGGTTCTTGATACCAGCTTTCAATCGAAGTAATTTTTGGTCCGCCTAATTTTTCCGCCTCTTCAACCGCTCTTCCATTATAGGATTTAACACTAAACGTTGAAAAATGAGGAGCTAGCACAATGCTGACGGCTTCTTCGATTCCGTCTTCATACATTTGTTTAACAGCGTCTTCAATGAATGGTTCAATATGCTTTAATCCAAGATACATTTTAAATTCCACTTGATCCTGAATTTTATTTAAATGCTCTTTAAGCTTTTCTGCCTGTTGGAGCGTTATTGTTGCAAGCGGAGAAATACCGCCGATTGCTTCATAGCGATTACGAAGATCTTCCAGCATTTCATCCGTTGGTCTCCGCCCGTGGCGAATATGCGTATAATATCGTTCAAGATCTTCTATTTTGTATGGGGTACCATATGCCATTACCAGCAGCCCCATTTTCCTTTTTGTCATATTTTGCACCTCTTTTTAAGTCTCTATTGACAACTCACTTTATTGTGCCAAAAAATTGGACATCTTACCAATTTTAACACTTCACCAAGATTATCGACTTAATTTTGATGCAGAATATTCATGGATAAAGGCAGTTAGTCTTTTCAATGTTTCCGGATTTACAGAAGGGAAGACTCCATGTCCTAGATTAAAAATATATCCATCCTGAGCCATGCCTTGATCTAAAATGGCTTTTGCCTTTTCCTCGATAACTTCCCAAGGTGCTAACAGAATGGCAGGGTCCAAATTACCTTGAACCGTTTTATGAATTCCCCATTCTCTTGCTTGTTGAATGGGTAGACGCCAGTCTAATCCAACTACGTCAAGAGGGAGGTCATTCCATTCTAATGCCAAATGACTAGCCCCCACTCCAAACATAATAAGCGGTACATTTTCTTCCTTAAGAGCAGTGAAAATCCGGTTCATAATTGGTTTAATAAACATTCGATAATCTTCAACATTAAGAGCCCCTACCCAGGAGTCAAATATTTGAATCGCTTTTGCTCCCGCATTGATTTGAGCTTTTACATATGTAATAATCATATCGCCAAGCTTATCCATCAAAGCAAACCATGCCTTTGGCTCTGCATACATGAAGGCTTTGGTTTTGTTATAGTTTTTCGAAGGACCGCCTTCAATCATATAACTCGCGAGTGTAAATGGTGCCCCAGAAAAGCCAATTAACGGAACACTCAACTGTTCCTGTGTTAATAGTTTAATGGTTTCTAATACGTAGGGAATATCATCTTCCGGAGAGATTTCCCCCAGTTTTTCCACATCCGCTAAGGATTGAATGGGGTTTGAGATGACCGGACCAATTCCGCCTTGGATCTCAACCTCTACTCCTAATGCCGGAAGTGGAGTCATAATATCTTTATAAAGAATCGCTGCATCAACATTGTAATTCTCAACAGGAAGCCGGGTCACATAAGCACAAAGCTCCGGTTGATGAGTAATTTCAAATAGGGAGTATTTCTCTTTAATTTCTCTATACTCAGGCTGCGAGCGACCGGCCTGTCTCATATACCAAACAGGAACATGATCCGTCTTCTCTCCTCTAGCAGCTTTTAAAAATGTCTCGTTCATCACTTTTGACATTCACTAAATCCCCTTTCAAAACATGTCTGTTTTCCATTGTAATATATAAAGCAGTAAAATAAAACTTCACTGCAATCAGGTCTCATTTTTATCACTCCTTTCACTATATCGGTTATTCCTATTGGTGTATAGATAACTAGGATAAGTGTCAAAAAATAGACGTTTTTACGGTTAGATAATGGTTTCAAGTGGGAGAAGAAATGATGTTGGCATGCAAAAAATGATTTTAGTATAAACTAGTTAGTAATGAAAACTAGAGCTGGAGTGATGTAAATGAATATTTATATGACAGTTGGCACATTTGACTTTTTAAAAAGTATTGAAAAAAAATATCCCAGTGAAACCATGATTACCATGACAGGAGGAAATGGGGCCTTATTACTTCATGAAACAATTAGAGAGACCGTTTTTAAGGAACCAAGAAAATATGAGGTATTTGAGTCAGCCGGGGATATCTTAAATGGGAGTATGGTCATCCTAAGCAATTTTCCGGTAACGGATGAAGGCCGCCCGTTATTTGAGCATTATTTTAAGAATAAAGTGCAATCGATTAAAAACGAGCAAGGATTTATTGCGATTCGCGCCCTTCGGCCGAAAGGATCCAATACTTATGTCATCCTGACTGTTTGGGAAAACGAAATGTCCTTTCAAAGCTGGCAGAATACCTTATCCATTTTAAATCAAGAAAAACCAGCAGCGGAAAATGGAATTGATACGCTTCCGCATATTTTTGATAGTGACCCATATATTAGCCAATATTCAATCCCAAAATAGGAACCTTAGGAATGGAGCATGACTCCATTCTATTTCTTTTGCTTAAGCATATTCCCTGAAATTTTTCTTTCACCTCCTCTCACCACTTTATTGTTTTTTCATATTCTGTAATACATCTAAGGGCGAATGACCCAATTCGCCTTTGGGTGAATGAAAGGAGGTTAGAACTATGCTTGTAGAGCTCACCGCACTCCATTGGATATATGTTGTCTTTATTGCTCTAATCATTGGGTTTATGGTGATGAGGAGAGATACCACACTTGTCTGTATCGCCGGGATTTTCTTAATTGCTATTACAGCCACTGGATCACTCAGTGCATCTGTGAGCAGTATTTTTAACAGTTTCGCCTATGCCATAACAGAGCTTTTATCTACTATTTTAGTTATCTCCATAATAGTTGGAATGAGCAAGACCTTAACAGATACCGGAATAAACGATGTGATGATTTCCCCTTTTACAAAATTAATCCGAAATCCTACTCTTGCTTATTGGACGATCGGTATTTTGATGATGATTATTTCCTGGTTTTTCTGGCCATCTCCGGCTGTCGCTTTGTTAGGGGCTGTCCTTCTCCCAGTTGCAATTCGAGCGGGGCTTCCAGCACTTGCGGTTGCCATGTCGATGAACTTGTTTGGCCACGGGATTGCCTTATCAGGAGACTTTGTCATTCAAGCAGCACCAAAGTTAACCTCCGATGCCGCAGGACTACCCATTCAGGATGTAATTGATGCAAGTATCCCATTAGTTTTTGTCATGGGGCTTGTGACAACCTTAACCGCTTTCTATTTTATAAAAAGGGATATGAAACGAGGTACACTTACACTCAACTCTTCCGTTGTAGATGAATCCGGTACTGAAACCACTGAAAAACCGACCCTTTTATCCACTGCGCAAAAACGCTTCTTTGCAATCATAGTCCCCCTTCTTTTTGCAGCTGATGTAGCAGCTATGTATTTCCTTCAATTACAGGGCGGTGATGCAACCGCATTAATTGGCGGTACCTCCATCCTTATCTTACTATTAATCACGATGACAGGTCATAAGAGCAAAGGTCTAGAACAAACAACACAATATTTAATAGAAGGATTTCAGTTTGGCTTTAAGGTGTTTGGTCCGGTAATCCCAATCGCAGCTTTCTTTTATTTAGGCGATGCCGGATTTACTAAAATCATCGGTGACTTTTTACCAAAAGGCTCGCAAGGAATTGTCAATGATCTGGGTGTCGCTTTAGCAAATATCGTGCCTTTGAGTAAAGCTGTTGGCGCTGTTACATTGACAACCGTTGGAGCCATCACAGGATTAGATGGTTCAGGCTTCTCTGGAATTTCTCTTGCCGGGTCAGTAGCCCATCTCTTTGCCATCGCGATTGGCAAAGGTGCAGCAACGCTCACGGCTCTTGGGCAAATTGCGGCCATTTGGGTTGGGGGCGGAACCCTTGTCCCGTGGGCACTGATCCCTGCTGCAGCCATTTGTAAAGTGGACCCTTTTGATTTAGCAAGGCGAAATTTGGTCCCTGTATTAATCGGCTTAGTTGTCACAACAATTGTAGCGATGTTTTTAATTTAAGTGCAGAAAGAGGCTGAATGAACCAGCCTCTTTCTCTATAAACTATTAGTTTTCTTAAAAATATTTCTGTTTTCTCAGTTTTTCGTATTAGTTTAAATATTTATGGCACAAGAATCATGGATGATAATTGAATTTCTTTAAATTTTTAGATAGTAGGGGGACGTGAAAATAGAGCCCACCACTTATTTTTCCTTTAAGCAGCTAAAAAATGATTTGATATTTATACCAACCTTTTACTTGAAGAATTAAAAAATAGTAAAAAAATTTCTTTAACGGCATACAATATGCTTCATGAACAAAGTTAATCGAGGAAATTCCGCATGACTTTTTGGTCATTTTTAACACCTCATACCTAAATAGTTGTTAGTACTATTATGGACAAATCACTATAATTTCTTTCACAAAAGTGAACATTAGTTTATAACCGTGAATAACAAAACAAAAAATGAAGAGTTTACCTGTTAAATTAGTAAACTCTGTATCTTTTTAATTTATGCTTATTTGCTTCGATAATTTTTTCATTTGTTAAAGATTAATTAGGGAAGATTTGTTATTTGTTTTCAAATCGTACTGACTTATTATTACCTTTTCTCCCCTCAATGTATTTTGATAACTTAATTTAATTGACATCTTAGGTTCACTTTTCTTTTTAATGAGAGGTCGGGTCATACTTGGAGTATACGAAGGGTAACGATCTGCTTCCGTAAATCCAACTTTACTCCAAAATGATGCTGCTTTTAGATCCTGTGCCTTCAATATCATTATCTCAAATCCCCAATTCTTATCTTCTATAAAATTAATTAATTGGTTAATAGCTTTTGTGCCAAAACCTTTTCTTTTTGGATGCATTACAAAATCAATAATTTCCACTGTTGGATTTATAATTTCAATATTTGCAGCCCCAAATGTTTCTACACTTGGATCATATACATAGAGGATAAGTCGAATGAAAGAACCAATACCATGTCCATTAAAAGAAATTGTCCACCTCTCTTTATCGCTATTATTGACATAAACCTCAATTGGATAACCTAAGATATTTTCAAGTTTCTTACCAAGTTGATCAAACGAGGATGGGCCCAAATTTTTTAAAATGTAGGTAAGTTTCGGTTGATAGTACATTTCACTCCATAACAGATGTTTTTTTCTGTTCATATATAAAGCACCCCCTTCACCGTAAAATGAAATCCAAAAGAACTAGATTATTTATCCAATAAACAAAAAGGCACTATATAATGTATAATGCCACCTAATTAAATATTGAACTGTAATCTTCAAATAGAGTTTAATTAAAGTAAAAAGTCAGCTTATTTCCATTTTTCTTTTCCGTAATGATGATTTGTTTATTGGCCTTATTTCCTTCATCCTATATTAGAAAAACTTGTTTATAAAGATTGAAACAGAATTATCACATTTGCATTTTCCAGATGCTTTCGTTTCAAATACAAGATGCGGTCATCTATAAAGTGTGCTTAAGAATGTCGTACATTTTTTATAGGTAAATAAATTAGATGGTGTTTTTCTTGATTTTGTATTTTTTGTGAACAAGATCTAATTTTCAAGGTTCTCCATAATTTCTGCACTTTTTTCTTGTAATCTATAAAAGAAGATAAGGATTTGATTAATTAGGAGGAGAATTCTTATGAAAAAAGCGATTGCAACATTAGCTTTTATTTCAACAATGGCTCTAGGAACTTCAGTTTTCGCTGCTGGTACAAATGTAGCTGATTGTGCACATATGGATAAAGGTAAATGTGTTTCGATGTGTGCAAAAGAAATGAACCGTGGCGTTTCCGAATGTGCCACTTCGTCTGATTGTCCAATGTCAACTGGATGTCAGTAATATCAATAACCATGATTTATGAAAAGAACAAAAAAGAGACTAGTTTATAGTCTCTTTTTTATGGGGGAGAACAAATAATTATTCGTTTTGGATACTTCGACCATCTAAAGTTCTTTAGATTCACTATCCCCGTTTACTTCCTGAGCATTCCGATAAAATTCACCAAAAACTTCCGCAAATGCTTTAATTGTACGGTCGAGTTCTTCCTTAGTATTATCAACACCACCAAATTCAAGAAGCATGGAATTGCTGGATAGATCTTGGTTATAAACTCCGTTTCCATCGTCTTTTGTTTTTACAAAAACCCCTCTGCTTATGCCTGGATACTTTTCTTCCAATTTTTTATTTAGTTCTTTTGCTAAGTGCAAATTTTTATCATAATACTGGTTCTCCTTACCAACGACAAAGAATAGTCTGGCAAATGGCTTACCTTTGATATTTATAGTGGTAACACTTTTTGATTGTGAATCTCTGTGTATGTCGATCAAATAGTGGATTGATTTTTCCCGTACCATTGCTTCCTGAACTATTTCTCTAGAAAGGGTATAAGAATTATTGTAATTCCAATTCTTTTTTTTCAGTTCTTCAGTAGCATTGGTTGTGCTGTGAGCCGTCCCTATTCCTTTATTTATTAACTCTGCTTGCAAACTTTTTCCTACATCAATGACATTCTTGGTTTGATTAAAGCTAACAGCTTCATTTGGATTTTTAGCACCGCTTAATCGCGGCAAAAATGCTTCCCAACTATGTGAATGATATATAAAGACAACATCTTCACCAGTTTTTGTAGGAGGTGGATTAGCTGTTTTATTACTTAAATTATCTGGATCTGCCAACTCCTTTTTGGTTTTTTCTTTTTCTTTCAATAAGATTTCTACGGGTGGTGCGGACTCCATTGGTAGATTTGTGAGATTTGTCCCAATACCTGCTACTGCAATTTCTGTATTAAACGCACGAAAACCAGGAAGTTCATTACCTAAAAATGTTCTAATATCTTTATGCCATATACCCAAAACTGACATGGTAATACTTTTAGAGATGGATGACTTATTTTTATTTTTACTTTTACTTACATCTGATGCATCTAAAAGAGCAATTTCATTTGACATAAGGACGAGGAAAAATTCCGTGGGGAGGTTAACACTTGTATTATATAAAAAATCTGAAGTAAATTTATTTTTAATACCAGCAAAGTTAAATATAAAAATGATAAAAAATATTATAAAAAACACAGTGAAATAAATGGTTTTTAAACTTATAAAGACCATTTTAGGTTCTTCATTCCTCATACATACCTCCTGTGGTATAAAATTGAAATCTCTTAATTTAATATATGAGGGAGGAATAAAAATAGAATAAAAAAAGAGACTAGTAAAAGTCTCTAGTAATAGTATTTATTTCAGAGTAGATTTCGGGAATCCCATTTTATCCTGTTAGATCAGGGATAAGATTTATCCTCTTTTCTTTTGCATCGTAAGAAATGTCGAAAATTGATTGTGAGTTTATATTACTTAATTTTCGAATCTCTGATGGTATATGGATTGTTCCTTTTTGACTAAGGATACACTTATTTTCTTTTTCATAACCTTCTTTGTTTGTTAAAACAATTTTTTACCATCCAAAAAGATATTAATGTTATCGCCTATTTTAAGATTAATCTCATCTCTGAAAAATTTGGGAATGTAAATCTGTCCAGACTTCTTTAAAGTCATCTTCAATTCAATCCCCTCTTAAAAATCAATATATAAAAAAGGCTAACATAAAAATATGCAGAAATTGTGGATTTCAAAAAAAGAATTAACAAAACAGGCATTCATCATGTTATCTACCTACTGATCTTTATTTTTTGAATCAGCCTGTTCTAAAGCCTTAGCTATTGTATCGACCTCCTGCTGGGCTAATACAGAAGAAAGCCAGACATGTGGATCTTTAGTTTCCTTATTAGCTCTTTTTATAAGTTACCCAAATAAGGTTTTTACCAGGGAGCATTTGCTTGCAACTATATGGAATTTTAAATCGGATGTAGAAGATAGAACAATTGATTCCCATATCCGAAATTTAAGAGAAAAGCTTCTCCATGTTGGTTTTCCAATTAACGAGCATCTCAAAACCGTATGGGGTGTCGGATACAAATGGAGTTCTGAGAGTTAACAAGGACTGTATTTATTGAAAATATATTCGCAATAATTAACCCGTTTATTCATTATAAATATCTCTCTCAGAAAAGAAAGAAACATAATTGGTTTAGAGGCTATATTTGAATAGGCGTTCTGCACAAATTCTGCACATTTTTGTTGTACTATGAGTGAATAACAAAGTTTACGGAGGTAACAATGATGAAAATGAAACAAACTACCTTATTTTTTCTTACCTTGGTCGTTGCCGTTTTTTTAGCAGCTTGTTCCAATGGTGATAAGGGAGACCAACATTCAAATATGAATCACAGTAATAAAACCGAGCAAAAAAAGGATTCAAGCTCTATGGATCATGAAGGTATGGAAGGCATGGATATGAATCATTCAGGTTCTGGTGAAGTACCAAAAGGATTAAAAGAGGCACAGAACCCAAAATTTAAAGTTGGAAGTAAAGCCATTATTCATGCTGACCACATGGAAGGAATGAAGGGTGCTGAAGCAACCATTGTAGGTGCATACGATACCACAGTTTATTCAATCTCGTATGATCCAACAACTGGTAGAAAAAGAGTAACCAATCATAAATGGATTATCCATGAAGAAATTAAAAATGCTAGTGCCAAACCGTATAAACCAGGAGATGAAGTAATTGTAGCGGCAGACCATATGAAGGGAATGAAAGGTGCAAAAGCAGTAATTGATACTGCCCAACAAACAACTGTTTATATGGTTGATTACAATTCTACAACAGGAGAAAAAGTAACCAATCATAAATGGGTAACAGAAAGCGAACTTTCAGCTAAATAAAAATTCAAAAACACACCAGTGGACAGTGCGGAAAAAGTTGTGTAAATAAGTTTGAAATCAATCCTCCTTGGCGAGAATTAGGATAAATAATTTTTGCTAAGGAGGATTTTTTCGTCATGAAACTACCAAAGGAATTAGTCAAAGAAATTGTAAGGGAACAAAAATTCACAAGTACCAATCAAATCATGGAAACGATTAAAGAAATGTTTTCTGATATTTTGGAAGAAGTTCTTCAATGTGAATTGGATGAGCAGCTTGGTTATGAAAAACATCAACGCCGTAGTGATGAACCAAGCAATTACCGTAATGGCTCTACAAAGCGGAAATTAAAAACACAATTTGGTGAAGTGGAAGTTAATGTTCCTCGCGATAGAAAGGGCTCGTACGAGCCTCAAATTTTAGACAAATACCAAAGAAATGTGGATGGTCTGGAAGAAAAAATATTGTCTCTATACGCTCACGGTATGTCAACTAGAGATATCCAGGAACAAGTAAAGGATCTTTATAATGTTGAGATTTCTTCGGAGCTAGTTAGTAAGATTAGTGAAAAAATTATGCCACAAGTAAATGAGTGGCAAAGCCGTCCGCTTGAAGCCTATTATCCTTTTATTTTCATGGATGCCATACATTATAAAATTCATGATAATCACCAAATTGTCTCAAAAGCAGCCTACGTTGTTTTGGGGATTAACAATGAAGGATATAAAGAAATATTAGGCATCTGGGTTGGAGGAAATGAAAGCAGTAAGTTCTGGTTAGGTGTGTTGAACGATTTGAAAACGCGAGGAATCAAAACTGTAAATCTATTCTGTGTGGATGGACTATCAGGATTTAGAGAGGCCATTCAAGCCGTGTATCCATTTGCCGGTATACAACGCTGTATTATTCACCAGATCCGTTCAAGTACCAAATATGTTTCTTATAAACATCTGAAAGAATTTGTCGCTGATTTGAAAAAAATATATACTTCAATCAATGAAGAAGCAGCTTTAGAAAGACTCCTTGAATTTAAAGAAAAATGGGGCAAAGAATACCCTTCTGCCGTTAAGTCATGGGAAGAAAATTGGGATATTTTAGCTACTTTCTTCGCATATCCGCAGGAAATTAGGAAAATAATATATACTACGAATATTATAGAAGGGCTTCACCGACAATTTAGAAAAGTAACAAAGACAAAATCTATCTTTCCTAATGATGATAGCTTAAGGAAAATGCTTTACTTGGCAGCTCAAAATATTACGAAAAAGTGGACAATGCGATACCGTAATTGGGACATGATCTTGAGCCAGCTTGAGATTTTGAACCAAACATCATAATTGGGGACTCTGTCCCCAAACCCCTGAAGTTTATCGCTTTTGTTTTCCCTAAAACAGACACCAAAAAACGGACAGCATAAATCCGTCCGTTTTAGTGTAAAAGCCATAAAACCGCTCAGGTTGCACTTCTGCATTGCCCTATCCTATTTTATGGTAAAAGCCTTTATTATTTTTAACGGCTAGTCTATTTTCTATACCTATTACTTCTTGCCTTGCGAAGATTGTCAGATTTTACTTACACAAGATTTTCCGCAGACCCCACCAGTGATCCAAGAATTAATTTTGAATTACTGGTGTTTTATGTGTTAAGGGCTTTTTCATTCTTATATGCAATAAAGTCTTATAAATGAATTCCCTTTTCTTCAAACCAAAAGGAAATATCCTAACTTATTAATTGGTCTTTGCCTATCCTTTTCAAAAATTTGTAGAATGGTTCCCGTTTCTTTCCCCATTGTGAATATACAGCAATTATCTTTTCTACTGCATCGTACAACTCTTCTTGTGTCAGATTCTCTAATAATAAGGAGCCAACTTCTGCATCTTTCCCTTTTGCTTTCCCTCCAACATATAAATTATAGTGTTCTCTAATTTTCATTACACCTAAGTCGCTTAACATTGGTTCTCCGCAGCCAATGGGACACCCTGTATAAGCAACATTTAGGGTGAAGGGGACAGGTCTACCTGCAATACGGCGATTTAATTCTTTCGCCACTGGCATTCCTTCCTCTTCTTCCCCTTTGCAAAAATTACAGGTCCTCAAGCTCTTTACGAAGCTTCCAACTGGATAACACTTTAATCCAACCCTTTGGAATTCTTCTATGATTTCTGCTTTTTTATCTTCTGGAATTTCTATATAGAGTTGTTGAAACGTCGTTAATTCAAGTTCCTCATCTTCATTCAAATATTTAAAGATAGTCATAAGCTGCTTCGAGTTAAGTTTTGCTCCAAACCCTATTCCTCCGTTAATGGCGATCTTTATTTTTTTAACGTCATGCACCATATTAGTTTCTCCCCTTTTGGATATGCATCACTTAATATTCGATTGTCATTTTCTCTTATAGTTTTACCCTTTGAAGACGTAAAGCGTTTAATACCACCGATACCGAACTGAAAGCCATTGCAGCACCAGCTAACCACGGAGCTAGTAATCCCATTGCAGCAATTGGGATCCCGATGCAATTATAAGCTAGAGCCCAAAAAAGGTTTTGCTTGATATTTCGAATCGTTTTCTTACTCATGAAGATCGCATCTGCTATTGTATTTAAATCTCCCTTTATTAACGTAATATCAGCAGCCTCCATCGCTACATCTGTTCCTGTACCTAAAGCCATTCCTATATCAGCAACAGCGAGAGCTGGAGCATCATTAATTCCGTCACCGACCATCGCCACTTTTCTTCCCTCTTTTTGTAGTTTATTAACTTCTTCTGCTTTCCCCTCTGGAAGAACTTCAGCAATCACGCGATCGATTCCGACCTGTTTAGCAATAGACTCTGCTGTCCTTGAATTATCTCCTGTAATCATGATGACATTAATATTTAATTCTTTTAGACGGCGAACGGCTTCTTTTGATGTTTCTTTAATGGCATCTGCTACGGCAATAATACCGATATATGCTCCATCAATACTTACAAGCATTGCTGTTTTACCGTGAGATTCAAGGGATTCCATCGTTGATAATGCTTGTGTTACATCAATATTTTCACTGTTCATCAGTCTGCGGGTACCGATTAAAACTCGTTTATTTTCCACCATTGCCTTTACCCCATAACCTGGGATAGCTTCAAATTCTTGAACCTCTTTAAGTGGAATATTTTTATCCTTAACCCCCTTAACAATCGATTGTGCCAAAGGATGTTCAGATTTGTTTTCAGAAGAAGCAACAAGGGATAAAAATTCTTTTTCATCGACCGTTTCATGCAGAATAATATCGGTTAACTCAGGAATCCCTTTTGTCACAGTTCCTGTTTTATCTAAGATTACCGTGTCTATTTTATGGGTCCTTTCAAGGTGCTCCCCGCCTTTAAAGAGAATGCCGAACTCAGCTGCTCTTCCTGAACCAGCCATAATGGATGTAGGTGTTGCTAGACCCAATGCACATGGACAAGCTATTACGAGAACAGCAATTAATTTTTCAAGAGCGGTCGCAAATTCCCCAGGACTAATCCAGATAAACCAGATTAAGAAGGTTAAAATGGCTATCCCTACGACAATCGGAACAAAGATTCCAGAAATTTGGTCTGCCAGAGGTTGAATCGGTGCTTTTGATCCTTGAGCTTCTTCAACCACCTTAATGATTTGCGCTAATACTGAATCACGACCAACTTTAGTTGCTTTCACTTTTAAAAATCCATTTTTGTTAATGGTCGCTCCAATGACGGAATCGCCTACTGTTTTATCAACTGGCACGCTTTCACCTGTTAACATGGATTCATCTAGAGAAGAACTTCCCTCTATTATTTCACCGTCCACTGGAACTTTTTCACCTGGCTTGATATAAACAATGTCGCCTTCAATGACCTCTTCAAGGGGAATTTCTTTCTCAATCCCGTCCCGAACAATTATTGCTGTTTTTGCTTGCAGTCCCATTAGTTTTTTTATGGCTTCGGATGAACGTCCTTTTGCTTTTGCTTCAAATAGCTTCCCTAAAAGGATTAAGGTAATCAAAATCGAACTTGTTTCATAATACAATTCAACCATGTGTGTATGAGTACCTATTGATTTAATGGTTTCATATAAACTATAAAAATAAGCTGCTGACGTTCCTAAGGCTACTAGAACGTCCATGTTCGCACTCTTATTTCTTAATGCTTTATAAGCACCGACATAGAACTGTTTTCCAATAATGAATTGGACTGGTGTGGCAAGAGCCAATTGCAGCCACGGGTTCATGAACATATCTGGAAGGTAGATAAAGGACGTGAATGAAAAGTGGCTTACCATTGCCCACAATAAAGGAAAAGACAGGATAGCTGAAAAAATAAATTTGCCTTGTTGTTTTTTAATTTGTTTCTGTCGGTGATCTACCTTTTCAATCTTTTCCTCCTTGGAAATCGCTCCATATCCTAATGATTCCACCCGCTTAATAATATCTTGTGGACTTATTAAGGAAGGATTGTATTCTACTGTTGCGCTTTCTAATGCTAAGTTAACGGTGGCTTTATCGACACCTTCCAGTTTATTTAATCCCTTTTCAATTCTAGTTGCACAAGCCGCACAGGTCATTCCTGTAATATCGAATTCCTTTTTTTCTTTTACCACATCATATCCTAAATCCTGAATTTTCTTTTGGAAATCCTGGTCAGTTACCAATTCAGGATCATATTTTATGGTGGACTCTTCAAGTGCTAAATTAACATTTGCTTCTTTTACGCCCTCCATTTTCTTGAGCCCTTTTTCAATTCTTGTTGCACATGCAGCACAGGTCATTCCTGTAATTTGAAAATTTGTTTCTTTTATTTCATTACTCATAATTAACACCTCTCTTATACTGGTGGGGGGTATATTGTTTTGTTAAAGATAACGTGCTTTTCATAGCACGTTATCTTTTCATATTCTATTCAACATCATAACCTTGGTCATCGATTGTTTCTTTGATTTTACTTAAAGACACTTCTGATGGATTAAATTCTACATCCACATTTCCTTCATTTAAATGAACTTTTACAGATTTTACACCTGCTAATTTACCAACACTGCCTTCAATAGAATTTACACAATGACCACAAGACATTCCCTTAACCTTTAATGTTATTTTTTCCATTTATAATCACTCCCAATTATTTTTTTATTAATCTTTCTATTGTTAAAAGAACCTCATCTAATACTTCTGTATCACCCTCGTTAATTCGTTCCAACACACAAGTTTTTAAATGTCCTTCTAGAAGAATCTTTGCAACACTGTTTAAAGCTGACTGTGTAGCTGCGATTTGCGTAATGACATCATCGCAATATGTGTCTTTTTCAATTAATCCTTTTATACCCCGAATTTGACCTTCAATTCGATTTAAACGGGTAACCAGATTTTTCTTGACTATATCGGAATGATGACTTTTTCTTCCTTCAGGAAGGTGACATTCATGATTAATGTTTTGATCCATTATATCGCCTCCACAATTACATTATACTATACCCCCCTACTGTATATGAATGATTTTTAAAAAGTTTTTTAACTAAATTAACCATTTTTAAATAAGGAGGATTAGTAGGTTAATTTTTCTACTTTCTACGTAAAATTAATTTTTAAATGTTAAAATCAATAAAAGGAAGAGCAAAATCTTAAAGAATTTGCCCTTCCTTTTTCAAATTAATCTTAGCTGTATTTTACCAAACTAACCATTCCACTTTCTGCATGATGAAGTTCATGGCAATGGAACAGCCAATTCCCAGGATTATTCGCTACGAATTGAATTTCATACGTTTCGTTTGGTTTGACGTTTAATGTATCTTTCATTACTTCAGATCCAGTAAATGGTTCACCGTTTCTTGATAGCACTTGGAAATGTTGTCCATGTAGATGCATTGGATGGTCTACTTTGGTCTCATTTTTTATTGTAAATCGAACTACATCGCCTTTTTTTACATTATAAGTTTCTGGATTCGGCATTTTTTTGCCATTTATCGTAAATGTAGTTCCGCCATCATTGGTACCTAAAATCATTTGATAATTTTTTGTTGGAGCCTGAATTTCCTTCTTACTGCTTTCTCCGTAAGTCGCAAAATCAAAGTATTTGTTTATTGTTCCTTCAGTTTTCACCTTTTGATTTTCATAACCTTTATAGGTTAAAGGGATAACGGCTTTTAATTTGTCATTACTTTCAGCGTAGATCTTAATACCCCAATTACCTAAATGATTTGCTTTAAATTCGACATCATAACGTTCTCCAGGTGCAATTTGTATAAGTTGATTACTAATCAATGCTGGTTTATTTACTTTTTGTCCATCATACCCTGCTACTTTGAATTCATGAGCTGGAATTTGAATATTTTGTGTAAACAAACCAGCATTCACAAATCTTAATTTAACTTTATCGCCTTTTTTCACCAAAATGGGTTGAATGTTTGGTGAAGCTTTTCCGTTAATAATTGGAGTGCCATACATATTCATCATCATATCGGATTGATTAGAATCCATTGTTTTGGAGTGATCTGTGCCTCCCATATTACTCATGTCCATATTGCTCATATCACCCATTCCATCCATTGAACCCATAGATGAACGTTCGCTTATTGTAATTGATTTATCAACATCTACTTTTTCACCATTTTTGGATTCGACAATTAATACACCATATAATCCATTGCCTATCTGGGTAGATTCATTAAGGTGAGAGTGATACCAATATGTTCCTGGCTTGGGTGAAGTAAATGTATAATCAAAACTTTCCCCCGATTTAATTGGTTTTTGTGATAAATCAGGGACACCATCCATTTTATTATCAAGTGATAATCCATGAAGATGGAGTGTAGTATCTTCTTTTAATGAATTTTTGAAATGAATGGTAACCTTTTGACCTTCCTTGACTTGTATTTCCTTACCAGGCACTGATCCATTGTAGGTCATCGCTGTTTCCACTAAATTATTGTTATACTTAATTTTCATCTCCTTTGCCTCTAAATTGAAAGAGACGGTGTTGCTTTTGCTGCTGCTCTTTTTATTTGCTTTGGCTGTGTTTTGATTATTGGAACATGCGGCTAAAAAAACAGACAAAATAATCAAAAATAATGGAATCATAAATCGTCTTCTTTTCATTTTTTTACCTCCGTAAAAGATTTAATTAATTTAATAAGTTAACAATAGTAAAAAATTGTGCAGAAAATATGAAATTCAGAAATAATTTGATTTAATTTTCCACTAATCCTATATTGTTCATTATTTCTTCTAAATTTAATAAAGTTTATTGGTCTAACACTCTTAAGTAATAATGCTATTAAAATACAAGATACTTTCCAAAAAAGGTCCTAAAAAACGAAAAATTGTATACGGGAGAAATCAAGCTTCCTAGGATAGAGGATTTCATACAGTAGATTGTACGACTGATTTATCATCTTATGAACCCAGCGATGTTGCAAGGATGCTTCTAAATGTAAATGACCATTCAACAAACAGCTTTATTCAACTTGTCAGGAGGAGAATTTCGCTGCTGGAACGACCTTTAACAACAGCTCGTGGGGATAAAAAAAGTTACATCTATGCTAATTTCAATCCTAAATATGCTCAGTATATGGTAACTATTTTGAGAACATATTATAACTTCTGCCGACCAATGAAAATGGGTAGTAAAAAGTTAACACCTGCACAACGATTAGGAATCACTGAAAAAGAATTTGATTTAAACGATATTATTTACTTTAAATAAAAAGGATATTCCATTAACAATAATAATATAATAAAAAACAATACTAATTTATTGTAAATCGATAAATTGTATGCTAAAATCATGTTGTCATTAAATAAGTGAGGTGTTTAAATGAATGGTAAACGAGGTTCAACCACTTTCTTAAAGGTAATTATTTTTCTGGCTGGAATTGCAGTGCTTGCTTTATGTATATTTTTAGTGCCCCGTATGGCGAATTTTGCAGCAAAATTGTATCCAAATATTGCCCCAATGAAATATCTCATTTTTATCGTGATGTATGGAGCGGCTGTGCCTTTTTACTTTGCTCTCTATCAGGCTTTCAACCTTTTACGGTACATTGACGAGAACACAGCGTTCTCGGAATTATCTGTAAAGGCGTTAAAGAACATAAAATGCTGTGCGATTACAATCAGTGGTTTGTATGTATTAGGTTTGCCACTCTTTCATTTTATAGCGAAGAAAGTTGACCCTCCTATTGGATTAATGGGACTCATCATCATTTTTGCTTCGTTGGTTATCGCCGTTTTCGCTGCTATCCTCCAACGGCTTCTTCAAGAAGCGATTAACATAAAATCAGAAAATGATTTGACGGTCTGAGGTGGAGGATATGACAATTATTATTAATATTGATGTGATGTTAGCAAAACGAAAAATGAGCGTAACGGAGCTTTCGGAGAGGGTTGGAATTACTATGGCGAATCTTTCTATTCTGAAGAATGGGAAAGCAAAAGCGGTTCGTTTTTCAACATTAGAAGCGATATGTAAGACTTTGGATTGTCAGCCAGGTGATATTTTGGAGTACAAAAGCGACGAAGACACTCAATAAAAACAGACAACAAATTTATTTAACGGGAGTCGATAGAGAATTTAAGGGATAGTCATTAAGCTATCCCTTCATTGCGTTTATTGATGTTATTTACTCAGAGAATTCCATTGAGAATTGCATTGATATTAGTGACAAAAAATATGATGTGATTAGCAATGTTTGCACCTCAAAAGGTAACCCGTTAATAAAATACCATCTTAATTTTTTTAGTAAAACCAACAAATTCCACCCGTTTTTACACAATAAGGTAATATTCTAGGGATATTTAGTAAAATCCCTTTCATTTGGAATTATTTTTCAACAAAATGACTGTTGTTTGTTAAAGTCCTCCGTAATTTTTATTCCAATCTACTCTTCAAAATTATACGAATTAGCATACGATTCATATTACGGAAAGCATATAAAAAAGTAGTTCGTTTTGGAGTGTTATTTTACATTTTGTACTCCAAAACTGAACTACTTATTATCAAAAAGTTGGTGCCTTTTTATTTTTCTATTTTGTTTTATTCACTAATTCTTTCAAGGCATCTGTTAGTTGATCGTTCAACGTACCCAACGCTTCTTTATCAAGAGTTTTTACTTCTGAACCAGTTATTGTTGGGTCAAGAGATTAACGGATAACAAATAAAAGGGCATAGAATGTTTCTATGCCCTTTTATTTGTTATCCAAAAAATGTCTGAAATAGTAAATATACATTTAAGCAGATAATCACCGTTGCTACAATCCAAGCAAGAATTTTAAGCCACAACGGATTGACAAACTCCCCCATTTTCTTTTTGTCGCTTGTAAATTTGATAAGAGGGACGACTGCAAATGAAAGCTGTAAAGATAGGATTACCTGACTCAAAATAAGAAGTTGAGCTGTCCTACTTTCTCCATAAAGAGCCGTTACAATAACGGCTGGAACGATGGCAATGAGTCGGGTGATTAGCCTTCTAAGCCAAGCAGGGAGGCGAATATTTAAAAATCCTTCCATGACAATTTGACCAGCCAAAGTACCTGTCAACGTTGAATTTTGCCCAGAAGCCAGCAATGCAACTCCAAATAAGATGCTCCCAAGTGTTGTTCCAAGAATGGGAGTTAGTAAATGGTATGCATCATTAATTTCTGCAACCTCCGTCATCCCCGCTTTATGGAATGTAGCAGAGGAAAGAATAAGGATAGCAGCATTAATAAATAAGGCAAAAAATAAGGCGATGGTTGAATCCCATGTTGCATATTTTATTGCTTGCCGCTTTCCCGAACTGTTTTGTGCATACTTGCGAGTTTGAACGATGGAAGAATGAAGGTACAAATTATGTGGCATAACCGTTGCACCTAAAATTCCAATCGCGATATAAAGCATAGTCGGGTTACTTATGATTTCTGAACTTGGTACAAACCCTTTTAATATCCCACCTACATCAGGCTTTGAAAGAAAGATTTCGGTTGCAAAACAACCTCCAATCGTAATAATTAGGACAATGACTAGCGTTTCAATATAGCGAAAACCCTTATTTTGTAATAATAGAACCACCAATACATCAAGAGCCGTAATGACGACACCATAAACCAACGGGATCCCAAATAACAGATTTAAAGCAATTGCTGAACCAATCACTTCCGCCAAGTCACAAGCTGCAATCGCTAGTTCACATAAAATCCATAATCCCATCGCAACTGGCTTACTGTAATGGTCACGGCACGCTTGTGCTAGATCCCTACCCGTCACAATTCCAAGCTTTCCAGCCAACGCTTGAAGGAGAATTGCCATCAAATTGGACAATAAGATAACAGAGAGTAATGTGTATCCAAATAACGATCCACCCGCAATATCCGTTGCCCAGTTACCTGGGTCCATATAGCCTACGGCGACTAAATATCCAGGGCCTGCAAAAGCAAGGAATTTCTTTATCCAGGATCCACTCTTTGGAATGCGAACAGTTCGATGAACTTCTGGTAATGTAGGCTGTGTTCGTTTATTCCTCCAACCATTATCCGTTGCCAATGGAAGTTTTTTTACATCTTCACTCATGAATCTCCCCCCATTATTGGTACACACTAATTTTTTTGCATCAGGTAAACTTTTTAAGTGAAAAAATTGCTCTTACACTTCGGATTAAATTATATGTTAGTTCAACAAAAATGTGAATTAAAAATTGCGTAAATGCAAAATATTTTCCCGAAAGGAAACTTTTTGGAGAATAGAAAATCATGAATTGAAAACATTTCATGAGTCTAATGAAAAATAAAATATGCATATCCTCTCAATTATAAAAAAACTGCCATTTCCTCATGGAAATGGCTGTTTCGTTTATTCTTTTTAAGAAAACGAAGAGCATTCTCATGATGAATCTGCTATTAGTTCGACGAACAATGACAATAACTCCAGCGGAAGCCATGGCGTCCTCAATCATATGTAGTAAAGCACTTTTTACGTTGATATTGTCTTCATTAAGTAAATCCAGACCTAAATATAGATTCATGATTAATCCAACAGAAGCACTTATACTAGCTTAGGAAGGAGAAAGTAAATGAGACTTCCAAGGAAAGTAAACTTCGCAGCCTTGTACTTACGGAAAAGCCGTCAAGATTTAAAGTTAGAGAAATTAACAAATGAAGATACCCTGCAAGCACAACGGATACTCATGCGAAACTTTTTAAAGGATGCTCCCTTTCCATACCATACATTTGAAGAATTTGTAACAGGGTCCAGCCTTGAGAAAAGACATGAAATGAGAATGATCATTGAGAGGATTAAACAAGAAAAATATGATGCCATTGTCGTTAAAGACATTTCTCGTTTAAGCCGCGGCAGCCAAAAAGAAGCTGGTATTTTATTTGAACTCTTGACCCAAAATGAAATTCTTATCATTACCCCTGACCGAGTGATTAATTGCACGGATGAAAATGACCTTCGAATGTTACGGATGGAACTCTTTTTATTCCATGAAGAATGGCAAATCATCCGTGGAAGGATGGTATCTGGAAGAAAGGCTGCTGCTGAAAGAGGATTTTTTATCGGTGGTCCTATTCCCTATGGATTTCAATTGGATGCCAAAACTAAAACACTTATTCCAAAAGAAGGTGAAAAAGAGATCGTTGAACAGATTTTCAAATGGTATACAGAAGATGGTTATGATTATCAGCGAATAGCTGATTTGCTAAATCGACAGCAAATTCCTTCCCCTGGAGGAAAACAATGGTTGAAAACTACCGTTAAAAGACTTCTAACAAATGAAAGTATGCAGGATTTTCAATTTACGGTAAAACGAAACTAAAGGGTGAAAAAGTAAAACTCCAACCGAAAGAACAGTGGACGGTTGCGGAAATGAATGACCATATGATTGATGAGGAACTATTCAAAAGCGCTCAGGAGCGGATCCAATCCATTAAAGTAAAACATGCCCCCCATTCATCCTTTAAGCAAATTGGTAAAATGTTCTCTATGTGGAAAGAATATGACTAAAAAACATACGAAAAGTTATTATACCAATGTCAAGGGTGAAAAAAATCCTATGCCCTTTATATGCTCTCCTGTTGCCAAAGATATATTTCTTATGAACGCGTTCTGGAACGAATAATCGATATTTTAAAAAACTTTGAAGAATTAAATGAAAAACTTCTTTTGAAAAAAATCCAGGAAAATGTTTCTGTTCCGAAACAGGAAAATCATTCATTATAAGCAATTGAAGAACTCCAAAAGCGATTAGAAAAACTCAAAAAAACTTCGTCTTCGCCTTTATGATGACTATGCGGAGAAAGGGATCATTGACCAAGATATATACCAAACCAAAAACAATCAATATGTGCAACAAATCGAAGAAACCCAGGTCAAAAGGAAGAGATACAAAAACAAGCAGAAGTAAAAGATAAACCTTTTTCCATTGATGCAGCCCAATCCCAAAGGAAAATTGGAAGTGTTTTGGATACCTTTGAATCATTAGAACCCCCATTCTAAAATGAACTTTTACATTTTATCTTTGATCGAGTGGAGTTAACGATAACAAATAGAACGAAAGAACAAAATCGGATTTTGAGTTGCACGTTGTATTAAACCTCCCTTTTTTCCAATAAAAAATTCCATAGTCACAAGTTGCAAACGCCCATCTCTTTGCCATCGCGATTGGCAAAGGTGCAGCAACGCTTACGGCTCTTGGGCAAATTGCGGCCATTTGGGTTGGGGGCGGAACCCTTGTCCCGTGGGCACTGATCCCTGCTGCAGCCATTTGTAAAGTGGACCCTTTTGATTTAGCAAGGCGAAATTTGGTCCCTGTATTAATCGGCTTAGTTGTCACAACAATTGTGGCGATGTTTTTAATTTAAGTGCAGAAAGAGGCTGAATGAACCAGCCTCTTTCTCAATTATTCTACATATATATTAAAAAGTGTTAAAATAGTATGAAAATAGTAAGTGATCTTGGAGGGATTTCATGCTTAATACGCTTTTTGCTAAGTTGGAAGGTTACTATGATGATATGGTTTCAGTTCGCCGTTATTTGCATCAACATCCGGAACTATCTTTTAAAGAGTATCATACGGCAAAATTCATTCAAGATTTTTATGAAAAACTGGGAATTGAGGTTAAAGGAAATGTTGGCGGCAATGGAGTGGTCGCAAAAGTCTATGGAAATAGACCTGGAAAAACCGTTGCTTTACGGGCTGATTTTGATGCTCTGCCCATTCAGGATGAAAAGGATGTTCCCTATAAATCCACTGTTCCAGGAGTGATGCATGCTTGCGGTCACGATGGTCATACCTCTACTCTCCTATTTCTTGCAAAAACTTTAAATGAACTTCGTGATGAACTAGCCGGAAATTATGTTTTCATCCATCAGCATGCAGAAGAATACGCACCGGGTGGAGCCATTTCGATGATTGAAGATGGCTGCTTAGATGGAGTAGATGTTATTTTTGGAACCCATTTATGGGCAAGTGAACCTACAGGTAAAATTCAATATCGAACAGGTCCAATCATGGCTGCTGCCGACCGATTTGAAATTGACATCCAAGGCCAAGGCGGTCATGGTGCCCAGCCGCACAAAACAAAGGATGCCATTGTTACGGCATCACAGCTTGTCCTAAATCTGCAGCAAATTGTCAGCAGAAAAGTAAATCCGGTAGATTCAGCCGTGGTTACGGTTGGTTCTTTTACTGCGCAAAACGCCTTTAATGTCATTGCGGATAAAGCAAAGCTTGTCGGTACGGTGAGAACATTTAACGAAGAGGTTCGCTCGTTTATTGAAAAAGAAATGAATCGAATCATCCACGGAACATGTTACCTGGCTGACAGCAGTTATGAATTTGTCTATGAAAGAGGTTATCCAGCTGTTGTGAACCACGAAAAAGAAACTGAATATCTTATCGGCTGTGCCAGTAAGGTTTCTGAGGTTCAAATCATTGAGGAAACCGAACCGCAAATGGGCGGAGAAGATTTCGCTTATTATTTGGAAAAAGTCCCAGGTACATTCTTTTTCACCGGGGCAAAACCGGTCGGAGTGGAAAAGCCAGCCCCGCACCATCATCCTAAATTTGATATCGATGAAAAAGCAATGTTAATCGCTGCGAAAACGCTCGGTACTGCCGCTTTACTGGTCAATATGAACGAATAAAAACTATTTCCCTGAACCAAATACTTATCAAGACCTAACTACAAAAATCCTCTTAAAAAATATAGGTAACAACATATTCATCATGGTCAATATGTTGTTACCTTTTATCTATGCGTAATCTGTTTAAACCTATTGTCAAAATTCGCTCTGCCTTTATCAAAGGAATTGTTTTCTAATCTTTCAATGTATCGGTGATCCAGGTGGATGAAAGAAAGGTGGAGCTTTAAGCCATCCACGTTTTTTTAAAAGGGGCTTCATTGTTGCCCCAAAAGTCATGTATTCCTGTAAAAATTTCAGCCAAATCAAACTAACATCGCTGCGTACTGACTGAGTTAAGGCATCTGCACAAAAGGTAATCCCAAGAACTAATTTAATATTAAGACTGTTTGCCAGTTCGTCATCCGTCAACTTGACACCGGGCGGAACTTCAAGTGGAAGTGAGACTGGCTTAGATTCATTTAAGGGTGGTAAGGGCACTCCTTCTGAACGCATAAGTATTATAAGCCGTTCTTTTTGCGACTTCAACATTTTTGCTACTTCATGAAATGCTTTACTCAATTCCGGATCAGTTGTGCTATTAATCCCAGCTTCTGAATGGACTAGCTCAGCTGCAATTTCAGATAGGAATGACCAGCACGACATAACTTCACCAACATGCAAGGGTGATTTGGGTTTTTCATCCATAAATGATTGCACGACACTTTTAACTGCTTGTATAATTTCTGGCAACAATTTCACCTTCCTGTATCAGATGTATAATACAGTGGCGGAACATTAAGCCACCCTCGTTTTTGCATCATTGATTTTAATATAAATAAATAGGTTATATGTTCCTGCAAAAATTCAGCCCACATCAAACCAACATCACTACGAAGGGTTTGAGATGAGGCATTTGCACAGTTTGCAATCGTCATCGATATTTTTTTCTTAATGCTGTTTGCCAGTTCACTATCCGTCAACTTGACACCGAGCGGAACACTATTTGGATCTGAGATTGGCTTAGATTCACTTAAAGGAGGTAAAGGAATTCCTTCAGACAGCATAAATTTTGTCAGCTGATCTCTTTGCGATTTGAACGTCTTAACAGCTTCATGAAGTGCTTTTTTCAATTCAGGGTCGTTTGTGCTATTCATTCCTGCTTCGGTCTGCACTTGTATCTCCGCACATAAAACCACATGAATCCAGCAACCCATGGCTTCACCGATGTGTAGAGGAGGCTTGGGCTCATCGTCTATAAACGATTGGACTACATTTTTAACAGCTTGTAATAGATCTGGCAAATACTTCACCTACCTTTCTTTCATTTAATTTGTCCTAAAGGTATATTTCTAATGCAGAACAGGTACTGAAATATATTCTTAAATTTTTTGTTAGAAGTTATAGTTCAGGGGCTTTTGTTAGTATCCGCAGCCTGTAAGCATTCATCGCGGTTTCGCCTAAATGTTTGAGGAGATTGTTGTTGGCATAAGCACCGACAAAGGCACCGATTCCCGGAACAAGCTGCAGCATTTTAGCAAAATCGATATAATCACGGTATTCCTGCTGGAACTTACGCCAATCCATTTCCATGAGCGTCTGCTTCCGTTCTTCCCAATTTTCTATTTCATTTAATGTCTTCCTTCGAACTTCATCACTTGAAAAAGCCAACTGAAAAACATGAAGAATAAACAGTCTTTCTTCATATTCATTCGTATTAAATCCATAAATTGAAGCTGCTTCAAACAAGAATTTCATTTTAATGGACAATAATAAGGGAAAGTCCGCTAGGCCCAGTAAGATTCCCCCTGCACCAGTTCCCGCCCCCTCAATCAATGCCGTCTTTTGAAACACAGTTGTTTTCCTGCGCATTAATTCATCCCGGTCTGCCAAGGTTAATCCGACTGCTTGATTTTTATTTGTGGTTATTTTCGAGCCGAATAAAGTGGTTTTCACCATTGCTTTGATACTCTCAGTAATGACCTGATGAACTTTTTCGGGAATCAATCCGTTTATTTTCCCTTGTGCTTTTTTTGAAAATCTACTTACCATACCCGAGCGTTTCGTGATTTTAAATTTCCAATCCGTTACCTCATCAAAAACCTTTAATTCATATTCATTCATGGAAACACAACCTTTTTATACTGCCTTTTATTATTTTACGGAAATCACTTCATAAAAGTTTCATTCGGCGGTTGATGGTAAACACAATCCTTGAATTTTCCGGTAAACGGTAAATGTGAATTAGTAAGAATATTATTTGCAACTTTAATGGAATCAATTTTTAAGATACGTCGGAGTTCTGAATTTGTTATTGTGGGCTTAATTAGGAGAAAGTAATCATTAATCTGTTGTATATGTGCATTTTTACCCTCCACTTCTCATTTAACTACTAAAATCAGGTATCCTTCTATAAAAATTACCATTTTGAGTGAATTTTCAACTCCAGATTGGGCACCCGTTTCATCCTAATTTCGTTTACCCACTGGTTTTGGCTCTTTACCCACCGGTTTTGGCTCTTTACCCACCGGTTTTGGCTCTTTACCCACCGGTTTTGGCTCTTTACCCACCGGTTTTGGCTCTTTACCCACCGCTTTAGGGAGTTTACATTCCGGTCCTCCCTTTTTACCCACCACTTTTTGCCTTTTACCTTCCACTTCTCATTAAAGCTACTAAAAATCAGGTATCCTTCTTTTAAAATTACCTTTTTAAAAGAGAAATTACCATTTTCAGTAGATTATTACCTACAGATTAGCCCCAAATTCAGCCTATTTTTGTTCACCAACCGGTTGTGGCTCTTTACCCACCACTTTCGAGAGTTTACATTCCGGTTCTCCCTTTTTACCCACCACTTTTTGCCTTTTACCTTCCACTTCTCATTTAAGCTACTGAAAATCAAGTTTCCCTCTTTCGAAATTACCATTTTCAGTAAATTCCTAACTCCAGATTAGGCACCCGTTTCATCCTAATTTATTTACCCACTGGTTTTGGCTCTTTACCCACCACTTTAGGGAGTTTACATTCCGGTCCTCCCTTTTTACCCACCACTTTTTGCCTTTTACCTCCATAAAAAACGCCAGGCATTTGCCTGGCGCAGGTCATTTTCAATTCATTTTTGGAGATATTTTCTTAATTTTAGATCCCTAGTTCAGGCTCACTTTCCACTTTCATCAAAATACTTTCCACTTCTGCCTAACCACCAACCCCGATCAAGCTTTTAACCGTTTCCTGCTATATACGTATACAAACATATAGGAGAAGGCCAGTCCTGCTGGAAGTTCAAGCAATGCAATCATGGTGTCTCCTTTTAGTAAAATAAATAAGGAGAACAGGGCAGCTTGCAATGCTAAGACGACCAACAATAATGATTGGAATGCAGCTGCCTTAAATAGTGATGAAACCGGATAAAGATCAACCCAAAGCTTGTTTTGATGGTGATTCCAAAGCGGAAGCAATTGGAATCCAGTTAAATATAGGAATAAAACAGCTAGCAAAATTTGCCCAAACCCAAACGAAATAAAATACAAAGCAAGAGCCCCAATAACCGTTAAGCGAACAAAAAGACCCAGGTAATCTGAGGAACGCAAAAACGTCCGTGAAAATAAATACAAATAAGTATTTTTCTGCAGAAAACGAATACGTTTCAATAAAAAATCGAGCCATTTTCTTCTTTTTACCGTATCCTTTAACTTTGGAACATCTGTGAACAGATTAGCGAGACGATAAAAAGCCGCCATTCTCTTCTCTTCTTGTTCAATCAACAAGTCCCATTTCAACCCGACCCTTCTCGTGCGAGCCCAAAACGACCAATAGTAAAATCCCATTACCAAAAGCATAACCAACAGGATAAAGAAATTTGCTTGTTTAAACAAAAGGAAGGTAAAAACAGCATTGATAAAATAGCGAACAACCATGTCCCAGCGATAAATCGATGGCTGAACAAAGTAGTGTATTTTCCAGCTCACCGCGATATTCCAGACTTTAACAATCAGTAGTACCGCAAAAAACAGTAAAAATGAATGAAAACCATTAGAGCTTACATGGGCATACATGGGCATCAAAACAGCTTGAACCATTAAAAGAATATACCCTTGAAAAACAAGGCTTACTATTCCCGAACGCCAAAAATAATCTCGCAGGCGGGTTTCAAGCGGAATGAGGAAAACCCGATCTGCCTCAAGCAAAAAATTATAGACAGGACTGTACGTTAAAAATCCCCCGATTAATACAGCAATAATCAGTTCCGCCGGGAATCCGGAAGAAAGCGTCTTAATCCAGTTCTGATAATAAAAAGCAGCTGCCCCAATTAGAAATACCAAGACAATTACAAGATGACCATTAAAAATATAACGCAGATAACTTCCTAACTCCTTCAGCCGGTGTCCAAAACGCTTATTCCAAAGACTTTTTTCATCAAACATATTTTTCTTCCTTTGTTAATTGAATATACAGATCATCTAAGGACGCATCCGGCATAGAAAATTCCCTGCGTAACTCAGCCAAGGTCCCCTTTGCACGGATTTTCCCCTCATGAAGAATGACAAACCGGTCGCAATATTTCTCAGCGGTGGCAAGGATATGGGTCGACATGAGAATACCTGCCCCGTTTTCTTTCATTTTTTTCATCCTATCCAAAAGCGATTGGATTCCGAGTGGGTCTAAACCCACAAATGGTTCGTCGACAATATAAAGTGCAGGCTGAACTAAAAAGGCACACATGATCATGACCTTCTGCTTCATCCCTTTTGAAAAATGAGCAGGAAACCAATTTAATCGCTTTTCCATTCGAAATTCCGAAAGCAATGGAGCCACCCTTGACTTATATTCCGTTTCATTCAAACCATAAGCCATCGCGGTTAACCGCAAATGTTCATCCAATGTAAGTTCTTCATATAATATCGGTGTTTCCGGTACGAAGGTGAACAGCCTTCGATAGGCCTCTTTATTGTCCGTAAAAATTTGATCCTTAATTTTTATTTCTCCGCTTCTCGGCTCCATTAACCCAATAATATGTTTAATCGTGGTACTTTTTCCGGCACCATTTAAACCAATTAGCCCGACGATTTCTTTTTCCTTTACTTCAAATGAAACATCTTTTAAGACGGGATTCTTTGTATAGCCCCCGACAAGGTGTTCAATCGTTAATAAAGACATGTACAACGTCCTTCCCTTGCATGATATTAATTTCCATTTTAACAAATTGAGCGCGATAAAAATAGAAATTCAATTTTTTAAGATTTTTTGTATAGAACTCGTCAGATGGGATATTATAATATTCGAAGGGGAAACAACTTACTTCGATGAAGAAATTCATCAAAACTTGAAATGAGGTGTCTGTTAAAGACAATTTCCTTTCAAACAAGTAGCTTCTATTCGTTTCAAAATAAGGGGATGGTTGTTTTGTACAATGTGCATGCTAACCATTTAGAGTTCATTAACACCAAGGTTTATTGAAAAATAAACCAAGTTTATTCACAAATAAACTACAAATGAGGTGTTTACCGCAGATCGCCACCTGTTTTTATAAGTTGAGATAACATATAAAAACAAACATAGGGGATGGTCAGCTTGAACAATGATGTTTCTTTATAAAAACACTCTAAGGAAAAATGAGGTGTTTATCAAAGAACACTCCTAAATGAACGTTCCAATTGAAGCAATTCCCCTTCGAGAGGGCGGAATCCTATACGGATTCTGCTCTTTTCTTTTGTATTGGTTCTGAATCATGGTAAAATAAGACAAACGTATTGGAAAGGTTGTGCATATAATGAGCGATTGTATTTTTTGCAAAATTGTTAATGGTGAAATCTCATCCGCAAAGGTATTTGAGAACGAACATGTATTGGCTTTTTTAGATATTAGCCAAGTGACAAAGGGACATACTCTCGTTATACCGAAAGTACATAAAGAGAATATTTTTGAGTTAACACCTGAAATCGCCCGAAACCTCTTTGAAGTTGTCCCGGAAATTGCTAAAGCCTTAAAGCAGGAATTTGAACCCGTTGGTTTAAATGCTGTGAATAATAATGGAGAGCAAGCAGGACAAACAGTATTCCACTATCATTTGCATTTAATTCCGCGCTATGGAAAAGGTGATGGCTTTGGTGCCGTTTGGAAAAATAACCAAAGTGATTACACGCCTGCTACCTTGCAAGAAATGGCGGTTGAAATCAAAAGGCATTTTTAATTTTTAAATTCTCTGAAAACTATTTCTTTATCATTTTAATCATAATGTGGTATAATGATTTCAAGTTTTTCGCTGCAGGCAATGAGTGCACTGCAGGAGAAACCAATAGCAGAGATTAGAAGAGGAGAGTTGAGAAATGAATACAAAGAATCTGGTTGCTTTAGCATTACTCGTGGGGATTGGGGCTGTTTTACACGCGGTGATTCCGCCAATTTTTCTAGGCATGAAGCCGGACATGATGTTATTAATGATGTTTTTAGGAATTATTTTATTTCCTGAGTTTAAGAATGTTTTACTTTTAGCCATTGTTACAGGAATTATTTCCGCATTAACAACCGGTTTCCCAGGAGGTCAAATTCCGAATATCATTGACAAACTTGTCACTGCTTCCGTGTTTTTTGGCTTATTTGCAGCTTTAAAACAATTCCGTAATTCCGTGATTAGTGCTGCTGTTTTAACGGCTCTTGGTACATTAGTATCTGGAACTGTCTTTTTATCGTCCGCTTTTGTAATTGTTGGATTACCTGGACCTTTTGTTGGACTTTTTGCTGCAGTTGTTTTACCTGCAACTGTTGTAAATACTGTCGCTATGGTAATTTTATATCCAGTTGCACAATCAGTCGTTAAAAGAACAAAATTGGCCTCACCGTCTGTTATTCAAAAATAATGTTCGGATTACGATCTAGAAAAGAACCCTTCGGGTTCTTTTCTTTATATAATGTTTACAATTTATGGTTTGAACCTAAGAACCTGTCAATTGTATTCCTCATTTTGGCTACATAAAACAGCTTATTGGAAAATTTTTTATAAAATAGAATATTCAAAAGGTTGGAATTAATCCAGAATACACGTAAAATAGGGATAAGAATTATGTCGTAAACCTTTGTTTCTAGAAAATTATCAAAAAATTTGCAAGATTATTGTAATTTCTAAAAATTTTGTAAATTTATATCTTTATTAATTTTTATTTTATTGGCATAATGATAATAGAGAAATAAAAAAGTAGGTGAAATTGGGGATGTCAGAGAAACAATATTCTATGAAAGAAGCGATGCTTTTTAGCCAGCGAATAGCTCAATTAAGTAAAGCTTTGTGGAAGTCGATTGAGAAGGATTGGCAACAGTGGATAAAACCTTTTGATTTAAATATTAATGAACACCATATTCTTTGGATTGCCTATCATCTAAACGGTGCCTCCATTTCCGATGTGGCAAAATTCGGAGTTATGCATGTCTCGACAGCTTTTAATTTTTCAAAGAAGTTAGAAGAAAGAGGATTACTCAAATTCTCGAAAAAGGAAAACGACAAACGGAATACGTATATCCAGCTTACGACTGAAGGGGAAAATGTCTTGCTTCAATTGATGGAGACATATGAACCGAACAGCAATGCCGTATATACCGGTGCCCTCCCACTTCGCGATTTATATGGGAAATTTCCAGATATCATTGAAATGATGGCAATTGTTCGAAATATTTACGGGGATGACTTTATGGAAATTTTCGAACGATCTTTCCATAATATTGAAAGTGAATTTACGGAGCAAGACGGCAAATTGAGAAAAGCCAAATCAGAACAAGAACTAGTCTAATCAGCGTATAGGTATTTTTTCAATTCCAGCATTAAGGGTAAATAAATTCCCTGGTAAGAGCAGGCCTGAATTATTTCTTTACTATCTAATTTTTCAGATAATAAATATAAAAACTCGGTAAAAAGCGGTTGAAAATGAACAAATCCTTCCGCTTTTTGTTCTTCCATTTTTATGCTCAATTCGTCACAAATTTGCATGAATTCCCTTACTTCTTGTTCTGAAAGCCCTTTTTCAATAATCATCCTGTAAAAATCCTGTTTAGGATTATTGATTAATGCTAATAGAATTTTTTGATGATACTCAAGCAATTGAATCCTTTTTTGTAATTCGTGATTCTCCATTGGAATGACCTCATTTCAAATCAATACTTTTAAGCTCATTATTTACCATTTCAACATGAAGGTAAACACATTTTTTATTTTCAAGTTTAACAGTTTTTTTACATGAATCATATCGAAAATATCAAAGCTTTTTTTCTTTCACTCTTTTAGACTATCTTTTTTTAACATTTTTTGATATTGTAATTAGAGTATACTTACGAACAACAAGGAGGGAATCGCTGATGATCTCCATTTTTATTGTCTTTGCAATCTTTATCCTGTTTTATGTAAATAAAATGACCAATTCCCTTTGTATTCAAAAAGAAATTCCAGAGGATCGGCAGCATAAGGTATTCCGGACCATTAATGTCCTAATTACCATTTTACTTGTATCGTCATACGTTGAGATTTTGTATACATAACATATATTATTATCCAGCATGACGAGTCAGTAAATTCTTCATAAAAAGTAAAGCGATGAGATATCTCATCGCTTTTCATTTTGACTTTTAATAAACCCAAGCCGCTCCAATGATAATTAAAAGAATAAAAAGGACAACGATTAACGCAAATCCTCCACCATATCCTCCTGCTACACCTGTCATATGTTTCCCTCCTTCATGATGATTACCATATCCCTATTCTAGCTATGCTTATTTCGCCTAGGCATCACGGGAATTTCTGATAAAAGCCCAATTTTCATGGCTTAAATTTTTGCTGTTATTCCCTTTTATGTTATAGTATAGCTTGTGGTCAAGTATTGTGTTCCACAAGAATTTACTGTAAAGGAAGAGGTTCATCGTGAAAAAATGGTTATTAGCCCTTACGTTAGCCTGCGGGGTTATTGCATTAAGTGCCTGTAATCAATCGGGTTCATCTGATACCGTAGCAAAAAGCAAGGTTGGAGACGTAACAAAAGAAGAGCTTTACCAAGCCATGAAAGACAAGATTGGAAATCAAGCCCTGCAACAGTTAGTTTACGAAAAAGTTCTTGCAAAGAAATACCCAGTTACAAATAAAGAATTGGATGCCAAAGTTGCACAGTTAAAAGAACAACTTGGGTCTAATTTTGAAGCTGCTCTTGCACAATATGGCTATAAAAGCGAAGCTGACTTAAAGAACACAATGAAAGTTGGCATGATGCAGGAAAAGGCGGCAATGAAAGACGTAAAAGTTTCTGACAAAGAATTAAAAGATGCCTATGATAAATATCAGCCTGAAATTAAGGCACGCCATATCCTTGTGAAAGATGAAAAAACTGCTAAAGAAATTAAAAAGAAATTAGATGCAGGTGCAAAATTTGAAGATTTAGCTACAAAGTACTCACAAGATACTGGTTCCGCCCAAAACGGCGGTGATTTAGGCTGGTTTGGCACTGGAAAAATGGACCCTGCTTTTGAAAAAGCTGCATATGCGCTGAAGGTTAATGAAATTAGTGACCCGGTTAAATCACAGTTTGGCTATCACATTATCCAAGTGACAGACAAAAAAGCGAAAAAATCCTTTGATCAAATGAAGAAAGATCTTGAATATCAAGTAAAATCTTCAAAGTTAACCAATGATGACATTAACAAAGCCATGCAACGTGAGCTAAAAGCTGCAGATGTAACCGTTAGTGACAAAGACCTTAAAGACGCTCTTAAACCGGAAACAACAACTGCTGCACCACAGCAATAATTTTAAAAACCCATAAAAAAAGAAGAGTGACTCCGATTGTGAGTCACTCTTTCCTTTGTGCTATTCCCCTGCTGCTTTTTCACCTTCACGCCGCTCTTTTTCCTTTTCTAGGCGCTCTAAATAGATTTCCCCTTCTTTTTCAATACTCTCCATTTCCAGCAAGCGTTCCTCCCTGCCGGTCTTAATAGCCATTAAAGCACTAATAGCAATTCCTGCTACGACTGCAAATACCCAAATAGGAATAGACATATTTTTTACTCCCTCCACGAATGGTTGTCCATGTTTTTACTACAATGTATTCGGATTTTCTAATTTTATTCTTATCTAAACAAAAAAGATAACCCGTTAGGGCTATCTTTATTTATGAAATGCTGGTTTATAAAAGGAGCGGTTATCCAAAGCAAAAATTCGCTCCGTAAATTCTCCGGGTTTTACTCTTTCAAGTGAACGGTCAAGCATGTTCATTTTAGCATCCAAATTATCGATATAATGAAGGATTTCCGCCTCTTTAATGAGTGGCGGTTTCGGACTGCCCCATTCAGTTTTTCCATGATGACTAAGAACAAGGTGCTGCAGAATTAACACTTCCTCTCCGGAAATGCCTAATTCTTCGGCAGCTTTACCAATTTCATTCACCATGATGGTAATATGGCCGAGAAGATTTCCTTCAATCGTATACACCGTTGAGATTGGTCCAGATAGCTCTAAAACTTTCCCCATATCATGTAAAATAACTCCTGCATAAAGAAGATCACGATCAAGACTAGGATACAAGGAGGAAATAGCCTTGGCCAAATCAAGCATACTGACCACATGGTAGGCCAGGCCGGAAACAAACTCGTGATGATTTTTTGTTGCTGCCGGATAGACTAAAAAAGCTTTCTGATGCTTTTTAATTAAATGCCTTGTGATTCTTTGGATATTAGGATTTTTCATATCAAATATATATTGGGTCAGCTTGCTTGTCATTTCATCTTGACTTAGCGGTGCAGTCTCAAGAAAGTCATCGAGCTTAACATGGTCGTTAGGTCCTGATTTACGAATTTGTCTAATTTTCAACTGACTTTTACCGCGGTAATTTTGAAGTTCCCCCAGAATTTTTACGATATTTTGAGGTGCATAGTTTTTCTCATCATCTTCACCAGCATCCCACAGCTTAGCCTCAATTTCCCCGCTTTGGTCTTGTAATATAAGCGTCAAAAAAGGCTTGCCATTACTAGCCGTCCCTTTCGTGGCGCTTTTAATCAGTAAAAACAATTCGACTTGGTCACCAACATTATAATAAAGAATTCCTTTACTCATAGTATTCCAACGCCCCTTCCCTATGAAACCTAGTATAACATATTGGTCTATTACACTATGATGGAATCTCGACAATCCCTTTATTTAGCAAGAGAATATTTTCGTGTGAAAAATTCGAAAGCAAATGGGTATGACAGGTAAAAAATAAAATTTGATTTTGTTTTAAACTCTTTAATAGTTCGATGATTTTTTGTGTTCTTCTAGCGTCAAAATTAACAAAGCTATCATCAATGATGATTGGAAAGTGATACTTTTCATAAAGCGTGGTGGCTAAGGCAAGTCTTATGGAAACATAGACTTGTTCTGTTGTCGCTTGACTAAGTTCATTTGCCTCAAAGATCGTGTAATCCTTTCTTTCGATTAAAAAGCCCGTCCCCGATTTTTGAAGATGAATTCGATAGTATCTCCCCTCTGTAAGGAAAACTAAATACTCCTCCGCTTTAGACAGCATTCTCGGCAGGTATGTATTTTTATATTTTTCAACCGTTTTAGACAGAATATCTTGAGCAAGGCAATAAACAGACCATTCCTTTGCCATTTCTTCCAGCTCAAATTTTTTCTGTTTAAATTGATGAAGAAGCTCAGAATAAACTCCCCCCTCTTCGAGGACCTGAATCTCATATTTAATAGAGGCATCTTCCTCTTGCAGCGCTGTCAATCTTGCTTTTAAACGGATGGCTTCATTTTGCTGCTCAATCACTAATTCTTCAATATTATGAATGTGTAAAAAGCTCTCGCGGTCGTTTTCAGCTATTATGGAATATTGAAGCTGCTTTTGAATATCCTTTAATCGTTCTTTAAAATTCTCTTGTTTTTCTGCTTTTACCCCAAGCTCGTAGTATTGCTCTTCAGTCGCAACCATTGCTTCATCAAAAAGCTTTTTAATTTCCTCTTTTAAATGCAGCTGCTCCCGCTTCTTTTGTTTTAATTCATTTTCTAAATCCTGGAGTTTTGCTAGTCTCTCTTGGCACATGATCTTTTTCTCATGCTCCGTTTTTAATTTCTCCCTAAGTGCATAGCCTTTTTTGTGAAGGTCCATATGAACTTCTGATAAAAAGCGATTTGTAAAAAATTCAAGACTATTCTCAATGGATAATTGTCTTTCCTTAATTTGTGAGATGCGCTTATGCAGTTGGCTCTTTTCTCTCCATAGCGTTTTATATTGTTCAATAAACTGGAAAGCCTCACGTAAATGGGACTTTGCAATATACTCAGGAATTTGCAGTTGACTGGCCAGAGTAAATAGTTTTTCCTTATATTTTGCTGATTCTATTTCCCATGCTTCAAATTTAGAGATTACTTTATCATATTGGTCATTCTGCTGTTCAAGTCTCATTTTCAATCCTTGTAAATGTTCTTTCCGGCGATTATCTAAAAGTAATTGTTCCTGAAGTTTAATCAAGTTTGCATATTCCGTTGAATCTAGTTTTTGGATTAATTGTTTCTCTTTTTCCCTTAAAGAATCTAAAGATTGATTGAAGTCCTGTCCTTTTGGTTTACCGAAGCTTTTTGCCATTAAAACCCCTGTCAAAACAGCAGCAATAACACCAATAGATACTAATCCCCATTGCCTTGTAAAAGTTCCGTATAATACTAGTCCAAGTAAAATGATTTCAAATAGAAGAAATTGAAGCTTTTTTTGCTTCTGTAGTCTTTTCCATGCATTTTGTTCGCGTTCCTTTGCCAGACGGTAAAATTCAATTTTGTCTTTAATTGAACTTAATTCGTTTTCTAAACTTTTTTTGTCTTCTCCATTTAGTTTTTCCTCAAGCAGGGCCCTGTCTGTACGAGGGAGAACCTTACTTTCCGCCAATTCAACCTCTTTCTCCATCCTTTCAAGAGCAGCTTTTTCCTCCTGAAACCTCTCCTCTAATTCCAGTTTCAATTCACCAAGCTTTTGACCTCGGCTCGCAACCACTTCCACTTCATTTTTGACGTAGATATTTGTATTAATGGCAAGAAGTTCCTCTTCCTTTACCGGCAAATGGAGACGGTCAAGTATTTCAGACAGTCTCCCTTGATAATCTTGAAGCTTTGTCTGATCCTGCTGTTTCTCCAGTTCTAACTGGTCATATAAAGGGATTTGATCCAATACTGTCATCAATGCTGATTCCTGTTCAAGGAATAAATTGTCTGGCTGTAAGGCTGTTAATTCCTCTTTTAAGCTTTCGATTCTCTCAAGCATGCTTAGGATCTGAGCATCATACGGGTAAAGCATTTGATTTACTCTTTCAAACCTCACTATCCCTTGGGTTGGGAATTGAATTACCCCTAAATCAGACAGCTCATTTTTTATCGATATTTCCTCTTTAACTAGTAAATGAATTTTCTTCCATTCATTCAATTTTTCATTGCTTTCTTGTATTTCTGACAGTAAGTGATGGATGCCCGCCATTTCCTCCTGAATGGATTCTTGTTTTTTAATGAAAGAATCATATTCTTCATTTTTAGCTACAGCCTTTTTCAGCTCTCCATTTAGTGTATGGAGCTCCTGTAATTTTTCATTTAGTAATGGCTTTTTCCCGCCTGGCTTAAAGCGCGTATCCAGTTCTTTTTGCAGCACCGATTCCGCTTCTGATAATCGTTCAGTTCCTAATGTACCTGCGGAAAACAAGAACTTTCCGATCTCTTCGCCTTTCATTTGATGAATGTTCTGTAATCCATTCAGGTTAAAAGAAAAAATCGCTTGAAATAAACCTTTATCAAAATTCCCCAATAATTCCTTAAGAAGCTCTTCTCCACCCAGTGTACCGTTTTCTAACCAAACCTTTACATCTCCGGCGGATTTCCCTTTGATCCGTTCAATGACAGCAAAACCAAATTCATCATGAGAAATTCTAATTTTCCCTCCATATTTATCATTATGTTTTGGCTCATAGCGCAACTCAGTAGATTGCTGCTTAGTAGGAAAACCGAATAAAATTCCATGAATAAAGGCCATGATGGTTGATTTGCCCGCTTCGTTCTCTCCAAAGAAAACTTGGAAATCAGCAAGGTCTTTGATTTGCATATTCTCCAATTGACCAAAGCCATAGATATGAATCTCGACAATTTTCAAATAAACCCCTCCTTCCCTCTATGATTGATAAAGTAAGTTGATTAAAAGTTTTTCGGCTTTTTCGACTATCTCTTTCTGATCGATATTTGATAAATCGGAGAGATATTTTCTCCCTAAACGATGATCATATAGTGTTGCTAATGTATCCTCTTCGGCTCCGTAGTCCTCCACCGTTTTAAACATCTCGGCATAAAAATTTGCCTCAGCCTTTAAGTGTTCCTTATTCACTTGAACATTTTCAGCTACGCTTAGTTCCACAATCCATACAAACTCCCTCTCCTCCTTTTCCTCTTCGAGAAGGAGTTCCAGAAGTTCGCTATTTATACTCTTTTTTTCCTTTGCATCTTCTAAATGGACATTTTCTAAAAACAGGGATAAAAGTGTGCCCGTTTTCTTTTTCCTTATCCCATTTATTGTTGTTTGACAGAGCTCTAGAATCTGATGGAAGTTTTCTGCTGAAGAGGCATCAATGACAGCATCCTCCCAAACAATATCAGAGGTTTCGATAAAATTGAAGCTTCTTTCAGATCCATCTAATGTCACATGATAAAAGCCTTTAGGGCCCTTTTCTTTTTTATTTCTCCCCTGCAGGTTCCCGGGATAAAGAATCGGCGGATTTTCAGAAAGAAAAGCCCGTTTATGAATATGCCCCAATGCCCAATAATCAAAGTTTTTCTCATATAAATCCTTAATCGAAAAGGGTGCATAGTTACCATGTTCCTCACGGCCACTTTCATTTCCATGAAGAATTCCGATATGAAAATCTGCGCCCTCAATTTTTTGATAATCATCTATTTTCCTATCAAACACATGGCGTTCGGGGTAACTAAAGCCATAAAGATGAATCCGGTTTCCGTTCTGGGTTTCGAGCTGCTTCATTTCAACCTCCTGGCTAAATATATGTACATTCTCCGGCATGTCGAGATGTACCCAAGTACCGTTTAAATGGTCGTGATTGCCGTGGATGACAAAAACGGGAATATGATGCTCAGCCAGCCTCAACATTTCTGTCCGAAATCGGGATTGCGCACGCAGGCTGCGGTCTTCTCCGTCAAATAAATCTCCGGCAAAAATGACAAAATCGACTTTGCGAAGTATCGCTTCATCCGTTAGCCTTTTTAAAGCCGTGAACGTACTTTCCTTGACTCTAGATAAAATACCAGCAGGCAAATATTTCAATCCAACCATTGGGCTATCCAAGTGAAGATCAGCAGCATGTATAAAGGATATTTGCTTCATAAAATTTTCCTCTCATGGTCTTTTCTTTATTTTAACATCTCCAAAAACCGAATGCACGTTCTGTAAAAAATATTTAAAAAGAATATCTGCAGTGGCAGATATTCTTTTTAAAAGCTTATTTATTTTTCGTTTAATTGAAGTGCTTTTTTAATATCCTTATAGGAATTAGATTTCCCATACATTAAAACGCCTCCTTTATATACACGTGCACCAAATACCGCTAATGCTACGATTGTTCCGATAAGGAGGGCGATGCCAATGAACGACTCCCAGGCGGGGATATTCAGCATTCCAACCCGTAAAAACATAATCATCGGGGTAAAAAAAGGAATATAGGATGTAACCGTGATAAAGGATGAATCCGGCTTTCCTAGACCAAACATGGAAATCATAAAGCCTCCGACGACGAGTAAGGTCATCGGCGTAATCATCTGCTGCACATCCTCGATCCTGCTGACCAGTGATCCTAAACAAGCCGCAAGTGTTGCATAGAGAAAATAGCCGAGAATAAAGAATATAACCGCATAGGAAATCGTTTCAACCGGGATGTCCCCCAAACTAGTAACACCGAAAAAACCTTCCTTCAAGGATTCCATATTCTGTTTTAATGAGACATAACCGATTGACAAAAAAATGGCAAGCTGAGTTAAGCTTAAAAGACCAATTCCGATTATTTTCGCAAACATCTGCTTGATTGGTGAAACACTTGAAATTAATATTTCCATTACCCTTGAAGATTTTTCGATGGCCACTTCCATCGCAATCATATTCGCGTACATAATGACCGAGAAATAAATGATGAAAAGCAGAACATAAACTAGTCCCCTTGCCTGGTTTAATTCCTCTTCTGTTTTCGCATTTTTCTCCAGAGCCACTTTCTTAATCGAAACAGGTTCATAAAGCTTTTGTAGCTGTGCCGGTGTTAAGTGGATTTTTGTAGCCGCCAGCACCGTTTTTACTTGCTGGAGGCTGGTTTGCAGGTCGGTAAAAAGGGCAGAATCAGCAATGCTCATTGCTTTAAAGGAAGCTTCCGGCAATTTTTCCTCATTATAACGCAGCTGAATCATTGCGCTGTAATCACCTTTTTCAACGGCTTTTTCTGCTTTTTCGAAACTGCCTTTATAAAGAGTAAGTGAAATATCCTTATTTATCATGCTTACTTGCTTTTTTAAAGGCTCATACAGCTGCCCGGTTTCATCCAGTATTGCAACCTTTTCTTTTCCGTTATTTTTATCAAAAGCATTGATAATATTGTGAATGTTAGTTAAGCCTAGAACGATTGCTACTGTTAACAATGTAGTAAAAAGAAAGGATTTTGTTTTTAATTTATTTACATAGGTATGGAATAAAATAATCCAAAAACTATTCATACGAATCCCCTACCTTCTCAATAAAAATATCATTTAAGGAAGGCTCCTCAAGTTCAAATTTACGAATAAAGCCTTTGCCGACAATTTCCCGTAAAATTTGCTCTGCAACCCTTTCTCCTTCAATCTGCAGATGAATTCCTTCCATCGTCTCTTTTGCTTTTAACACCCCAAAATGACTTTTTAAAAAATCTAGTGGAAAATCAGCGTGAATAACCAGATTCTTTTTGCCAAAAGTACGCTTAATCTCTTTCAAGGATCCATGAACAACAGGGCTTCCCTTATGCAAAATACATAGATGTTCACACATTTCCTCCACATGCTCCATCCGGTGACTTGAAAACACAATGGTCGCACCGTTTTCCTTTAGGGCGACCACTGCCTCTTTTAATAGTTCTACATTGATGGGGTCAAGACCGCTAAAAGGTTCATCCAGAATTAACAGCTTTGGTTTATGTATGACAGCAGCAATAAATTGAATTTTTTGCTGGTTTCCTTTAGAAAGCTCTTCAATTTTTTTATTCTCATATTCCGGGATTTTAAAGCGGTTTAGCCAAGTATGTAATTCCTTTACGGCTTCTGCCTTTTGCATCCCTCTTAGCCGCGCTAAGTAAACAATTTGCTCCCTGACCTTTAGTTTAGGGTACAAACCTCTTTCTTCTGGAAGATATCCGACCAAGTGGCTTGTTGAATAATCAATCGATTTACCATCCCACGTTATTTTCCCATCACTTGGTTCAAGCAATCCTAATATCATTCGGAAGGTAGTTGTTTTGCCGGCACCATTTGCCCCTAAAAAACCAAACATCTCTTTTTCCGGTATCATAAGCGATAAATCATTTACGGCAATAAACTGTCCAAATCGTTTTGACACAGACCTAAGTTGAAGTACCAATTTTCCATCACTCCTTTACCATTAGTACGAGAAGAACTGCCGAAAAGTTTCTTTTTTTTATTTTGCTAAATTTAAAGAATTATGCAAAAATAATAGTATTAATCTATTAAATAGGGGGATTTCAGGATGATAACTTATAAAATAACTGCATTTGAACCAAATGGGGAAAAGATTTTAGATGAAGCCTTCCAAGCAGACCATGATGATGCAGCAAAAGAATTAGGCACGAAACTATTATCAGAAAAAAACTTACTAGAAAAAACCCATCGTGTCACCTCTCCAAGCGGTAAACTTTTACTTTTTCACTCTTAAATCATATCAAAAAAGAAGCCAAATGGCTTCTTTTTTACATTATTTTCCGATAAAGTTTGGTTTTCTTTTTTCAATAAATGCTTGAATACCTTCTTGGTGGTCATGGGTTTGCCGCATTTTACATTGCCCGTACTTTTCTAATTCCAAAATTTTAAGCAATTGCGGGCGGTTTTTTTCTGCTAAAATCTTTTTCGTTTTGATCATCGCCTGTATAGGACGGCTTAACCAATCTGAAATTCTGGTCTCCAGTGTATCCTCGATATCACCTTCTGCCACTTCTTGGATGAGTCCGAGCGCCAAAGCCTCATCTGGTTTCATCATCTTCCCATCCCAAATAATCTGCTTTGCTTTTAATTCTCCTACTCTCTTTTCTAAAAAGAAATGGGCCCCGCCATCAGGGATTAGCCCAATGCCGATAAAATTCATGGCTAATTTACTAGTTTGATCTGCAATAATATAGTCTGTTGCCAATGCTAAACTAAATCCTAAACCTGCTGCAGCACCAGAGACAGCACTAATCGTTAGCTTCGGTATGCTGTAAAGCGTTACAATTAGTTCACTTATGCAATCCATAACGGGAAAAAACTCACTCTCATCCGTATTCGAAAGCATGGTTTTAATATCTCCACCAGCTGAAAAGGCTCTGCCTTTTCCTTTTAACACGACAATATCGATTTCATCCGAGTCACTGATTTCTTTTAACTTGATGACTAAACCCTTAATTAAATCAATGTCCATTGCATTCATTGCTTCCGGCCGGTTCATCTCTACCATTGCCACACGGCCATTTACAGTGACACTTACCTTTTCTGTAACAGAATGATTCATCGCTATCAAAACTCCCCCCATTTTTTCTCATTTCTATTATAAATGGAAATGGAAGGGATAAAAACAAGTTTTCACAATATAGGGAATTTTCCTTGCTAAACTGTAACAAAAAATTCCCCTGCTGCTTAGGCAGGAGAACCTTTCTCCGAAAATAGCTCATTTAAGATTTTAATCTTTTCTTCTGTATAGGCTTCAAAACTGTCATTATAGGTTTTCGGATCTTTTGGATTGGCAAAGTGAGTGATTTTTCCGGTTACCGGGTCAATAAATTTACTTGCAGCACCGCAGCCAAGACCAATAATGGTCTGCTGTTCCTCCATAATCATGATGTTGTAGATGCTTTCCTGATTCGGAAGCGAATAACCGACATTCTCGAGATTACCAAGAATATTTTTCTGACGATATAAATAATACGGCACATAGCCATGATCCTCTGTCCAAACTTGCGCAAGCTCCATCATTTTCTCTACTTCAGAGCGTTCAGCGACCTTGTATTTTTCCCGATTCTGAGTCATTTCAGAAGCCCGTTTGAACGATAGCGTATGAACCGTTAACGATTCTGGCATCAGTTTTTCCGTTTCAGCAAGTGAATGGGTAAATTCCGGCATTCCTTCCCCCGGCAGACCGATAATTAAATCCATATTAATGTTATTCATCCCCATAGAACGGGCCAAATGAAATTTATCAATCGTTTCGGTTACGGTGTGGTGCCGTCCGATTGCTTTTAGGGTTTCCTGCGTATAAGACTGAGGATTGATACTAATTCTGTCAATCTTCCACTTTTTCAAAACCTCTAATTTCTCAGGAGTAATCGTATCAGGTCGTCCTGCTTCGACAGTGATTTCACGAATCTTTTCAACATCGGGAAATGATGCATACATTTCTTCATAAAGCATGTCCATTTCTTTTGCGGTAATACTAGTCGGCGTCCCTCCGCCATAGTAAACGGTTGTAATTTGAATTCCTTTTTCTTTAAGCCATTGGCCAATTTTTTTCATTTCATAATGAAGTCCGCCTAGGAAGGAATCAACTGATCCTTGGCGGCCATTGATTGCATAGGCCGGGAACGTGCAATAAGCACATTTTGTCGGGCAAAATGGGATCCCGATATAAATACTAACTTCTTTTTGCAATGAATATAAATCAGGTACCACCGACAGCTGCCTGTCCACAATCTGCTGCATTAAGTTGATTTTTTCATCTGTAATCAGATAATCATCCTTTAACTGCTGATGAGCAAGCTCCATAGGGACACCTTCTTGAACTTTACGATGGAGCAGCTTCGTTGGTCTAACCCCGGTCAAAATCCCCCATTTTTGAATCATCCCTGTAAAGTCCTGCAACACTGTTAAATAGACATGAGCAACAGCATTTTTAATTTGTTTAAATGTTTCTTTATCTGAAACAGCCGGCATCAGTTCTTTTTCGTATTCCGCTGTTCTCTTTTTTCCGGATAGGCTCATTAATTCTGCCGAGACTGTCACAAATTGATTTATTTGGATAGAAAACTTTATCCTTATATCTGCTTTTTCATCATATTCTTTTAGAATCTGTGATTCTTCAAAAAACAAATTGGCAATCAACCGGAGCGGCCGATCAAATCTTGTATCCTCTAACCCTAAAATGGATATTTTCAATAAACTCACCTCAAATTAAGCTTCCTTAAGTGTACAAAAACACTATATTAAGGTCAATATAATGAAAACCAAAAGAAAAAGATACCATAGGCAATGCCATGATATCCTCTATATATTATTTTTTGATAATATTCATTTTCCTTAAAAATTCGATTGGCTGCTGCTTTCTAAAATGTTCTTTCACCATATAGGCAACTCCATTCTCGTTTTGAGAACGTGTTACCCAATCAGCAGCTCTCTTCACTTCAAAGCAGGCATTCCACATTGCTACCCCAAGTCCAACCTCTTCAATTAGCGGGATATCATCGATTCCTTCGCCAATCACGACCATTTCCTTTGTACTAATCCCGAGCTGCCCTCCAAGATACCTCAATCCGCTTAATTTTGACACCCCTGCAGGAACAATATCCAAACGGAGTGAATCCAGCTCAATCATATCAATTTCGGTGTACATTTTCTCGAGCGCTATTTTAGCATCCTTAAGGTCGCTTTCTTTTTCAAAATAAACCTCGATTTTCGGTGAGTTTACCGGCTGATCATGTAAATATTCGCTTAAGGACGGAACAAATTGCTGGGAATAGAAAACGGGGTCACCGGATGTAAAAACCGTTTTCGCCAATAAATTATTATGAAGCTTTAATTTATTGGCTAATGAAAATTGTTCATGGACAAGCCGAATTTGGCAAGGTACTGTTTCTAACAATCGTACCGTATCATAGGTGATTTCTTCATTAATCCTTTTCATGTAGATGGGCTTTTCTTGCACACTGGATATAAAGGCGCCTTGATGGGTAATGAGTGGTGTTTTTATTTTTAAAGCCCTGGCAACTTTACGCGCCGAGGGAAAGCTTCTTGAAGTCACGAGCGTTACGTAAATCCCTTTCTGCTCCACATATTCAATGGCTTCCTTCGTTGATTTATGAATTTTTCCATTTGATTGAAGAAGTGTGCCATCAATATTTAACGCAAGCAAGCGATAAATCATAATGTTGCCCCCTGTTCTTTGGTGAAATTACCCTTATATCACATTTATGTTTTTTTACCTATTTATAGAACAAAGGGAGAAGTTGTTTTTTTCAATAAAAAAGCGTTCAGATCTAATCATCTGAACGCTTTTTTATTCATTTTAGATGTTGCCATACAACTCTTCTAACGGTTTCATAATTAATTGGTTTAATTCCCCGATAATCATACTCATTCTTTGTTCAGCCTGCATGAGACGGGCGATTTTTTCATTTTGCTGAACAAGTGCCACCGTTGACTGCGCCTGTTGTACCTCAGCTTCAGAGATATTTTGTCCCATCATTTGTTTTTGCTGAATATTCATTTGAATTTGGCGAAATTGATCAAACATTTGTTTCGCTGCCGGATCTGCATTTACTTCGCTATACATTTGTTTTAATTGTGCAAACTCATCACTCTGACGAATCGATGTTTCTAATGCATATGCTGCATCATATAAATTAACAGCCACTTTATGCCCACTCCTTTTTTAAATCAACAATTACTCTCAACTATACCAAATTATGACGAGTAAAGCGAGAATGTCACAAATTCCCGTAGCCCTCCCATGTTTCTTTTTATTAAAATCACAATTTCGATTATTTTTACATAGGATATTATATCAGCTAATGCCTATTTTTTTTATATTCTTCAGCAAATGAGGAGTGATCATGTCCCTAATTTTAACCAAAATCACTATTATCCCAAGGAAACCTGCCCATAAAGACGACAATCATGTATTCATGTCGAATGAATTAATGAAAAAATTACATTTAAAAAGAGAGTGGGAATTAAATGTAACAGTAGGGAAACAAAGCATTCTAACAAAAATCAAAACGACAGAAATGGTCGCAAACGAAATCTCACTTTCAGAAATCTTCATAAAAGATTTATGCTTACCTCTAAAACAATATACGTTCCAAACAAAATTTGATATAGAGACACACACTTTGTTTCTTGGACCAATTATTGGACTTTTAACAGATTTTAATTTCAAAAACCTGGAAGAACCTAATTTTCGTTCAGTCCATACGTTCTGTGAGGAGCTTCACCAGGTTATTTCTGAAGCAGGGGGTTTTTTTTATGTTTTTTCCGATGATGAATTTTCTAATCAAGGATATTACCTTGAAGAAGGGAAATGGATTCCTTTCAAGCTCCCCTTACCAGATGTAGTCTACAATCGCATTCACTCACGGAACCGGGAAAAGTCCAGCCAATTTGGAAGCTTTCGTGAAAGACTCGAACAATTAAAGATTCCCATGTTTAACGATCGATTTCTTTCTAAATGGGATGTATATGAGCAATTAATCCAAGAAAAATTTCTTCACTCCTATATTCCGGAGACAAAAATCTTCACGAAGGAAAATCTTGAAGAATTCACGCAAAAATATGAAATGGTCTTTATTAAACCCATCCATGGGAGTCAGGGAAAAAATATTTTCAGATTAACGCGTGATCAAAACGGTTATAGTTTGAAAACTTCCATAAAGAAAGTTCCGAATGAATGGTTAACAGTTGACTCCATCGAAAATATCTATAAGCAAATAAAAATGATTCAGGGTAATAGAATTTATATTATCCAGCAAGGTATTCATCTAATGATGAACGAATCCTGTCCAATGGACTTTAGAGCTTTATGCCATAAAAATATTGAGAATAATTGGTCAGTTACCTCCCTTATAGCACGAATTTCACATGAAGAAGAATTTGTATCAAATATTGCCAGAGGTGGAACGGTTATGAAGCCCCTACCGGCCTTATATACCGCCTTAGAAAAAGAAATGGCCGCTAAGCTTATTTCGCAAATGAAAAAACTTTCGATTGATACTGCCACAACGATCAGCCGGTATTCTCAAGGAATTACAGGCGAGCTCGGAATCGATATTGGAGTGGACAATGAAGGGAAGCTTTGGCTTATTGAAGTGAATTCCAAGCCATCGAAAAACTTTGAGGACGGGAATAGGAAAATTCGCCCTTCAGCAAAGGCAATTATCCGCTTTTGTACAAAACTTTCTTTTGATAAAAAGGAGGATTAATCATTGATTGCATTCGGTATTATGACGTTAAATATGGATAGTGAGACTTCCTATCTTGATGGAATTGCAGCAAATGCACACACTTGCGGTATGGATTGCTTCCGCTTTATTCCTTCCCAAATTCATCCCCATACCCTTCAAGTAAAAGGAAAAAAATTCGATTCAGGGTCAAAGAGCTGGGTGGAATGTGAATTTCCCATTCCTTCCATTCTATACGATCGCTGCTTTTATGGAGACGATGAACATTCGAAGCAATGCATCCCAATCGTCTCCTGGTTAAAGAGCAGAGATGATATTACCTTTTTAGGATATGGTCTGCCGAATAAATTAGACCTCTACGAAGCATTACGCAGTTCAATATTATCCGCTTATTTACCGGCTTCCTTCCCGGTAGATGATATAACCGTGTTATTAAAAGAGTTAAATAAAACAAAAAAGATCATTTTAAAACCGATTAATGGCTCACAAGGCTATGGCATTTATTATGTAAAAAAGAATGACAAAACCTTCCATGTCAAAACAGAAAAAAATAAAAAAATCATTTCACGTATTTTTCCAAACGAGGCGAAATTAACAGCATGGTTAAAGACTTTATTGAAACAGCATAAATATCTTTATCAACCATATCTAGAACTATTTAATGATGACTTTCAGCCATTTGATATCCGCATTTTTATTCAAAAGGACGAAAAGGGAGTATGGGTTGAACGTGGAAAAGGAGTTAGGGTCGGAACCACAGGTGGAATCCTGTCAAACTTAAGTGCAGGCGGTTCAGCCATCGACTTCACCACATGGCTCTCCACCTTACCCGCACATAATAAAGAATTTATTTGCAGTGAATTAGAATATATTATTACCAATCTTCCTCCATTACTTGAAAAAGCGTTTTTGCCTTTATTTGAAATTGGTGTTGATATTGGACTGGCGAAAAACGGGTCCCTTTGGATTTTGGATATGAATTCGAAGCCCGGAAGGAAGGTTCTCATGCAGACCCGGAAAAACTTAAAAGAAACACTTGACCTTGCGCCGCTTCTCTATGGAAATTACCTTTCGCAATCTGATTTGTCTGATTTACAAGAAAGGAAGAACTTGTATGAGAAAACATTATCGAATTGAGATTGCTTCAAACAACCAACATATTGTTTTCTGTCCCCCTTACATCTTAAAGGGAAAAACAATCAATAGAATGGCTTTCGGTTCCAAATCCATCGAGGTTCATTTTTTCCCGCATCCAGATAAGAATGACCGAATTGTTCTTAGTAAGGCCATCCAAGAAGCTCTCTCCTTACCAGATCTGGGTGTTCCGCTGCACGTTTTTTTAGATAAGCAAACACTTCATATCGGACCGCTTATCGGCATTTTTACCGCTGGATTCACCCCCTTTCCCGAACAGCCGATTGGTGAGAGAACACAGCTATTTGCAAAGCTTCTCTCCGTTAAAAATTCTGTAGGCGCCCTGCCTTTTGTTTTTGGTGAACAACATATTGATTGGGAGCAGGGGATCATCAATGGGCATTTTTACCACAAAAACAAATGGAAAACCTTTGATGTTCCATTCCCCAATGTCATTTATGACCGGCTCCCAAATCGGAAGAGCGAAAGGAATCCTAAATTAATAAAAGTGAAAGAAAGACTTCAAAAGGATTACCTTATTCCTTGGTATAATCCGGGATTTTTCAATAAACTTGATGTTTATGAAAGACTTCAGCAGGATGATGTAGTCGCTAACTTCTTACCCGAAACCATTCCGTTTACATCCTTTTCATTAATTGAAACGATGCTGGCCAAATTTGGGCATGTTTATATCAAGCCTAAAAATGGCAGTCTTGGATTGGGTGTCCATCAAATCATTTATGATAAACATACCGGCGAATATTTCTGCCGTTACCAGGATGAAGACTTTGTGAATCGTTTGCGGAAATTCTCAAGCCTTGAAAAATTATTTCCAAATGTTTTTGCTAATCAAAGTTTAGATAAGATGCTGGTCCAACAGGGAATCCATTTGCTTCGTCACGAAATGCGGCCGGTTGATTTTCGCGTTCATACCAATAAGGATGACGAAGGAAAATGGCAGGTAACGGCCATTGCAGCGAAAATTGCCGGGCTTGGCAGTGTTACAACCCATAAAAGAAGTGGTGGAGACATTAAAACCATCGGAGAAATTTTCCCAGAGGAAGAAAGTACACTCTACTCCGAGAAACTCTCAAATGCAGCCCTCTTATTAAGTGAAGCCCTCGAACGAAATATGGAAGGAATCATTGGTGAAATTGGCTTCGATCTAGGAATTGACCGAAATGGAGACGTTTGGCTTTTTGAAGCCAATTCGAAACCGGGAAGATCGATTTTCAATCACCCTGAATTACAAGAGTTTGACTTATTAACCCGTAAACTCGCCATTGCATTTGCTATCTTTATTACCGAGCAATCCATCCTGCATCCTGAGGAACTTTTCAAATGAAAATATACTACGACATGGTTGCAGCACAGTGGTATCAAAGTGAGATAGAAGGGATCTATACATTTGGAGGAGAAAAAAAACCGATTAGCTATAATCAAGCCGATACGGATCATTTGAGCTTTGAATTGGGGATAAAAAATAATCATCTTGGACCGCTCATTGGGATCATGACGGCTCGAAAAAGAAATGGGGCGGTTACAGGAAACGGACCTCTCTTTATAGAACTCCAAAAAAAGCTTATTTCACATGGTGGAATAAGCTTTATCTTTACATCCGAAGGAGTTTACCATGATAGTATTGAAGGATATACATTCCTTCCTAGTCAGGAGAAGTGGATTAAAATTACTGCCCCCTACCCTAATCTTGTCTATAATCGAATACCCTTTCGCAAATCAGAACAGGCTGAAAGGAGTCAACGTTTTTTCCAAATCTTGAAGGATAGAAAAATTCCTTTCTTCAATCCATGTTTTATCGACAAATATGAGCTATATTATCTCTTTAAAAACCACCCGATTCTCCAAAAATATTTGCCTAAAACGATTTTAGCTGCCCATAAAGAAGACCTTTTTTCCTTTCTTCAGAAACATGGAACGATTTATTTAAAACCTGCTCAATCAGCGAAAGGAAAAGGAATTTACCGATTGAAACAAATCGAAAATAATAAAATTTGTCTTCAGGGACTTAATAAAAATGAAAATTTCCCTACTTTTCATTCCTTTTGGGAGCACTGGGAAAAGGAATTAACAATGAAGAATTATTTGGCACAGGAAGAGATTGACTCAGCCCAATTTGAAGGAAATCGCTTTGATTTTCGAATTCTCGTCCACGCAGAACAAAATGATTATCAAGTTACAGGAATAGGAATCCGCCAATCGTATCATCAAGATCTTACAACTCATGTTCCTTTAGGAGGCAGACTTCTTCCCTATGGGCTGCTCCAAACAAATGAACACGATGATTTTATTCAAACCATCGTCAAACATGCAGGAAGGGTTCTATCCGATGAGCTTGGATTCTTTGGCGAATTTTCCATTGATGCCTGTGTCAGCCATTCCGGTAATTATTATCTTTATGAAGTCAATTCAAAACCCATGAGTTTTGACGAAACAGAAATCGAAGATAAGAAAATTAACCAGCTTTGTAGCTTATTTTACCAAATCGCTAATTTTTAATTTTTTAATATTTCCATGAATTCAATATTTCATTCTTCCCGTGAACAAGGTAAGCTAAAGGGAGACAACTATTGTGGGGGATGATTACCATGCTCATGCACTTTCAATTTAAGCCGCTATTTAAAAATCAAAATATTCCCGGCTGGTGTTTTTCCTTTTACTATAAGAAGCAAAGATATACAGGGATTTATCATCAAACAGGAAAAATCGAATGGACTCTTGCTACCCCATTACACGAAGAAATTGAATCGTTAACAAGCCAGGTTCACGAACTTATGCTTTATCACGTTTATGATCACTAATCATTTCTTTTACGTATGAAAACGAGACCTTTCCACAAACTAATAGTAGAAAATGGGAAAGGGAGCGATAGTCTTTGAAAAAAGAAAAAGATATTGTAACAAACTCAGATTTGGAATACGAAGGCCGTAACCAAGTTTATCTTGATATCGACCGAATGATGAATGAGGGGATGGCAGGCGGATCGGTTCATGCTCGTTATGATTCGACCAATATTGAAGAAGCCCGCGACCTCGTAGAAGAAGAACCGCCATATGAATGCGATTAAAAACTAGGTTGAGCCGTTTTTCGGTTCAACCTTTTTTTCTGCTTTAACCTGATATAATGGAATGAAGATACATACAAAAAAATTTGATACGGGGAAATGAGCGATGTTGAAAAAATTATTATCATTGTATGATGGCGCAGTTTTATTTCCTAAAAAACCTGACCAACCTTCCGAACAATTTTATATCTTTTATAACCAGCTCGAAAATGAATGGATAGGTATTCCAAAAGAGAGAATAACGGATCAAGAATTCATGCTGCTAAAAACTCTTTACGAATGGATTGATTTTCCTGTTATCCCATCAAGCGATACTTCAAAAGGATGGTATAAATTTTTATTTACAAATGGACAGCCTCCTTCCGGTAGTCCGGATATCCAAATCAGATTTATCCATTTCCACTTTAAAGGAAATGGCTTGGAACGAATCGAGATAGAATCTGCATTAAAAGGTTTTTTTTCCGAAGATGTCATCATTATTTGGGAAAATGGAAATAGCGGTATTGTGATAGAAGAAAAAAATGAAATGTCTCTTTCGGAGAAAGATTTATTTACGATGTCCGGAACCCTTGAAAGTGACTTTTACGCAAAAACATTCTTTTATATTGGAAAATTTACCCCCTTTACAAAAGAACTTGCTTCGCAATATTTGCGGGAAAAAGAATACTTTACATTTGGACAAAACCATCTGTCTGAAAGCAGCTTTTTTACTTTTCAGCGTGTTTTTCCAGCCTTTTTAACGATTCAGTTGCCTGGTCATCTCCGGGAGATGGTTCATCAAGAGCTTTCAGGAGTATTTAATGAAGACCCTGATATGTATATAACGATTAAAACCTTTCTTGAAAATAATTTAAATGCCAGTTTAACTGCAAAAAAATTGTATATTCACCGAAACACACTTCAGTATCGAATTGATAAATTTATCGAGAAAACAGGGATTCAATTAAAGGATTTTTTCGGTGCCTTTACCGTCTTTCTAGCCTGTTTACTCTTCGAACATCAATCAAAATAACACATTGCCCAAAAAAGCGTTTTCATTTTTTGTGCAACCTGTCTATATCGAATTTTCCCCTTTCTTTGTAAACTGAGTATAGAATAAATCGATTTAGGGAGGTAGAACAAAATGGCTGAGTTAAAATTAAATAATATTTATAAAATTTACGATAATAAGGTTACGGCAGTTGAAGATTTTAACCTACATATTGATGATAAGGAGTTTATCGTTTTCGTAGGTCCTTCCGGCTGTGGGAAATCAACAACGCTCCGTATGATTGCCGGTTTAGAAGAAATTTCAAAGGGAGATTTTTTCATCGATGGCAAACGAGTAAATGATGTCGCTCCAAAAGATCGTGATATTGCCATGGTATTCCAAAACTATGCATTATATCCGCATATGACCGTGTATGATAATATGGCCTTTGGCTTGAAGCTTCGGAAATTCCCAAAAGACGAAATTGACCGTCGTGTAAAAGAAGCGGCAAAAATCCTTGGTCTAGAACCATATTTAACCCGTAAACCAAAAGCGCTCTCCGGCGGTCAGCGCCAGCGTGTTGCGTTAGGCCGTGCGATTGTTCGTGATGCAAAAGTGTTCTTAATGGACGAGCCGTTATCAAACCTTGATGCTAAGCTTCGTGTTCAAATGCGTGCAGAGATTGCAAAGCTTCACCGTCGTCTTAACACAACAATGATCTATGTAACCCATGACCAAACCGAGGCAATGACAATGGCCACTCGCCTCGTCGTCATGAAAGATGGGATCATCCAACAGGTAGGATCACCAAAAGAAGTTTATGAAAAACCGGAAAATGTTTTTGTTGGCGGCTTTATTGGGTCTCCTGCGATGAACTTCTTAAATGGTAAACTGGAAGATGGAAAATTTATAGTTGGAAAAAATTCCATTGCTGTTCCGGAAGGTAAAATGAAATACCTTCGTGAGCAAGGCTATATTGGAAAATCCATCATTCTAGGAATTCGTCCGGAAGATATTCATGATGAGCCTGTTTTCATTGAAGCTTCTGCCGGAACAAAAATTTCTGCAAAAGTCGATGTAGCTGAATTAACAGGCGCAGAATTGATGGTTTATTCGACAATCGGAGAACAGGATTTCGTTGCCAGACTTGATTCACGTGCGGATGTTAAACCTGGAGATACCATCGAACTTGCCTTTGATTTAAATAAAGCTCATTTCTTTGATGTTGACAGCGAATTCCGTATTCGTCCAAACAATGATTAATAGATCTTCTTTGGAATAAGCCCGTTTTAGACGGGCTTATTCTTTTATGAATACAACTGTATCGGCCAAACAGGATGGACAGCGATAAAGATGAGGGCATTTATTCCCTGAATAGGTATCGTGATATCCATCTTCCATTTTCATTAAATCAATTTCCATATAGGGACTGTAATCATCATAAAAATCCATCAGTCTTCCACTTTCCAACATAGGATTTCCACAATTCGTGCATAGTAAGTATACTTCCCGCAATCCATTACATACCGGGCACACTGACATAGCTCTCACCCTTTAAGTTTATAAGATGGCTTTAGTTTGCTCTTTTTAGAAAACAAAAATAGTGGAATAAATTACCAACGAATCATCCGCATAAGCACTTTATTTTTAAACATAATAGAGAATACAAAGCAACACACAAACACAGAGAAACATTTCTAGCGTGGGTTAGGCCAAGGAGGCAATGGTTCAACCATTATGGTTCAATTCCATACTGACCCCAAATTAATTAAGAGGAGTGTTATTCAACTATGGCAAGTAACAACAACTCTAATCAACTTTTAGTACCAGGCGTTCAACAAGCACTTGATCAAATGAAGTATGAAATTGCATCAGAGTTTGGCGTAAATCTTGGTGCAGATACTACTTCTCGTGCAAATGGATCTGTTGGAGGAGAAATCACAAAACGTCTTGTTGCAATGGCTGAATCTCAGCTTGGCGGCGGCGCATTCAACCGTTAATTTAAAGGTAAATGGGTAAATAAAAATAAATAATATGGCTAAGCCCCCTCTTTCGAAGAGGGGGCTTTCATGTTAAGTGCTTCCTATATTACACCATTTTTTCAGGTTTAATCCATTCGTCAAATTGTTCCGGTGAAACATAACCTGTTTTCTCGGCAGCTTCTTTTAGGGTTGTATTTTCTTTAAATGCCCGTTTCGCTATTTCTGCGGCTTTTTCGTAGCCGATATACGGATTTAAGGCTGTGACAAGCATTAATGAATTTTCAACGTGCTGCTTGATTACCTCTACATTTGCCTCTATTCCTTTTGCACAGTTTTCATTAAACGAGCGCATTCCGTCAGAAAGTAATGTAATGGACTGAATTAAATCAAAGATAATCATTGGTTTGAACACATTTAATTCAAAATTCCCTTGGCTTGCGGCAAAGCCAATCGCGGCATCATTCCCAAAAATTTGGCACGCGACCATTGTTAAGGCTTCACTTTGAGTAGGGTTGACTTTACCTGGCATAATGGAACTTCCCGGTTCATTTGCCGGAATCATGATTTCACCGATGCCGCTTCTTGGCCCGCTGGCAAGCCATCTTACATCATTAGCTATTTTCATTAAATCGGCTGCAAGTGCTTTTAAAGATCCATGTACAAAAACAATTTCATCATGACTGGTTAAAGCCTGGAATTTATTTTCCGAGGAACGAAAGGGATGTCCTGTCAGCTCTGAAATTTTTTCAGCCATTTTTACGCCAAACTCCGGATGCGCATTAATGCCCGTTCCTACTGCAGTTCCACCAATAGCAAGATCAAGTAAATAATTACAGGCATCTGTAATCATTTTCTCATTTTTTTCAAGCATTGCTCTCCAGCCGCTGATTTCCTGGCCCACTGTTAAAGGTGTTGCATCCTGAAGATGTGTTCTCCCGATTTTGACTAATCCCTTAAAGGCATTCTCTTTTTCCTTCAGTGTGTCTTTAAGTTCCTTTAGAGAAGGGATTAGGTGCTCGATTAATTTTTTATAAGCAGCAAGATGCATTGCAGTTGGAAAGGTATCGTTTGAACTTTGTGACATGTTTACATCATCATTGGGATGTATTTTCTCGGCTTTTCCCTGACTTTCAAGCGTTTCATTTGCCCGGTTGGCGATTACCTCATTTACATTCATATTGGTTTGCGTACCGCTTCCTGTCTGCCAGACGGCAAGAGGAAAGTGCTCATCATATTTCCCGTTTAGGATTTCATCGCATACACCTGTGATAGCTTCTGTTTTGATTTCATTCAATTTGCCAAGCTGTCCGTTGACCATTGCTGCTGCTTTTTTTATGTAGGTTAAAGCATAAACCATTTCTAATGGAATTTTTTCTTTTCCAATTTTAAAATTTTCCTTGCTCCGTTGTGTTTGTGCCCCCCATAACTTATCTGCAGGCACTTGGACCTCTCCTAGAGTGTCCTTTTCAATTCTGAATTTTTTCAAAAAACCCACCTCACAATTTTTGTCTCTACATATATATTCCCAATCTTATCCATTTTATTTATAAATGTGTTTTTAGGTGAGGTAAGTTTCAAAAAAAAACTGCAGACATTTTGTCTGCAGCCTTATGCTTTCACGATGGTATATATAATATAATAGGATAGGATTAAAAAACTTCCGATTGTAAGCACAACTGAATATTCAGACATCAAATGTCCCTCCTTATAAATATACTTAAACAATTTTAAGTTATCATAGGAAGTGAAGTAACCCTGTGATAAATATCAACAATATACGGCTAAGGAAGTGAATTTTTTGTGAACATTTGCCTTTTGGGAGCAACAGGGAGAGTGGGATCAATTATTTTAGATAACGCTCTATCAGAGAAACATGATGTAAAAGCACTGGTAAGAGATCCAAATAAAATATCTTTAAAGAGCGATTCCCATCTTTCCATTATCGAGGGGAATGCTTTAGACGAGATTAAAATCTTAATGGCGATGAAAGGTGCGGATGTAGTTGTTAGTGCTTTGAATACGGACGGCACTGCTACGCTTTCTGAATCCATGCCGCTGATTATTAAAAATATGAAGAATGAAGGGATTAAACGAATCGTAACCATTGGCACGGCTGGTATTCTACAAGCTCGTTCAGCACCACATCTTTATCGCTTTCAATCAAAGGAATCTAAACGAAAGACAACTCGGGATGCAGAGGAGCATTTGCGTGCATATCTCATTTTGAAAGAATCCGGGCTTGATTGGACCATTGTCTGCCCTACTCATTTGCCGCTTGGGGAAAGAATCGGTCAATACCGCTATGAAAAAGATATTCTTCCGGGAAATCCTTCTTCTATTTCTGTTTTTGATACGGGTGATTTTGCGTATCAGCAATTGTTTAGGGATGAATTTGTAGGATTTCGGGTGGGGTTGACTTATTAGAATACTGTTTTTCCTTAATTTCGATGTTTTTAAAACAAAATAAATCTCTTTAGGAGAGCATTTTAAGTGAAAAATTACACTTCAATGTGAATTTTCGGATTTTATTTGCGAATCTATGTTGTTTATTTGCGAGTTGACTAGTTTTATTTGCGAATTAAAACCCTTTATTTGCGATCTATTGAGTTTTATTTGCGAATCAAAAAAGCATCACACTATTCATAGGAGCCCAAGAAAAAGGGGCTGAATCAAATCGATTTTAGCCCCCCTAATCACTATCCCGCAAGCTCCCCTCCACCCTTTTGGAGCTGGTACATTTGATAATATTTTCCTTTTAACGCCATTAAAACCTCATGAGAGCCTTGCTCGACAATCTTTCCCCTATCTAAAACAAGAATTTGATCCGCATTTCGAATCGTTGAAAGTCGATGAGCGATGATAAAGGTGGTTCTCCCTTTTTTCAAAACGTCCATCGCTTCTTGTATCAAAGCTTCTGTTTCCGTGTCAATACTGGATGTCGCTTCATCTAAAATCAAAATAGCCGGATTAAATGCAAGCGCACGGGCAAAGGAGATTAACTGACGCTGACCGCTAGATAACGTACTGCCTTTCTCAATGACAGGTTCATCATAGCCATTCTCTAAATTCCTAAACACCTTTTCAGCGCCTACATCCTTTAAGGCTTTCTCCACTTTTTCCCTTGAAATTCCTGGGTCATCCAGGCTTACATTGGAGGCAATGGTCCCTGTAAATAAATACGGATCCTGCAAAACAATCCCCATATGATTTCGAATCGTTTGCCGTGGAATACTTTCAATATCCTTTCCATCAATGGTGATCTTCCCTTTTTGGCAATCATAGAAACGGAACAGCAAATTCATTATCGAACTCTTTCCTGACCCCGTATGTCCAACGAGCGCTACCGTTTCTCCGTGATTTGCTTCAAAAGTAATATCTTTTAGGACATATTCCCCTTCTTTGTAGCCGAAAGAAACGTGATCAAACTTAACGTTTCCTCTAAACCTTGGGATTCGTTCGTCACTGACATTTTCCCCCGGTTCATCCATGAGCTTAAATACGCGTTCTCCGGCAACTAATGCTTGCTCCAAATTCGCCAATTGATTCACAATCCCTTGGACAGGCTGGAATAACCGGTTTACGTAGTCAACAAACGCGTACAGCATCCCTAGGGAGATGACCGCAGAAGGTGCCAGGGACTGCCCGCCAAAGTACCAGATAAAAGCGACAAACACAAGATTTCTTAAAATCCCCACAAGGTTATGGGAAGTGAGTGCATTTAAACTTAACAATTTGTTTTGAAATTTAAAATGTTCCTGGTTTAATTTTTCAAAATCAGCTTGTGTATCGTTTTCCCTGTTAAACGCTTGAATAATACTCATTCCCGAAATCGATTCATTGACCATTGCATTAATATCACTATTTCTTGAGCGAATCACCCGATTATATTTCGATGCAAATTTTCGATAAACCAGCATCCAGGCATATAAAATTGGTAATAACAACAGACAAATCGCAGCAAGCTTCACATTTAGAATAAACAAGGCAATATAGATTCCGGTAATATAAATGGCGCTAGTGAAAAATGTCGCTAGAACTGTTACATAAAGCTCGCGGATTGCTTCCGTATCATTGGTAATTCGGGCCACCACTTTTCCAGCCGGAAGGTTATCAAAATATTGAATGGACAGCCGCTGAATATGCCCATACACATCCTCACGCATTTTTTGAATAATGCGGTTGGCTGATTTTTGCAGGAAAAATTTTTCACCGTATTGAAATAGGGCTGATACCACCAATAATCCGAAATAAATGAGGATTAATTGGAAAATTCCTAGGACTTCAGGCTGATAAAAGGCAAGCAATTCACGGCCTTTAAGAATTTCAGCCTTGTATTCTGCCTTTTCATTCCCTTTTTTAACGGTTAAGATTCCATTCTGAAAACTTCTTTTTCCATCGAAATCAAGCTTTTGTTCGATAAATACAAATTTTGAGCCAATCTGAAGAATGCGGACATGTTTCCCTTTTTGTTCACCGTCTGAAAAATACTTTTCTCGTTTATAATATTTTTCGTGATAATTTACCGCCATTTTTCCATTAGTGGTTTCATACCAATCCGATTCGATTCCCAATATATGTTGATCAATAATATTCTTCGCAATAAACGGACCCGCCAAGTCTGCCGCCACGGAAATAGTCAGCATCAATAGGGCTGCAGCGATGATTTTTTTATACGAAAGTGCATATTGGATTAATCTTTTACCCGTTGTCATGCTGACACCCCCTCTTCGGCTTTATTTTCAACTTGCTGGCGAATGAATTGTTCCTTATACCAGCCGTTTTGCTCCATGAGCTGGTTGTGTGATCCTTCTTCTATGATTCTCCCTTCATCCAGGACAAGGATATGGTCCGCATGCTGTACAGCTGACATCCGGTGGGTGGTAATAATCGTTGTTTTATCCTGTCGTACCTTACGGATATTCTCAATAATTCTTTTCTCCGTTTTGGCATCCACCGCTGATAAGGAATCGTCGAGAATAAGAATTTCCGGTTTTTTAATCAGCGCTCTGGCAATCGAGATTCTTTGTTTCTGCCCTCCCGAAAGAGCAACCCCTTTTTCGCCGACAAGTGTATTCAACCCCTCCGGAAGCATTTGCAAATCCTTTCGAAAAGCCGCAAGCTCAATCGCTTCCTCTAAATCCATTTCACTTGCTTCTTTATTGCCGAATAAAATATTCTCTTTTACACTTCTAGAAAATAGAACATGATCCTGTGGAACATACCCAATCCAATTACGAACTTGAGATAAACTCAATTCTTCTATTGGAGCCCCGGAAATAAATAAATCTCCTGTCCCTAATGGATATTGTCTTAACAGCTGTTTAATAAACGTCGTTTTGCCGCTGCCGGTTTTTCCAACAATTCCAAGTGTTTGACCTTGAAGCAATTGTAGATTGATATTTTGCAGGTTATCCATTTTGGATGAAGGATAACGGAAGTTTACCTGTTTATAATGAAGTGAGTCTGCTGTAGGAACCTCCATTGGCTGAAGCGGATTTTCTACCTCTTCACGGTAAGAAAGAGTCTCATTTACCCGGTCAAGTGACGCATTTCCTCTTTGCATCACATTAATTAACTCACCAATGGCAAACATCGGCCAGATCAACATTCCCAGATATACGTTAAAGGATACAAGTCCTCCCAATGTAATAGCCTGATGGAACACTAAATAAGCTCCATATCCAATTCCGATTAAATAACTGATTCCAACAAGAACCTTGATGGTCGGATCAAATAAGGAATCAATCTTTGCTACTTTAATATTTTTATGAAAAACATCTTCGGTTAATTGATGGAATCTGGCTGCATCCGCTTTTTCCTGTACATAGGCACGAATAACTCTGACACCGGCAACGGATTCGAGTACACGGTCATTTAACTCACCGAAGGCGTCCTGAGCTTCCATAAAACGGGTGTGTATTCTTTTTCCATAAATCTGCATTAGCACCGCCATAACCGGTAACGGAATAATCGCAGCCAATGTTAATTTCCAACTGATGAAAAAACCCATAGTAAGAAGAAGGGTGAGCATCCAAGCACTAGAATCTACCAAAGTAAGAATCCCAAAACCTGCTGTAATAGAGATGGCTTTTAAGTCATTTGTTGCCCGGGCCATCAAGTCTCCAGTACGATTGTTTTCATAAAATGCCGGAGTCATTTTTAAGAGATGCCTCATAAACTTTGATCTTAGTTTTCTTTCTACAAGGAAGGCACCCCCAAATAATTGATACTGCCACACGTAGGTGATTCCATAAGACGAAACCATGATCACCAATAGTATTTCTAAGTATTGCAAAATTTTATGTTTACTCATTTCACCGAAATGAATATCATCAATAGCCATTCCAATTAATTTTGGCGGAAGGACATCCAAGATCCCCACAAATATTAACAGAAAGATCGCTATTGTATACCTTTTCCAGTTTTCTTTAAAAAACCAGCTTAATTTTTTTAACACTGAAAACATTGTTGTATTCCTCCTTTTGGTTGTTCAACCATCTATCCGCCATCGAGCTCATCTTTGTTATTAGCAAGTCTAATTCCTCCAAATTTAATCATCACCAGTTCCTCCTCGTATTTTTTCATTAAAAATAAAAAGAGACATACCACACCGCATTGGTGCAGTATGCCTCATTAAAAAAGAGACAAAAAAACACACATTACGAATCGGTTAAGAAACGTAACCTGTGTTGTTCTTAAAAAATTCTTTGAAAGGAAAGAATCAAATAAAGAGCCTATTCGGACAGGTTACATTAAAATATTTATTTTTTCCTAACATTTTATTCCCTACAATCATGTTCATTTTGTAACCCTCCTTTTTCCTTTTTTTTCTTCTTTTGTTAGATTATCACCAGTTTATTCAAAAGTCAATTCCCATTCTTCAGAATATTTCAGCCCAGACAGCAGTTCCATAGGCAATAATCTCAGAAGGTGATTCCATTTTTCTTCCCACTTATTCACCTCATTATGAAACTGCTGAAAGAAGTTATTTTCTTCCTGTTTTCTCTCTTCAATGTAAGAAGAGATATGCGGAACATGAAAGCTTTCAACAGGTGCATAGATTAGAGCCTCTTTCATCACTTCACGAAAAACAATCGCCGCACCCGTACCGCTTGTTGTTGTTAAATAGTGATTCTCATCTGTTTTATCATATCCAACCCAAATGGCCCCCACGAGCTGTGGGGTATAACCAACAAACCATTGGTCCTTCACTCCCGATATTCCTTTAATCGGCACTTGAGTAGAACCGGTTTTACCGGCAACTTCCCTTCCCGGTATTTGGGCGCCCCGGCCTGAACCTAGTTCCACGACACCTAGAAGCATGGTTGTCATCTGATCGGTTACCGATTTGGTTGTCACCCTATTCTTTTTTTCTTTCCACTGTCCAATCGTTTTTCCATCCGCATTAACAATTTTTCTAATAACATGTGTTTTTTCCCTGTATCCATTATTGGCAAAAACCGTGTACGCTTCTGCCATAGCCATCGGCGATACCCCTCTTTCCAATCCTCCAAGAGCAATGGAAAGACTGCGGTCATTTTTTTCTAATGGGAGCCCAAATCTTTTAATTGATTCAATCCCTTTATCAATTCCAATTTCATTTAATAACCAAACGGCAGGAACATTTTTAGAATCTTTCAGCGCATCATACATTGGGACCTCACCGGCATATTTGAAATCGTAATTCTTCGGTGAATAATCACCAAACTTCATTGGTTCATCTTTTAACATGTCAGTGACTTTCCAGCCTTCTTCAAGGGCAGGGGTATAGACCGCAATGGGCTTAATCGATGAACCAGGTTGTGCCATTAATTGTGAGGCACGGTTATAACCTCGAAATGTATGTTCCCCTCTTCCTCCAACAAGAGCCCGAATTCCCCCCGTCTTTGGAGCCACCAATACGCCACCGCTTTGCAGGAGCGGATCATGACCATTCGGAAATAATGCATCATTTTGATAGGCTTTTTCCATTGCTATTTGCATGGTTGGGTCAAGTTCTGTATATATTTGATACCCTTCTGTTAATAATTCATCCTGTGAGAGGCCATAAACCTTTATTGCTTCATCTAAAACCTGATCCACATAGTAAGGATATTTTCCTCGGAACGGATCACCGCCTTTATCATTTAACACAACCTTTTCTTTTTTTGCTTGTAAAAATTGACGATTAGAAAGATATCCTTGTTTTTTCATTTCATCCAAAACAAGATTTCGTCTTTTTATTGCTTTTTCTATATGCTCATAAGGATTTAATGCGGAAGGGGATCGGATTAAACCAGCAAGTAAGGCTGACTCGCTGATGGTAAGATCCTTTACATCCTTAGCAAAATATTTAGCCGCTGCCTCTTTAATTCCCCAAGCTCCCTCTCCAAAATAAATTTTGTTCAAGTACATTTGAAGGATTTCCGGTTTGGAATATTCCCTCTCAATTTTGAGTGCTAAGAAAACTTCCTCTATCTTTCGTTTCAATGTCTTTTTTGAGGTGAGCAGCGTATTTTTCGTTAATTGCTGGGTGATGGTACTCCCGCCTTCTACTAGCCCACCCGCTTTTAAATCACGGACCAATGCTCTTGAAGTACCGATCAAATCAACCCCATGATGCTGATAAAATCGATGGTCCTCAATGGCCACTGCCGCATTTTTCATCGATTTAGGAATTTGTTTAATCGAAACCCCTTCATTTTTATTAGCTGATATTTTACTTGCTACTTGATTATTGCGGTCGTAAAAAATGGTCGGTTGTGGCAGTTCATCTTTAAGAGACGATATATCAAGGTCTTTTACATAGAAATGCAAAAATCCAAAAATGCCGAGAACAATCGTAGAAACGGATAATACCGTCACTTGACTCATATGCCATCGTTTCCAATTCTTCCAAATATCTTGAATTCTCATTATTAGCTCCTTGATGTTAAAAAAATGGCATTATTTTCTTTTCCCCAGTTTTTCCGAAATTTAATCATAAAACAAAAAAGACGGGGAGCGCCCGCCTTTAAACTTCATCCTATTCATTGTTTTTAGTCAATTCTTTAAAACGCTGTCTTGACCGTTTTTCATCAAAGCTGCTAAAGATTCGATAATTCTTTGAATCTAATATGCGAAAATGCTTACTTAGAATATTTTGTTGAAGGATAAATCCATTTTTCTTTGAAACAAGCCTCCACCAAATACGACCGCCTAAAGTTTTCATTTTTCGGAAATCAATTCCTTCTCGCGCTACCGTCTCCAGCACTTCAAGCGGTTCATTCCCGAATAAAAATTGAACTGTTTCCGTTTCCCTAAATAGAGCGCAAATGGCTACTACTGTTGACCAGTTGGCTAGAACTCTGCCCTTTTCAATTTGAACCAGTGTTTTCTTGGACACACCAATGATTTCAGCCATTTTGTCCTGAGTATAACCCGCTTCCGTACGAATCAAACGGAGTTTTTCAGAAACTAGTTTTATAATATCTTCCCTGGTCACTTGAAACCCTTCCTTCGGTGGATTCTAGTGCAATTTTACACAAGTTTGCCCACTTTTAAAAGTAAAAAACTGCTATCATTCTTGATAACAGTTTTTTACAAGAATTATTTCATTTCCGGAGGGGTTCCGCATCCGCTTGTGCACGATTTTCGAAGATCGCATGCGGCGCATTTTCCCTTTTTCGATTTATTAATAAATTTGACTACCGCCCATGAGGCATATCCAAATATTGCTGCACCAATAACGATACTGGCTATCATATTTTCCACCCCTACATAAGTTTAGACAAGTCCGAATAATTTTCCGCCCTGATAAACGATTACCGCTAACACATAGGCAATGGTTAAGGCATAAACCATCGAGAAAGCAGTCCATTTCTTAGAGCCTGTTTCTTTAAAGATTGTAGCAACAGTCGCTAAACATGGAATATAAAGCAGGATAAACACCATAAAGCTATAAGCGGAAAGCGGCGTGAAATAATTGGATAACAGGCCTTGTAAGGTAGCATTCTCAGGAACGAAATAGATAATATTCATGGTTGAGATAATCGCTTCTTTTGCCAAAAATCCTGTAATTAACGATGCTGCCGCCTGCCATGTTCCAAATCCAATCGGTTGTAGTAATGGAGCAATTACATTTCCGATTGCCGCTAAAAAGCTATGATCCATATCTACTTTTAACCCGCCTGGGCCTGCGTAGGATAATAGCCAAATAAAAACAGAACCTCCAAAAATAAAGGTGCCGGCTTTCCGAACAAATCCCTTCCCTTTATCCCAAGTACTCCTCCATAAGGATTGAAATTGAGGAAGGCGATAAGGCGGAAGCTCGATCACAAATAACGAAGTTTCCGATTTTAATATGGTAGAGGAAAACAGCTTCGCTAAAATTAATGCCACCACAATCCCAAGTACATAGAGACTAAGAACAATCAGGGCTTTATTTCCAACGAAAAAGCCGCCAACGAATAAAGCATAAACAGGCAACCGGGCCGAACAAGACATTAATGGTGTCAACAAGATGGTTAAAAGCCTCTCGCGTGGTGTTTCAATCGTTCTCGCTGCCATGATTCCCGGTACATTGCAGCCAAATCCAATCATCATAGGGATAAAAGCTTTACCGTTTAATCCCACTGACTCCATAATCCTGTCCATTACAAGGGCAACACGTGCCATATACCCGGAGTCTTCCAACAAGGATATAAAGAAAAAGAGAATAAAAATTTGCGGAACAAACACAAGAACGCCGCCAACGCCGGCAACTAGCCCTTGCAAAATTAAATCCTGGATAAAAGTGGATGCATGAATAAGGTTTAAAACCTTTTCAATTCCGACCGTAACCGGGCCTGTTATTAAGGCATCCAGTCCATCTGATAAAGGTGTTCCGAGCCAATCAAACGTTAACATAAACATGCAGTACATCAGCAGCAAAAAGATAGGCATTCCCAAAAATCGATTGGTGACGATCCGGTCGACTTTTTCGGAAAGTGGAACATGCGCCTCATTTTTATTAACGGCAGTCGAAATGATTTTCTCGATTACTTCTTTTCTTTTTAAATAAATATAGTTTGGAAGTGATTTAACATCAAGATTTTGTAAAAGCTGTGACTCCACATTTGTTAAAATCTCTTGCAGCCTTTTAGAGCTTACCAGTTGTGATAGGTAAGTTTTTACATATTCATTTCCTTCCAACCATTGCAAGGCAAGCCATCGTGGTGAATGTTCCGTTTTCCCTGTCATTTCTGCAGTCAGCTCGGTAATGGCTGTTTCGATTACATCCCCGTAAAAAACTAGATTTTTTTGCTTTGACTGGACGGATTCTGTTCCAATCACTTCAACTAGCCGGTCGCACCCCTTTCCGCTTCTTGCTACTACAGGAACAACAGGTACCCCAAGAATTTCTGAAAGCTTGTGCACGTCTATTTGGATGCCGCGATTTTTTGCAACATCAATCATATTTAGACCAATGAGGGCAGGTTTTTCAAATTCAAGCAATTGAAGCGTTAGATGTAAATTTCTTTCTAATTGAGAGGCATCTAAAATATTAAGCAAGCGATCCACTGGTTCGTTTAAAAAGAAAGAGGTAACGACCCCTTCATCCTTTGAAAGGGGATTTAACGTATAAACACCCGGTAAATCTATTAATCTGCCAATATTTTTTTTAAAAACCCCAACCTTTTTTTCAACCGTTACCCCGCTCCAGTTCCCTACATACTCATAGGATCCTGTTAGATTATTAAACAATGAGGTTTTCCCGGTATTTGGGTTCCCAATAAGAGCAATTTCCATTATAATTTTTCCACCTCAATCTGATTGGCTTCCCTGCGGCGAATACCAATACACTGACCGCATGATTCAATCATAATGGGTCCGCCGAATGGCATTATGCATTTGACACAAACTTCAGAGCCTTCTGTAATTCCCAAATCAAGCAAGCGTCTTCGGACAAGGTGACCAACATGTGAAACATCAATAATTTTTCCTTTATCCCCTGCTTTTAATAACCCAAACATGTATATCACCCTTTTATAGAATTAAGAAAGAATATTTTCGGCTTCAAGAATTGTCCAGCTTCAGCGCCTAGCCCCTCTAGGTCACAAGCCAATCCGTCCAAAAGGTTAAAGAACAACCTTTCGGCCGGCTCGTCTTGTGCTTGTCGGGGCTGACCAAGGCGCTTCCGCTTTTCTTTTTGTTAATTGAGAATGATTATCTTTATTTATGAGGTTATTTTATCACTAAAATAAGCCTATCTGCATTAAAAAAATGTGACAAAAGTTTGAAAAAAATTTTCAGTCTCTTTCAAAAAGGAATTTTCCCCTTTATCAGCGAATTATTTGGTATTAAGACCTTAGGGGGAAAGTTCAGCATGTTATCTGAAGTAAAGTCAGATTTACTCGCCTTTTTTGTTAAAAACAAAGAGAGTTTGATAGAGGAATGGGAAAAGTTAATTATTATTTCGAATGGGGACCCCTATAAGATGAAAATCCGTGCTAATGGGGAAGCACTATTCAATGTAATTGTTAATATAAACGAACTGACCGAAGAGAAGCTTATCGAAATGATTCATAAGCTGGCCATTGAGGTTTCTGAGGAAAGAGTAAATGCAGATGCAAACATTGGAGATTTTGTCTACAATGTGAACCTTGGCCGTTCCGTTTTGTATAGTAATTTAGGAAAAACAGGCTTGGAGTGGCCGGATTTACAAGAATCCATCAATGAAATCAATTTTTGCTTCGATAAGTTTATTTTTTTTGCTGCTTCCCATTATTCGGAGGCAAAAAATCAAATTATTGAAGAAAAGACGAAGTTTATTGATTCCACCCACCAGGACCGTTTGACCCTCCTTGGACAAATGACATCCAGCTTTATTCACGAGTTTCGAAACCCGCTTACATCCATTCAAGGGTTTATTCAATTATTAAAGGCTGATTTTCCAAATATGCGTTATTTAGATATTATCTCCAGCGAGTTAGATCAATTGAATTTCCGGATTTCCCAATTCTTGCTATTATCAAAAAAGGAAATTATCGGAAAGGATAAGGAGTATTTTAAGCTAAATAAATTGATTGAAGATGTTTTAAATTTTCTTTACCCAAGTATTCTCGATAGCAAAGTCAAAATTAAAAACGATTTACATGAGGATTTAACCCTTATTGGCTATTCGGATGAGATTCGGCAGGTTTTTATCAATATTATCTTTAATGCCATCGATGTCCTTAATCATCACCGACGTGCACAGCCAACGATTTCCATTAATAGTTCTGTCGAAAATAACAGGTTTGTTAAAGTGACCATTTCCAATAACGGACCTATGATACCGTCTGAGCTGCAAAAGACCATTTTCGAACCTTTTTTCACCACAAAGACGCTTGGTACAGGGCTTGGTCTATTTGTATGTAAGGAAATTATTGAAAAGCATAAAGGTAGTTTATCCTGCTATTCCTCACCTGAAGTTACGACTTTTTCCATTACCTTACCTATTAATGTGGAAAATTAATTGACCATACTTGTTAAGGCTCTTTTCGTAAACTTTGTTGCTTTTGGAGCTTAATAAGGTTCATTTACTAAGTTTGTAGGCAATTTTCGCAAATATTCATACGAAAAGATGCCACGAAGCATATAGTTATACGGGTTGATGAACTTATACGAAAAACAACAATCTATGCGAAAATAGCCTTTGTTAAAATCCCAGTCAAAGCACTGGGATTTTTATATCCCAAATTTTCTTTCCTGCATATGATGTACTAAAAAATCAGGAGAAGAAGACATGTTTACATTAAAGGTAGATCATGATATTGAGATTCAATTATTTCAGTCTCATCATTCGTTAAAGCTTTTTCAGTTGGTGGAAGAGAACCGTGAACATCTAAGAGAATGGTTGCCATGGGTGGACAGCATGACATCTTCCTTTCAATTCGAACAAATTATTCCCATCTGGCTCCAGCAATTTGCTGAAAATAATGGTCTATATGCCGGGATTCTATATAAGGGTGAACTCGTTGGCTCAATTGGTCTGCAGCAAATCGATTGGCACAATCGCTTTACCAGCATTGGATATTATCTTGCCAAAAACGCGGAAGGATATGGCATCATTACCCGCTCAGTCCGTGCCATGTTAAATTATGCCTTTTTCCAATTAGGTTTAAATCGGGTAGAAATCCGCTGTGGCATTAAAAACACAAAAAGCCGTGCCATTCCTGAAAGACTTGGCTTTGTAAAAGAAGGAATCATCAGAGATGGAGAGCAATTATACGGACGTTTCCATGATCTCTTTATTTATAGTAAACTTGCCAGGGAATGGGTGGGATAAGAATCTGAAAATGTTTTAAGAACAGCTGCCGACTTGACGGCTGTTCTTTTAATTTGCCCTTAAAACCTTTTTTTGAAATAATATAATTAATGTTTCTTAACCGTTGTCAAGTAGAAAATCCAAATAGAGGATATAATGTATACAAGAGTAAATTGTAAGTGAGGTGGCTGCCTTACCGCATGTAAGGTGTTCAATGGTTTGGATGAATGTAGTGATTATCGCAATACTTATTGCATTTACAGCATTTTTTGTTTCTTCGGAATTTGCCATGATTAATGTCCGGACAACAAGAATTGACCAATTAATATCTGAGGGAAAAAAAGAAGCAAAACTTGCCAAAAAGGTTATTACGAATTTAGATGGATATTTATCTGCCACCCAGGTAGGAATTACCATCACGTCATTAGTCTTGGGCCGGCTTGGGGAGCCAACCATTCGAAAAATTTTAGAACCCGTTTTTAATAGTATTGAACTGCCTTTTTCCCTAAAAGAAGTCATATCTTTTATCATCGCCTTTTTAATTATTACTTTTTTTAATGTAGTCATTGGGGAATTAGCACCAAAAACGATAGCCATTCAGAAATCAGAGGAAGTTATCTTACTTTTTGCCCCCCTACTCATTTGGTTTTACCGGCTGATGTATCCTTTTATTTGGATTCTTAATCGTTCCGCACGATTGGTAAGCGGGCTCTTTGGGATAAAACCGGTTTCTGAGAATGACATGGTTCTTTCGGAAGAGGAATTACGAATGATTCTTTCTCAAAGCTATGAAAGCGGCGAAATTAATCAGTCGGAATACCGTTATGTAAATAAAATTTTTGAATTTGACAATCGAATTGCCAAAGAAATTATGGTACCTAGAACAGAAATTATTGTCCTGTCAAAAGATGCAACGATGGAAGACATTATTGCAACGGTTAAGGAAGAAAAATATACTCGGTACCCTGTAATTGATGGAGACAAAGATAATATTTACGGAATTGTTAATATTAAAGAGGTTTTGACGGATTGTATCCAACAAAAATGCAATGAACAGGAACCCTTAATGACCTATTTAAAACCGGTTATTCATGTGATTGAAACTATTCCCATCCAAGAATTATTAGTGAAACTGCAAAAAAGTCAATCCCACATGGCGGTACTATCGGATGAGTATGGAGGAACCGCGGGCATTGTGACCGTTGAAGATATCCTTGAAGAAATTGTTGGGGAGATTCGTGATGAATTCGATATCGATGAACTTCCTTTAATCCAGAAAAAGGATGAAGATCATTTTATTTTAGATGGAAAGGTTCTTATTAGTGAAGTAAATGATTTATTAGGGACAACGCTTGAAGAAGAGGACGTTGATACCATCGGCGGCTGGTTTTTAACTCGAAAATTTGATGTACATAAAGGAGATTCCATCGAAAAGGATGGATTCATCTTCCAAATAAACGAAATCGAGGGTCATCATATCCTTTATATTGATGTATCGAAGACAAAAGCGCCTTCTGAATAGGAAGGCGTCATTGCTACATAAATTATTTGAATATTTTGATTCAACCGTTCATATATTTAACTTTTTACCATAAAATGATAGTATCAACCAGTTTTGCAACCGAAACGTTTGACTGTATGGTTTAATTTATTTATAATTATTGTTAATTTTAAAAATGATTGAGGTGGTATGATGGGGCTGTCTATCGTATCGGGGAACTAGCAGAAAGAGCCAAAGTATCAAAAAGGACCATTGACTACTATACTTCAATTGGTCTTTTGAGTGCTAAACGTTCAAAATCCAATTACCGTATATACACCGAAGAGTCATTACAGGACTTACAGTTTATCGAGGAATGTAAGAGTTTGCATTTTCCATTAGACGAGATTAGAAGAAAGCTAGATATCAAGAAAGAGAAAATTATTGATGCAGAAGTTGAACATTACGTAAAATCGGTTACAAAGCAAATGAAACAACTTCATAGTGATTTATTTGATCTTCTTCCGCTTTTGGAAAAATTGGATGATCAGCAAAGAGAAAAATTAACCAATAATCTTAGTTTATTGAGAGCAACATTAATGAAATCTCTTTTGAATGTAACAAATTAATTTTTGTATAAAATTGGGAGGTGACTCCTTACTCGTCTAAAAACGAGCTAAGGGAAATTATTTGGACATATTTAACTTGGTTATTATAGCCATTTTAATTGCTTTGACGGCTTTTTTTGTAGCTTCAGAGTTTGCAATTGTGAAAATTCGAAGCACAAGAATCGATCAATTGATTGAAGAAGGTAATTCTAGGGCAATTTCAGCCAAAAAGGTAATCTCGAATCTTGATGAATATCTGTCTGCATGCCAATTGGGTATTACTATAACCGCTCTAGGTTTAGGTTGGCTTGGGGAATCGACCATTGAAAGAATCCTGCGTCCAATATTCCTTGGATTGCATGTTGCAGAAAGCGTCACCCATGTACTGTCAATCGGTATTGCTTTTGCAGCCATTACCTTTTTGCATGTTGTAATCGGGGAACTCGCACCAAAAACATTAGCCATCCAAAAAGCTGAGATGATTTCGTTGGCTACAGCTCGCCCACTTATCCTATTTTATAAAGTGATGTTTCCCATCATCTGGGCATTAAATGGATCAGCTCGAGTTACCGCCCGCCTATTTGGCTTAAAGCCTGTTTCCGAAAATGAGATTGCTCACACGGAGGAAGAACTTCGAATTATCTTATCTGAAAGCTATAAAAGTGGTGAAATTAACCAATCTGAGTTTAAGTATGTAAATAAAATTTTTGAATTTGATAATCGGATTGCTAAAGAAATTATGGTTCCGAGAACTGAAATTGTATCTTTGTCCAAGGATGATACCTTAGAAACATTTCTCCAGGTTTTACGGGAAGAAAAATTCACCAGGTATCCGATTATTGATGGGGATAAAGATCATATTATTGGACTTGTGAATATTAAAGAAATGACAACGGATTTGATCGGAAATGAAAAACCTTCCACTCAAACATTGGAACAATTTATTCGTCCAATTATTCGCGTTATCGAGACTATTCCTATTCATGATTTGCTTGTAAAAATGCAAAAAGACCGGATGCACATGGCCATTTTAATGGATGAATATGGCGGAACCTCCGGACTTGTCACCGTTGAAGATATCCTTGAAGAAATTGTCGGCGAAATTCGCGATGAAACGGATATGGACGAAATTCCGATGGTCCGTAAAATTAATGAGAATCATTATATTATAGATTCAAAGGTTTTAGTCAGCGAGGTAAATGACTTATTGGGAGTCGAAATTGAAGATGAAGATGTCGATACCATTGGCGGCTGGATTCTCACTGAAAACTACGAAGCCAAAGAAGGCGACTCGATTCTTCATGAAGCTTATACCTTTAAAATCCTTGATATGGAAGAGCATCATATTAAATATATTGAAGTAATGAAAAATGCGAGTGATGGTGAACAGACTATCCAAAAAATTGCATTATCCAAATCAGAAGTACTATCTTAATCAAACAACAAAACAGACCTAGTTCAATGGTCTGTTTTGTTGTTAAAATGCTTAAAAATGTAACCGGATACACCAAATAGATTAGAAAAACCGGGCATGTTTTTTGAACATATCCCTGTCAAGTAGACAGTATAAAATTAACCACCTTCTTCAGCGGCTTACATGGTAGTTGATTGAGGGTGCACTGTCAAGGAATG
>NZ_JAVDUQ010000024.1:0-85025 GCF_031456445.1 Neobacillus niacini | reverse complement strand
AGTTAGATGGAACGCGGAATGATGGGAAACTATCACGTTCCGTGCGGAGCAGGGGAAAAGCCGGAGATTACATCAAACGCTTACCTATTGCCAACTTAATGCAAAAAGTAACGGAGAATCGATTAATGGCATTGAAAACGGAGCGGAACTATTTACGTGATTTAATGGAGAAAAAGGGAAGCATGGTATCGAACCCAGCTTCTCTTTTTAGTACTAGCTGTACGCTAATTGGGGTACAGATTACACCAGTAGAAACCAGCTTAACGCCAATTGAGGTACGCATTACGCCAATTGAGGAACGCTTAACGCCAATTGAGGTACGCTTAACGCCAATTGAGGAACGCTTTACGCCAATTGAGGTATGCTTTACGCCAATTGAGGAACGCTTTACGCCAATTGGACTAAGTCAAACGCTAGTTAGAACTCCGCACGTCAAACACCAAACTAGCATGTTTATAAACTTGGTTCAATAATAATTCAAAATGGTTTTTCGAAGAAATTTACAATAAAAATTTATCGAAGATGATGATACAATCAAACTAATAAGAATACATAGTTCTATAATTTTCGACACGTTTGCAGTAGGAGAAAGGGTATTCTTTATGTACACTCTACGAAAAATCATTCCTTAGTAAACTACTTAATGCCTTTAAACAATGGGAAAGGAAAAGATTGATGAAACTTAAAGTAAAAACGCTCTTGGTTGTAGGAATTACGATGTTGCTTTTTCTCACTCTTCTTTTCATCTTTATTCGCCCCTTTTTACTTGAAGATTCAATTGAATTAGATCAAAACAATACGTTAAAAGATCTTGATAGAGTTCAAAATTATCTGAAATCTAATATGGATAATTTGAATAGAACGAATCGGGATTGGGCTGTCTGGGATGATAGCTATTTATTTTTAATGAACGAAAATCCGGCTTTCCCAAAAGCAAGCCTTCAAAATAGTACGTTTGAAAATAATGAAATCAATTTCATGTTGTATATCAATAACCAAAACCAGATAATTTTCCAGAAGGCATACGATTTTAAAAAACACCAGCCGCTTTCATTAAAGAGTGATTTTTATAAGGTGTATTTACCCTTTATAGAAGCTGCTTATAATGGTAGGAGTTCCCTGTTTATTACAACAAACCTTGGGTTAACGATGACTTCCATACAGCCCGTGTATCGGTCGAATGGTCAAGGACCGTCTGCTGGGACCCTAATCATGGGAAGAATGATAAATAACGGCTCGATTTCAGAAATAGGGGAGGAACTCCAGCTTTCACTTTCATTACGTCAATTCGACCAGCGGCATTATTCATTACAGGATGTTGTCAAACCTATTAGTGAAACAGAAATGGAAGGTTCCATGTTTTTGCAAAATCATGATAAAAAGAAGGCCTATGAAATAAGTCTAATCAATAAGCGGAATTTTTATTTACAGAAGCAGGCTAATGTAAAAGAATTGACTTTCTATTTAATCGTTACGAGTCTATTCTTTATCGTGCTGACGATTTTCCTTCTTAATAAATATATCCTATCTCGCGTTCGGGAATTGTCTTCACAGTTATTTTCAATCCAAAATAAAAAAGATATCAAATCGAGAATTAGCATAAGTACTGGCCCAAAGGACGAATTAACGGATTTGCAGCATTCGATTAATCAAATGCTGTCATCACTTGAAGAAAAGCATAGCGAGGTTATTAATCTTGCCTATTACGATCAGCTGACCTTGCTGCCAAACCGATATTTTCTGTTTCAAGAGTTTACCAATCGTTTGCAGCAAAATCAAAGTAAAATGGCCGTTTTATTTTTAGACCTAGATGGCTTTAAGCGAGTAAACGACTCATTGGGACATAAAGTTGGCGATGCCCTGCTTAAAAGTGTTTGTGCAAGGGTACTTCCAATCATTAATGATAAAAATGGAGTAATTGCTCGTTTTGGCGGTGATGAATTTGTTATTTTACTAAAATATGAGAGAATCGCCGAACTGGAAAACCTTTCAGAAGAAATTCTATTAAAGGTAGGGCAGGAATATCAACTGCCGCCATTCAAAACGGTGGTTACTGCCAGTATCGGGATTAGTTTGTATCTGCATGATGGCAAAACGATGGAACAATTATTACAAGGTGCGGATATTGCTATGTACGAGGCAAAAAGAAAAGGGAAGAATCAATATTTCTTTTTCCAGGACCTTGCGGAAGACAGCAGTTATAAAAATTTACTGGAACTTGAAAATGATCTAAAATTTGCGCTGCAAAAAAATCAATTGGAATTACATTATCAAATTATTGTTTGCGGAGTCGATAAAAGCATTGTCGGGGTTGAAGCACTTTTACGCTGGAATCACCCTGATAAAGGAATGATTCCTCCAGGTAAGTTTATTCCGATTGCCGAAGAAACGGGGTTAATGCCAGCGATTGGGTTGTGGGTACTAGATAAGGCAGTACAACAAGTCAGCAAGTGGTATCAGGCTGGATGGAGTCAATTGACATTGTCTGTTAATATTTCTAAATCACAGATGAAAGACCACAGCTTTATCGAAAAGCTAGATCAGGTTATGAAGGATTACGGATTCCCACCCTCCATGCTGCAAATAGAAATAACTGAAAGTGATATCAACCATTATCTTGAGGAAATACTTCAATATACGAAGGAACTGAAAAAGCGGAATGTTAAAATCGCGTTAGATGACTTTGGAGTAGGGACTTCTTCGTTATTATATTTAAAGGAATTGCCGATTGATGTAATCAAAATTGACCGTAATTTTATTAAAAATGTACCGGTTCAGCCTTTTGATACGATTCTTTTAACAGGAATTTTTGAAATTATAAAGGGGCTGGATTTAGAGGTCATTGTCGAGGGAATTGAAAAAGAGGAACAGATTCATTATATAACCGCCCTTATTCGAACAAAATTGCAAGGTTTTTATTTCAGCCGTCCATTACCGAGTACTGAGCTGGAAAAGGAGTTTCTTAGGTTGAAAAGTATACTATAATAGTAATGTAGAAGATTTTAGTGAATGTCACAATGTGCCCAACGCCTGCGAAAGATCGTGCGTTGGGAAATTTTATGCGAGAGGGGCCGGATTATGGAAAGCATTACCGTTGTTTCCCTTCTAGATGTAATCAGTGAGTTATTTTCTGATGAAATCTCCATTGCGGTATCCAATAAAACGGAATATATCTATTATCGGCCAAGTAAACGGGTAGATTTGAAGATTAGGCCTGGGGATCTGTTAAAAGAAGGGACAATTGCCCACAAAGCACTTCAGACGAAACAAAAGATTTCTGAATTTATTGACCGAGACATATTTGGTATTCCATATCATGGGATGGCAGTTCCCTTTTTTCATGATGGAAAGCTGGAAGGATGTGTCACAGCTATTTTTCCAACGTTAACAAGCGGGAAATTGGTTGTAACGATTAAAACGGAGGATGGCTGGATTCCGATTCCATTTTCTCAGGTGATCTACTTGGAAGCCAAGTATAAAAAGACGTATGTTTGTGGAAATGAACATCGTGGCACCCATAAGTACTCCCTTCAGGAATTTGAGTTCCTGCTGCCCAAGGATTATTTTATCAGGTGTCACCGCTCGTTTATTGTGAATGTCAATCATATTAAAGCGATTTATCCTGATACCCATTCCACTTTTGTTCTTTCGATGGATAATGGCGATCAAGTGCCGGTGAGTCAATCATATTCCAGTTATTTCCGCCGATTGCTTGGATTTTAAAAAATTCTGTTTTATCCTTTGAAATTGCTGTTTTATCTGAATTTTCCGTAACTAATTCCTAAAACCCCCAGATGATAAACCTTATCTGTAAAATATTAGGTAAGGGGGTTGGATGGGATATGGATAAGCGGTTTGAACGGATTCGTGATTCAAAACTATGGGACCGGGTCGTAACACCGGAGGAAGCAGCATCGTGGATTCAAGATGGAATGACATTGGGTTTAAGTGGATTTACACGTGCAGGTGACGTGAAAGCGGTTCCGTTTGCGTTAGTGAAACGGGCGGAAAAGGAATCCTTTAAGGTGAATGTGTATACAGGAGCATCTTTAGGCTCTGATGTGGATAAGCTTTTTGCCGAAGCGGGGATTTTAGGAAAACGGCTGCCGTTTCAAGCGGATCCTACCATGAGAAGCAAAATTAACAACGGTGAGATTTTGTTTGTCGATCAGCATTTGTCACATACAGCTGAATTGGTTCGGGCAAATGTAATGGATCCTATTGACGTCGCTATTTTGGAAGCGTTCTCAATTACGGAAGATGGAATGGTGGTTCCAACGACTTCAATTGGGAACTCATTATCGTTCGCGGTGAATGCTAAGTCCATTATTATTGAAATCAATTTGGCCCATCAGGTGAATCTAGAGGGACTGCATGATTTATATGAACCTGGTAAACAAGGGGAACGGGACCCGATTCCTCTGAGAAAAGTGGAAGATCGGATTGGAACAATTGGAATACCGGTTGATCTTGAAAAGGTTAAGGGGATTGTCTTTACCAATCAGCTGGACTCTCCGTCTACAATCGTTCAGCCGGATGAGGAAACGAAAGTTATGGCCCAGCATTTAATGGGATTTCTGCGGAAGGAGATTGCCGCAGGCAGGCTGACGGAACGACTTGCCCCGTTGCAATCGGGAATTGGTTCGATTGCCAATGCGGTTCTTCATGGAATGCTTGATTCCGAGTTTCATGATTTAGAGGTCTATTCGGAAGTACTGCAGGATGCCGTTTTTGATTTAATGGATGCAGGAAAGGTTCAGTTTGCATCCTGCTGTTCGATTACGCTTTCGGATGCAAAAATGAAAGAGGTTTTTGCAAACTTTGACAGGTACCGGGATCGATTGATAATGCGGCCGCAGGAGATTTCTAATCATCCGGAAATCATCCGACGCCTTGGATTGATTTCGATTAACACTGCATTGGAATTGGATATTTACGGGAATGTAAATTCTACTCATGTATTAGGAACGAAAATGATGAACGGAATTGGCGGATCCGGTGATTTTGCTCGGAATGCCCGCCTGGCCATTTTTGTTACAAAATCGATTGCCAAGGGTGGTCGAATTTCCAGTATTGTTCCATTTGTTTCGCACGTTGACCATACGGAGCATGATGTTGATGTGATTGTGACGGAACAGGGATATGCAGATTTGCGCGGATTAGCTCCACGGCAGCGGGTGGAACTGATTATCGAGCGCTGTGCACATCCGATGTATCGCGAGCAGCTTCGGGAATATTATCGTGAGGCTCTTGTTCGGGGAGGTCAGACCCCACACGTATTGGAAAAGGCACTTTCATGGCACACCAACTTGGCAGCGAACGGGACAATGCTGCAGCAGCAGAAGGTTGCCGAAACGGTTTAATTATGATGAAAAGGGATGTCAACTGTCGTTAACGGGGATGGGGATCTTGGGACGGATGGTTTGACGTTATAAAAATGTAGCGCCTGGATAGTTGTATCCAGGTGTTTTTGGGGCTAAAGGAGAAGGACAAAATAGTTTAGCGGCGGAGGTTTAAAATCTGTAAAAGAAATGGCAAATGAGGTAGAAGAAGCTTTATAATAATAGGGGATTGATATTCAAGTGTGTTACCGAGTAATGCATTTGAGTGTCAGCCCCTAATTTTTTTGCAGTTTGCATGCGAATCCAGTTTGGAAGAAGGGGATTATCTTGTATCATCGGCTTTGGCTGATTGCTAATACTGTGCTAGTCATTATTTTGATTATATATATTTGGATCGTCAGCCCTCATGATAGTTCTAGTGTGGTTTTGGCTCAATTATTAGCACAGATTGCTGTGATTCTTTTCATAGTGAATGTGAATATGTATTTTATTTTTCTTGTGATTCGGAATACGTCGCAGCGAAAAGTGAAGATTCGCCTGGCTAAATTTTCAAGGGCTTTCATGAAGTGGCATATAAAAATAGGGGTCTCCGCCACCATTCTTATTCTGGCCCATGCCCTGATTAATTTAAGTAAGGTGGGGCCAGTGATTGGTTTTACTCACGTAAAGCTATTAAGCGGTTATCTTGCCATTTTAGTGCTTTCCGTGACATTGTTTGCCGGCTTTTTGCGTCATAAGAAGTCTTCCGGATTTCGGCGGAAATTCCACCTTACGTCAGCTATGATCTTTTTGGTGGTCTTTTTAGTTCATATTTTTATTTGGATTTAAAATAACCAGCACTGATGCCTTAGTCAGTGTTTGTTTTTTTGTATTAGTACACATTTCTTAATTATAGAAAAAATAATAATACTTTTGACCTAATTCGACAACAGAATCTGTCCTCTTCCTCTATAATTTCCAAAGCGAGGTTAATTTGGAAATAGGAGGAAGATAATGAATGGTTTTAGGAAGATTATCAGTTTTGTAATGGTGTTTTTGTTATTGTCATCGATAACATTTCAAGGGAATGCCCGAGCGGAAGGTCAAGAAAAAGAAGTATTTTCTCAAAATCTTAAAATAGGAAGCGAAGCTAAAAAGGAACTATCGACAAATCCGGCTGATTACCCACTAAAAAAACCAGGGGAATCTGCGGGTGTATTAAAAGATTCTTATGGCTATCAGTACATAACATTTAATAAGATAGCTGATTATTCTTCAACACAAATGGATTTTCAACTAATCTATGAATCAGATGAATTATATGATAAAGATCGGATTGCCACACTTGAATTTTATAAAGAAATCAATAACGAGTTAGAATTTTTAGGGACTGTGGAATTTGATACGTATGGAAGGGACAGCGGATTGATGTCTATTCATTTAGATAAATCTCTTTATAAGGATAAACCATACATCTATGTAAGATTGGGCATATCTGCGGATGAAGACGATCCAAACTATACGGATGCTATTCAATTCAAAGCATCGAACCCCTTTACTATTTCACCGCCGCCAAATTCCGGACCGAAAAAGTATGCGATTATCAGCAACGAGTCCGTAGTGGCAAATCAAACAGAGTATACAGGTGCATTTAAAATCAATAATCAGCGCTATGCTTATAGTAAAAAACTGGAGAATAGTGCGTACCGAATAGATTACAATAAACCTTTTAATCTTGTTAAAAGTCGGGATAAAAGAATAAAAAGAAGTTCATTATTGCCACACTTGGCTTATAACATCGGAGACACTAGGAACTTTTGGGTAACCAATATCACCACGAATACACCCTACCAAATTAATGCAAAATTGACCTACAGCGGAACAAAAGCAAATGTCTGGGTTTATAATAACTTCATTACCTCACAGGATGCGCAGAAATTGGGGACTGAGTTTGATAATAGAATATATAAATCGGTAACGAGTAATTTTGCATCGGAATCAGATGTGGACCGGGACGGTAAGGTTAATATTCTTTGTTACGATATTCAGGATGGGTTTAACGGCAGCGGGGGATATGTAGGTGGTTATTTTTATGCCGGCGATTTATTTGATAGCACCAATTCTAATAAATCCGAAATTTTTTATATTGATACGTATCCAGCAATGGGAACCGGTACAGTGAAAGATGTAACCAAGGCCTACGGAACACTGGCTCACGAATTTCAGCATATGGTGAATTTTAACCAATCAGTCTTCATTGAAAAAGGCACAGCCCCAATGGATGTATGGTTAAACGAAGGTTTGTCAATGGCGGCGGAACAGATTTATTCTGTTAAAGTATTAACCGATAGGATTGCCTATTATAATGCTACAGCTTCAACCGCTAGTGGTCATTCTTTGCTCTATTGGGATCAAAATGGCGATGTTTTGGCGAACTACGCATTATCTTATTTAATGAGCCAGTATATAAAGCTCCAGACCAACAAAGGAGATAGCATCTTTAAAGAAATTTTGCTGGATAAAAATAATAACTATAAAGCAGTTGAAGATGTGGTGAAAAAATATGTTAATCCATCACTGACCTTCGGTAAATTTATGACGAATTTCCGAGGAGCGCTGTTATTAAAGCAAAAGACAGGAGTGTATGGATTTAAAGGCGTCCCGGAATTTAATCAGCTCCAGCCTAAATTATACAATGGCTCCCCAGGTAATTTAAGGGGGGGAGGGGCCATAGTAAAACAAATTGAGGGAGATTTTGCTATTCCAGCTAGCAAAGGACCGGATGTGACCTACACTATTGTACAGGATGGGGCTGCCCCGCCCCGGGATACAACTCCACCTGGAAAGCCAACTGTGTATTCAGTCAGCGATAAGGATATCTTTGTAAAGGGAAGAGCGGAGGCGGGTTCAAAGGTAACGGTTAAAAAGGGAAAAACAGTTTTAGGGTCAGCCTATTCAAATTCAACTGGGAATTTCTCCATTCCGATTAAGGCACAAAAGGCCGGTACGATTCTTACGGTCACGGCTAGGGATAAAGCGAAATACGAAAGTAAGGCTACTTCGGTAAAAGTTGTGGATAAAACCGCACCTGGAGTTCCTAAAGTCGATAAGATTACCTCTCGCACAACGAAAGTTACCGGAAAAGCTGAGCCCTATTCTACTGTTTACGTAAAACGAAGCGGTAAGAAAATAGGTTCGGCAAAGGTAAGCAAATCTGGAAAGTTTTCTGTTAAAATCCTCAAACAAAAAGCAGGGAAGGTTTTATATATTTACGCCAAGGATCGTTCTGGGAATAGTGGTAAATCGAAAAAAGTAACAGTAAAAAAACGCTAGACTTAAATGAAACCGCCCGGATTTCTTTAATCCGAGCGGTTTTCGGATTGCGTTAGTGATAGTGTCCGTGTCGTATGGACAAGATATGTGTTTTGTCCACGACCGGTGCCTGTCACTATGCTCGGGTTTTCACAATAATTGTTGGAAATTATTGCGAAAAAAGTTCTTTTCTTTATCGTAAAATTCAGTAAAATGGATAGAGAGAATATTTGAAGCGGTGGGAGAGATTTCTATGTCGATGAGTATCCCGATTTTTAGTAATGGAAATGAATCGGTAGTATATAATCCTGATGAATTAATTGATTTGTTTCTCAATTGTACAGCAGACGGATTTGCGATCATCGATATGGAATATCGATTCATTCGCATAAACCCTGTGTATACACAGATTTTCGGTTATACAGAGGAAGATGTTATTGGAAGAAGGTTTGATGAATTTCCCCATTCCGATTTAGTGAAGGAAATTATTGAAGAAGTAAAACAGGGGAAATCATTTACGAATATGATTACTCAATGTTTTCATAAAGATGGAACCGCCCTCGACATCTCCGTTACCTATTCACCTTTTCGAAATTCGAATGGTGAAATTATCGCTATTATTGCGATTTATCATGACATCACACATATGGTTTTAATGGAAAAAGAGTTAAAACGAACACGTGAATTGTATAAATTAATTACGGAAAATACAGCCGATATGATTAAAGTATATTCAAAGAATTATGATATTCTTTATGCTTCTCCATCACATAAACAAAGAATTGGATATACCCCTGATCAATTAGTGGGCAGCAATATATTTGATTTAGTCGTGCCTGAGGAAATGGAAGATTTCAAAAAGATGTTTCAAAAGATAGAGGAAACAGGGGAATCCCAAGTTTTTCAAGTGAAAATGAAGACAAGTACCAACGAGATCATTCATTCAGAAACCAATATTAGTCCAATTTTTAATGAAAAAAAGGAAGTTGAATCTTATGTCACGGTGGGAAGGGATATAACCGAGAGAGTGAACAATGATGCTGCCTTTCGGAATTTGGACAGACTCTCTATCATCGGGCAATTAGCAGCAGGGGTTGCTCATGAAATTCGAAATCCCCTAACATCTTTAAAGGGATTCTCCAAGCTTTTGAAAACTACGGCAATGAAAGAAAAGCAAGATCAATATTTGTCGATTATTATGAATGAATTAGACCGGATCGATATGATTGCCAATGAATTTATGTCTCTTGCAAAGCCCCAAGCAATCCATTTTGAACGAGAACAGTTAATTTTTATATTGGACAGCACCATTAACATCCTGCATCCACAGGCCCTTTTGCATGGAGTAGAAATCAAATTAAACTTTCCAACTGATAACGTTAAGATTATTTGCAGCCCGCATCAGCTTAAACAAGTATTTGTTAACTTTTTAAAAAATGCAATAGAGGCTATGCCAAAAGGTGGGACCGTTCATATTAAGGTAGAAAAAGTGGAATGTAATCGAGTCATAATTAGCTTTGCGGACGAAGGTGTCGGGATTGAACAGGAACGATTGAACTATCTTGGAACCCCCTTTTACACCACAAAGGATAAAGGAATTGGACTGGGATTAACCGTTAGCAATAAAATCATTCAAGAGCATCGTGGAATGATGAAAATAGAAAGCCAAATCGGTGTCGGCACAACCGTCACCATAGAACTCGACTGCTTATAAAGTGGCATAAATAGTGACAGGCACCTCCCGTGGACAAATGGATGATTATGCCCGTATGGGGTGGAAAGTTCTGTTTTTTAGCCAAATTGCCTGACTCTCAGGGCGTTTTTGTTACGTCCTGGTGTCAGGCTTTTATTTTGTGTAACGGTTTGCATAGCTAGAGGCGACGAATGCATCCGGTTTGATTTTTGGCTCGACCCCCATTGATTCCATTCTGGTTACCATTTCTTTTACAAATGCACTGGTTTTATTCCGTTTTCCGGCCCCGATATCAATATGCCCTTCCATGACAAAGGTTGCCCCTTGATAAAGGTACGGAAGAATAATATTGATGAGCTCGTTTTTTCGCCCCTCTGTAAACATGGAGACGATTTCCTCTGTCAGGGATAATTCAAGGGAAATCCGTTCATGCAGGTGTAGCATTTTTCGAGGAATCACCACCTTTCGAATACAGGCCCACACTCCGTTCCCTTCATTTTGAACGACGATACCTGTAATAAAAACCGTATAAGATCGATGAACCTGTGAGTCTGTTCCGACCATTAACCGGTAGTTCCCCAAAGGGTCAGATTTCATAAAAGAAACTATTTGGCTAAAGACGTGCTCAAACGTCATATTTTGTTCTTGAAGGTTTTGAAATAAATAATCTTGATTTTTACTCATCTGGAAGCACCACATCTTCCTTTTTCAGCAGAACAAACTGCTTTTATTTCTATCTTATGGAAAAAGTTTTTATGACGTGCAACCGAGATTCATCTAGAATACGTAAGAATTTTTATTGAGAAAACAAATTTGTCGGAAAAATTTAACTTTAAAACCAAATAATTGTTAGTATAAATTTAGAAAGAAGATATTTTTCAACAGAAAGGAGCGGGAATAGTGACCAAGCGGAAAGTGAAACGGAATGAGTTTGAATTTTTGAAACGGGAACTTCAGTATTTAGAAGATTCAGAGACAATACCAAGAGGGAAGGCTAAAGAAATTCAAGAGTTGTATAGAGTGGAGGAAAAGCTATCTTTTACACAAACGCTCTTGTATGTCGGATCCATTCTGATAGGGGTGGGAATTCTTAGTTTTATCGCGAGCAATTGGAGTGAAATCGGAAAAACAGTTAAGTTTCTGTTTATTCTCTGTTTATATCTTGGATGCATTTTTGCCGGATACAAAATGGAAAAAAGTTTACCCAAAACCGCAAGAAGCTTTTATTATCTTGGGGTGATGGTTTTCGGAGCGGGGATATTCCTAATCGGACAAATGTTCCATTTTGGCGGAAGTTTTCAGGGGGCTTTTTTATGGTGGTCAATTGGTATTTTGCCCTTAGCCTGGGTGCTGAGGGACAAATGGATTCTCTTTGTTTCTGCTTTATTTACTCTTATTTATATGATGGATGAACCATTCCTTCAGGGAGATCGTATCCCGATTTGGACGATTCTGTTAATAGCATCTATTTATGTCTTGAATGAAAAAATTGGTTTTTCGAGGGCAGTGGGGTTTGTTAATGGTCTGCAGCAGCTTGTTTTTATCAGCACTGTTATTACCTTTTTTATTGGCGGAGATGACGAGTCGTTATATCTGTACGGTCTAATCTATTTGGTTCTCGGTATCGCCCTTATTCTTAGGAGAGCAAGAATTAGAGATGTCTATGTTTTCTTGGGACATCTCATTCATGGGATTGCCGCTTTGATGCTTTCATTTGAGAATGTCTGGCCTTCTTCGATTGATTGGGTGTATATTCCGTTCTCGATTCTTTACTTGATTTTTGTCCTGTATTTAGTGAATCGGGGCAGTTTGTTTAGCATTGTGATTCTTTGCGGATTGATTTTCCGTTTTTATATCGATTTGTCGTTTGATTTTCTGCCGAAATCGCTTGTGTTCATCATAGGCGGCCTTCTCCTGCTCACTTTTGGTTTTTATTTTGAAAAGCAGAGGAAGAAAGGGGGAAGAGTCCATGAATAAACAGACACGGGGAAAACAGTTGGTTTTTGCGTCCCTAGTACCGATAGTCATTCTCCTGGGGATGTGTTTTACTCCTCTCTATACCTTGATGACCGGGAAAGAAATCATTCTTCAGACCATACCAGTCGACCCATCGGATTTGTTTCGGGGTGACTATGTGACCCTTCGGTATGAAGCGGAGGAGGTCCCGAAGGAATTGGTGGAAGCGGAAGTACTGGATGAGCTAAAAGATGGACGCGGTGAAATCAAGGTGTACGTAACCCTGGTAAAAAAGAATGGAATCGACACTCCGGTAAAGGTCTCCCTTGTAAAACCGGAAGCGGGAACCCTGTATCTTAAGGGAACCTTGGACTACATCGGGGATAACCGAGACCAAAAAGAAGTTGCCTTCATCCAATACAGTCTGGATAAATATTTCGTCGAGGATAATACCGGAACGGACTGGGAAGCAGCCTCAACTAAAGGGAAAATCCTAGCCAAGGTCAAAGTCAAAAACGGCTACGCCATCCTAACCGGAATTAAAAAAAGCAAGTAAAGGGCATCGTTTATCAAGAGAACCGTTCGTGGACATGTGTGGGGAAATTTCTTCCTTGCTTTTAGATAGATTCCCAAAATAATAGGTAAGGCATGATTTATTTCACATACATTTGATTTCTGATGATTTAAAATATTAGAAAATTAGAAATCAGGTGAAGGTATGTTTTTTCAAAAAGAGGTTACAGAAAAAATAGGATTATTGGAGTCTTTAAATCTTTTAGGAGTAGATTGTCTTTTTGGTTGTGATGATCGTGGGCTACTTCCAGGCATTGATCAATCAAACATTCGTTATGTTCAATTCAATCACGAACAGGCTGCCGTTCACGCGGCCGATGGTTTTGCCCGTGCGACAGGAAAACCAGGTGTCGTCCTTCTGTCAAGCGCTGCCGGGGTAACGAATGCAATTACAGGAATTGCGACAGCCTTTAGCGATTCAGTACCCCTAGTCATGATTACGGGTCCGCTGGTAGCCAAACCGCAAATGAAGGAAGCATTTCAAGAGTTGGATGTTTTGGGAATCACGATGCCGATTACAAAGTACTCTTTTAAACTGAATGATTGGGACCGTTTATCTGAGGCGCTGCGAAACGCCTTAACCATAGCAAGTGATGGAAGACCTGGTCCTGTTTTAATCGAGTATGTGGTGGAAACTTCAGCGAATATTCAACAAGGAATCCTCCATTACCCTCGCTCTAGAAGTCAAATAAGGAAGGGTCAGATGGAAAAATCGATTGACTCGGTCGTAGAATTGATTGAAGATGCTAGGAAACCTGTTCTTTTTATAGGAGGCGGTGTGATTTCTTCAGGAGCGGCCAATTATTTAAGAGAAATTGTTCGGCAGGCACGAATACCGGTCGTTAGCTCTCTCATGGGAATTGGCGCGATGGAGGCTGCAGATCCGCTGTACCTGGGAATGCTTGGGATGCACGGGACATTTGCCGCGAATAAGGCTGTTCACCAATGTGATTTACTTATTAGTATCGGAGTTCGCTTTAGTGACCGGGTAACAGGGAAAATCAGCGGCTTTTCGCCAAAATCAAAAAAAATCCATGTCGATGTGGATCCGGCAGAAATCAACAAAATCATTCCCGTGGATTTACCGATTGTCAGTGATGCAAAAGAATTTTTGTGTGAGCTAAATGAGAAATTAAATTGTCAGCAAATTTTAAGGAATATAGAAAGTTGGACAAATGAAGTAATCGGGTGGAAGCGGACAGTGCCGCGTTTTGATAAGTCAAATAGCATTCTTAGTCCGCAGACGGTGATAAAGAGGTTACATGAATATTCAGCAAATGAAACCATCGTCGTAACCGACGTGGGTCAGCATCAAATTTGGACAGCACATCATTATGCTTTTTCCACCCCTAGAACACTGATAACATCTGGTGGTTTAGGAACAATGGGGTATGGCCTGCCGGCGGCGATTGGTGCAGCTGCAGCATGTCCAGGAAAGCCTGTCCTTTGTGTATCTGGTGACGGCAGCTTTCAAATGAATTTGCAAGAGTTGATTACCGCTGTAAAGTACCAGCTTCCAATCAAGATTGCCATTCTTAATAATGGATATCTTGGCATGGTTCGGCAGTGGCAGGAGCTCTTTTACCATGGACGCTATTCTTCCGTAAAAATTGGTTCCCCTAGTTTTGCAAAACTGGCAGAGGCTTATGGCGTTCCCGGATATAAGGCCCGTACCGAGGAGGAAGCCGAGCGGGCAATAGCAGAGGCTTTTCAACACAGTGGTCCTGCCTTAATCGAATTTGATGTAGTCGAAGAGGAAAATGTTTATCCGATGGTACCGCCGAACCACAGCAACCACCAAACCATCCTGGAGTGACAGGTATCGTCCATGGACAAAAGATCAATTTTGTCCGTGTAGGATGGACGACCCAATAGAGGCTGTGTGAAATGAAAAGGCAGAAGCCTAAGAATCGGCTTCTGCCTTAAAATCTGTAGCCTAATTTGGAGGAAATGCGAATTCCGTATTCGACTACCTTTTCCTTTAAAATAGTTTGTCTTTCTTCTGATATATTAAAGGAGACGTACCCGATGCTGATGGCGCCCATCAGTTCATTTAATTGATTAAAAATCGGTGCGGCAACAGAGGAGGTTCCCGGAGTTTTCTCACCGTGGCTCTCTCCAAATCCCTTTGCACGTACCTCATGTAAAGTCTCAATAAAAGCTTCCTGCTTCTCCTCCGGAACTAGAACTTCCACGATTTTCACTGCCTCGGATGTTGGCATGTTCGCTAGCATCACTTTATTGGCAGCCCCGACATTCAGCGGAATTCGTATTCCTAATTGGTCATAAATGCGAATCGGGTTTTGCTGGCAGTCAATTCTCTCAACAATTAACGATTCTTGTCCAATCGGTTTACTAAAATACACACTCTCTTCTACTTCTAGCATTAATTTTTCCATTTCTGGGCGGATCTGTCCGACGAAATCAAAAGTATCATACATTTGCAAACCATATTCTAACCACTTATTCCCTAAAGAATAGAGCTTTAAATCGGGGTCCTGTTGAATCAGCCCATGTTTTTTCATGGATTGTAAAATTCGATGCATCGTACTTACAGGCAAATTACATTCCTTTGATAAATCGGTAATCGAATACCATTTTTTTGCTTCATTTCCTGCGAGGACGGCCGCAACTTGCATGGCGCGGTCAATTGTTTGCATATGCTCAACTCCTATTCCTTTCTATTATCTACTATAGCGGGAAAAGTTTAAAAACAAAATTATTTAGTAAATTCACAATATATTGACAAGTAGATTCATCTATCATAATATTTTATTTATAAGTTTTCCTCTATAAGGAAAACATTTCCGCTATACGGAAAAAAGGAGGGGTAATATTGTCATACAGTCAATCCATGCATAAAAAACTCGACCATGTCATTGTGAAACATCCAAAGGATGCGTTTCTTAACCAAGAACATTTAAGAAAGGAATGGAAACACTTTAACTATATCGAGGAGCCCGACTTTGTAAAAGCTCAGCATGAATATGAGAAATTTCTTTCCATTTTACAGCAGCATGTAGAACAAATTGATTTTTTGCCTGCTTCAGATAGTGTTGGGTTAGATTCGCTTTATGCCCATGATCCTGTTAAATTCACCCAAAATGGGGCAATTATTTTAAAATCAGGAAAAAAATTGCGTCAACCTGAAGCTGAAGCCTATAAGCAATTTTTGCAGGAAAAAGGTATTCCGATTATCGGAGAACTTACCGGAGATGCGGTTTGTGACGGCGGGGATATTGTCTGGCTCGATGACCGAACACTACTTGTCGGCCGCGGTTATCGTACGAATGATGAGGCGATCCGGCAGCTAAAAGAAATCACAAAGGATTTAGTGGATGAATTTGTTGTCGTGCAGCTTCCGCATGATCAAGGCGAGGATGAATGTCTCCATCTTATGTCCTTTATTAGCTTAGTTGATGAGGATTTAGCTGTTGTTTATTCAAGATTAATGCCTGTATTTTTACGGCAGATGCTGATTGATCGCGGCATTCTATTAATTGAGGTTCCAGATGATGAATATCTCCGCCTTGGATGTAATATTCTTGCTCTGGCACCGCGTGTTTGTATGATTGTCTCTGAAAACCCTTCCACGAAGCAGCAATTACTTGATGCTGGGGCAACGGTATATGAGTACGAAGGAAATGAAATTTCTTACCTGGGAACTGGCGGTCCGACATGTCTTACATGTCCTGTTGTCCGTTCATAATACATTTAACGAAGGGTGTGGGAAGTGATGGAACAAGGGGCTCAGCAAAATCAACAAAATCACCATAATCAGTTAAATCGTTCCATGAAGCGTAGGCATTTATTTATGCTGTCGCTCGGGGGAGTCATCGGAACAGGATTATTTTTAAATGCAGGGTATACGATTCATCAAGCAGGCGTGGGCGGTTCGTTAATCGGTTATTTATTTGGCGGAATTATTCTTTATTTGGTCATGGTTTGTCTTGGTGAACTCGCCGTCTACATGCCTGTTACTGGATCCTTCCAAACTTATGCAACTAAATTTATCAATCCTTCAGCCGGTTTTTCGCTTGGATGGATGTATTTTATCGGTTCGGCAACAACCGCCGGAGTGGAATTTACCGCAGCCGGAATTCTAATGAAACGATGGTTTCCGGATATATCGGTTTGGATTTGGTGTGCCATTTTTATTGCTTTATTATTTTTACTTAATGCATTGACGACAAAAGGCTTTGCCGAAGCAGAATATTGGTTTGCCGGGATTAAGGTGGTAGCGGTCATTTTCTTTATTATTATTGGGCTGGGAGCAATCTTTGGAATTATTCCCTTATCAGACCGTCCGGCACCGTTTGCGAAAAATTTTGCTCCATCTGGTTTGTTCCCGACTGGATTTGTCATTCTCTTTACAACAATGATGAACGTCATCTTTTCCTATCAGGGATCAGAGTTGATTGGAATAGCGGCAGGAGAAAGTGAAGAGCCCCAAAAGAATATCCCTCGTGCTATTCGAAATGTCCTTTTTAGAATTATTGTTTTTTATCTTGCTTCGATTGTTATTTTATCAGCGATTTTCCCAACGAAGGAATTGGGATTGTTAGAAAGTCCGTTTGTAACGCTAATGGAGTTGGCGGGGATTCCATTCGCACCAGATATTATGAACTTCATTATCTTAACCGCTATTTTATCTGTTGGGAACTCGTGTATTTATGCTTCGACCCGTTTGCTGTGGGCAATGGCAGGGGATGGAATGGCACCGAAGTACTTTGGCAAACTTTCAAAGCGCAAAGTTCCTTTTACCGCACTTGTGTTTACGATGATTTTTTCACTTTTGTCTTTGTTAACAAGCGTTCTTGCTGCTGATACCGTGTTTGTGTTATTAATGTCAATTGCCGGCATCTCTGTAACAATTTCCTGGATTGGAATTGCTCTCTCCCAATTGATGTTCCGGCGTAAATATTTACAGGAAGGCGGAAAATTGGAGGATTTACAATACAAGGTTCCTTTCTATCCGTTAATTCCAATTATTTGTATCGTCTTTTGCGTTTCAATCTTAATCTTCTTGGCCTTTGATCCCACCCAGTTAGTAGGCTTACTAGTAGGGATAGGTTTCTTACTTATCTGCTATCTTGGGTACTATTTTAAAGATAAAAAGACAGCCAAGGCAGATACCAAAATAAGCGGTTGATTAAGCAAAGTGACAGGCGCCATTCGTGGACAAATTTTCAATTTTGTCCGCGTGGAGAGGACATGAGTTAATTTACGTGTGTCCCTAATTTTTGGTTTATTCAATTAAAAAAGGTTATCTGCCTATCAATCTTTGTGCCGGTCCATCATTTAATAAAGAAACAAGATTTAGTGAATAGGATGATGGAAATGGCGAAGAGGAATCGGGGGAAAACGATTAGCTATCTGCCTTCAAGAGGGCGCGGGACTTGCCCGTTGTGTGGCAGAACGAGAATTAAGTTATTATATCCACACAAAACAGTGGAAAACGTAACAATCAAAGTCTGTAAGATGTGCCGTCATAAATAATTATATTTTTCTAAACTAAGAATATAATAGCCTCTGACCTCCACCGAAGCGAAGGGGTTATTTTTTTGAAATAAAAGGGATTCCGGTTTGAAAAATTGAACTATTTCATTGGGTATTTATATAAAATGTTGGAGGGGAATATGGCAAATTTAGATACTTTATATTTAATTGATCAAAAAGAGGGGGTCTTTGTAAAATTAAAGAACGGTTGTATAAAAAAAGATGCACTTAAGTGAGTGCATCTTTTTTTATAGAGAAATTTAATATCTGCTAACAAGCTGCTTAATCTCCTTTATTTGCTCAATATGCCGTTGTTCATGAAGATAAATTAGTTCCACCCATTGAGATAATGGCAGTTCTCCAAAGGCAGGGTGAGTTGCCGATCTTTCCGCTAAAATGCTTTGATTCTCAAGGCTATCCAAAACCTTAAGAAGCTTATTTCTAGCATCGTTTAACATTTCCAGCATCTGTTGAACTTCAAATGGCTCTCCGCTGGGCTGCACGATTTCAGGAGCACTATACTTTGTAGAGCGGTCGGTGGCAAGTTGGATTGGCTTTAATTCAGTCTTTGTAATTTCCGGCTGCTTTACTAAATGCTGGATAAGCTTAGCTGTTCGTCCCTCCAGCAAAACAAGATGATGGCATACCTCAGCAACACTCCATTTGTCTTTGCCTGGCTTATGATTAAATTCCTCATTGGTAAGTGATTTAATTTCATCAACCAAATGATTCCTAGTTACTGCCAAGTTTTCATTTAAAGTGTTCATAGCCTATCCCCTTTCAAAAATAACTTCTCCTTTATATATTCAGTGTCTCAAAAAAATATCCTTTACAGTACAAACAAAGTGACAGGCACCGCCCGTGGACAAATACTTAATTTTGTCCGCGTGGGGTGGATGTCTAACTAGAAATATAAAACATTGATTCCAATCACGGGAATATGATGAAGTAGGACGTGTTTTAGGGGGAAAAGGTTATGCCAATTGAGTGGAATGAAAAAGATGGAATCTTTCATTTATATAATAGTAAGGTCAGCTACCTAATCCAGATTGTTTATGGAAAGTATCCTGCCCATCTGTACTGGGGGAGGCGGGTGCAAACAAATCAGGCTTCAGCCATTCTCACTTTTAAGGGAAGAGCATTTTCCCCGTCTACAGAGCCGGATCATCCACAATTTTCACTAGACACTCTGCCGCAGGAATATCCGACGTTTGGGAATGGGGACTTCCGCACACCAGGCTATCAGCTCCAAACCGCTGATGGTTCCACGATTACAGAATTAGTCTATGACTCTCATGAAATTTTTCAAGGAAAGCGTCCTATAGAAGGATTGCCTGCTTCCTATGTAGAGGATGAATCTGAAGCTGAAACCCTAGTAATCACGTTGGTTGATTCCAAGCTTGGGATTGGGCTCCATCTCCAATACACAATTTATCAGGATTTCGAAGTCATCACGAGGTCGGTTGCCTTTGAGCATCTTGGTTCCCAAGACGTACAAATTCTAAAATGTATGAGTATGTCAGTCGATTTTCATCATGCTGATTGGGATTGGCTGCACCTCCACGGAACATGGGGGCGGGAGCGACATATCGAGCGAGAGCCGCTGCACCAAGGGACACAAATGATTTCGTCGGCAAGAGGGGCGAGTAGCCACCAGCATAATCCGTTTGTAGCATTGCTTTCAAAAAGTGCAGATGAGGAGCACGGAGATGTTTATGGTGTCAGCCTCATTTACAGCGGGAATTTTCAAGCCTCCATCGATGTGGACCCGTTTGAAACGGCAAGGCTTTCCATGGGCATCAATCCCTTTGATTTTTCATGGCTGCTGAAGCCGGGGGGATTTTTTCAAGCTCCTGAGGTGCTTATGGTTTATTCAAGTGAAGGTCTTGGCGGGATGTCGCGAACCTTTCATAAGTTTTTGAGAAAAAGAGTTTGCCGTGGTGTTTATCGTGATATAACAAGGCCAATCTTAATCAATAATTGGGAGGCTACTTATTTCAATTTTAATGAAAGAAAATTAAAAGAGATTGCTGATGCAGGAAAAGCATTAGGAATTGAACTGTTTGTTTTGGATGACGGTTGGTTTGGCAAACGCGAAAATGCAAAAAGCTCGCTCGGAGATTGGGTAGTTGATAAGAAAAAGCTTCCTAATGGGCTGGAAGGCTTATCGGAATATATCCGTAAAAAGGGGATGAAGTTTGGATTATGGGTAGAGCCGGAAATGGTTTCACCCGATAGTGACCTGTATCGAAAGCATCCGGATTGGTGCCTGCATGTACCTGGCAGGAACCGGACCCCGTCGAGAAATCAGTTAGTGCTGGATTTAAGCAGGGAGGAGGTGTGCGATTATCTAATCAATACCTTTACTGAAGTTTTCCAAAGTGCTCAAATCTCTTATGTTAAATGGGATATGAATCGCAATATGACGGAGGTGGGGTCTGCAGCACTGCCGCCCGAAAGGCAAAGGGAAACCGCTCACCGCTATATGCTGGGTCTTTATCGAATAGTAGATAAACTGACTGAACGTTTTCCGGATATATTATTTGAGAGTTGTTCCGGGGGCGGCGGCCGATTTGACCCGGGAATGCTCTATTATATGCCGCAAACATGGACAAGTGATAATACCGATGCCGCCGTACGTTTAAAAATCCAATATGGAACAAGCATAGTCTATCCCGCAGTCGTGATGGGTTCCCATGTTTCAGATGTTCCGAACCATCAAGTGGGCAGAACGACACCTCTGGTAATGAGATGCCACGTGGCGATGACGGGGAATTTGGGCTTTGAATTAAATATTGATAAACTGAGCGGCGATGATAAAAAATTGGTTGCCGAGCAGATCAAACAGTATCACAAAATCAAAGAGATCGTTTGTTTTGGGGACCTTTACCGGCTGATGAGCCCTTTTGCTGGCATGGATTCAGCCTGGATGTATGTGTCAGAGGATAAGGGAAAGGCAGTCTTGTTTTATTTTAAAACAATGGCTTCCCCAAACCCGCCCTTCCTGCGCTTGAAATTGCGTGGATTGGATAATGAAAAAATATACAGAATCAACAATGGGGGCAAAGATTATTTTGGCAGCGAACTTATGCAGATGGGGCTAAACCTGCCGCTGATTAAAAATGATTTCTCATCTTATTTATACTACTTAGAAGCACTACAGTGATCCCTTTCCTCTAATGTGCCCCCAAAATTTAACTAAACGTTTGATTAGTTCCAAAAAAGCCTTATACACCATGGCATTAAACGAATTTAATCAAACGTTTAATTAGTTTTTAACCGGATTTAATGTCCACTCCATGCGGACAAATCACGCGATGTGTCCACAGACGGTGCCTGTCCCTTTGCCCACAATTTTGCAATTGTTGGTTTTTAGAAAATTCCGTATAATAATTGTAGTTTTTCCACTCACTGAGACTGGAGTTGTTTTATGAGCAGATTAACCAAAACGGCTTATATTTTAGGCATTCTTTGTTTTCTAATCAGCTGCTCTTTTGCGATTTTTTATGGGTATAAAATTTTTACCCATGACCTGCTGAAAGCGAAGAAAACGGTTGAAAAGGGGCGATATCATTTTGTACTCGTTACGGAGGAGATGGATAACGAATACTGGCGGCTTGTCGAAAAAGGGGCAAAAGCTGCAGCTAAGCAATACGGGGTAGACCTCGAGTATGTTGGACCGAAACAGGCAAATATTGATGAGCATTTAAAAACAATTGAAATGGCAGCGGCCTCCAAGGTCGATGGAATCATGACCCAGGGTCTGAGCAACAAGCAGTTTACCCCGCTGATTAATCGTGTTGTCTCATCTTACGGAATTCCGGTCATCACAGTTGATACCGATACAACCAATAGTCATCGCATTGCCTATATCGGTACGGACAATTATCATGCAGGATACCTGGCAGGAAAAGCTCTTATTGCCGATACAAAGGGAAAAGCCAATGTGGCCATCATTACCGGGAATTTTTACGCCAATCATATGATTCAGCGGGTAAAAGGGTTTAAGGATGCAGTAAAAAATGTAAAAGGTATTCATATCGTAGCGATTGAAGAATCAAATATCAGCAGGATTCGAGCTGCGGAAAAAGCCTATCAAATTTTGCAGGAACACCCTGAGGTGAACGCCTTTTACGGGACAAGTGCCCTAGACGGAATCAGCATTGCAAAGGTAGTTGAATTGAAAAAGAAAGAAAATGACATTTATATTATCGGCTTTGACATCCTTCCGGAAACGATTGCAGATATTCGAAAGGGGACAATCAATGCAACCGTTGTCCAACATCCCTATGAGATGGGATATGGTTCCGTAAAAATGATGGTTGAGCTTATGGAGAAAAAACATATACCGCCGATTATTCATACGGAAACACAGGTAATTAGAAAGAAGGATTTGTCCGACTTACATCAGAACAGATTGGGGGCGGGCAAAAATGATCCTATTCCGAATTAGATCCAAACTATTGCTTTACTTTATCGTTCTGGTCGTTTTGTTAACCTCCATCGGTTTTTATTTTTATAATAGCAGTGAAAAACTGGTGGTAGAATACGATAATAGCTTTAAACAATTCCTCCTATTAAATGATATCTCTAAACGGACCAATCAAATTACCGAAAACCTGCATGCGTATATTTTGGATAAAGATGAACGGTATTTTGTGGACTATACAGCGAAAAAGTCAAAACTGCTTAAGGATCAAAAGAGTTTATATAATGAAATGAACACCAATGACATTGCCCTTGTAAATTATAAAAATATGATTGACAGTTTTTTGGAGGAATGCGATGCATCCATTCATTTTTTCCAAAAAGATGATATTAACCGCTATTCTGATCATTACAATGAAGCATTAAAGATTGCCTCATTTCTGCAAGAAAGCACACTATCATTGTTAAATAATAAACTCACAGATTATCAAAAATTTTATAGCGAAATTGAACGGCAAAACCATTACTACAAATTAATGGCAGTCTCCCTATTTGCGGCCACTTTCTTTCTAAGCACCTTACTTGCTTTATGGATTTCAGGTGGAATCACGAAGCCAATCCGCCAGCTCTCTAATGCGGCGAAAGAAATTTCGAAGGGAAATTTATCCGGGGAGGATATTAAAATTTCCACAAACGATGAATTAAAATTATTAACGGAAATGTTTAACCAAATGCGGATGAATATCCGGCAGCTGGTCATTGAAATTAAACAAAAGTCGGAATTGGACAAGCTCTTAAAAGAACTGGAATTAAAGAGCCTGCAAAATCAAATCAATCCCCATTTTCTTTTTAACACCTTGAACACCATCTCCAAAATGGCTTATTTAGAGGAAGCGGAAGAGACTACAAGGCTAATCGAAGCGGTTGCCGCATTGCTCCGATATAATCTTGGCGATTTAAATAAGGCATCCACACTTCGAGATGAAGTAAGGGTTGTGAAAGAATATTTTTATATCCAGCAAACAAGATTTGGGGAACGGATTCAATTTCAGGCAGATATTCAAGATGATTGCTTAGATATAGAAATACCAAGTTTAATTCTCCAGCCATTAGTTGAAAACGCCTTCATCCATGGGGTGGAGGAATATGAGGAAAATGCTGTGATCAGCTTAACGATTTATCGGCAAATTGACTGGATCTGCGTTGAAGTGAAGGATAACGGAGGAGGCATGGACGAGACAACCAAGAAAAGGCTTCATGAATATGTCCAAGGGATTGAAAAAGAAGATGTGTTTGAGCCAGAAAAATCGAAGGGCCACTCTACGGGTATTGGTGTAAAAAATGTCATTAAACGGATGCAGTTATTTTATCAACGGAACGATATTGTGGAAATTGAATCCGAATTAAAGAAAGGGACAATGTTTAGACTAGTCCTGCCTGATGAACGGAAAGGTGGAGGAGAACTTGCTTAAAATTCTACTTGTCGATGATGAAGCCCTTGAACGAAAAGCAATTGGAAAAATGATTCAAAAAGGCATGGAGGGTGTTGAAGTAATCGGTGAAGCCCCTAATGGGAGAAGGGCGGTAGAACTGGCAGTTGAACTCAAGCCTGACATAATTTTTATGGATATCAAAATGCCGGGAATGGATGGGGTGCAAGCTGTCAAGGAAATCAAAAAGCTGGGCCCGGTCATTAAATTCATCATGGTTTCGGCATTTAATACGTTTGAATATGCCAAAGAAGTCATGCAGCAAGGGGTTAAGGAGTATATTTTAAAGCCTAGCCGTAAACAAGATATTCTTGAAGCACTCGGGCGGGTGGCTGCCGAAATTCAGGAAGAACGAAAACAGAAAGAAGAACAGCAAAGTCTGCGGGAAAACCTAAACCGTGCCGTATCCATCGCACAAAAAGAATGGGTGTCTTCCCGTATTATTAATCAAGTTCAAGACATCACCTTTGAAGAATGGGGACAATTGTTAGGGGTGGAAATTACCACTGGCTATATCATGCTTTTTTCCTTGCACTCAAAGGGCCAAAAGGAATTTACCATCACCGAAAAACAAAAATGGTATACCTGGTTGAAGGAGGCCCTTCATTTGGTGGTAAAAAAGCAGGAATTCATGATTGGTCCATTAATAGAATCACAAGTGCCGGTATTGTTCCTTTGGAAAAAGACGAATGAAAAATTGCTGTTTAAATCGCTATCGCAGTATGTAATTGAAAGTATATTGTCCCTTTATCAAAAAGAGTCCTTTCATGCAGAATTACGAATTGGCGTCGGTCACCCTTATAACCATGCATATGAACTCAATAAATCCTATCATGAGGCTGTGATGGCATTGAACCACCTCATGAAAACTCCAAACCAAAAGTATTTGATTGGGGTAAAACAAACCGACACGCAAGAAAAGTCAACATTTGCTTCGGAGATCCTTGAGATGGAGAAAAAATTATTAGAAGCGGTTCGTCAAGGCGACGTCAATAAAGTATTATTTTTGTTTGATTCCTTTATCACAAAACATCAGTCAAGCTTAAAAATAGAGGCATCGGTGGTTAAAAAATCCTTTGATGAGCTTTTTATCTTGATTTCCCGTATGCTTCATGATTTAGGTGTGAATGTGGAAAGAACTCCTGTGGTCAATCAGTTAGAGGAGGTTGCGGTGATGCTTGAAACCGGAAAAGCACACCTGATATCCATTGTCCAATCCGTGCAACAATGGCGGACCAATCATGCGAAAGGAATGCTGCAAAAAGCAAAGGATTATATTGAATCAAATTATGCTGAGTCGATTACGTTAGAGTCGGTTGCTGAGTATGTCGAGTTAAGTCCATTTTATTTTAGCAAATTGTTTAAGGACCGGTTCGGGATGACGTTTATCGATTATCTAACGGATATCCGGATTAAAGAGGCGAAAACCCTCATGGAGGATCCGACGAAAAGCTTGAAGGAAATTTGCTATTCAATTGGTTATAAGGATCCCAATTATTTTAGCCGTGTGTTTAAAAAGCTCGCGGGCTCATCGCCATCAGAATTCCGTAAGGCGGTAATAAAAGAATAATAGCTTATAAGACCAATTCCGCTTTGGTCTTATTTTTTTTGGAATTTTCTTAAAAGCAAAATAGTCTAGATAATCACAAAATAGTGCTATTGTTTTGAACTATTTGAAAAGTAGGTCCCATGCTACCATAATTGTAAGGGTTTACACCAAATGTTGAAACCGGTTCCAATAACTTTATATAAAGGAGATTGATTCGATGTTTAATAATAAAAAAGGTTTACTCCTATCTTTATCCGTTGCTTCTAGCATTCTCTTAGCTACTGGCTGCAGCAGCTCAACCTCCGGGGATTCTGCAAGCGGCAAGAGCGGCGACCTTCCGGCTGTCGGTGCTACGATTTATAAGTTTGACGATAACTTCATGTCTTATGTGCGTCGCTCAATGGATGATAGCGCAAAAGGCAATGTGAAATTAATGTTGAATGACTCTCAAAATGACCAATCGAAACAAATTGAGCAAGTGGATACGCTGATTGCCAAAGGTGCAAAATCGCTGGCTATTAATCTGGTAGATCCAAAAGCAGCACAAACAATTATTGATAAAGCAAAGCCGAAAAACATTCCCGTTATCTTCTTTAACAAAGAGCCGGATGCCGCTGTATTGAAAGGCTATGACAAAGCTTATTACGTTGGTACAACTTCATCTGAATCAGGTGTCCTTCAAGGTGAATTAATTGCGAAGGCTTGGGAAGCAAACAAAGATAAATGGGACAAAAACCATGACGGCAAACTCCAATATGTTTTATTAAAAGGTGAGCCAGGGCACCCAGATGCTGAGGCTCGTACGAAATATGCGGTGGATACAATCAAGGAAAAGGGCATTCAAGTAGAACAGTTAGCGTTAGATACAGCGATGTGGGATGCAACAAAAGCGACTGAAAAAATGGACGCATGGTTAGCAAAATACAGTGACAAAATTGAATTCGTAATTGCTAACAACGATGGTATGGCATTAGGTGCGATTGCTTCACTTGAAAAAGCAGGTTACTTCACAGGCGACAAATTCATGCCGGTTGTAGGGGTTGACGCGATTCCAGAAGCACTTGAAATGATTGAAAAAGGAAAAATGGTTGGTACAATCTTGAACGATGCGAAAAACCAAGGGAAAGCCACGATTGACTTAGCTGCAAATGCTGCGAAAGGCAAAGATGTTTTAGATGGAACTAAGTGGAAGCTGGACGATTCAAAAGCAGTTCGTGTCCCTTACGTACAAATCACAAAGGATAACATCCAAGAAGGTAAAAATGCTTATAAGTAAGATTTTACTAATAAATCAGTTTCATAGAGGCAGCGCCTTAGTCCAGCCCTTTGGGGAGTGGCGCTCCTCGAACGAAGGAAAAGATAATGCTTTTCCTTCGTTCGGGGTTAGGCTTCCTTTTTCAGTGAAGCTGGACATTTTTTCATCCTTATTTTATTCCTGATGAAAGTTTCACCCTACGCGAGGAGGTTCGCTCATGTCAGAATCAAGTACTACTAATCTACTTGAAATGAATAATATAACAAAAAGATTTCCAGGGGTCATCGCGCTGCAAAATGTTTCCCTCAAAGTAAAAGCTGGATCCGTTCATGCCTTAATGGGTGAAAATGGCGCCGGAAAATCAACATTGATGAAATGTCTATTTGGGATTTACTCCATGGACGAAGGCAAGATTGTTTTTGACGGAAAAGAAGTGGCGTTTGCCAATTCCAAGCAAGCACTTGAAAACGGAGTTTCCATGGTTCACCAGGAGCTTAATCAAGTACGCCAGCAAAATCTCATGGATAATATTTGGCTAGGCCGCTATCCGAAAAAAGGCATTATCATTGATGAGAAGAAAATGTATGACGATACGCTTGCTATTTTTAAAAGTCTTGATATTAATCTAGATCCACGAAGCAAGGTCAGTGCCTTATCTGTTTCTGAAATGCAGATGGTGGAAATTGCAAAAGCCGTCTCCTACCACTCGAAAATCATTGTGATGGATGAACCAACTTCCTCCTTAACAGAGAATGAAGTAAATCATCTATTTAAAATTATTAGGAAGCTGCAAAGTGAAAATGTTGCCATCATCTATATATCGCACAAAATGGAAGAGATTTTAAAAATTTCTGATGAAGTAACGATCATGCGTGATGGACAGTATATCGCAACAAAAAGTGCCAAGGATTTAACCACCGATGAAATTATCAAGCTGATGGTTGGACGTGACCTCTCCCAGCGCTTCCCTACAAAAATCAATCAGCCGGGAGATATCATTCTGAAGGTGTCCGATTTAACAGCTGAAGCAGAAGGATCTTTTTCTGGCGTTAATTTTGAGCTTAGAAAAGGGGAGATTTTAGGAATTGCCGGCTTGGTTGGCTCGAAACGAACAGAAGTGATGGAATCGTTATTCGGGATGCGGTCCTTAAAATCAGGGACGATTGAAGTGAATGGGAAAGTGGTCCAAAATCCTTCTCCACAGCATGCCATCAAAAATGGCTTTGCGCTTGTTACCGAGGAAAGACGGACAACGGGGATCTATCCGGAGCTTAGTATCAGCTTTAATTCTATCATTTCGAACTTGAAGCAATATAAGACAAAAGGCTTGTTCCTGTCCGATAAAAAGGTTTTTGATGATACCAAATGGGTAATAGACTCGATGAAAGTTAAGACACCTTCGCAAAAGACCTCAATCGGCAGTTTATCAGGCGGAAATCAACAGAAGGTCATCATTGGCCGCTGGCTATTAACCAAACCTGATATCCTGTTGCTCGATGAACCTACGAGGGGAATTGACGTTGGCGCAAAGTTTGAGATTTACCAATTAATCAACCAATTAGCAGCTGAGGGAAAAGGAATCATAATGATTTCATCTGAAATGCCGGAGCTTTTAGGTACTACAGACCGAATTTTAGTCATGAGTAATGGAAAAGCAGCTGGAATCGTGGAAACGGCTACAACATCGCAAGAAGAAATCATGCGATTAGCAGCTTTGTATTAGGAGGGGATGCATATGAATAATCAGGCTACACAAAAAACTAGTGTATCTAAATGGCTTGTTAATAATGTAATCTATGTGTTTTTAATTCTATTAGTCGTGGGAATTGTCATTGCTTCTCCTGACTTTCTTTCCGTAACAAACTTAATAAATATTTTAAGCCAATCGTCTTCACGGATTATCATTGCTCTTGGAATGGCCGGAATTCTGATTACGGCTGGAACGGACTTATCGGCTGGACGGATGGTTGGACTGGCGGCTGTTGTGTCTGCCTCTCTTTTACAGGCTTCTGACTATGCATATAAAATGTATCCTCACCTGCATGAATTACCATTATTTGTGCCGATTTTAATTGCAATGGCCATCACTGGACTTATTGGAGTATTAAATGGTGTGATTGTTTCCAAATTCCATGTGCCGCCGTTCATAGCCACGTTAGGGATGATGATTGGTGTCTACGGGATCACATCCATCTACTTTGACCGTCCTCCATACGGTGCACAGCCAATCGGCGGATTAAGCCAAAAATTTACCACATTTGCGCAGCGTGGCACTCCTATAGGACAATACGAGATTCCATATCTAGTTCTTTATGCCATTATTGTTACAGCTATCATTTGGGTGGTTTGGAATAAAACAACACTTGGTAAAAACATGTACGCCATCGGGGGAAATCCTGAAGCCGCCAAGGTATCCGGGGTAAACGTTGCCAGAAACATTATTATCATTTATATGATTGCCGGTATTTTATACGGTTTTTCTGGAACGCTTGAAGCAGGACGTGTTGGTAGTGCCACCAACAATACAGGTAATATGTATGAGCTAGATGCAATTGCAGCCTGCGTTGTCGGCGGGGTTTCCTTATCTGGTGGGATTGGAACTGTTCCTGGTGTCATCACCGGGGTACTAATTTTCCAAATCATCAACTACGGTCTAGCATTCCTTGGAGTAAGCCCATACATCCAATTCATCGTTAAAGGCGCCATCATCATCGTCGCAGTCGCCTTCGACATGCGCAAACATGCAAAGAAAAAATAAAAACTTGTAAATACTAAATATCACAAAGCCTGGTTCTTGGTTGAGCTGGGCTTTTTATATTTTTTCAGAATTTCCCTTTCCTTTTGGAAGCAGATGGAATATAATACAAACTGTATTACGAATAATAGTACACTTAGTACAGATGGGGGTCTTTATGTTTGAGCTTGATATTCGAAGCCGTAAGCCCATTTATGAACAGCTTGTCGACAAAATGAAGGAATTGATTATGAATGAGGTGGTCAAACCTGATGAGCAGCTGCCATCAGTCCGGGCGCTTGCCACTGAACTATCCATCAATCCCAATACCATCCAGAAGGCTTATCGGGAGCTTGAGACCCAAGGTTTTATCTACTCTATAAAAGGCAAAGGAAGCTTTGTCAGTCCCAACAGCCAAGTGAGAGACAATGAGAAAATCACTGAGGTTAAAAAGGAGCTAGAAAAGCTAATTGTAGAGGCACTATACCTGGGTATCCAGGCAAGAGAAATCATCGAATTAATCGAAGAGTTAGACGCTGCAAAAGGGGGAGGCGAAAGCAATGATTGAAATGAAAAATGTCAGCAAAACATTTGATCGCTTTAAAGCGGTGGACCAAGTGGATCTTTCAATCCAAAAAGGATCCATATACGGGTTAATAGGATCCAATGGGGCGGGGAAAACAACCTTAATCAAGCTGCTTGCCGGTATTTATCACCAAGAGTCAGGCGAAATTACGGTGGAGGGTCAACCTGTATTTGAAAACATCAGCCTGAAGCAAAAGGTTTTTTACATACCAGATCAGCCGTATTTTTTATCCCATTATACAACCAAGCAAATGGCACGTTTTTATAAAAATATCTATCCAACCTGGAGCGAGGAGCGTTTTTATAATCTGGCTGAACTATTTGAAGTTAACCTTTCCAAGAAAATCCAAACGTTTTCAAAAGGCTGGCAAAGACAGATTGCTTTCATCCTTGCCCTTTCGACTAATCCTGAAATTCTCATTCTTGACGAGCCAATGGACGGTCTTGACCCAGTCGTAAGGAAAAAAGTGAAGAATCTGCTGATTCACGATGTGGCCGAAAGGGAAATGACTATTCTGATTTCGTCCCATAATCTTCGTGAAATTGAGGATATATGCGACCATATTGGCATTATCCATAAAGGAGAGCTCATCCTGCAAAAAGAGCTGGATGATTTGAAAGCCAATGTTCAAAAGGTTCAGGTGGCTTATAAGGATGGACTTCCGAAACACCTTCTAAAAAATCTTGACCTGCTCCATAAAGAAAAACGGGGCAGCATTTACTTGTTCATTATTAGAGGAGACGAGGACCAAATCGCCAAGCAAATCCGTCAGACGAATCCGGTCATTTTTGACCTGCTGCCGCTTACTCTCGAAGAAATCTTTATTTACGAAATGGGGGATATCGGCTATGCCATCAAAAATGTCATCGTTTAACAAAGAACTTATTTTGCAAATTTGCAGAAGCACGGGCTGGATTTCGATTGTTTATTTTCTTGGCTTACTGTTCGCCTTACCGCTGCAGCTGGTGTTGATGTATTCTTCGGAAGAAGAGAAAAAATTCTATTACAACAATACTCAAAGTCTGTTCCAAACTGATTTTGAGATTCAAATTGGATTAATGGTCATAATCCCTGTTTTGCTGGCGGTGTTTTTATTCCGCTTTTTACACGTGAAGCAGGCATCAGACCTAATGCACAGTATCCCTTTAAAGAGGGAAAAAATCTTTCATCATTATGCAATTACGGGAATCATCTTTTTGATTTTACCGGTTGCCGTCACATCTCTTTTGTTATTCATTATTTGCTTAAATCTTGATCTTACTACGATTTTTAGCACAACAGACATTTTCACCTGGGCAGGGACCACCATTTTATTTGATTTGCTTTTGTTTACTGCCGGTATGTTTATTGCGATGATGACAGGATTATCGGTAGTTCAGGCCGTGTTAACTTATATTTTTGTCTTGTTCCCAGTGGGGATTACTATATTAGTCTTCTCCAATTTAAAAATTTTGCTCTATGGGTTTCCGAGTGACTATCTTTTGAATCGCAATTTGGAGAATATGTCGCCCATCACGATGGCTGCCAGCTTTAATACGAAAACTCTTGACTGGAAATACGTTGTCATTTATTTGTTGTTTTCGATTTTACTCTACGGCCTTTCCCTGTTTTTTTATAAAAAAAGAAAATTGGAAGCTGCCTCTGAAGCAATCGCAATTGTCAATTTACGTTTAGTGTTCAAATATGGAGTAACGATTTGCGTCATGCTGCTTGGCGGAATGTATTTCACTGAGGTTCAGAATTATCAAAATTCAAACACAGGCTGGACCATCTTTGGTTATGTGATAGGGGCCGTGTTCGGCTATTTTATTGCGGAAATGGTTTTACAAAAAACATGGCGGGTATTTAGCCGCAAACGCTTAAAGGGACTGGTTATTTTTTTAGCGGTTACTGCTGTGTTTTTTTTAGGAGTTAAGACATTAGGAGTCTATGAAAAACGGGTACCGGAACAAAGCGAGATTCAAAACGTATTAATTACAGATAATCCTTATCTTTTTAATAATCAATATTCATCCGCTGAAAAGTTTTACGTGCCAAAACCCTTAAAGGAAGAAGGCAACATTGAGGCCATTAGAAAGCTGCATACGCAAATTATTGCAAACAAGAAGCTGAATAAAGAACATAAAGCGGGTCTGAGCGAAGTTTTATTTTTAAGATATAAATTGAAAAATGGCAAGTATGTAACCCGTGAGTACAGGGTGGATAAGCGGCTTTACAATGATTCATTTAAAACAATCAATGAATCTAAAGAATATAAGCTGGCGATGAATGAGATTTTTAATCTTGATGTAAGTAAAATCAGGGCCATTTATATCAGCAACAACACGCCCGGTGGAAGAGAACTCACTTTAGCAGATGAGAACGAAATCAAGGAAGCGATTTCCTTGTTGAAGTCTGATATTTTGGCAGAATCCTATGAGGACAGTGTATATTACCAGGAGCGGGGTTCAAGGATTGAAGTGGAGTTGGGGAAAGGAAGGACATTTTACCTTACCTTAAAGCCAACTTACGTGAATTTCCAAAAATGGTTAAAGAAAAAGAACCTGCTGGAAAAAGCAACGGTAACCCCTAAGGATATTTCAAAAATATTAGTTGTAAAGAGAGACCTCTCCCACGAATTTGATTCAGAGGAATCGATTCAACAGATGGAAAAGGATACAGATTCACTAAAAAGTACAAACAAGCTGCAAATTGAACTTGCACTACAAAGCGCCAGTGAACAGCTTCAAAAGGATTATGCGGTTGTTTTTTACTATAAGAAAGGTGACTATAAACAAGTTTTATTTTTTGATGAAGCACATGCGCCGGATTTTGTAAAAGAACATTTCAAATAATTGTGCTTATCTCATAAAGGGGGTGGAATCATGGGTTTCATTGATTTCAATCAATTATATAGAGAGTATTCACAGCGCCTGCACTATATCGCTTATTCATACGCGAAAGACCGGTTTCTTGCCGAGGATATTGTCCAGGAAGCATTTTTGAAAGCCTATAAGAAACTGGATACAGTGGAAGATTCGAATAAATTGGGTGCCTGGCTGTCCGCCATTACAGCCAGGACTGCGATTGATTTTTTACGGATGGAAAAACGAAAAAACTGGATGCTCGTTGACCCCACGATTATGGAACCGATCATCGGGCTGGAACGGTCCGGGGAAAATCTTGAGGAGGAGGTTGGAATCCGCCTATTTAAAGAAGAGGTAAACGAGACGATGGGGTATTTATCAAGAGAGTTTCAAGAAGTACTGATTCTAAAAATTCATTATGGTTTAAAAGAAAATGAGATTGCCAGACTGCTAAATCTTAAATCGGCTACTGTTAAGACCCGTCTATATCGGGCTCGAAAACAGCTGAAGCATGTATTTGCTGAAAAAGTCTCAGCTTGATACATGAAATCTGAGCTTGCCCTCTGAGTTAGTGGGCAGGCTCTTTTTATATAAACAATTAAGATCTTAAACTTGAAAAAACTGTTGGATTCTATTAGTATTACTATATATTGATTTTAAAGGAAAATTCGACAACTACATATTGTGTTAGCCTTGAGTTAGGATGCCGTACGGCTTAAAAGGGAATCTGGTGAGAGCCCAGAACTGCCCCCGCAACTGTAAATGCAGACGAAATGAGCGATGACCACTGTATAAGTTTCTTGTGAAAATAGGTGCTTATACGGGAAGGGCTCAAAGTAGGGAGAAGCATAAGTCAGGAGACCTGTCCTAATTTGAGATGTTTCACTTCCTCGGGGATTGGGAGCTGGAACGGTGGCAAATTAGGATAAGGAAGGCTTGCCTCCTTTAAATCCTACTATTCTGTTATCGTTTCATCCGCTCAAATCCGCCCCGAGCGGATTTTTTTATTATGGGAGGAATTTTTAAATGATAACGCAGGATTACGTATTAGAAACCATCCAGCAGGCTGGAGAGCAATATAACCTTGACACGTCAAAGCTTTTAGAAAAATTACAACTAGCACCGGAAAAAGAACGAGGTCAACAGTCTTTATTATATGCACTGAACCAGATTGCGATGGACCAGCCCAATTGGACATTTGTTGCCGCACGCTTGTATTTACAGGAATTGTATACGACGGCAGCAAGTAACCGCGGTTATTCACGGAAGGAACGGTATGGCGACTTTTATCAGTTGATTAAGACTTTAACGGAAAAAGGAATCTACTCTATTGAACTATTAGATTCTTATGAGCGGGAAGAAATCGACCAGTTGGGCAAGGAAATCATCGCTGAACAAGATCACCTGTTTAATTACATAGGATTATTTTTACTCGCGGACCGTTATCTGGCGAAGGACCATGAGCGAAATTTGTTCGAGCTTCCACAGGAGAGATTCATGGTCATTGCGATGACACTGATGCAAAAAGAGCATCCTGACCGCCGATTAGCTCTGGTCAAAGAAGCTTACTGGGCAATGAGCAATCTTTATATGACCGTGGCGACGCCAACCTTGTCCAACGCTGGAAAAAGCTTTGGCCAGCTGTCGTCCTGTTTTATCGATACGGTCGATGACTCGCTAGACGGGATTTATTTAAATAATTGGGATAGTGCCAGATTAAGTAAGGATGGCGGAGGAATCGGAATTTACTTTGGGAAGGTGCGTGCGCTTGGATCCGATATTAAAGGCTTTAAAGGCAATTCGTCTGGTGTTGTGCCGTGGATCCGGCTGATTAATGATACAGCGGTAAGTGTTGACCAGTTAGGACAAAGACAGGGAGCCATCGCGGTTTATTTAGATATTTTTCATAAGGATATTATGAATGGATTTCTTGACTTAAAAACGAATAACGGTGATGAACGCCGCAAAGCGCACGATATTTTTACAGGCATTTCAATCCCGGATTTATTTATGAAAAAGCTTGAAGAAGTGGATGAGAACGGAAGAAGTATTGGCCAGTGGTCTACGTTTTGTCCGCATCAAGTGAAACAGATAATGGGCTGGAAGGATGAGTTGGGTAATCCCCTAGGCTTAGAGGATTTTTACGATGAAGAGGGCAAGCTTTATTTTTCCGAAAAATATGAGGAAGCCGTCCGCCATCCGCTTCTTCCCCGTAAGACCTATAGGGCAATGGAGATCATGGCACGGATTATGGTTTCGCAATTGGAAACAGGGACCCCTTATATGTTCTATCGGGATGAAGTGAACCGGAAAAATCCAAACAAACACTTGTTGGGGACGGGGCGGACTTCTATCTATTGCAGTAATTTATGCACGGAAATTGCGCAAAACATGTCTGCTTCAACTGTTGTTAATGAACACGTCGATGGCGATGGGAATATTGTCATTGTTCGCAGACCGGGAGATTTCGTGGTTTGCAATCTATCGTCTATTAATTTGGCAAAAGCAGTTCCGGCCGATGTATTGGAGAGGCTGATTTCAATTCAGGTCCGGATGTTGGATAACGTGATTGATTTGAATACGATTGCTGTCGGGCAAGCACAAGTTACGAATCAAAAGTATCGTGGAATTGGACTGGGAACCTTTGGCTGGCACCATTTGCTTGCTTTGAAAAAAATCCACTGGGAATCGGAAGAGGCGGTGGGGTTTGCGGATGAGCTATATGAGGAGATTGCTTATTATACGATTCGTTCTTCGGTTAAGCTCGCTAAGGAAAAAGGTGCATACAGCAAGTTTGAGGGTTCGGAATGGCAGACTGGGGAGTATTTTGAGCGTAAAAAATATGTGACTGACCGCTGGCTTTCATTGAAACAGGAGGCTTCTAGGTCCGGGGTCCGCAATGGCTGGTTAATGGCAGTTGCTCCGAATTCTTCGACGGCCAAAATTGGTGGGTCAACAGATGGTATCGACCCAATTTATTCGGTTGAATACGCGGAGGAGAAGAAAAACTTTAAGTTTAAGGTGACGGCACCGGATTTGAATCATGTGACTTATGAATATTACCGCCGGGCCCGCCATGACTTGGATCAGGTTTGGAGTATTCGGCAAAATGCGGCCCGTCAGCGCCACATCGACCAAGCAATCAGTTTTAATCTCTATGTTCGCCATGATATTAAGGCACGGGATTTACTGAATCTTCATCTGGAGGCATGGAAGCAGGGGCTGAAAACAACTTATTATGTGCGGAGCACTTCTCAGGCGGAGATAGAGGAATGTGAGGCTTGTCATAGCTAGCGTAAATACGCTTTTGTAAGGATTAAGGATAAAATTACCGAGGAGAGCTTGGGAAAATGTCCTAAAAGAAATTTTAAAAGGACAAATTTAGCGGAGAGCAAGGTTCTATGCGACTGAATCAAGGGAAGAATCCCGTCCACGGTAGCGTAGCCAGGTTCTATGCGACCGAATCAAGGGAAGAATCCCGTCCACGGTAGAATAGCCGAGTTCTATGCGACCGAATCAAGTGAGGAATCCCGTCCACGGTAGCATAGCCGTGTTCTATGCGACCGAACCAAGGGAAGAATCCCGTTCAAGGTAGCGTAGCCGAGTTCTATGCGACCGAATCAAGGAAAGAATCCGGTCCACGGTAGCGTAGCCGAGTTCTATGCGACCGAATCAAAGGAAGAATCCCGTCCACGGTAGCGTAGTCGTGTTCTATGCGACCGAATCAAGGAAAGAATCCGGTCCACGGTAGCGTAGCCGTGTTCTATGCGACCGAATCAAGGAAAGAATCCGGTCCACGGTAGCGTAGCCGTGTTCTATGCGACTGAATCAAAGGAAGAATCCGGTCCACGGTAGCGTAGCCGAGTTCTATGCGACCGAATCCAGAGAAGAATCCGGTCCACGGTCGCATATACAAATTCTTTTAATAGTGTTGAATTATTGTTTACACTTTTACACAAATAAATGGACTTGACTAAGGGGACAAAGAAAATGTCCTTCAAGCAACTCTAGAATTACCTGAGAATTAAAGGAGGTCTTCAAAATGATTATCCATCAACCATTAAAAAAAATAAAACTATTAAACCCGGAATACCCAAATAAATCAACCGGAATCATCAATGGAAAATCCTCCGGGTTGCTAAACTGGAATGACATTGCCTACCCGCAAATGTATGACCTGTATCAAACCTTGCTATCAAACTTTTGGAAGGCGCAGGAAATTAATATGCAGGATGACCTGAAGCAATGGGAGTTCCTTTCACCGGTCGAGCAGGACGTTTTTCTAAGGATTAATACGCAATTAGCTTTCCTAGACAGCCTGCAAACCCCAACCATGAGCCAGGTCATGGATTATGTGACAGACTCAAGCTTTAAGGCGATTTTTGCTGTGATTTCACAGCAGGAGGCGGTTCATACCGAATCATATTCTTATATTTTGAGCTCGCTAGTGCCGTTAAGCGAACAAAATAAGCGGTTCGACCAAGCCAAAAACGATCCCATTGTCCGGAAACGGAACCAATTAATTTTAGAATCATACGAGAACTTCCGGCAAAACCCATCACCAATACGCCTATTTAAATTAGCCGTAAATTCTATCAATCTAGAAGGAATATATTTTTATGCCGGGTTTGCCTTTTTCTATCATCTTGCCCGCCAGCAAAAGATGCTCAAAACGAGCACGATGATTAGCTATATCCAGCGTGATGAAATGCAGCACGCCTATTTTATCGCCCAGTTTATCCGGATTCTTTTAAGTGAAAATCCGGAACTGAATACAGAGGAAAATGTGGAGTATATTTACGAAACAATCGACCAGGCAACGAAGCTTGAAAAAGAGTGGGCTGCCTTTATATTAAAGGATATTGAAGGAATTGATTTAAAAGAATTCAGCGATTATGTTGAATACCTGGCAAATAAACGCCTACGGCAGCTGGGTTTACAAAATCTCTATCCGGATCGGGAAAACCCAATGCCGTGGATCCATGTATTTAGCGATGAAATGATCAATGATACTAAGTCCGATTTCTTTGAGCAAAAATCAAGGACCTATTCAAAGGTAACACAATCAAATGGATTTGATGAACTGTAGGAGGACCCGGTATGAACCTAGCAATCATTTATACCTCAGTTACAGGGAATACGAAAGAACTTGCAGCTATTTTAGGAGGATTTATCAAGGGCTTTGGCGTAGATGTTCAGATGTTTTCAATTGAAGAGTTTCCTCTAAGGCAATTAGGTCAATATGATGCAGTGGTAATCGGGACCTATACATGGGGGAACGGAGAAATTCCCGAAGAGATGCTGCCACTGTATTGGGCATTTGAAAATCAGGAAACCGAGACAATCGTAACAGGAGTTTTTGGTACAGGGGATCAATTCTATCCCCACTTTTGTGGGGCTGTCGACAAGTTCCGGGATATGCTTTATGTCCAGAGCGAATTAGCCGTTACCTTGAAGATTGAGTTAACACCGCAGTTACAAGACCTTAAACGCTGTCGAAAGTTTGCAGAGATCGTGGTGAGTCGTTTACGGCAAAACTGTCCAGCTGGAATGGACAAAATCAGCTAAAAGTCCACGGGCCGTGCCTGTCATCATGTAAATGGTGACAGGAATTCCTTTTTTATTTGGAGGAATTTTGACCTTGTATTTTTCAAAGAGGTTTAATTTTTTTATAATTCCGACTTGACCAATAGGAATATGTGTAACAAGTAAGGACGCAGGGGAATTTGAAAAAGAAGTTCACCAAAATTCAAAAGTTGTAGAAGCATAAAAAGATCTGTTGGGTAATATAAAATTCTGATTGGTTTAAAAGAAAGGTGCTTGTCACATGTATTTTCATGGTGACAGGCACCTTTTTATATTTATTGAAATAAATTCCAAAAGACTATTGTTATCATTTGGAAATTATAATATACTACATTACAACACTAATGTACCGTGTTAGGAGAGGAGGAGCAGGGTGATTCCTCAATTGGATGGAGCAAAACCAATTTATGTACAGATTTCAGAGTGGTTGGAGACGGAAATTTTGAATGGGAATTTTGAAAAAGACCAAAAAATTTACTCCCAGTATCAGCTTGCGGAGATGTTTAATATTAATCCGGCGACAGCTGCTAAAGGACTCAATATATTGGCGGATGAAGAGATTCTCTATAAAAAACGCGGACTCGGAATGTTTGTTGCAGAGATCGCAAAAGATAGAATCCTAAAAAAACGGAAAAATCAAACGCTCAAGCGTTTAGTCTCGGAAATCGTAATGGAGTCCGCAAGACTCAACGTAAGTAAAGATGAATTAATTGAAATGATTAGAAAGGAAGAAATCGGGGAGGAAGAGAAATGAATGTGATTGAATGCGATGGATTGATTAAAGTCTATGGCCAAAAGAATGCATTAAATGGAATAACAATTCAAATTGCAGAAAATAAAATTACCGGGCTGATAGGACGAAATGGGGCGGGAAAAACTACGCTACTGAAAATCATCGCTGGCCATTTAAAAGAGACATCCGGTGAAATAAAGGCTTTTTCAGAAAAACCCTTTAATAACCTAAAGGTTTCGGCAAACCTCATCTTTATCCATGAGCATATGACTCTTCCTTCAGCCTTGGGATTGATGGAGATTTTAGAAGCCGCCGCCGGCTTTTATGAAAACTGGGATGGGGAACTAGCTCATCGTCTTTTTGACTATTTCTCCTTCCATCCACTCCAGCAATTTGATGGTCTATCAAAAGGGATGAAAAGTACCTTTAAGATGATTTTAGGACTAGCGGCTAAATGCCCGCTTACCATTTTTGATGAGCCAACATCGGGAATGGATGCCGCTGTCCGCAAGGATTTTTATCGCGCCTTACTAAAGGATTATATTGCCCATCCCCGGACGATTATCATTTCAAGCCATCACTTGAATGAAATAGAAGATTTAATCGAGGATATCCTGCTGATAAAAGATGGAAAGGAACTGCTCCATATCCCGGCAACCCATTTGAAGGAATGGGCAGTCGGTCTGCAGGGGAGTGCTGCCATTGTAACGGAATGGGTAAAAGATAGGGGAATCCTATATTCTCAGGCTATCGGAGAGAATTATTTATATGCAGTGGTGAAAAGTGACTTTTCCCAAGAGGAGTTAAAAGAAATCCGGGCGGCCGGGATTGAGATTTCAGCGGTTGACTCTAGCGATCTATGTGTCTATTTAACTGGTAAAACGAAAGGTGGAATTGATGATGTCTTTATCGAATCCTAGTCTGGGGCAGGTTGTGAAAAAACAATTTTTTTATAAACTCAAAGCCTACCAGCAGGTTTTTATTACACTGGTCATTATCCAGATCATTGCGGTTTTCTTTTCGTTTAACGGTATTGGGGAAATGGGTTCGGGCAGCCAAAGCATCGATATTAGCATCCGATATTATTCAGCGGACATGGTCGTCGGTTTTACGTTTTTATGGGCGTTTATTACCGCTATCAATTTAACAACTAAGGCGTATCGTTATGATGATTTCGCATTTGTAACAAATAGAGTCAGCAGTAATTTATCGAATATATTGTTTTTACTAGCAGCAGGTATTATTGGTGGGGTCACATCGATGCTGTCAGCTTCTTTAATAAAGGTTATGATGGTGTATTTTAAAGGTTATCAATTGGTAGCTTCTTCAAGCACAATGTTTATCCCATCAAAATTTCTGCTGGGCATAATAACAACTAGTTTTTATATTTTTCTATTTTGTGCATTAGGTTATTTTGTTGGGATGCTTGTTCAAATCCATAAAATATTCATCATCGTACTGCCGGTTGTTTTCTTGGGAATTGGGATTGGTAAGGAAAAATTGTTGATCAATCTATTTGCTATTTTCTTTACTGAGTCCTCCCCTTTTATTTTTGTCATTAAAATCATCGCTACTGCCTCATTGCTATTTTACTGTTCGGTGGTTTTATCGAATCGAATGGAGGTCAGGTCATGATGCTTGCTAATTTGCTGGTACCGATCGTTTTTATTATTTTAATCGCATTGGCCATTGCCTTCTTAGTGGTAAAAATGATGAAAGGAAGCGGTAAGCGAAAAGGAAAATATCATTTTAGAAAAAGAGTTTACTGGATATTAGGAGGATATATTACCGTTTTATTAGTCTGTTTTGTTTTCGATGTGGCACATCCTGTAAATGGCATGATGGAGGACAGAAAAATAGTTAAAGAAAAAGACCTTAATAGAGAAAACTCGGAATTATATGTTGCGGCTTTAGAAGGGAAAATTGCTGAAACGGGAAATCAATTTATCGTGAAAAAATGGGACTTTGATTATCATGGGAAAAAGCTGAACATTACGTCCGAAAACGGAGAATTCTTTAATGAAAGAGTTGTAGTGGAACGAAAGAAGGGGAATGACGGGAAAATCGAAGCTGTCTATTATCAAACAAGGTCAAGTGTGGACCACCGTGAAATTAGCGAGAAGAAACGTCCAATAAGAATACAATTATCAGAGGCTACACTCATGCTGGGCGAACAAGAAAGAGTGGAGCTGAAATTCTCTCAGTTTGAAAACGCCTTTACGGTCAATCAATTTAGCGGTTCGGGCTGGTTCAATCATGAATCCAACTTCTATGAAGGCCAAGGCATTGTTTACCTGCAAATCCCAAAAGACCTCGACCTTGAAGCACAATCCGAATTTGACCTCCAGTACGTAAATAACTAAAAATAGTGACCGGAATTGTTCGTGGATTTGATTAGGCTAAATATAATTAATTTAAAAATTATTCTGAAAAAACATTGACAGGGTCGTCCATAAGTTATATTCTGAAAACATCAAAAATTACATCAGAGAGACAAAATCAGAAAAGGGAGATTACTTTTATGAAAAAGCAAATGGCAAAACTTTTCATGGCTTCGAGCTTAGTGGCTGGAATTCTAGCTGGATGCTCGGGAGCAAATGGAGGCTCAAGTTCAGGCTCCGATAGCAGCAAGTCGATTAAAATTGGGGTAAACTTGGAGCTCTCAGGCGGCGTTGCATCTTATGGTGAATCGCTGGCTGACGGGATTAATATTGCAGTTGATGAAATCAACAAAAAAGGCGGCATTGACGGCAAAAAGATTGATATAGTAAAGGTGGATAATAAATCTGATGCTGCCGAAGCTACCAATGGTGCCATCAAATTAACAAGCCAAGACCATGTAAATGCGATTATTGGCGCTGCTACTAGCGGTGACACAGTTGCACAGGCACAAATTGCAAATGATACAAAAACAGTGATATTAACTCCATCTGGAACAAGTCCAAACGTAACCGTTGGAGATAATGGAAAATTAAATGAATATGTTTTCCGTACTTCTTTTATTGACCCATTCCAAGGAACAGTGGCAGCCAACTTTGCGGCGAAAGAATTAAAAGTTAAAAATGCAGCCATTTTTGCAGACAGCTCTAGTGATTACGCAAAAGGGCTTTCCGCTGCTTTTAAACAAACCTTTGAAGCTGCCGGCGGCAAGGTTGTGTCAGAAGAAGCTTATGTAGCAAAGGATACAGACTTCCGTGCTACGTTAACTCGGATTAAGTCGAAAAATCCTGAATTCATTTTTATCCCAGGATATTATGAAGAAGTAGGTTTAATTGTTAAACAAGCCCGCGAATTAGGAATTAATGTTCCATTGATGGGTGCCGATGGCTGGGATTCTCCAAAACTAGTAGAACTCGCTGGTAAGGATGCCTTGAATAATACGTTTATTACAAACCATTATTCATCTGAAGACCCGGATAAAAAGATTCAAACATTTGTATCTACTTTTAAAGAAAAGAACAATGGTGAATCACCGAATGCTTTCAACGCGCTTGGCTATGATACGGTTTATCTATTAGCAGATGCAATTAAGAGTGCTGGCAGCACAGACTCAACCAAAATCAAAGACGCATTGGCAAAAACTAAAGATTTATCACTTGTAACCGGAATTGTATCCATCGACAAAAATCATAACCCGATTAAATCAGCAACAATTCTAGAATATAAAGATGGTAAACAAGTATTCAAAACAAAAATCAATCCATAAAAAAATGGGAGGCAATGCCTCCTGTTTTTTTATGGAGAAAAACTTTACAAACTATAAAACAATTCATGGAAAAGATTTTATGTTTTGTCTAATGACAACGAGCTAGAATGGTATATAATTTTATATACAAGTCTGAATATTTACATAAAGGCATAACTGTGACTGTTTGAAATGAGGATTACCGGCTTTATTAAAAAAAATGAACACGCTTACATCAACATTGCTAAAGTAGTAAGTTAACACTGATTGAAGTTTCACTTTATAAAAGGAGTGGTTAATCATGCAACGTCAAAAGTTATTGGTTAATGGAGAAAGACTTCACCAGGAGTTAGAGCGGTTCGCCGATTTTGGCCGTACCGAAAACAATGGGGTCACTCGCCTCGCCCTATCGGAGCAAGACCGTCTAGTTAGGAATTATTTCAAGTCCTGCTGTGAAGAGCTCGGCTTAACAGTCAAGGTGGATGATATGGGTTGTATGTACGCCACACTTGCGGGAACGGAAAATAAACCTCCAATCGTTATTGGCTCGCATCTGGATACGGTAAAAAAAGGCGGCCGTTTTGACGGAGTGCTGGGGGTTGTGGCCGGATTAGAAGTAGTCAGATCCCTCGTGGAAAATGGCGTAAAGCCAAAAGTTCCGATTACAATTGTGAACTGGACAAATGAAGAGGGGGCAAGATTTGAACCTTCGATGATGGCTTCCGGGGTCATTGCCGGCAAATTTGACAAAGCTGCTATGTTACAAAAGAAAGATAGTGACGGCATTACTTTTGGGGATGCATTAAACGAAATTGGGTATGTTGGTGATGAGGCAAACCGTTTGAAAGAAGCCACTGCACTTTTAGAATTGCATATCGAACAAGGACCAATCCTTGAAAAAGAAGCGCTCTCCATTGGTGTCGTTGAATGTGTTGTCGGAATGGCCTGCTTCGAAATCGAGGTAACTGGTGAGTCCGATCATGCCGGAACCACCCCAATGAACATGAGAAAAGATGCCTTATTTGCTACAAACAATTTAATAAATGAAATACGCAGCCGTTTAGGTTCATTGGATGAGGACTTGGTATTTACAATAGGGCGGGTAAATGTTTATCCAAGTATTCATACCGTCATTCCGAATAAGGTAGTCTTTTCATTGGAAGCACGCCACAAGGATACGGAGATTGTCAGCACCTTTAAAGACTTTGTCCAAAGTTTACCAAACTTAGGCTTAAATGAAGGCTGTGATATAAAAGTAACGAAGCTGTGGGAACGCGACACGGTTTGGTTTGATGAAGAAGTCGTGAATCATCTGGAGCAATCCGCCCAGTCGCTGGGCTTTTCCAATAAGCGAATGGTGAGCGGTGCTGGACATGATGCCCAATTCATCGCAAGCCTCGTTCCAACTGCGATGCTGTTCGTGCCAAGCAAAAACGGAAAAAGTCATTGTGAGGAAGAACTGACCACATGGGAAGAATGTGAAAAAGGTGTAAACATTCTATTAGATACGACGCTTGCACTGTTATCATTAAATTCACTGTAAAACCCAAGATTTAATTTCTTATATCTGAAGGGTAGAAGTAAGCTCTATCATGCATGTACTTTGAATGGTTGACTAACTTTTAAAGTATACATCATGGGGGAGTTTAGTTTATGGAAAGCGCTGTTATCATTGTGACAGCTGTCAGCCCGTATTCAAACAACGCATATAAAAAGAGCAGCACCTCCTGGTACTATAAACGTATCAATTTAAGGAGGTGCTTTTTCATATGCCTACTGGGCGTTAATATGTGGGGCGTTACAATATATTGATTACACTGTAACCTGAAGCCTATCTTCAAAAACACCTTGAACGCTTGTCTAAAATGTCTGATAAATGTCCAAAATGTCTAAAATGTCCAATTTGTAATAAAGGAAAATAAACTTTTTAACATGTTTTTTAGATTTAAAATCCTATTCATCGCTTTATCAAAATTTTTTGAATCCTTGTAAAACAATATTACTCCCCCTTCACAATCAAGATTAACGTTGCTTTTCATCTATGATTCGTGTGTTGGCATGAAAGTTGCATTAGATAATAAAGAAACCCGGTGCAGGGGAACCCCTAATAAAAGCATCAAGGGTGATAACAACATGAGAGGAGATATAAAAATGAACTTTACTTCGGATCACAATTGGATCTCAGAATCCCTCGAGATTGGGAAGGAAATGCTTTATTTATCTCAAAAAGAAGTGCTAGGCATTGGACTATCGGAAAAAGAAATTCTGAATTTAACGAAAGATGCTTTGATTGCCCATGGGAAGAAAGAATACGAAATGCCTGCCAAAATTGGTGTGCACCCTTTTCCGGAAGTCTTTTTTCATGCGATGCCCGCCTATGTGCCATCGAAACAAGCCGTAGGAGCGAAATGGATCGAGTGTTATCCTAATAATCCAAGCAAATTTCAATTACCACAAACGACGGGATTGCTGATCTTAAACGATGTATCTTCCGGTTGTCCGATCGCCTTAATGGATTCCGCCTGGATTACGGCCATGAGAACTCCTGCCGTTACCTCCTTAGCCGCTGAGGCATTACACCCGGATGCTGAAACCTTTGGCATGTTCGGATGTGGGATTCAGGGGATTGAGCATGTGAAATATATCGGACACACGTTAAAGAAACTTAAAAAGATCTATATTTATGATGTGAGAGAAGAGGCCATGGATCGATTGATCCAAGAGGTTCAACCTAAAATCAGTGTGGAGATTGTGAAAGGGAAAAATCCGGAAGAGGTCACCAAAAGCTGTGAAGTGTTAAGTTCTGCCACTGTTATCTTAAAAGAACCACTTGCCGTGATTAAAGATGAATGGGTATCGAGGGGTCAAACCATTATCCCTTGCGATATGAATACGTTTTTGGATCCGGTTACATCGAAAAGAGCCGATAAATACATCGTTGACAGTATCGAAGAGCATGAATTATTTGACCAGATGGGGTATTTCCCGGATGGATTGCCAAAGATTGTATGTGAAACAGGCGAAATCATTGCCGGAGTTAAAAAAGGCAGAGAATCGAAAGAAGAATTGATCGTGTGCAGCAATATCGGAATGGCCGTATGTGACGTAGTCGTAGGGAGAGAAATCTTTAACCAGGCATTAGCGAACAACGTGGGAGTTAAGTTGACATTATAGAAAACGCTTACTAATTTTCGCGGTTTTACCCGTATGCAGCCTATCATTGAGATTTTGAATCTGTTTGTTTTCAAGGGGTTTTGAATAGTTGCAGAGTTTCTATTCCCCATCAGAGGAATAGAAACTCAAATCCTCAAAAAAGATATACATGACCATGCCATGTGGTTGTCATTCATGTTACTGGAGCAGCTGCGGTTCCAGTTATCTTTTAGCTGGTGTATTTAGCGATGTTTGCAGCACATATGGATGGAGAAATGGCTTCTAGTATTTACGCTTAGACTTAGGGAATTGGGTTGGATTTTCAGTTGGATAGTTGTACAACATATTCTCTTTAAAGTTTTCTGAAGATTTTTATTATTTGCAAATTATTTAGAGGGGGTACATTATGTCGGGACATGGAAAATTTAAAAAGAATTTGTCTTTGGGAGATCTTGTATTTATAGGGTTTGGGGCTATGTTTGGTTCAGGATGGCTTTTTGCAGGGAGTCGTGTAGCTTCAATGGCGGGGCCCGCTGGTATTTATTCGTGGATTATCGCTGGTTTTGCTATCCTTTTACTCGGCCTTGTGTACGCTGAACTCGGTGGTGCCATTCCCCGGGCTGGTGGTATCGTTCGTTATCCAGTTTATTCGCACGGTCCTTTAATTGGGTATCTAATGGGTTTCGCTTCCTTAATCGCGTATTCAAGCCTTGTTGCGATTGAAGTCGAAGCGGCACGTCAATATGCTTCCTCTTGGTGGCCCGCATTAGACCAACCGGGTTCATCAGGCTCACCTTCTTTATTAGGCTGGGTTGTGCAATTTATATTGATTTTGACATTCTTCCTGCTTAATTACTGGAGTGTCAAAACGTTTGCGAAATCAAACATTTTCATCACCATTATTAAGTTTGTCGTTCCAGTGCTGACTATTATCATTTTACTCTTAAATTTGAAATCAGCCAATTTCCATATTCATGGTTTCTCTCCATTCGGTTTTTCCGGAATTGAAAGCGCTATATCAACTGGGGGAGTTATTTTTGCCTATTTAGGGCTTCATCCAATTGTAACCGTCGCCAGTGAAGCTAAAAATCCACAACGTACGGTACCCATAGCTTTAATTCTATCTGTCGTTTTATCAGCCATCGTCTATGTGCTTCTTCAGCTCGCGTTCATTGGAAGTATTCCAACGAATATGTTGGCTGGCGGATGGGCGACAGTGGGCAGCCAATTCTTGCTCCCTTATAAAGATATTGCTGTGGCACTTGGATTAGGATGGCTTACCATCATGATCGTTACGGATGCTGTTATATCTCCCAGCGGAGCAGGCAATGTTTATTTCAATACGACATCTCGTCTTGTTTTTGGTTGGACACGGAGTGGTACCTTTTTTAAGATTTTTGGAAAAGTGGATGAGAAATCCGGTATACCACGTCCGGCGCTTTGGCTTTCGTTAATACTATCCATCTTCTGGACATTGCCGTTCCCATCATGGGATGCAATGATCGCCGTTGTTTCGAATGCACTTGTCCTAACCTACGCACTAGCCCCGGTTTCAGCCTATGCATTACGGTTAAATGCGCCGGATTTACAAAGGCCGTTTTACTTAAAAGGTATGAGTGTAGTCGGACCCCTTTCCTTTATTATCGCTTCACTTATGGTCTATTGGGGAGGATGGAGCGTTAACTCTTGGTTGCTGGGATCGCAATTGGTTATGTTTGTAATTTATCTATTCTTTAAGAACTCTGTACCTACAAAAACAGTGAGTTTTGCACAACAAATAAAATCTTCTTGGTGGATTGTTTTCTATTATTCGGCCATTATCGTTATCTCGTATCTAGGCACTTTTGGGGGCACCAAAATTCTTAAAAGTCCATGGGATCAAATCGCAATTGCTATCATAGCTTTAATTTCGTATTACTGGGGAGGAAGAACCGGTTTACCAAAAGCAGTGTTCGATGATGATGAAGATGAAGTAGAAGTAGAAACAGCTGAACCAACCTATAATGCGCGATAAGGTTTATAAATCTGATGTTTTTGTTAGATTTGCTCACCAACATGAGATAACTTTGAGTATTTTTATATAAACACATCGTTCAGGGGGGGAAAGAACAATATGAAATCCGAGCAGGAACAAAAGGTATATGATGTGCTAGAACAGCTTAATATTTTCTTCAAACGCTATGAACATGGACCTGTATTTACTGTTGAAGAAATACGTAATTTGGATACTCCTATTCCCGGGGAACATTGTAAAAACTTGTTTCTAAGAAATCGAAAAGGAGACAAGCACTATCTTGTGATTGTATCCGATGCCAAGTATGTAGACTTAAAAGGTTTATCTCAGCGTATCAACAGCACTCCTCTGAGTTTGGCTTCGTCAGAAAGATTGAATAATCATTTGGGCGTTTATCCTGGGGCAGTCAGTCCTTTTGGATTGCTTAATGACACGGAGAAGCAAGTGCATGTATTGTTAGACAGTGAGCTGCTTGATAAAGACACAATCAATTTTCATCCGAATGTGAATACGGCCACTCTAAACCTTTCCGTTCGAGACTTTTTAAGGTTTCTTGATTGGACAAAAAATCCTATTTCATATGTACAATTTTAGTTTTTAAATAGTTTTGATTAAAATAGCTTACCTGTTGGTTCCTATGTTTAACAAAGTCCCGATATTTTCGGGACTTTCCTTTTAGAAAATATGATGAATTCTCCCTTGACATTTTCGAGATTCTTTTTTTTGTTGTAAACAATGATAATATAATCAATAACGTTACCATAACTAAAATTAAAGTTGTTTACATATAAGGAGTGACCCGATAATGAACAAAAAAGATTCAATTTATCATCATTTGTTCGATCTTCTTTTCCAAAATGTTCAAGATGGAATTGCTGTTATAAACAGTCAAGGGAAGATTGAAAAATGCAATCATAGATTGGAAACGATAACAGGACTATTCGAGAAAGAAATTATAGGTTTGTCAATTGAAGAATTGATGCCTGGACTAAAAATGAATGACCATGAATTTGTGCAATACCAAATTCCATCCATGAAAAAAGAGGTTGTCGTAAGGAAAAAGGGAATGATGGAAGGGAATAACCAGTTAGAAATCCTTCTTGTATCAGAAACTACTATTGATATAAAACTTACTCATGAATATAAAGAAATAAAGTGGTTGAATGAAATGTACGAAACTGTACTCAATTCCATTGACGAGGGAATACACTTTGCTGATGAAAATGGATATGTACGTTTTATCAACCCTGCACAAGAAAAATTGGACGGTTATCAATCAGAAGACATTATTGGTAAACACTGGACGGATATTTATGACTTAACAGAAGGTTCTTCTTTGGTTTTAAAAGCACTTCATGACGGCAAACCGATTTTAGACAGATTTCAAAATTATGTGACTCGCAATGGAAAATACGTAAGTATCGTTGCCAGCGCTGTACCTTTATATTTTGAGGGAAGGATTATTGGTGCGGCCGCAATTACCAAGGACTTTATAAAATTCAAAGAAATTGCTGATAAAATCTTACAAATAGGATTGTCCAAACAAGAGCAAAGTAAATCAAACTATTCGAAGAAAAACCATTATTTTACTTTTGATGATATTTTAGGTGAGAGTGCGCAAATTTTAGAGAGTATCAAATTAGGAAGAACCGCTGCCCAGAGTGAATCACCAGTGTTCCTTTTTGGGGAAACAGGAACTGGTAAAGAAATGTTTGCCCAAAGTATTCATATGGCTAGTAAACGAACAAAAGGCCCATTTTTGGCAATAAACTGTGCAGCTATCCCGGAAAATCTTTTAGAAGGAATCCTTTTTGGAACTACCAAAGGTGTTTTTACGGGGGCCATTGACCGAAAGGGGTTATTTGAACAAGCCAATGGAGGAACATTGTTTTTAGATGAAATCAACTCCATGTCGCTAACCTTACAAAGTAAATTGCTTAGAGTGTTGCAAGAAAAAAAGATTATGAGATTGGGTGGTAATCAAGAAACTTCTGTTGATGTACGAATTATTAGTAGTTGCAATATAGAACCGATAGAAGCTGTCGAAAAGGGACAATTGCGAAGTGATTTGTTTTATCGTTTGGCAGTCATTTATTTACCTATTCCGCCCCTTCGAGACCGTTTAGACGATTTAGATCTTCTTATTGGATTTTTTATTCAGTCCTATAATCACTTAATGAACAAAAATGTTAAGGGAGTTCATCCTCAGGTTTTGCATATGTTTCGCACTTATCAGTGGCCCGGGAACATTCGACAATTAAAGCATTGTCTTGAAAGTGCCATGAACTTGATTTCGTTTGATGAAACTTTTATTCGGTTCGAACATATACCTCAATATTTAAGGAATTCCTTCAAAATGAATAGCGAAACCAAAATGGATATTGCCAATGAGACGATTCATACGAATATTTTAGGTGAAATTAAAAGAGAGGAAAAAGAAAACATTATTGATGCCCTTAAACGGAACAATGGAAATGTTGCCAAAGCAGCAGAAGATTTAGGTATGAGTAGACAACGCCTACATTACCGTTTAAAAAAGTATAACCTTAAATGAGCATTCCAAGGTTAAAACTGTCCGCCTAAAGATTTTTTAGAATTTCATTCAATTAGGCAGAGGGGAATAAATAATGAAAAATTCAATATTAGGAGCAGTATATTTATCTTTAGCAGCCAGTATTTGGGGCGGCATGTATGTTGTGAGTAAGTATGTACTCCAATTTATCCCCCCTATCACTCTGGTTTGGTTACGGTATGCGATTGGATTTGTTGTTTTGTATGCCATTTTAAATATCGTTCAAAGGAAAACAAAAGTTCATGCCAAAATGGATAAGAAAGATTGGCTGATTATAGGTTGGATTGGATTTATTGGATATTTTGCTTTGATTTCCTTCCAGTTTATTGGAATGAAGCTTTCGGATGCCCATACCGGCTCTCTTATCACTTCGGCAACGCCAGCCTTTATTGTGATATTTGCTCGATTCGTTTTAAAAGAACCCCTTACTTTAAAAAAGATTGTAAAAGTGTCCCTAATAAGCCCGATAGATGACAAAATTGGCGTGAACTAGAGTAAAAGTGTCGCCAATAAGCCCGATAGGTGACAAAATCGGTGTGAACTAGAGTAAAAGTGTTGCCAATAAGCCCGATAGGCGACAAGATTGATGCGAACTAGAGTAAAAGTGTCGCCAATAAGCCCGATAGACGGACAAAATTGGCGTGAACTAGAGTAAAAGTGTCGCCAATAAGCCCGATAGGCGACAAAATCGGGTTGAACTAGAGTAAAAGTGTCGCCAATAAGCCCGATAGGCGACAAAATTGGGTTGAACTAGAGTAAAAGTGTCGCCAATAAGCCCGATAGGCGACAAAATCGGCGTGAACTAGAGTAAAAGTGTTCCCAACAGCCAGGATAAGCGACAAAATCGGCGAAAAGCCAAGCCAAATTGTCGCCAATAAACCAAACCCCAATACCCTCTCGAAAGAACGGACTAACCACCCGTTCTTTTTTATTGAATTTTAGTAAAAATTTTAGTAAAACAATTGCGAAAATTTTACTAAAAGCTGTAAAATAAAACTAAGTAACAGATTCCTAGAAAATGGAGGATACTGAAATGAACATCACGACAATAAAAACTACATTCATAGATTTGTTTCAAACAGAACCCGAAAAAGCATTTTTTGCCCCGGGAAGAATCAATTTAATCGGCGAGCACACCGATTATAACGGCGGTCATGTATTTCCCTGCGCGATTACCTATGGCACCTATGCGGTCGCAAGAAAGCGTGAAGACCAGCTGGTCCGTTTGTACTCAGCAAACTTCCCGGACAAAGGCATCATCGAATTTGACTTGAAACAGCTTGATTACGTAAAAAAAGATAACTGGGCTAATTATCCAAAAGGGATGATTCGCTATATGATCGAAGCGGGATACCCAATTCCGACAGGCTTTGAATGCGTCATCCAAGGAAACATCCCAAATGGTGCCGGGCTATCCTCATCAGCATCGATTGAACTTTTGACCGGGGTTCTTGTGAACGGGTTATATCAATTAGAGATTTCACGCCTAGAGTTAATCAAGCTTGGAAAACAGGTTGAAAATCAATTCATCGGGGTCAACAGCGGAATCATGGACCAATTTGCAATCGGAATGGGTAAACAAGATGCCGGGATTTTACTAGATTGCCAGACACTAAGCTATGCATACGCGCCTATCAAACTTGAAAACCACAAAATCTTAATCATGAACACGAACAAGCGCCGCGAGTTAGCGGATTCCAAATACAATGAGCGCAGAGGTGAATGTGAAGAGGCCTTACCACAGCTGCAGCAAAAGCTGCCAATCAAAGCACTTGGACAGCTTTCAGAAGAAGAGTTTGATGCTAATCAATCCCTCATCACCAACGAAACTGTTCGCAAACGGGCGAAACATGCGGTCTATGAAAATGTGAGAACAATAAAGGCACTTCAAGAATTAAAAGCTGGAAATCTAGTGGCCTTCGGTCAATTAATGAACCAATCTCACCTATCATTACGGGATGACTATGAGGTAACTGGAATCGAGCTTGATAGCTTAGTAGAAGCTGCCTGGAAACATCAAGGGGTCCTAGGAGCACGGATGACAGGAGCCGGCTTTGGCGGCTGCGCGATTGCGATTGTCGCAAATGAAGAAGTAGAGAACTTTATTGCCAATGTCGGGGTAGCCTATCGCGAAAAAATTGGCTATGATGCGGATTTCTACGTAGCAAGTATTGGGGACGGAGCAAAAGAAGTAGAATTGGAGGCGGTAAGATGAGCATTCTTGTTTTAGGAGGGGCGGGCTATATTGGTTCGCATGGCGTATATCAGTTAATTGACCAAAATTTTCAAGTCGTGGTAATCGATAATTTGCAAACAGGACACCGGGATGCAGTCCATCCAAAAGCAAACTTTTACGAAGGAGATATTCGCGACCGTGAGTTTATGCGGTCGGTTTTTGAAAAAGAAAGCATTGAGGGCATTCTCCATTTTGCCGCGAACTCTATAGTAGGCGAGTCGATGGCGGAGCCGTTAAAATACTTTGATAACAATGTGTATGGTACACAAATCGTGCTTGAAATGATGAAGGAATTCGCGGTGAAACACATTGTCTTTTCATCAACAGCTGCCGTTTATGGCGAACAGACGATTATGCCTATAGTAGAGGAGGCGGCCACGGTCCCATCCAATACGTACGGTGAAACAAAGTTGACGATGGAAAAAATGATGTCGTGGTGTGAAAAGGCTTTTGATCTTAAGTATGTCTCACTTCGCTACTTTAACGTGGCCGGGGCTAGAGGGGACGGGCAGATTGGCGAGGACCATAACCCGGAAACACATTTAATCCCCGTTGTTTTGGAAGCGGCCCTCGGAAAAAGACCTGCCGTAACCGTATTTGGCGAGGATTATGACACAGCAGATGGAACCTGTGTCCGCGATTATATTCATGTCGAGGATTTAATTGCTGCTCACTTGCTAGCTCTTAAATATTTGCAAAATGGCGGGGAGAGCGATGTGTTCAATCTTGGCAGTAGCCAAGGATTTTCGGTAAAAGAAATGATTGAGACTGCCAAAGAGGTAACGGGTATTGATCTTCCTGTTGTTACGGGCGAACGCCGTTCTGGAGACCCGAGCACTCTCATCGCTTCTTCGGAAAAAGCGAAGAAGGTATTGGGCTGGAATCCAACAAGAACATCCATCAGTGAAATCATCCGTGATGCATGGAATTGGCATCAGCATCACCCGAATGGCTATCAAAAGTAAAAAGGATTCGCGACCCATTTTACCGATACCCGAATGGCTATCAAGACTAAAAAGAATTCATGCACATTTTTCAAAAATAGAGGTGAAAATAATGATTGAACAAGTTCTCCAGCTATTACTGGACCAAGCGCTTGCGGCCCAATTAATACAGCAGGAAGATGAGATCTATGCCCGAAATCAAATCTTGTCCCTGCTGCAATTACCCGAGTTTAAGGAACCTGAGCCATTGACAGAATCAAACCCGTCCATCCCCGATTTACTTGACCAGATTGTCGAATATGCTTGCGGGCAAGGAATCATTGAGGACCTTTTTGATGAAAAAGAAATTTTTTCAAGTAAGGTGATGAACTGTTTGATGGCAAGACCGTCAACGGTGAATCAGTTATTTTATGAAAAATATAAACAAAGTCCACAAACAGCAACCCAGTATTTTTATAACTTAAGTAAAAACAGTAACTATATCCAAATGAAACGAATCTCCAAAAATATCGAGTATAAAGCAGCTACCGAATATGGTGAATTAGATATAACCATTAATTTATCAAAGCCGGAAAAAGACCCGAAGAGTATTGCGCTAGAGCGGGCAGTGAAAAAGAACGATTACCCGAAATGCCTGCTTTGTATTGAGAACGAAGGCTATGCCGGAAGAATTGGCCACCCCGCCCGCTCCAACCACCGGATGGTCCGTGTGAATCTTTTGGAGCAAAATTGGTATTTACAGTACTCGCCCTATGTGTACTACAATGAGCATTGCATTGTTTTGTCTGAAATGCATACAGACATGAAAATAAGCCAGGGAACCTTCTTGCGGATTTTAACATTTGTAGAGCAATTCCCTCATTATTTTCTTGGCTCAAATGCCGATCTGCCGATTGTTGGCGGCTCGATTTTATCCCATGACCATTACCAGGGCGGCAACTACGAATTTGCGATGGCGAAAGCCGAATCCGACTGGACCTTTACTATGGATGGATTTCCGACGGTTCAAGGTTCTGTGGTGAAATGGCCGATGTCGGTGATTCGCCTGCGTTCGGAACAAAAAGATACGCTTGTGGAAGCCGCTGCACATATTTTAACCAAATGGAAAAGCTATTGTGATGTTTCGATTGGAATCCTCGCGGCCACGGACGGAACGCCGCATAATACCATTACCCCGATTGCCCGTAAAAAGGGTGAATTTTTCGAACTGGATTTGGTTCTTCGGAACAACCGGACGAGTGAGGAGCATCCGCTGGGAATCTTCCACCCACATCACGATGTTCATCATATTAAGAAGGAAAACATTGGATTGATTGAAGTGATGGGGCTTGCCGTTTTGCCGGCGCGATTAAAGGATGAACTCGAAGAGGTTGAAACGTTCATCCAAGGGCAATCAGCCGTGGTTGCGGACTACCATTTAGAGTGGGTTGAGCAGTTAAAAGCACGTTTTTCCAACGAAATGAATGCTGTTTTATTCGTAAAAGAAGAAGTGGGCAAGAAGTTTTTACGGGTACTTGAGGATGCTGGTGTATTTAAGAGAAATGAAGCGGGAACTGCCGGGTTTAAACGCTTTATTACGACATTATAAACTGAGGAGCAATCATCGATGAAAATAACAGAGCAATTATTCGGCGAATTTGAAAGTCGGCAGGTAGTCGAATATACAATGGTCACCGATTCAGGCATGTCTGTCTCTTGCCTAAATTTCGGTTGTGTGATTACGAAGATCATGGTCCCGGACAGGAACGGAAAAATGGAAAATGTGGTGCTCGGATTTGACAACTTCAATGATTACGTAGAGTGGTCTCCGTATTTTGGCGCCGCCTGCGGCCGGGTGGTAGGCCGAATCAAAGATGCCCGGTTTGAATTGGACGGAAAAGAATTTATTTTGGAAAAAAATGAGGGAGCCAACCATCTTCACGGCGGACAAAAAGGCTTTAATTCATGTCTTTGGCAGGCTAAAAAGCTGGAAAAGGAACAGGCAGCCGGAGTGAAGTTTTTTTATCATAGTCCGGATGGTGAAGAAGGCTATCCAGGGAATTTAGAGACGGCAGTTACGTATCTTTTAACAAAGGATAATGAATTACAAATTACGTTTGAAGCGAGAACGGATCAAAAAACACTGGTCAATTTAACAAATCATTCTTATTTTAATTTGAGCGGTCATTTAAAACGGGATATTGCCGAACATATCCTCCAGCTAGAAAGCGATCGCTTTTTAGAATTGGGACCGGATTTAATTCCAACCGGTAAATGGATCGAGGCGGAAGGAACTCCATTTGATTTTAGCCAAGGCAGAAAGCTTCGGGATGGGATGAATTCAACGTATGAACAAAATGTTCTAGTTGGAAATGGCTACGACCACCCGCTGATTTTTTCGAAAAATGGCGAAAACAGCATCTTGCTAAAAGATGAAGGAAGTGGGCGTACGCTTGAAGTAACGACAGATCAGCCATGTGTCGTCCTCTATACTGGAAACTCTTTAGAAGGTCCCTATTCGATTTCTGGTGTTCCGGCTCGGAATTATTTAGGGGTTTGCTTGGAAACACAAGGTTTTCCTGATGCGATTCATCATCCAGAGTTTCCATCTATCATTTTAAATCCAGAAGAAGTATACTTTGGGAAAACAACATACCGTTTCTTTGTTAATCAGTAAGGAGTTTTAAATATGGCTACCATTAAGGATATTGCCCAATTAGCTGGCGTATCAATCGCGACGGTTTCCCGCGTATTGAATTATGACACCACCCTGTCGGTCAGTGATGAGACGAAAAAAAGAATTTTTGAAGCAGCGGAAGAGCTCTCTTATAAAAAACTGCCGGCACGAAAGCAGGAATCCGGAAAAATCGCACTTCTCCAGTGGTATACGGAAAAAGAAGAGCTGGAAGATTTGTATTATATGTCGATTCGATTAGGGGTAGAAAATCGCTGCCGCCATCATAATCTCCAAATGGCAGCCTACTTTCAGGACAATATCGAGGATTTGAAGCAGGATGATTTGCGAGGCTTGATCGCGATAGGCAAGTTCAGCAGCAAACAGGTAAAAGACTTGAGTGCGATTACCAAAAATATTGTTTTTGTCGATTACTCTCCGGATGAGGAGCAATTTGATTCGATTGTGATTGACTTTGAAAAGGCAACAAAAAAAGTACTCAGCCATCTGATTAAAAAAGGTCATGAAAAGATTGGTTTTATTGGCGGCAGGGAAGTGTTTAAAGATAAAACTTCGATGATTGAAGACCCGAGGGAAACTACCTTTAAGCACTATTTGTCTGAAAAAGGGCTGCTAAATGAAGCCTATATGTACAATGGCAGCTTTTCCGTTCAGGATGGTCATATGCTGATGAAAAAGGCGATTCACGAAAATGGGGAGCAATTGCCGACGGCCTTTTTTGCCGCAAATGATTCGATTGCCGTCGGTGCGCTTCGGGCACTGTTAGAGGAAGGAATCTCGGTACCGGAACGGGTAAACATCATTGGCGTGAACGATATCAGCCTCGCAAAATATGTTTTTCCATCCTTGAGCACGGTGAAGGTTTATACCGAACTAATGGGAGAAACAGCCGTTGATACGCTTTTAGAAAGAATAGAAGGCAGAAAAATGGCGAAAAAAATCATGATTGCCACAAAGCTGATTCTGCGGAATAGCAGTTTCTAATAGGGGAACTCCTTGAAACAAATTTCAAGGAGTTCTTAGTCCAACTCTTCTTTTTCGCCTATACGTATAAAAAATAATGGTGAGAAGGATGAAAAGGATGATTAAAAAGATACTGTACCTTGAAAAATAGGCGCCAACCTCCGTCCAGTTTTCCCCAAGTACCCTTCCCAATGTGATAAAGCTAAAGCACCAAATCAGTGCCCCGGAATAGGCAAATAAGGCGAATTTTTTATAAGAATAGCTATTAATCCCGGCGAGATAGGCGGTAATATGGCGAATCCCGGGAATGAAAAATCCGATAAATAAGAGGAAGGGCCCCATTTTTACAAATAATTTTTTCGTCCGATTTACACGTGCTTCAGTTATGTGGAGCTTGGGGCCATACTTATTTAAAAAGGGCACCCCTAATTTGACTCCCAGGAGAAAGCTTAAGGAAATCCCGCCGCAAGCGCCAATTGCCGCACAAAAAAGGGATGGGATGAAGCTCATATTGCCTTGAAAAACGTTATAACCCACATAGGTAAGAAGAACCTCATCTGGAATTGGCAGTCCAATAATGCCGCCAATTAGGGCGATAATGATTCCCATGTAGCCGAAATGAGCAATCAGATAACTTAGTTGATGCATGTTTTTACACTTCCAGTTAGATTTATTAAAGCCCTCACTCATGTATTTTTCCTAAAATGGATTGGGATATGCAAATTGTCGAGGGGGGGAAGAAATGGGGAATCATACACCCCTATAGGCAATATACTAGGAGTGAATAAAAACCAGCTTTATTACTTATATTGTTTTATTGGAATCAGGGGGGATAACGATCGACAACCTATTTATAAAAGCTGCAGTAGATATTGCTCTTAACAATGTGCTGACCAATAGCGGGGGCCCGTTCGGTGCCGTTATTGTCAAAAATGGAACGGTTATTAGCACGGGACGGAATCAAGTGGTAGCAGGAAAAGATCCGACAGCCCATGCTGAAGTTCAAGCCATCCGTGCCGCCTGTTTACACTTGAACAGCTATAAACTGACGGATTGTGAGATTTATACAAACTGCAAGCCATGTCCAATGTGCTTGGGTGCCATTTATTGGTCGAAATTAAAAGCCGTTTATTATGCAAATACCTCAGAGGATGCAGCACAAATTGGCTTTAATGATCAATTTATTTATGAACAACTTTGTCTGCCTAAGAATCAGCGCACCATTCCAATGACCCAAATCCTCACCCAAAACTACCAGCAACCCTTCCAAGCATGGCAGCACACATCCGCTAAAACCCACTATTAAAAGAGTGACAGGCACCGTTCGTCGACAAAAGGCTGATTTTGCCTTTAGGGGTGGACTGTTCTTTAATTTTAAAAGGAAGTACAGGGAAATTATCTTTCCGGTATTTCCTTTTTTTTATGGAAAAAACTTTTTTTGAAGTGTAAACGCCTCCATGAGTGGAAATTTCCATATTCGAAATAAATATAGAGTATAATATGAGGAAGAAAAAACGAGCAGGAGAAGAGACCATTGAATAAACAAAATAGCAAATACCGTTGGGTTGTTTTTGCCTCGGTATTGTTTACGTATTTTTTAATTGTCAGCCAAAGAACAGCACCGGGGTTAATTACGGACCAATTAATGAAGGATTTTAATTTAACTGCATCCACCATTGGGTTAATGACAAGTATTCAATTTTTGGCCTATGCCGGATTGCAAATTCCGATTGGTATCTTGTCAGATCGGTTTGGTCCCAATTTTTTTCTTATTATCGGTGCATTGCTGAATGCGATAGGAACAGTGATTTATAGTCTTGCCCCCAATGGAGCAATCCTTGTTCTTTCCCGATTATTAGTGGGCATGGGGGATGCGACCATTTGGGTGAACCTTGTATTAATTTTAAGTCAATGGTTCAAAGTAAAAGAATTTGTCGGACTGCTGGGACTGGCAGGTGTCGCGGGAAGTATGGGATTTTTGCTGGCGACCGTTCCATTTTCATCATGGATTTCTTTATTTGGTTGGCGCCCGCCCTTTTTGGTTATTGGTATTATTCTATGTCTTTGTGCATTTCTTCTATATTTCGTACTGGTTAAAAAGCCAAAACAGATTTTTAAGAACGAAGCACCAAAGGTTAAAATGGTGAAAAGACAGGAAAATCCACTTCAATTGTTACGCAGGATTTTCTCGACACGGCAAGCCTGGGCGACCTTCCTTTGCCATTTTGGAGCTGTCGGTACGTATGTAGGATTTATCGGTTCATGGGCCGTACCATATGGGATGCATGTCTATGGATTGACGCGGTCGCATGCCAGCCAGTTCATCATGATTGGTCTGATTGGGGCAATTATCGGGGCACCGTTGACCACATGGATTTCCAATCGTATTGGTTCCATCAAACGTCCCTATATGGTTGTTCATGTAATTATTTTTATAAGCTGGGCTGCATTTCTTTTATTTAATGGTAAACCACCATTCTATATGTTAATGCTTCTTTTCTTTATGATTGGATATGGAAACGGGGCAAGCTCTTTAACCTTTGCGGTTGTCCGAAAATCGTTTCCAATCAAAGAGGTTGGAGTCGTATCAGGCTTCGCTAATACGGGTGGATTTTTAAGTGCAGTCTTGCTACCAAGTATTTTTGGGAAGGTTTTAGACTATTTCCATACCTCAGAAGCCAGTGTTGGCTACCAATACGGTTTTATCATTCCTGTAATTTTCACATTGTTAGGCTTGATTGGTGGAGTTTTAATCAAAGAGCAGCGGCAGGAAGCTAAGCAAACGAGCGAAGTAAGAGTATAGGTTATTATTTAAAAAAGAGGAAGCAAAATTGCTTCCTCTTTTCTAATGAAGCCCTTTAAACCCGTACTTTTCTAAAATCTTCATTGATGATGGACTTTGAAGATAGTCGAAAAAGAGCTGCGCTTCTTTTGGATGGGAACTTTTTTTAATCATTCCTACAGGATAAATAATTGGTCCATGAGTATTTTCCTTTGCGGTTGCCACAATCTTAACTTTCGGAGAAATCAGTGCATCTGTTTTATAGACAATCCCTGCATCCACATTGTTCGTTTCCACATATGTAAGTACTTGACGGACATCCTTCGCATAAACCGCTTTTCCTTCAACTACTTTCCAGATATTTAAATGTTCTAGTGTCTCCTTGGCATACTGCCCTGCCGGTACAGATTCAGGTGTACCAATGGATATTTTATCGGCATTAATGAGGTCTTTGAATGATTGGATTCCTTTATTTGAATTCTTTGGAACCACTAGTACCAAGTCATTTCCAACTAAATTTGTTCCGCTTGTTTTTTCAATTAAGCCGTCCTGTACCAATTGATCAAATTTATCCTCTGCTGCGGAGAAGAAGAGATCAACAGGTGCTCCTTGTGAAATTTGTTGTTGAAGGGCTCCTGAAGCACCAAAATTATAATTTATGACGACATTAGGATGTTCTTTTTCAAAATCGGTCTTAATATCGTTTAAGGCATTTTGTAAACTTGCTGCGGCTGAAACCGTTATTTCTACTTTTTTCTTATCATCCGATTTTTTCATCTGCTCATTCGTTGAACACCCAGCCACTCCCAGTAATAACAGCATCATCGATAAAAATAAAAGATATTGTTTCTTCATCATTCATCTCCCCTTATAACTAGATATAACCATTTATAACTAATTATAATTGGTTATAACGAAAAATAGTATAAGAAATATCACATGCTTCATTTTTTTTCTTCAAACAGTAAGTTAAAATATAGATGGAGGAGATGCAAATGTCGAAGGAGCTATCCTATACGATTGAAGAAGTATCACAGCTATTAAAAGTATCGAAATTAACGCTTTATGACCTTGTGAAAAAAGGGGAACTACCTGCTTTTCGTGTGGGACGGCAAATGAGAATTGATGCAGTAGACCTTGACCATTATATTAACAATCAAAAAACCAATCAAAGGACAAATATAAAAGCACCTGTTGTCGACCTTCACAGAAACGATACAAAGGATTCCAACAATATTATTATTAGCGGGCAGGACATGGTTTTGGATATTCTCGGTAAACATATTGAGGGGAATTCTTCCTATAAGCCGCTCCGTTCTTATACAGGAAGTTTGAACAGTCTTATCTCCATGTACAATGGCGAAGGTGATATTGTGAGTTTGCATCTTTTTGATGGGGATACAGGAGAATATAATCTCCCATACATAAAGAAAATTTTAGTAGGCTATCCTTATATTTTACTCAACCTTCTCTCAAGAAAAGCTGGTTTTTATGTGAAAAAGGGAAACCCTCAAAATATTACTTCTTGGACAGACCTAAAACAGAATCATATAAAAATGGTTAATCGGGAAAAAGGGTCGGGAGCAAGGATTCTTCTTGATGAGCAACTTCGGCTCAACCAAATTTCACCACGAGATATTAATGGCTATGAGCGTGAAGAGTCAAACCATTTAAGTGTTGCATCCGTTATTTCTTCAGGGGCGGCTGATGTAGGAGTCGGAATCGAAAAAGCAGCCAAGATCGTTGGAATCGATTTTATTCCCTTAATTACAGAACGTTATGATCTGGTGATTCTAAAAACTTTGGAAACAGAACAACTGATTACTACGATAAAAGGGATTTTATCCTCTAGGCAATTTAAAAAGGAAATTAACTCTTTGGGAGATTATGATACCACCCAGACAGGAAAAATTATCTATGAAACCTATTAAAAAGAAGGCAGCTGAAAATTCTTTTTCAACTGCCTTCTTTTTTCTACCTATTATTTCAAATGATCATTTAATATGTTTTCTTCCAAGACGGCAAATTTATCCCCGTATACTTTGGTAATATGTTTTTCTCCCCATGCACAAAGAGAGTCTAAAATGCCCTTTAAACTCCATCCATATTCACTAAGCTCATACTCTACTTTAGGAGGGACCTGGTTATGGACAATTCGCTTCACAACCCCGTCTTCTTCCAATTCTCGTAATTGTTGAGTAAGCATTTTCTGCGTAATGTTTGGCATTAGACGTTTTAACTCACTAGTCCGTTTTTTTCCATGAGTCAGATGGCAAAGAATCACACACTTCCATTTACCGCCGATTACTTCAAGCGTTGCTTCAACTGAAATATTGTATTTCTTCTGCATTTTTTCTCCCTTCCTATAGGAACTAAAAAGTACCTATGTTACTTTTAGGTGCTTATATCACTTTAAAGTGCGTACTTTTCTTTATGTCATCTATATCTCATAATAACATTTGCCGACCGATAAAAACCATACATTTATATAGTTTGCCAGAAACAACTAAATTAATAAGGAGGAGAAAAAATGGCTTTAGATAAAAAAAGAAGTACTTTTGCTCTAATCGCTTTAGCTGTCAGTGCGTTTGCAATTGGAACTACAGAATTTATCAGTGTCGGATTGCTGCCACTTATCGCGAAGGATTTAAAAATATCCGTTACAACTGCAGGATTAACCGTTTCGTTATATGCATTGGGAGTGACCTTTGGAGCACCGATTCTAACCTCGTTGACATCGAGAATGTCGCGAAAATCATTATTGCTTTGGATCATGATTATTTTTATTATCGGAAATAGTATTGCTGCAAGTGCAACCGTGGTAGAGATTTTGCTTGTGGCCCGTGTTGTTTCTGCGTTTTCACATGGTGTATTTATGTCAATTGGCTCCACCATTGCAGCGAATCTAGTACCGGAAAATCGCCGGGCAAGTGCAATTTCGATTATGTTTACAGGGCTCACCGTCGCTACTGTGACAGGTGTTCCGTTCGGAACCTTTATTGGTCAGCAATTTGGCTGGAGATTCGCCTTTATGGCAATTGTCGCGGTTGGGGTGATTGCTTTCATTGCTAACAGTCTGTTAATACCTGCTGATATGCCAAAAGGAATCAAGACCACATTCCGTGACCAGTTGAAACTTGTTACCAATGGCCGGTTATTACTTCTATTCATTATTACCGCTTTAGGGTATGGCGGTACGTTTGTAGTCTTTACCTATCTATCGCCCTTACTTCAAGAAATTACAGGATTTAAACAAGGGTCTGTAGCGGTGATTTTACTCGTATATGGACTCGCGATTGCAATTGGTAATGTGATTGGCGGAAAAGCAGCCAACCGAAAGCCGATTTCAGCCTTATTCTATATGTTTATTCTACAAGCTATTGTGCTTTTCGTTTTAACCTTTACGGCTCCATATAAAGTCGCCGGCTTAATCACGATTATATTTATGGGGGTATTAGCCTTCATGAATGTTCCAGGATTACAGGTATATGTTGTGATGTTGGCTGAGCGTTTTGTACCGAGTGCGGTAGATATCGCTTCTGCAATCAATATTGCCGCATTTAACGCTGGAATAGCAATTGGGTCTTATTTGGGCGGTGTCATTACCGATTCGATTGGATTGATTCATACAGCCGAGGCAGGTGCATTAATGGTTTTAGGTGCTGTTATGCTAACAGGTTGGAGTCTTGCTTTAGAACGGAAGGATGAAAAAATCGTTTTACAAAAGATTTCTTAAAAATGAGGAGGATAATGATGAAAAACTTACAAGATACAACACTATTAAATAACGGTGTCAAAATGCCTTGGTTTGGCCTTGGCGTATTTAAAGTAGAAGAAGGTCCTGAGCTGGTCCATGCGGTTAGAACTGCGATAAAACATGGTTATCGCAGTGTCGATACAGCTGCGATTTACGGAAATGAAGAAGGAGTCGGAAAGGGGATTCGTAAAGGACTAGAAGAGGCTGGAATTGCTAGAGAAGAATTATTTGTAACCTCAAAGGTTTGGAACTCCGACTTAGGATATGAATCCACTCTAGCAGCCTATGAAACAAGCCTGCAGAAACTAGGTTTAGAGTACTTGGATCTATATCTCATTCACTGGCCTGTTGATGGGAAATATAAAGAGGCTTGGAGAGCATTAGAAACTCTTTATAAAGAGGGAAGGGTTAAAGCAATAGGGGTGAGTAATTTTCAAATCCACCATCTTGAGGCTTTAATGAAAGACGCAGAAATCAAACCAGTGGTAAACCAGGTTGAATACCATCCTCGCCTAACCCAAAAACACTTCAAGCATTTTGCCGGGAGCATGATATACAGCTGGAGGCTTGGTCGCCGCTGATGCAGGGACAATTGCTTGATAACCCTGTACTGAAAGAAATTGCCTCAAAGTATAATAAATCAGCTGCACAAGTCATTTTGAGCTGGGACTTGCAAAATGGGGTTGTGACGATTCCGAAATCTACGAAAGAGTATCGTATCGTCGAAAACGCCTCGGTTTTTGATTTTATGTTGACGAAAGAAGAGATGGGGAGGATTGACCAGTTGAATCAAAATCATCGAGTTGGACCAGATCCGGATCATATTGATTTTTAAAAAGCATAGGGATATCAGGGTTTAAGACCTGATGTCTCTTTTTTTGCCCCCTATGTTTGTCGAAAAAGAGTGGAAATTTACCTAAAACAAAATACTTATATTTTGGAAACATATGGTATGATATTGCTAGTTTCATAGAAAAGAGGGAGATCCATGAAGTCAGTTTGGCGAAAACTTAGTGCAATTGGAATTGGCGCAACACTAGTGACATCGACACTTATGACTACCACTGTCAATGTATCGGCAGCAAGCAAGTTAAGTACATCAAAGGCATTGATTCAACAGAAAACAGCATCACTAAAGCAAAGGCTTGAGGAAAACAAGACTCCATTATTTAGCGAAGATACTCTCATCATCAAGTATAAGCAGCCACTTTTGCTCGGTGAAGTAACAGGGGCAAACAAAGATTATATTGTCGTTCAAAATGTGGAAAAGCTGGGATACATGGTGGTCAAGCTGCTAAAAAAGGACAATCTTCAAAAGGTAACCCAAGCATTTCAAAAAAATAGCAAGGTTCTTTCGGTGGAAAGAAGTGTCCTCTATAAACCATTTTCGGTACCTTCAGATCCGAAGGAAAAGGATGAATACTATCTATCGATGTTAAATATCACCGAAGCCCAAAAACTAGCGGGGAAAAGTAAAGTAACGATTGCCATCATTGATACAGGAATTGACGGGAACCATCCAGAACTAAAAGGAAAAGTGCTTCCAGCCGTAAATGAAATTAATCCAATGAATCATGGAGCCCCTGACCAGCACGGCACCCATGTGACAGGTATTATTGCTGCAGCAAAAGGAAATGGCATTGGCGGTTATGGAATCAATCCGAATGTAAAAATACTGCCGATCGATGTTTTTGATCGTGATGGTTTTATTACGGACTATACGATTGCTCAGGCAGTTCTATACGCAGCAAACCACGGTGCAAAATTGATTAATATGAGTCTTGGTTCGCCCATTCCCTCTTCTATTTTAGGAGATGCGGTTAAAACTGCGATTCAAAAAGGGGTAACCATTGTTGCAGCTTCCGGAAATGATGGGACTTCTGCTCCGAATTATCCGGCAAGCTACGAAGGTGTCATTGGGGTCGGCTCTATCAATAAATCGAAGCATTTAAGTTATTTCTCGTCCTATGGTCCATCGATGGACATCGTCGCACCAGGGGAGGATATTTATGCCCCATTCTATGATTATGAGAAAAAATCAACCTTTCGAACTTTGAGCGGAACATCCATGGCTTCACCCATGGTGGCGGGGGTAGCCTCCTTGCTTATATCCAAGTACCCGAAATTAAAACCAGCTCAGGTTGAATATATTCTTGAGCATACAGCCAACGATTTAGGAGCGAAAGGATACGACGTTACATACGGAAAGGGTCTCGTCAATCCCGTTGCAGCATTGAAATATGATATTAAAAAACTTCCTTCTTTTGTAAGCACCGCATGGACGAAGAAGGAAATTTTGCAAAATGCAACGGCGCTTACAGTGAAAAGAACAAAGGAAGTAACAGGATCGTTAATGAAACCACGGCAGCAAAAGTGGTACCAGTTTCCTGTTCAAAAGGGTGAGTATATCCAAACGGCGCTTGCGGGGGCAAAACAATTTGATTATAAAATGACCCTTCGCGTTTATGGAGAGGACCAGAGCCTTTCGATTGATGTAAACAAGGTACAAGCAGGAAAAACAGAAGGGAAACTAATCCAGGTTCCTTTTTCCGGAATGATGGCAATTGGTGTGAATGATATCAATGGAAATTATGACGATTCATCAGCAAAACAGTCAACCTATCATCTTTCCATTAAACGCTCTGCTGAAATGCCTGCTGACGAGTCGACATCGGACGCCCCAATAGCGGTAACATCATTGCCCTTTACATCCGCACAGCAAAGGTTAATGGGGGAAAATGGGGATGATGATTACTTTTTTCTTAAGACGAAAAATGAGAATGCTGCGAAAGTAGAGCTGTCTGGGATTCCGGGGATTGATACAAATATTCAAGTCTATAGTCTGTCTGCGGTGAACGGAGATACGGAAAAAAAGGATGAAAACGGCAAGGATAGTAATGTACCGCTTGATCAGCTCCCGCCACTTGCAGCCGCAGATAGTAAAGGAATGGGTGAAGGGGAAACGTTGACGTTCCCTGCTCAGCCTAATACAGAATATTTAGTCAAGGTTTCGAGCAAGCCAATGCTGGAATTTGCAGATGATAAAGGGATGGTTCTTGTTGACAAGTCGAGTGAGGAAGCGCAATCATCACTTGAGCCCTATACCGTTAAAATTCAAGGAAAGGTGATTCCGCCGGATGAAGACCATAGCAGTAATACGAATCCGGATGGCTCTCTTTCTGATTATTATCAATCGATTTTAGATGGCGCCGTTTCTTCGCCTGCCGGTAAAACACTTGTTGGTTATTTGCAAACGCCGGATGATGAGGATTGGTATCAGATTAAGCCGTCTAAAACGGGGATTTATCAATTAAGTCTGCCTAAAGGACTTTTAAGGAAGCCCTATATAGAAATTGTGCATGTGCTTAACGGAAAGGATGAAAATGGTAAAGACATCGTTGATTTTAATTTAGTAGGATCCAATATGAATGATGCGAGCTGGTTTTCAGGAGAATTAACCAATAACATTTTTGCTGGATTGAAAGAGAATGAAACCTATCTTATCCACTTTATGGGGAATCCAATGACAGGAGGAGGTACTTCCTTTGATCCGTATCAATTATCATCGAAGTTAATCATTACGAATGCCGGAGATCAGTATGAGGACAATGATACAGTTCCAAAAAATCTTCCGCCCTCGACGATTCATGGGAATTTTGCGACACCAAATGATGTTGATATGTTTTATTTGACAGGGAAAAAATCAAGTATTTACAGTCTGCTATTTGAGAGCGGAAAACCTAGTGCTGCTTTGCAGAAAAAATATCCAAAAGAGCTTTTCTCACAAATTTACGGAGCTGCGATTGTTTACAAGGATGTCAATAAGAATCGGAAAATTGATGAGGCAGATGCAGAAATGGCCAGCGTCATGGCGAAAGGACTGTTTGAGGGGGCACCCAATAATTACGGCTCCTTTAAAGTGGAAAAGGGCAGCAACTATATCGTGGTGATTATTGGGCTCACAGCTAGTTCTTCACAAATTTCATTGGTACCGTATAATTTATCGATTACCCCAGTTCCAGCAAAGGACGAAGACGCAAAATCGAAAGTAAAGAACAATATTCCTTCCAAGCCGCTTGCCTTGAAAAAGACAAGCTCCCATACGCTGATGGCTACTGGTAATTTAAACAGTGGTGTCGGATATGGCGACGAGGACTGGTATGTGTTAAATGTAAAGGACAAATGGAATGGATACATTTCGGTTTCGGGCGGTCCTGAGATTGATGGGGTAATCTCCCTTTACCAAAAAGGCAAAAGAGTTGCCTATGCAGATTATTATGCGCAAGGGCAATCGGAAGTCATGCGCGTTCATCTCAAAAAAGGAAAATACTATATCAAGGTTAGGGATGTAAATGGCAACGCAACAATCAAGCCATATACGATCAAAGTAACAAAATAACGGAAGTACAGAGTAAGGCGGTTACCTGAGTGCACAAGTGCTCAACGAACCGCCTTTTTTTGTTGGGTGCTGTATTTTGCAGTTCTTCACGTGGTGCCTGTCATTAAAAGAATTTATATAGGCTACCGAAGACGGGATTCTTTTCTGGATTCGGTCGCATAGAACCCGGCTACACTACCGTGGACGGGACTCTTCTCTTGATTCGGTCGCATAGAACCCAGCTACGCTACCGTGGGCGGAACCCTTCCCCTGATTCGGTCGCATAGAACCCGGCTGCGCTACCGTGGCGGGACTCTTCCCCTGATTGGGTCGCATAGAACCCAGCTACGCTACCGTGGGCGGAACCCTTCCCCTGATTGGGTCGCATAGAACCCGGCTGCGCTACCGTGGCGGGACTCTTCCCCTGATTGGGTCGCATAGAACCCAGCTACGCTACCGTGGACGAGATTCTTTCCCTGATTCAGTCGCATAGAGCCCGGCTACACTACCGTGGACGGGACTCTTCCCCTGATTGGGTCGTATAGAACCCAGCTGCGCTACCGTGGACGAGATTCTTTCCCTGATTCAGTCGCATAGAGCCCGGCTACACTACCGTGGACGAGATTCTTCCCTTGATTCGGTCGCATAGAACCTTCCAGCTAGTTTTTCCTAAGATTTCATTGATTTTTCCATGCTAAAAAAAATCCTTGCATAGAATATTTATTAAGGTTACTATAATAGTAGTAACCAAAATAAACATTTAAAAAACTAACCAGCCGAAAGGAGGAGTCACCAATTGAATTTTAGGATCTATCTTTTAGCCATCGTTTCATTTGTGGTCGGAATGGCTGAGTTGATAGTCGGCGGGATTCTTGACATTGTCTCAGACGGTCTTGGCATTTCAATTAGTACCGCGGGAGAACTCATCACGGTTTATTCGCTTGTTTTTGCTATTGCCTCACCGGTCCTTTTGACCGTAACGGCAAAAATCGAAAGAAAACGGCTGCTGCTTTGGACATTACTTATCTTTTTATTCGGGAATATGATGACCTTTCTCAGCCCTAATTTTCTCGTTTTATTTCTTTCAAGAATCATCTCAGCTGCAAGTGGATCACTATTAGTGGTTCTTTCCGTAACCATTGCTTCAAGTATTGTAAAAGAAAAGTATCGGGCGAGGGCGATCGGAGTCATTTTTATGGGAATCAGCGGGTCACTTGTATTAGGGGTACCGATTGGACTTGTGATTGGGAACCATTTTGGCTGGCGCTCACCGTTTCTGTTTATCGCGGTGTTAACGCTGATTTCGATGGCCGGGGTGTATGCCTTTTTAAATAAAATTGAGCCTAAACCAATGATTTCGCTAAAACAGCAATTACAAACATTAAAAAATTCAAAGACCTTATCAGCACAATTAACATCTGTTTTATTTTTAACGGGGCATTTAACTCTCTATGCGTATCTAACTCCATTTTTAAAAACAACCCTACATTTAGATGCAACCTGGGTCAGCATATTCTACTTTATCTTTGGCATTTCAGCTGTCTTCGGCGGCGGCTTTGGCGGTTGGCTGGCAGACAAATGGGGTTCAAAGAAAAGCATCATAACCATTGTGGTAGTGTTTGCGGTTGCTCTGTTTATTTTGCCGACTGTCACTTTCTCGATTACACTTTTTGTTATCGTCATGATGGTTTGGAGCATGTTAAGCTGGGCGATTACACCTGCGCAGCAAAACTATTTAATTGAAACTGCGCCGGAAACGTCAGATATCCAGCAAAGCTTGAATAACTCAGCCTTGCATATTGGGATTGCCTTAGGTTCCGTAATTGGAGGAATGGTTATCAATCAGTATTCAGTTCAAGCGAATGCGTCGGTGGGCGGAGTATTCATCATCCTTTCATTACTTTGCGCCATTTTTTCCATTACAAGAAAAACAACTGAAAATAGAAAAGAGGAGGTGAGCATGATGATGGAGTAGGGGATATTCCTCTCCATGATCATGGTCGAATGAGTGTTCATATCAATGCAGAACAAGGGGAAATTGCAGAAAATATTTTGCTACCGGGAGATCCTTTGCGTGCCAAATATATCGCGGAAACTTTTTTGGAAGATGTTACTTGTTATAATGAAGTGCGCGGCATGCTTGGCTTCACAGGAACTTATAAAGGGAAAAGAGTATCCGTTCAAGGTACGGGGATGGGGATTCCATCAATTTCTATTTATGTAAATGAATTAATCCGTGAATACGGGGTGAAAAACCTAATTCGTGTCGGTTCCTGCGGGGCAATTCAGAAGGATATAAACGTCCGGGATGTGGTTCTAGCGATGACTTCCTCAACAGATTCCAATTCGAATCGGATGGCTTTTCCAGGAATTGATTATGCGCCGTGTGCCAACTTTAATTTGCTGCAGAATGCCTATCAAGCAGGCACACAAAAAGGCATGGAAATAAAGGTTGGCAATGTATTGTCTGCGGATGTATTCTACCGTGACAGCATGGATATTGTGAAAAAACTGGCTGATTATGGTGTGCTCGCAGTGGAAATGGAAACCACCGCATTATATACGCTGGCTGCAAAATATGGCGTGAATGCCCTATCGATTTTAACCGTTAGTGATCATATTTTTACCGGGGAAGAAACAACAGCCGAAGAACGGCAAACCACATTTAATGATATGGCAGTTATTGCGCTTGAAACGATTATAAAATAAAAGCAGCGGGTCAACCCCGCTGCTTTTTTTAATATCGAAGCCTCATTAAAAGGCTCTTGATTTCCTCATCCTGCATTAAAATGTCTTCAAATCTTTTCGTAATCTTGGCTAAGGCCACATCGTGATAAAAGAAGTCGGCGAAAAATTTTACAAATGGCGGTGACTTTGTAATCATCGCCTGCCATGCATCGTTTTCGACACCTGCGAACAGAATCTCTTCTTCATCAATAATGATTAAGCGGCTATTCTCCAACATGCGGTGTTCTTCATTAGGAGACAAAACCGTGAGCGAAGAAACGTCTGCTTCCACATCCCCAACAACAAGTGCCTCTACTTTCACCCCTGTTTGTTCTTTTTCGAGTAAAATGGGCAAAACTTCTTGAAAGTCATCTTTCCAAAGAGAAATCTGAATCGACTTCTTTGCCTCTTGAAGCAATTGTTTACATTTTAATTGAATCGAGGAATCGACTTTTAAGCTCCACACCCGGTCATCGGTAATTTGTTTTTTGGATGAATTTTGTTTCAAATGATTGATATTGTCTTGGAATTGCTTTGTCAGCATTTCTATAACAAGATTCAACGGCAGTGCCGTATAGAGCTTTTTCTTTTCGGAAACAGAATCCAGCACCAGCCCTTTTTCAATCATTCGTGTTAACACTTCATATACCTTTGCTTTTGGGACCCCGGAGTATTTTACAATTTGTGTCGCATCGAGCGGCCCATCATTGGAGGAAAGGATTTCATAAACCTTGCTTTCGTACTGTGAAAAACCAAACTTTTGCAGCATCATTCCGCCCTCTTTTTTAGAAAAGTTCATCGATATAGTCTTTATCATATTGGAATACAGAATTTTTGTAAAATCAATGCAAACAGCTGTAATCATTAATCTATTAAATAAGAGCCTTTTTTATAAAGAATAGACTACTACCGTTACGATATTTTCTTTCTTTCATAGTCTATAAAAAAACTATGAAAAGGAGAATGCTGATGTTTGGTTATTCAATGGTCCAAATGGTACGAGCCCATGCACATAAGCTGGAACGGCCATTGCGTGAAGAAATTTTGAACCTTTATAAACCATTCAAATGGACACCTTGTTTTTTGCACAACATGTTTGAGGAATTTATCAAAAAAGGAAAAAAGCTTTCCGTCATTATCGAGTTTAAAAAAGGCTGTTATCAAACGGGCTGCGATGACGTAAAGGAAATCATGAACCAACATGTAAGAAATAAGATGAAGCGGGATTTTCCGAGGGTATCGTGCTGCAGTGCCGATGTAACCCCCAATGGATTAGAAGCGATACTATCAGGCTGTGAACATATTCATAAAATCTATTTAAACAGAGAGGTGAAAGCCTTACTTGATGTGGCTATCCCTTCAGCTGGAGCAAAAAAAGTGGTTAGAAACAACCAGGTGTTAACCGGCAAAGGAGTAACAATCGCGATTGTCGATACGGGAATTTACTCACACCAGGATTTAGGGGAAAGAATTATCAATTTTAAGGATTTTATTAATAACCTAACAGATCCTTATGATGATAATGGCCACGGGACACATTGCGCCGGTGATGCAGCAGGGAATGGACTGGCATCCGGGTTTCGTTATGCTGGACCAGCACCGGAAGCGAATCTGATTGGTGTGAAGGTGCTGGATAAATTAGGGTCGGGTTCTTTAGAAACCGTCATGGATGGGGTTGAATGGTGCATTCAGTATAATGAGACAAATCCTCCAAATAAAATTGATATCATCAGTATGTCATTAGGCAGTTCAGCACAGCAGTTTTCAAGTGAAAATGATGACCCGATGGTAAAAATTGTCGAGGAAGCTTGGGTCTCTGGAATTGTTGTGTGCGTGGCTGCGGGGAATGAAGGTCCGGATGCGAAAACAATCGCAAGTCCTGGTATTAGTGACCAAGTCATCACAGTCGGGGCATTAGATGACCGTAATACGGCTGAGACGAGAAGTGATGATGATGTGGCCAGCTTTTCGAGTAGAGGACCGACGATCTACGGCGCAACAAAGCCGGATATCCTTGCACCAGGAGTAAACATTATTTCACTACGTTCACCTAATTCTTATTTGGACAAGCTGCAAAAATCAAGCCGGGTAGATAATGATTACTTTGTTTTATCCGGTACCTCGATGGCAACACCGATTTGTGCCGGCATTATAGCATTGATCAAGCAGCAAAATCCTAATTTAAAGCCAGATGATGTAAAAAACATGCTAAAAAACGGTGCCGACTTATGGAGAGAAAAAGATGACAATATATACGGAGCAGGTTATATAAACGCAAATAATTCGATTCCATAAATAATGGAAGAAAGGCGATTATTATAGTAATCGCCTCTTTTTGGGTAGTATTTTCACTTCATAATAAGGATCTGCAGCTTCTAATATAAATCGGAAGATATCTTCTGCAGCATTTGAATTGATAAATTCCTGCTGGCATTTCTTCATCATGTTTAGTTTTTCACCGTTATTTTCAAGCAATGTGTTGATGGTATGTTTAATATCATTCGGATTTTTACATACCACTCCCAAATTTAATTTTTCAACAAAAGCAGGATTATCTTCCTCTTGACCTGGCAAGGCCCCTGTGATGATTAGAGGAGTATTAGAAGCAATCGCTTCAAACATGACATTAGGACTTCCTCTAGTAAAAATGATATCAGAAGCTAACATTAGGTCCTGAATGTTTTTGATAAAACCGTAAATTTCTACTTTATCTCCATATTGACTTTTAAGCAATTTTTCTAGCTTAATTCTTTGTTTTTCATTTCTTCCAGCTACAATTTTTACTGAACAATCAAAATGATTAAGCAAGTTTTCAGCGATCATCTTCATATTTCCAACGCCCTCACCGCCGCTCATGATTAGGCATGTGAAGGGTTGTTCTTTTTTATAACGAACTTTTTCAATTTTATTTTTTTTGAAAAATCTAGAACGCACTGGAAATCCTAAAACTTTTATTTTCTCATTAGAAATCCCAAATTCTAAACACCTGTGCCGGGCTTCGAAAGTGGGGCTGATAATATAATCTGCCCTTAGGTCTGCCCATAAAGGATAAATATTTACAAGATCTGCTATAAGCGTAATAAAAGGTATTGGGAGATGTTGTTTCTCTAAGATGTTTAATATTGAACCATTAAAATTAGGATGAACAGATAAAATCATATCAGGTTTCACATCATCCAATAATTTTTGAAGGTTATCTTTTATTAGAACTTCTATCAAATTGTTAACGAACGATGGTTTAATTGCTGATAATTTCCACAAAAACTTCCATAGATTTTCTGAATTTCTTGTAATGGGCCCATACAATTTGCCGATATTCATTAGAAATGGTCCACCTAGTGAAAAGCCATCTACAACATGAATTTTAACGGTAGGATGAGATTCAGTTTTTTCACATAAAGACTCTGTTATGCTTTTATGACCTTGCCCAGTATAATCTGAAGAAATAATAAGTACAGTTTTCCCCATGTTATCAGCCTCTCATATTGACCTAGTAAAACCATAACAAAAAATGAATAATTCCATATTTGAGTAGTGTAAAAACCATGTTAAGTTTTTACAAACCGGGTAAATGAATTTACTAATTTGAATCGATGCGTTTTAAATCTCTAAGCACTTTTTTGTATTGTTTTAAGGAATGAAAATTCCCTATAAAACTCTTTTTGTTTTTGAGGTCAGAGGAAATGAACATTATTACAAGTGAAGGGAAAAATTTATTTGTGCGAAATCTTAAATCCTTCCAATATACATAAAAGCCTTTTTTTCGTTCCTGAACAAAAGGATAGGCATAGTGTGTACTAGATAGAAAGTCTAAAACGGAAGGGTCCTTTTTACTTTCTTGGACCAATTCCGGAAAGTTAATCTTTTTGGAGAAAGTGTGGTCAATATAAAGGCTATTTTTAAAGAAAACTCCAAATATTAACTCTTCCTTGGTCTCAATGATAATATCCCATTTAAACATAGTCATACGTGGAATTAATTTTAATCGAACTGCATTTTGAAAATGATTTTGTAAGTGTATCTTTATTAAAAGGGTGGAAAATGCTCGAATAACAAGGTATAGGAGTAAGAAAATATAAATAATTAGAAAGGTTTTCCCTGCCTGATAGAAGGGGAGTAAGCTAAATCCTAGAACATGTAGGATTAAAAAATAAGGATCCACCAGCGGGATGGAATCAAAGGCGATCCATTTTCGCGAAAAAGGCAGCAAAACCTGCGTACCGTGCACATTAAATAAATCCAAAAACACATGTACCAATACGGCTAAAAGTGTCCAAAAATACAGATGGAGAAATGGAGAATTTGGGAAGAAGAGGTAAACAATGCTTGATACAACCAAACCCCATAATGGAAGAGCAAGAAGCGAATGAGATATCCCTCGATGATGTCGCAGATAGCTTCCTTTTCCCTTAAAGCGATAGATAATGTCAAAATCAGGTGCATTTGAACCAATTACTGTACCTGCTATGACTGCTTGGGATAAAGATGTATGATCTATGACGGCTGGGTCGACTTGAGCAAGGGCACCTAATCCTAAACCAATAATGATATGAGAAAATGTGTCCATTTGACCACTCTCCAATTAATAAAGTTACTTTTATTGTATTGAAGAAATCGGGTTTTCAAGCTTGGCCAACTATTAAAAGAATGTAAAGAGTTTGTAAGAGCCATAAATAAAAGGGGAGAATTATCTCCTTTTATTTATGGCTCTTTGGTTTGTTTAAGGCAGGTAGATTTCGTGTATTGAACGATATTAAAGAATAACAAATACCGTAAATAGAATAGCCAATACAATTCGATAATAGGCGAACACAGTTAACCCGATTTTTTGAATTAATTTCAGGAACACGACTGCTACAACCATTGCTACTACAAAGGCAGTGATAAAACCGATAGCAAACATGGGAATGTCACTTGTATGCAGAAAATTCAAACTCTTAATTAAGTCCAATCCTGTTGCACCCACCATAATGGGGAGAGCGACTAAAAAGGAAAATTCGGCGGCTGTTCGATGATTTGCACCAACTAATAGTCCTCCTGAAATGGTGGACCCAGCCCGAGAAAAACCAGGGATAACAGCTAAGCATTGAAAAAGTCCTATGGCTAAAGCTTGTTTGTATGTCAATTCATCAACCGTATTAGTGATGAATTTTCCATGCTTTTTTTCTGCGAATAGCATTAAAATAGCACCAGCAATAAGGCTATAAACTACAACCTTCGGTGAAAATAGCTGAGTTTTTATAAAGTCATGCAGAACCAAACCGGCAATTGCGGCAGGTATAACTCCTAATATGATGTGAACAGCATCTAATTTCTGTTCGCGCTTTCCAATCGTACTGAAATTTAATAGAGATAAATATCTTTTCCAATACAATACTAAGATAGCAAGCATGGAACCAAGTTGTATGACAACCTCAAAAGTATTGGCCTTTTGACCTTTAAACCCTAATAAGCTGCCCACTAAAATTAAATGCCCTGTAGAGGAAATTGGCAAAAATTCAGTCAATCCTTCTACAATTCCTAATATAAAAGCTATGATATGATCATGCATGTTCTTCTTAATCCTTTCATTGTGATTTGTTTTGAACCTTAATCAAGAATGAATTCCAATATGTATAAGGAAGTATAGTATCACCTGTATTTTTATTTCAAGCCTTATTACAAGGAAATTACACAATCTTAACATTCTAATTTAGTAGGGGTCTTTTTTACGTGTTGAAGATGTTGATCTTGAGATATTGAGGCGATCTCGGAATTCCGGGTCACTAAGGAAGCTGCGCGACCGCAGACATGATTTATATCGGGTAGAATGGAAAAACTTAAGTTGAAAAAGGCTGTTCCCAACAGTTAGAGCATATTTTAAAAATAAGAGAAGAACCAGGTAAGTAGAGCCGCTGCTAATAGCGGTTTTTTCTTTGGAACCGTGTTATCATAATAGTAGTAAAAAATTATCGCAAGATTATGATTTTAAGTAGCGGGAAAGGAAGAAATTCACTTGAATTATAATAAAGACTTTGCCGTAATCAATACCTCGACAAACGTAAAGGAAGCCCTGGATACTATGCTTCAATCTGGTGTCCGGTTATTGGTAATAGAATCAGAGGGAAAGCCTGTTGGGATTTGTGATAGCTTGCACCTTTTAATGCAAAAAGACCAGCCTGAACAAAAGTTGGTCTATCATTCAGATTTTATTATGGGGGCGGACCAGGAGCTGCTATCTCAATTCAAAGATAATTTCTCCTATGCCCTGTTGGTCAACAGTACAGGGAATATAATGGGCTGGACTGATCAAAAATCAATAGAAATAGAGTACGTAAAGCAAATGTACTCCAAAGATTTGAGGGCGATTACCACTGATTTAGAAGCGATTGTCGAATCGGTTTATGATGAGGTCTTGGTAGTTGACAGCTATGGCAAAATTATTCGGGTTTCCAATCGAAGCACGCATCATTTATGGGGAGTGAATCCGGAGACGGTCATTGGTGAAAATATTTTAGAACTTGAAGAAAAGGGCTGGTTTAAGCCTTCTGTTACAAGAAAAGTAATGGAGGAAAAAAAGAAAATTTCGATAGTCCAGCATAATCGATTTGGAAGGAAAATCCTGGCTGTCGGGAATCCTATTTTTAATCAAAAAAATGAATTAGAACGAATTGTCATTGCCTCTCGTGATATTACAGCTGTTAAGAAATTAGAGGAAGAACTGGAAGAGGCCAAATCATTAAAAGAAAAATACCGGAAAGAAGTAGATATCCTAAAGAAAGTCCAGCAGGGAAATGATAAAAGGATTATCTATCAATCTGAACAAATCAAAAATTTAATGTTTGAAGTCGAGCGGGTTGCCCGGGTCGAATCAACGGTTACCCTCTACGGGGAATCGGGTGTAGGAAAAGAGCTGTTTGCACAGGCTATACATCAGCTGAGCCCAAGAGTGGAAAAACCGTTTATTCGGATCAATTGCGGGTCCATTCCCGAAAATTTATTGGAGAGCGAGCTGTTTGGCTATGAAAAAGGGGCCTTTACCGGTGCGCTAAACAATGGGAAAAAGGGTTTATTCGAATTAGCTAATGAGGGAACGCTTTTCCTAGATGAAATAGGGGAATTGCCGCTCAATTTACAGGTAAAGCTTTTAAGGGCGATACAAGAACGAGAGATTATGAAAATTGGTGGAAGTAAAGCGATTCCGATCAATATTCGTATTATTACCGCAACGAATAAAAATTTAGAAGAAATGGTTACCAAAGGAACGTTTCGTGAGGATTTATTTTACAGGATTCATGTCATTCCTTTATTTATTCCTCCTTTGCGTGAAAGAATAGAAGACATTGAACCAATTGTTTATCACTTTCTAGACTATTATAATGAGAGATTTTCGTCGAAAAAGTATTTTTCAGAAGATGCGATGGAAGTGTTAAAGATATACAAGTGGCCGGGGAATATCCGCCAGCTGCAAAATGTAACGGAAAGAGCAATGGTCGTAACGGCGGAGCAAATGATTACAGCGAACGATCTTGTAAAAATATTGGACAACCGTCAGAAAAACCAACATCCAGTGGAAGTGCATACCATTATCCCTCTTCAACATGCAGTCCAGGATACGGAAAGACAGCTGCTTCAATTAGCTCTATTAAAATATAAGACCCTAACAAAAGTAGCGGAAGTGTTGGAAGTGAGTCAGCCGACCATTAGCAGGCTTTATAACAAATTAAAGAACAGCCTTCAGGTACGTTAAAAATAACACGAATGTTTTTCTAATATAGTGAAAATGTGCAGTTCATTCATTTTTGAATAATCGTCATTCAAAAATGAATGAACTGTCGATTTATACATATTAAAAAGGTTGAAATGTCGATATCTAGGGGTTTGGCACGAAATATGCATATTAGAATAATAGGGATTGATATATAGATATTTGGAGGAAGTTGTTTTACTAAAAAGGGTAGAAGGGAGTCATACAAAGGAATCGTCAATCCATGACTTAAAAATTCAGATTATTCCTACTAGGGGGACTAGTCAAATAGATAGCGCTTGCATAAAGAAGGAAATTGTTAGCGTTATCTTAAAAAAATTGCGACGACTTAAGGGGGAACAATATATGGAAAATCACGAGGTGTCGTTCGAACGTTCACTTACATTATCACATCTGGTCTTATTTGGACTAGCTTATTTAGCTCCAATGATTGTCTTCGGAATCTATGGAACCGTAGCAGAAGTAACTCATGGACTTGAGGCAAGTGCCTATCTAGTTGCCTTAATTGCGATGTTTTTTACTGCCTTCAGCTATACGCAAATGGTTAAAGCCTATCCGGTAGCTGGATCTGCCTACACCTACACAAGGAAATCTCTTAATTCTCACCTCGGATTTATGGTCGGCTGGGCTACCTTGCTTGACTATGTCTTTATTCCAATGGCCATCTGGTTGATTGGGAGCGCCTATTTGAATGCGGCATTTCCTGCTGTACCATCATGGTTATGGATCCTCATATTCATTTGCGTGACAACTGCTATCAATATTCTTGGAATCAAATTAAGCACCAAGGTCAACTTTATTATGATGGTGTTTCAATTTTTGGTCATTGCACTATTTATTATTCTAAGCATTAAAAGTGTTTTAGGAGGGGGAGGAGCAGGCACACTTCTTTCCATCAGCCCGTTCGTTAATAACCATGTATCGTTTTCATTTGTTCTTGCCGGGGCTTCGATTGCATGCTATTCCTTCCTTGGTTTTGATGCAATCTCAACCTTTACCGAAGAAACAAGAAATCCTGAAAAGACGATTCCAAAAGCCATTATTTTAACAACCGTAATTGGCGGGGTGATTTTTGTCGTTTCTACTTATTTCACTCATTTGGCTCACCCGGATTTTACCCATTTTAAAGCGGTGGATTCCGCCGGGTTTGAAATTGCCAAACAAATTGGCGGGAATTTATTTAGTGCTATTTTTCTAGCGGGGATTATTATTGCTCAGTTTGCTTCAGGTATTTCCGCGCAAGCAAGTGCATCAAGATTGCTGTTTGCAATGGGCCGCGACTCCGTGCTTCCGAAGAAAATCTTTGGGGTTCTACATCCAAAGTTTAAAACACCGGTTTTTAATATATTGATAGTCGCGGTAATTGGTTTGCTTTCATTAAAACTAAGCGTCTCAACCTCTACTTCATTCATTAACTTTGGTGCGTTTGTCGCCTTTACGTTAGTCAATGTATCCGTTATCGCTCACTTTTATATAAAAGGTGGAAAACGGTCAGGAAAGGATAAAATTTTCTATTTATTATTTCCTGCATTAGGCTGTTGTTTTGATGCTTGGTTATTTGTAAATCTAGATAAGAATGCGCTGATTTTGGGTGGGGCATGGGCCGTGATCGGATTTGTCTACCTGATGGTTCTTACGAAAATGTTTAAAAGGCAGCCGCCTGAAATGCATTTTGAGAAAATAGATGAGGCTGTGTAATGGATGAAAATAAGGGCTCGGAAAAACAGGTCCTTCTTTTCTCGCAAAAAGGAGGATGTTTAAATGGAAAAAGCTTTTAGAATTGCACTCGCACAGCTGGATGTAGTGGATGGAAATAAAGAAGAAAATTTAAGAAAAATGGAGTCTGCCATCAAGAGGGCTTCGGAGGAATCGGCGGATCTTTTGATATTACCAGAGTTAAACCTGACTGGCTTAGTCTTAAAGGAGCAACTGAAAGGAATAGCGGAGGTGCGTGAAGGGGAGAGCTTTAAAAGAATTAAAGGCATGCTGGCGAATTTCCCGGTTTCTGTGCTGTATTCTTTTCCAGAGTATGTATCGGATGAAGAAATCTATATTACCTCTTGCCTCATTGGGAAAGATGGTGAAGCTCTGGCTTATTACCGTAAAACGCATTTGTTTACAGAAGAAAATGAATTATTCAGCAAGGGAAATGAGCTGAAAGCCGTGAATCAAGACGGCTTTTCCATCGGTTTCCTCACCTGTTATGATATTGAATTCCCTGAACCTGCAAGAGCACTAGCGTTACAAGGGGTGAATCTCTTAATTGTGAATTCTGCCAATATGGCACCATATGAATATATCCATCGTCTATTTATTCAGGCGAGAGCGCTAGAAAATCAATTTTATGTGGTTTACTGCAATCGCATCGGGTCCAATGAAAAATATGAATACCATGGTCAAAGTGCAGTCATTGGACCGGATGGAAAAATCATTTCTGAACTTGGTGCGGATTTAGAAACTGTACAAATCATTGATTTTTCTAAAGAAAATTTTAAAAAATCTTCATCTGCTTTTGACTATTTAGCCGACCGCAGACATGAACTCTATCAATCCATTTAATTTTGAATATCGATTATTCATTTTTGAATGAAACTTTTTCGTGAATGATGGTAAAAAGGGAATTTATCGCTTGGCACGCTTTTTGCATTGTAGATAAGTAGTTAAATAAATTAAAAAAGGGGTAAATAACATGAGTACAACAACAAAAACAATTGAACTTAAAACATCGATTCCAGGACCAAAAGCTGAAGCCCTTTTAGAAAGAAGAGCAAAAAATGTACCAGTGGGTGTATCGAATAATGTGCCGTCCTTTGCAGCAAAAGGTAATGGTGCAGTCTTAGAAGATGTGGACGGAAATGTTTATATTGATTTAGCGGGTGCTATTGGTACACAAAATACAGGTCATTGCCCGCCAAAAGTGGTTGAAGCATTGACGGAGCAAATTCAAAAGTATATTCACCCTGGCTTTAACGTGATGATGTACGAACCATATATTGAACTTGCTGAAAAGTTAAATGAAATTACACCTGGTTCACATGCGAAAAAGACCTTTTTCCTAAATAGCGGTGCGGAAGCCGTTGAAAATGCAGTAAAAATTGCTCGTAAATATACCGGCAGAAAGGCCATTCTCTCTTTTGACCGTGCCTTCCATGGCAGAACACTACTAGCAATGTCACTAACTAGTAAAGTGAAACCTTATAAATTTGGTTTTGGTCCATTTGCACCGGATACTTATAAAGTCCGCTATCCGTATTATTATCGTGCGCCATTTGGTGTTGGCCAAGAAGAGCTAGATGCGAATCTATTGCATCAACTTGAAGACTTTTTCAAATCTGAAGTTCCTGCAGAAGAAATCGCGGCGATTATTATGGAACCAGTTCAAGGTGAGGGCGGATTTATTGTACCATCCAAGACCTTTGTACAAGGTGTGAAACGAATTTGTGAACAGCATGGTATTCTATTTATTGCAGACGAAATTCAAACTGGTTTTGGACGAACAGGAAAAATGTTTGCGATTGAGCACTTTGATGTCATACCGGACCTCATGACCATGTCAAAATCAATCGCTGCCGGGCTGCCAATCAGTGCTGTAACAGGCCGTGCGGAAATTATGGACGCTGCGGCTCCGGGAGAAATCGGCGGTACGTATGGCGGAAGCCCGCTTGGTTGTGTGGCCGGCTTAAAGGTTATTGAAACAATCGAAGAAGATCAGCTTCTCGACCGTGCAAATGTGATTGGCGAAAAGATCATCTCCCGTTTCAACGACCTAAAACAAACATATGATGTAATTGGCGATGTCCGCGGCCTAGGTGCAATGTGTGCGGTAGAACTTGTAAAAGATTCGCAAACAAAAGAGCCCGACAAGGACTTAACAAACAAGCTTGTTGCAGAATGTCAGAAACAAGGTGTAATTGTTCTTAGTGCGGGATTATACGGAAATGTACTGCGATTCCTTTCACCACTTGTCATTACCGATGATCAATTGGATGAGGCTCTTGATACAATTGAATCCGTGTTTAAAAAATTGGTTTAAAGAATAGGAGTGTTCTAGATGAAAAAACATCTTTTAATAGATGGACAATGGAAGGAAACAAAAGAGTATCGTCCATTATACAGTCCTTACAATAATGAACTTCTAGCTGAAATTGCTTATGCTGATGCACAGGATGTAGATGATGCGATAGCAGCTGCCGAGAAGGCAAGGCCTGTTATGGCAAAAATGCCGGCACATCAGCGGGCATCCATTTTAGAAAAACTAGTGGAACTTTTAACGAAAAATGAAGAAGAATGTACCCGTTTGCTTGCACTTGAAGCAGCAAAACCTTGGACGACAGCAAAGGCTGAGGTAGCACGGACAATCATGACCTATAAATTTGCAGCCGAAGAAGCAAGACGTATTCATGGGGAAACGATTCCGTTGGATGCAGCTCCAGGTGGAGAAGGGCGGATTACGTTTACTTTAAGGGAGCCAGTCGGCGTTGTAGCAGCAATTACTCCGTTTAACTTTCCCATGAATTTAGTGGCTCATAAAGTCGGTCCAGCCATTGCAGCAGGGAATACAGTCGTATTGAAGCCTGCATCACAAACACCGTTAACTTCTATTTTCTTAGCGGAGCTGCTTCAGGAAGCGGGCTTACCTAATGGCGCCATCAATGTGGTAACAGGTAGTGGAAGTGTAGTCGGTGACCGCTTAATTCAGGATGATCGTGTAAAAGTGATTACCTTTACAGGCAGTCCTGCAGTAGGAATTGGTCTCCGTAATAAGGCAGGATTGAAGAAGGTAACACTTGAACTTGGCTCAAACTCAGCGTTAATCGTTGATAAGGGTGTTGACATTGATTCGATTATTCCAAGAACCGTTACCGGTGCCTTCTCCTTTGCTGGCCAGGTTTGTATTTCATTGCAAAGGGTTTATGTCCATGAGGACCTTTATGAGGAGTTTGTCGAAAAATTCGTTGCACAAACGAAGACGCTGAAACTCGGCAGCCCGCTTGATCCAGAAACAGATGTTTCTGCTGTAATTAGTCCAAAGGATGCTGAAAGAGCACTTTCGTGGATTGAGGAAGCAAGGCGGTCCGGTGCTGTTGTTGCTGCAGGAGGCGGACGTGAAGGAAATATCGTGGAGCCAACTGTTCTGCTAAATGTCGATCCGAAACAGAAGGTATCCTGTCAAGAGGTATTTGCACCAATCGTCTTAATTAACAAAGTTTCTTCCGTTGAGGAAGCTATCGCCTATGTAAACGATTCGAGATATGGACTTCAAGCAGGTATTTACACGAATGACATCTTTAAAGCACTCAATGCAGCTGAAGAACTAGAAGTGGGCGGCGTCATGATCAACGATATCCCAACCTTCCGTGTCGACCACATGCCATACGGCGGCGTAAAAGAAAGTGGAATTGGACGCGAAGGCTTGAAATACGCCATCGAAGAAATGACCGAAATGAAATTGATCAGCATTAAAAAATAATGAATCCGAAAAAATTCGAGTGGTGTCTAGCGCCACCCGAATTTTTTTAATAAAATTTCAAATATATGTTGACGTAATAGTATAATTGTTATATTCTAATAAAGCCGCTTCGGAAATGCGCAAACAAATATTATACAAAAATAATTATTTGTTGACATGACTTGAGCGATGTGATATAATAATTTTTGTCGCTTCGAGATGAGGCGTTAAACAAGAATTACTTAATAAGGCAATTTGAACTTTGTTCTTTGAAAACTAAACAAACAAAACGTCAACAAACAATAATATTCATTTCTTTCGAAATGAAGCCAACGTAACATTCGAGCTACATCAACTTTCTTGGAGAGTTTGATCCTGGCTCA
>NZ_JAVDUQ010000023.1:0-85585 GCF_031456445.1 Neobacillus niacini | reverse complement strand
AGTGGTTTCATTGCCCGAACGAGCAGGTTTTCTCGGTAAAAGGGAAAAGCAAAGTGGTTTCATTGCCCTGACGAGCAGGTTTTCCCGTTAAAAGGTAAAAGCAAAGTGGTTTCATTGCCCAAACGAGCAGGTTTTCTCGGTAAAAGGGAAAAGAAAAGTGGTTTCATTGCCCGAACGAGCAGGTTTTCCCGTTAAAAGGTAAAAGCAAAGTGGTTTCATTGCCCGAACGAGCAGGTTTTCTCGGTAAAAGGGAAAAGCAAAGTGGTTTCATTGCCCTGACGAGCAGGTTTTCCCGTTAAAAGGGAAAAGCAAAGTGGTTTCATTGCCCAAACGAGCAGGCTTTCCCGTTAAAAGGTAAAAGAAAAGTGGTTTCATTGCCCAAACGAGCAGGCTTTCCCGTTAAAAGGGAAAAGCAAAGTGGTTTCATTGCCCGAACGAGCAGGTTTTCTCGGTAAAAGGTAAAAGAAAAGTGGTTTCATTGCCCGAACGAGCAGGTTTTCCCGTTAAAAGGGAAAAGAAAAGTGGTTTCATTGCCCGAACGAGCAGGTTTTCCTGTTAAAAGGGAAAAGAAAAGTGGTTTCATTGCCCTGACGAGCAGGTTTTCCCGTTAAAAGGTAAAAGAAAAGTGGTTTCATTGCCCGAATGAGCAGGTTTTCTCGGTAAAAGGGAAAAGCAAAGTGGTTTCATTGCCCGAACGAGCAGGTTTTTCCGTTAAAAGGGAAAAGCAAAGTGGTTTCATTGCCCGAACAAGCTGATTTTACCGAAAAAGGGAATAGAAAAGTAGTTCTAAGTACCGCTCAAAAAATAAGTAAGAATATTAACACGGCAATTAGTATCTTTAAAACGCTGTCGACGATTCCAACTAATCGTCGAATGATGTGGAACTGGACCATGGAATTTTAAACCTAAAAACCAACGGTAGGCAATGTTCATTTTAATTTCTCTTTCAAGTTGTAATTCATAACGAATACCAAAAATATGATCCCGTGAACTTTATGAACAAAATGGCGGATATGTTTTTTATGCCTTTTAACTGTATAAACTATGAATTTTGCTGAAATTTTATAAAATTAAGAAAACGGTTACAAGGGGGAAATGAAATGTTAAAACTAAAGAGAATTTCAGCGGTTATGGTTGCAGGAGCTTTGGCACTCAGCTTGGGGGCTTGCAGCAGCAAAGAAACCGCAGGAAGCGGTAAAAAGGAAAGTACAGGCTATCCGACAAAAGCGATTTCAGTTGTCGCACCATCAGGAGCTGGGGGTGGATGGGATCTAACAGCCCGCTCCTTTACAAAAGTATTAAGTGAAACAAAGCTAGTGAATCAGCCTCTAACGGTTGAGAATAAGCCGGGCGGCGGCGGTGCCGTATTTATGGCCGAATATGCCACCCAGCAAGTGGAAAATAATGATATGCTGTTTGTCAACTCACCACCGATTATTATCAACAACCTGAAGAAGGAAGGAAACAGCCCATACGGCTACAAGAACACAACGCCGCTGGCACAGTTAACAAAAGATTATGGAGCTATCGTCGTTAAAAAAGATTCAAAATACAAAGATTTAAAATCAGTTTTGGAAGATGTAAAGAAGAATCCTAGCAAACTAACCTTTGCGGGTGGTTCTGCACCAGGTTCCATGGACCACTTGATTTCCATCCTTCCTGCTTACAAATACGGAGTTGACCCTACTAAAATCAAATATGTTTCCTATGATGGCGGCGGTGAAGCGATTACGGCACTGCTTGGCGGAAACGCAGACGTTATTGGAACCGATGCTTCAAGCGTTAAGGAATTTTTAAAGGCTGGTAAGATCCGAGTCCTTGCCGTTACCGCAGCAGAACGGTTATCCGGTGATTTTAAGGATGTTCCAACAGCTAAGGAACAAGGCGTAGACGCTGAATTTACGATTTGGCGCGGTGTGTTTGGTCCTGAAAAAATGTCAAGCGAAGCAAAAGCATATTGGGAAAAAACGATTGATAAACTAGTAAACACGCCTGAGTGGAAAACCGAAGTAGAAACACAAGGCTGGGAATTAGAATATAAAAACAGCGCAGATTTCAAGACGTTTTTAGATGAGCAAGAAAAACAAGTTCAACAATTATTAGAAGCATTGGGCATGCAGAAGTAATCAAAAAGGGAAGGAGCAAGCTTTCTCCTTCCCGCTTATTTTTTAGGTGAGGGGGATCCATAAAATGGATATTAAATTCGATCGGATTGCCGCTGTGTTATTTCTGGTTGTCGGAATACTGTTTATCGTCGGCAGTAGGCATATTGCAAGTTCTGCTTATGGAAGTGTCGTCGGACCGGACATTTTTCCGTTTATTCTCGGAATTGCGCTTGCATTATTAAGTATTCGTCTATTTTTTGAAACAATACGAGGCCAGAGATATAAATTCGGGAAAAAAGAAAAACTCGAATACAAGCCTTTTCTAATTATCTTTGCAGCCACTTTAATCTATATTTTAACGTTGGAAACGATTGGATATGTGATTACAACATTTATTTTCCTTTTGGTCTGTTTCCAGGCAATGGAACGCGGGAAAATGATTAAATCTATTATTATTTCAGCATGTTTTTCCGGAATTATTTATTTTTTATTCGTAGAAGTGTTAAAAGGTACACTGCCGGGATGGCCGGTGTGGTTTTAATTTTTAGAAAGGAGGCTTCTTGATGGGAACGATTGATTATTTATTGCATGGATTTGGGACAGCATTTATTTGGTATAATTTACTTTTTGCCTTTGTCGGTGTTTTAATCGGGACAGCTGTCGGCGTTTTGCCGGGGATTGGTCCGATGAGTGGAGTAGCACTTCTCATTCCTGTTACAGCATCTGTAACCGGCGGACTGCCGCCAGAGCAGGCAGCGACCAGTGCTATCATTTTGCTAGCAGGAGTCTATTACGGTGCTATGTATGGGGGATCGACCACTTCCATTCTATTAAATACCCCTGGAGAGTCCTCCTCTGTTGTCACAACACTTGACGGATATCAAATGGCGAAGAAAGGACGGGCAGGAAGTGCCTTGTCAATTGCCGCCATTGGATCCTTTATTGCCGGGATTGTTACCCTGATCGCCTTGATTGCCCTGGCGAAGCCATTATCAACCGTTGCACTAAAATTTGGTCCGGCAGAATATTTTTCACTCATGCTTTTAGGGTTAATGGCAGTTAGTGGCCTTGCAGGTAAATCGGTTACAAAAGCATTAATCATGACTGTGTGCGGTCTTTTATTAGGAACAATCGGAATCGACACGGTTTCCGGAATTTCTCGCTTTACCTTTGATATACCTTGGCTCTATCAGGGAATCGAGTTTTTAACGGTTGCCGTTGGGTTATTTGCAGTTGGAGAAGTATTCAAAACCATTTTGGAAAAAGAAGAAGAAGATACAGAGATGGCACGCATTAATAATTTGATTCCATCAAAAGAAGAATTAAAAGAGTCGGTAGGACCGATTGCCCGCGGTTCGATTCTTGGGTTCTTTGTTGGGATCCTTCCAGGTGCAGGTGCAACGCTAGCTTCCTTCTTTTCTTACATTCTTGAAAAAAAGATCTCTAAGAATCCTTCAAAATTTGGTACTGGAACGATTGCAGGGGTAGCTGCACCGGAATCGGCGAATAATGCTGCATCAGGCGGTGCAATGATTCCACTTTTAACATTAGGTATTCCGGGTTCGGGGACGACGGCAATTTTAATGGGAGCGCTGATGATGTATAATGTTCAGCCGGGTCCGCTCTTATTCGAGGATCATCCAAATGTTGCCTGGGGATTGATTGCCAGTATGTTTATTGGAAATGTCATGCTGTTAATCTTGAACCTGCCGCTTGTGAAAGTTTTTGCTAAAATTATTCAAACACCGAAGAAATATTTAATCCCTTTAATTATTGCAATCTCTATTTTTGGGGTCTATGCGGTTCAGGTTTCTACGAATGACTTGCTCCTATTGCTTGGATGTGGTGTGCTCGGATACTTTTTTAGTAAAAACGATTACCCAATTGCACCGCTTGTGCTAGGGCTTGTTTTAGGACCGATGATTGAAAATAATTTACGAAGAGCCTTAACCATTTCGAATGGGGATTATGGTGTCTTTTTCACTCGTCCGATTTCACTTGCTTTTCTTTTAATCGCGGTTCTATGGCTGGTGATTCCAACCTTAATGAAGATGAGAGGTAAGCAAGTCATTATTAATGTTGAGGGATAAAAATTTTTAAAATTTCAGAATAGAACAAAAAACTCCTTTTTTTAAGGGGTTTTTTTTTATAAGATAGGAATAGAGGTGTTTGCATGCGTTTACATACGAAATTAATGTTGGGAATGTTCGTTCTTATTATTGTGCTTGGGGTTATTTTAGAATTTACTTTTAAAAATATCATGGAGACCAATCTTAAGCACGATATGGGTACAAAAGCTGTGTCTGTTGCCCAAACCATTTCAAATATGCCAACCATTAAAGAGGCATTTGCAACCTCTGACCCGACCGCCATTATACAGCCCATCGCGGAAAAAATACGAAAACAGGTGGGTGCTGAATTTATTGTAATTGGGAACACCGACGAAATTCGCTATTCACATCCAAATCCGGACCGGCTTGGACAAAAAATGGTTGGGGGAGATAATGATGCTGTATTCAATGGGAAATCGGTTATTTCTGAATCGACTGGGACATTAGGTCCTTCCCTAAGGGGAAAAGCACCGATATTTAGCAATGGAAAAGTGATTGGCGTTGTCTCTGTTGGCTATCTGCAAAAAGATATCCATACGGAGGTCGTAAAAATTCAGCGGAAAATCTTTATTGCCACTTTGATTATATTACTAGGAGGATTACTTGCTGCGCTATTAATTTCTTTAAATATCAAAAGAGCGATATTTGGGTTGGAGCCAAAAGAAATCGCTTGGATGTATCAGGAAAAGCATGCCATCCTTGAGTCAATTCATGAGGGAATTATCGCGATTGATACCGTTGGAAGAATAACTGTCGTAAATGAGACAGCTCATAAAATTTTAAATGAGCCACTCGATGTTTTACTTCGAGGGAAAAAAATAGAAGAGGTCTTGGAAAATACCCACCTATTAGATGTCGTAAAAACAGGACAGGCTGAGTATGATCAGGAAATTATCATCCATGGTGACGTCTATTTAGCGAACCGCATACCGATTTTAGGTAAAAGGGGTGAGGTCATTGGAGCAGTTGCGAGTTTTCGAAACAAGTCTGAACTTGCTAATCTTCTCCAGGAATTATCCCATGTGAGGGCTTATGCAGAAGGACTAAGGGCACAGACGCATGAATACTCAAATAGACTTTATACGCTTCTCGGGTTGATCCAACTCGGTTCCTATAGAGAAGCGATTGATTTTATTTCGAAAGAAGTGGATATTGCTCAAGGGTTTATTCACTTTTTAATGAAGGAAATACCAGATCCGATTATTGCCGGATTCATATTAGGCAAGGTCAGCTTGGCCAGTGAATTGAAAATTAACTTTTCGATTGACAGAGAAAGTAGTTTCCAAGATGTTCCGGAAGAGATTAGCAGGGAAACCCTTGTGACGATTATTGGAAATCTGATCAATAATGCTTTTGATGCGGTGCGGGACAATGGGAAGGAAGAAAAGAACGTAACCTTGTTTTTAACCGACCTTGGGAAAGAACTGATTATCGAGGTTGAAGATAATGGAAAGGGAATATCATTAGCCGATCAGGAGCGGATTTTTCAAGCAGGCTTCACGACAAAGAATACAGCCAGCAATGCCGGGATTGGTCTAAGCCTGGTTCAAATGGCGATAAGTGACCTTGAGGGTTATGTTACTTTATCATCCGAAGAAGGCGGAGGGACGATTTTTACGGTAGCGATACCGAAAAGCAGGGGGGGTTTGAATGGTACAGAATCGCGATATCGAAGTGTTAATTATTGAGGATGATTTAAGGATTGCGGAGATTCAAAAGCGTTTTATTGAAAAAATAGAAGGTTTCCAAGCGGTGGGAATTGCTGCGAGTTACGAGGAGGCAAAAACTTTCATCGAACTGTTGCAGCCTGACTTGTTATTGCTTGATGTCTATTTTCCGGATATGAATGGGCTTGATTTACTGAAGGAGACAAAACAACAGGAGAAGCAAATGGATGTCATTATGATAACCGCAACAAAAGAAATTCATAAGGTACAAGAAGCCATTAGTATTGGTGTTTTCGATTATATGATTAAGCCTGTTATCTTTGAGCGATTTAAACAATCATTAGGACGCTATCAGGAATACCATCGAAAGCTGAATGAGTTTCGTGACGAAAATCTCCATGTCACCCAGCAGCAGGTGGATAAGCTGCTGCGAAAGGATTTAACCGGTGCAGCCTATGACAAACCTTATTTGCCAAAAGGAATCGACCCGTTGACATTGGAAAAAGTGCTCGAGGTTCTCGGGAAGGTCAACTATGGACTTACCGCAGAAGTCGTTGCCAAAGAAATTGGTGTGAGCAGGACCACGGCTAGGCGTTATCTAGAACACCTTATGTCAGAAGAAAAAATAGCCGCAGACCTTGCCTACGGGACCGTTGGGCGACCCGAACGAGTCTACATCGTTAAATAGATACGGTGCCTGACATCAAAGAAAGACAATTTATTCGTGTGTGGTGGACACTATTGTTCCACAAATCAAAAAAGGGACTCCTTGAAGTCCCTTTTTTGATTAGCTGGAAATTGTATTTGAATGAGAGGAGTTCATTTTTTCCGGTACACGCAAAAGGATGGCACCGCCAATCACAAATAAAATAATCAAGCTGAACACGCCGCTTTTTGTGTCTCCTGCTAGTTTACCCGTTACACCAACTAAGGTGGGCCCTAAGATGGCGGCGAATTTATAGAAGATATTATAGAATCCAAAAAATTCATTGGCATTTTCCTTCGGGACCAGTCTTGCAAAATAGGAGCGGCTTAAGGCCTGAATCCCCCCTTGAGAGGAGGCGACAAGCATGGCAAGAATCCAGAAGTCCAGTGTTGAATCTAGGAAGTAGGCATAGGAACAAATGACAATATAAACGAAAATCCCTACTAGAAGCATCTTTTTTGCTCTGTACTTTTCCGCAAGTTTCCCGTATAAAATCGAAAACGGACAGGCAACAATTTGCGTTGCAAATAGGATGATTAAAAGGTTATTTGAACTAATCCCGATATCAGTACCAAATACGGTTGACATGATAATGACCGTATCTACCCCATCAATATAGAAGAAATAAGCAAGGAGGAAAAGGAAAAGCGCACGATAGGATTTGATATGTTTAAACGTGCCGATCATTCGTTTAAAGCTATTGGTAATTGGATTTGGAACACGCTCGACGTAATAAACCTGTTCTACATTTTTCAGCATTGGTATCGTGAATAACCCCCACCATAGGGCCGTAATTGCAAAAGCCGCTTGACTGGCAATCGTAACGGAGAGGGGGATGATTCCTTTTGATGATAAAATAATCAGGGCGATACTCAAAATGAAGGGAATGGTACTGCCGATATACCCCATCGCAAACCCCCTCGCTGAAATTCGGTTCATCCGTTCCTCAGAGGTCACATCGACAAGAAAGGCATCGTAGAAAATATTCGCGCCGGCAAAACCGATCACTGTGAACATATAACAGATTAATAGAATCAGCCATTGTTGATGGGGAACAAATGCCAGCAGCAGGGTAAAAACAATCCCGAGTCCAAAGAAAAAGGTGAAAAACCGTTTCTTAAACCCTTTATAGTCACCTATTGTTCCTAATATCGGCGCACAAATGGAAATCAGGAGGGTGGCAATCGAATTGGCAATCCCCCAATAGGCAGTTGAATCGACTGCGGCAACGCCTGCATCATTGGCAACAGATTTAAAGTATAATGGGAAAATGGCCGTGGTAATCAGTAACGAATAGGCCGAGTTTGCCCAGTCATAAAAGACCCAGCTTTTTTCTTGCTTTGACAAACGTTTCATTTCATCTCCCCCTTGGACGGATTTTCTAATACGTCAAGATCTCCTCTAACACTCTCCCATCGGTGTTTCCTAAGTCAAGACCCAATAATCGTGCAAATGTCGGCCCTTCGTCCACAAGATGGGCGGAAGGGATCGCGGTATGTCGAATGCCTTTTCCAGCGGCCATAAAAATCGTTGTATAATCATCTTTTTCAGGAGAATAGCCATGCGTTGCCAGTGTGTATTTTTTATCGGCGGTTACATTCTTATGTGAGATGTTTTTTATATACTCTCCTTGAAAATCCTCTAAAAAGTAATATCCTTTCTTCGCTTCGACCATAAATGCGCACATTCCGTCTGCCCCTTTTGCCGCAGCTTGCTCGCCGCTGATTACAGCTTCAATCCCTGAGTCAGGATCTAGCAGCAGCGAGTCTAACAGCTGTTGAATTGCGTTTAAACCTTGTAAATCGTGTTTATCTTTTAGATAAATATATGCGGAGCCATCACAACTTTTACAATAGGCCCGCCAATTATTTATTTTGCCATTTGTGTTGATAGAAATGAGGTTTTGCCGCTGAAGCAGGACATTCAAATTGAGCGCTTTACATTCATCTAAGGCACTATGGTCCCCTAAAATGGCAATCGTTGAATTTTCATAGATGGAAGTATCTTTTAAGGCAGCAATGATTCGACCAAGACGTCTTTCATGACGGTAGATTGCGGCGACGGCTTCTGTGGATGAAAAGCCGTGAAAATGCCGTTGTGTATCCAAATCGGTAAAGTGGACCATTAATAGATGAGGTTTCTTTGTTTTAAGGGTATAAACGGCCGATTCAAGAACAAAATCATCCAGCTCCGGCTGATTTAACCCATTGCGGATATGGCCAAAGCGCTTATTTAAATCCCATTGATAACCGGGACTACCGCTTAAGAGGGAAAGCAAAACTTGATTTTGCCATGGCCGGTTCGTCCATATTTCCGGCATATTATAATCAATCTTTGCCTTTCCTGTTACCGGCCATAACAGGGCAGCCGTTGTTAGATTTGCTTTCTTCGCTTCATCGTAAAGAGTTGTACCTTGAATGGACCGGCGGTACCAATGCCAATCAGGGGAAAGACGCCCAGGTTGGAAAAGAGTATTATTGATAATACCGTGGCGAACAGGAAAGTTTCCCGTTACAATGGTTGCATGACATGGATAGGTAATTGAGGGATAAATGGTTTCAACCTGTGGGATAAGTGCTCCGTTCTTGAAGATGTTTTGAAAGTGGGGCAAAGTCTCAAGAATCGGAAAATCTAATGCGGATAGACAATCGAATGAAATCACGATTAAATGATCGGTAAGACGATTCATACACAGACCTCCGGTTAGATATTTCCAGTTTTCTTTTCATTGTACTATAGTGGAAAAGAAAAGAAAATTTCCTTAGGAATAATTTTATAATATTTTGAATTTTTTGTATACGTTCCAAAGGATTGTGGCAAGCATTTTGAAAAAACATGGTGTGATTATGCCGTCTAAGAAAAAAGATAACCCCAATTCTGATTGGGATTCAGGTTTGGGGTTATTTTAATAGATTTCAACTTGCTTTGGATTCTAGCGTCCTTTGTTTTACCTTATTGAGCTTCAGGTAAACTGGAATCCCGATGAGGGCAATAACGATTGAAGAAAAAGCATCAAGCGGTGCGCTGATTAAGGTGCTGCCGATAATATAAATGGACCCAAGGATTGCGATGATGGGTGTTATTGGGTATAAAGGTACTTTGTAAAGATTATGTTTACCATTTTCGCCTTTTCGCAGTAAAAAGACAGAGAAAAGGGACAGACCATAAAAGATGAATACGGCAAACATAGCAATGTCAGAAAGCCGGTCTGGATTTCCCATCAGCATCATTAAAATGGCGATGACCAGCTGGCTTAGGGTTGCTCCGACTGGTGTCTTATATTTTGGATGAATTCTTGACAAGGCTTTGGCGCCTGGCAGAAAGCCATCCTTTGCCATTGCAAATGGTATTCTTGGGAACGTTAAGATTTTTCCGTTTAAACAGCCGAAAATAGAAACAAGGATTCCAACAGCAATCAGCTTACCGCCCATACTTCCAAAAAGAAGGGTAGCTGCTTCCGTTGCTGCATTTGGTCCTAATTCGACAATTTTGCTGGCAGGCAAGACATGGAACATCGCAATATTAACGGTTAAATAGGCAACGATAACGATAAGTATCCCGGAAATGATGGCCCTTGGAAGTGTTTTAGCCGGGTTTTTCATTTCTCCGGCCATAAAGCCGACGTTCATCCAGCCGTCATAGGCAAAAAGGGTAGCGAGTACTGCTGCACCCATTCCGGCTCCATGGGATACGCCGCTTTCCATATGAAGGATATTCATGTCTCCTTGGGCGATACCGAAAACAGCAATTAGTACGATTGGAACCAGTTTACCGATCGTGGAAATGTTTTGAATCCAGCCGCCGTACTGTGTTCCTAATAGATTCATAATCCCTAAGAATAGGACGGAGACGATGCCGATTATTATTTTAGTATCTTGCGTGAATCCAAAAAAATTAGCAACAAGTGAACCAAAGTATAACCCAAGTGCACCCATGATGGCAGGTCCGTAGATGAGGGTTTGCACCCATCCGCATAAAAACCCCCAAAGCTTTCCGTAAACATCCTCGATATAAGCGTAAAGTCCGCCTGTTTTTGGAATTCTAACGCTTACTTCAGCAATCGTTAAACCGCTTGCAAGAGTGATAATCCCGCCAATAATCCAGGCCCAAAGTGCTGAGGTGGAATTGCCGGTAGCGGCGATTACCACACCGGGTTTCATAAAGATTCCTGATCCAATTACAGTACCAACTACTAACGATGTTGCCACAGCAAAACCGATATTTTTCTTTAACTGTACTTCACTTTTCATGGACGCCTCCTGTGTTTGAAAGGATTGTCTTCTTATCTCAAATTATAGCATGAATATTTTTTTGGAATAATTTTTAAAATATTTAAATTGTTCTAGGTATTCTTTATTTTTAATGTAAAAAAATTACTTTGTATTATAGGTTAGGATTATAATAAAGGAGAGAAAAATTTAAGGAGGGATTTACAATGGAAAGTTCGCGTTTTTCTGTTAATGGTTCATGGCAGGGGGACCGGAATGGTACCGGACATATTCGAGCTGCAGGTTTGGATATAGCGGCTTCTGTTCCAAAGGAATTTGATGGTCCCGGGATTGGGTCCAGTCCGGAAGAGTTGTTGATCGCAGCTTCAAATAATTGCTATATGATTACCTTGGCTGCGATGATAAGTAACCGAAAAATTGAGGGTGTCAGTTTCGAAGTAGTTTCCGAAGGCGTTGTTGATAAAATCGAAGGAAAACTGAAATTCAAACAGATTATTCATAAACCGGTTATTTACATAAGTCCAGATGCTGAAGTAACAGTAGAAAAATTAGAGGAGCTCGCAGTCCGCGCCGAAAAAGGGTGCTTCATCTCCAACACCCTTCGCTGCAGCATTGAATTTTCAGTACAACCAAAAGTAATCGTTAATTCAAAGTAACAGGCACTGTTCGTGGACAAACATGCTTAATACAGGTAATTATGATGGGAAAAATAGTATGATGTATATATTTCTTTCTGGATGCCTATAATGGAAAAAGTCTTTTACAAAACATCCAGAAAGAGGTTTCAGATGAATATTTGGTTTAATCGCTGGTTCACGACAGTTTCTCACTATATCGATATGATACGGGAAAATCCGGACCAGCGGAAGTTTATGGTTTATGGCACACATCCAAATAAGGATGCCCTTTATTTACAGAATTGTGATTTTGCGTTTGGTGAACCGGATGTTTCTGGTGAGGAATATATTCAGTTTTGTCTTGAGTTTTGTAAACAGCATAAAATTGATATTTTTATTCCTCGAAAAGAAAATGTGCTGATTTCACTAAGGCTTGGGTTATTTGAGGAGTTAGGTGTAAAGGTCCTAGTTTGTCCTGATGCTGAATTAATGGAGATCATGGATAATAAAGCTGCAGCATATCAATCCCTTACAGGGAGGGCAAAAAACGGAAAACCTTTAATTGCTATTCCTGATTATTGCGTTGTAAATTCAGTTGAATCTTTTAAACATGCATATGAACAACTGAGGAAAAAGGGGCATACCGTTTGTATCAAACCAGTAATAGGTGAGGGAGCAAATGGCTTTCGAGTGATTCGAGAGGAAAATGACACGATTGATCAGCTTTTTTATCATGGAATGGGGCGTCGAATTCCTTTTCATTATGCTTGTGAAATTTTGGGGCAAAGTGAGAGGTTTCCTGACTTAATGGTATTGGAGTTTTTAGAGGGGCCAGAATATAGCATTGATTGTTTAGCAACGGATGAAAAATTAATTGCTGCCATACCAAGGCTAAAAAGTTCCGGAAGAGTCCGAGAGCTTGTTGAACATTTTGAGCTTATTAAGATGGCTCATGCGTTTCATCAAGAGTATAAATTGCCGTTTGTGTTTAATATTCAGGTGAAATATAACAAGGGCGTGCCAAAATTGCTAGAAATCAATCCGAGAATGAGCGGAGGCATGCATTTTAGCTGTCTTTCAGGGATTAATATGCCATATCTTGCGATCAAAATCCTCCTAGGTGAGGAAATCGAGCTGATGAAGCCTAAATTTGGGATTAGGGCTAGCTATATTGAAAAAGAAATGATTATTGAATAGAAGGAAGAACCTACCATTCACTAGCGTGGTAGGTTTTTTAAATTTGGAACTCTGTTTTTCGTCAAAACTAGTCAAAACATCACAAAATAACACGCTAGTTTTAGTATTCTGATAATAATATAATGTGGTTAAAGGTTCGACCATTAGACGTTCCATTCTTAAATTTAGGTCCATTTCATTTTGGAGGGGAGGGATTTTTAGAGTGGATGATGATGAAAATAACAATCAGTTTGCAAGCGTTTTTAATAAAGTTCAACCCGTAAGAGGGTTTGAGGATGTTCTCACTCAAATCTATAATGCGATCTATAGCTACCAATTAAAAATAGGTGATCGACTTCCAAGTGAACGAGAAATGGCCAGTATGTTTGAAGTAAGCCGAACGACCATTCGAGAAGCGATAAGGGTTCTTGAGGCAGAACAGGTGGTAGAAGTTAAAAGAGGTGTTAACGGCGGAATTAGTATAATAGAACCAAAACCTGACCAACTGGGACGATCATTAGAAACCTTACTTCACTTCCGCGGGGCAAACTTTACAGAGCTTGCTGAATTTCGTACAGGTTTTGAAGGAAAAACAGCCTTTTTAGCAGCACAAAGAGCGACCCAACTCGAGACCAAGCAAATCACCCTCATTGCGAAAAACTTCAAGGAACTGTCAAGAGATCTTAATACCCCTTGGGAGCAATTAATCGATCTAGACCTTTCGTTGCATGAAGCAGTGGCGTATGCCTCAAAAAACCAAATTCATATTGCCATTATGCTTGGAATCCAAAGTATTTTACGAAAGACAGCATTAAGTTTGGAAAGCGGTAACGACCAAAAGTTTCGTGAAAAACAAGCGATAGAGCTAATAGAAATTGCACAAGCCATTCAAAACCGTGATGCGGACACGGCCAAAATAAAAATGGCAGAACACGTTGAGGGAAATATTACATCAAAATTAAACCAAAGTCCTAGCGATTTGATTTAGTGAAACTCTTCTACATTACCATTTCTGTTTATTAAAGGCTCTTTTCGTAAACTTTGTTGCTTTTGGAGCTTAATAAGGTTCATTTACTAAGTTTGTAGGCAATTTTCGCAAATATTCTTACGAAAAGATGCCACGAAGCATATAGTTATACGGGTTGATGAACTTATACGAAAAACAACAATCTATGCGAAAATAGCCTTATTAAAACATCTCGGATTCAACACCCTAATCAATCAGCAAAGGGGTTGTAAATATGTCTTCTAGAAAACTTCTTTTAAAACAAGGCCAGGTCTTGGTAGATGGACAATCCGAAGGACCGGTTTTAGCCACAAATGTCCCCCTAAGCTTTTGGGGTGGACTAAATCCAGCTACAGGGGAAATTATTGACCGACACCACCCGTTATCCAAGGAAGATGTAACAGGTAAGGTTTTTGTTTTACCGACAGGAAGAGGTTCCTGCACAGGTAGCGGGATCCTTCTTGAGGCAATTTTTTCTGAACATGCACCAGCAGCCATTTTACTGAGGCAGCTTGACGAAATCATTTCGCTCGGCTCTATCGTTGCCGATGAATTTTTGCAAAAATCCATCCCAATTATTGTCTTAACCCCCGAAGATTTTGAAGATGCCTTAAAAGCAAAATATGCTTTTATCGATAAAAATGGAAAAGTAGAAATACAAATCTAAACAGGCTCCAACTAGTGTATAGCACATGTTAACTAGCGCAAAGCCGTCTCCAACTAGCGGAAACCGTATGCTAACTAGCGTATAGCCGTCTCCAACTAGCGGATAGCAAGCTCTAACTGGCGGGTAGCGTCTCCCAACTATTGATAATGCCAGAAAAAATTCTGAATGGGGGTGGTTAAAGGTTAAAACATAGACTTAGATCATAATTGGCAGGTGTCTAAGATGCAGGTTGAATTGACGAAACAGGATCGAAGCATTCTCATTGGAAATGAAGGCAAAGCAATACAGTTAGCGATGAGGGTTATCGTCCGAATGGCGGAAATTCAAGGAGCGAAAAAGTTAATTGACATTGAGTGTGCCCATATTGATGGCTGCATTTATACTGGACCGGCAAGCCTTCATTTTGCAGAAACACTGGCTGAATTGGGCGGGAGGGTCACCGTTCCAACCACAATGAATGCCATTTCGATTGACCGAAAACGCTGGAAGGACCAGGGAGTCGAAGCCGAATGGGCCAATTCCGCTCAAAGGCTTGCCGATGCCTATCTCCGTATGGGAGCCAAGCCGACCTTTACCTGCGCACCATACTTGCTGCCAGAAAAACCGCAAAAAGGTATGGATATCGCTTGGGCAGAATCGAATGCAGTTGTCTATGCCAATAGTGTCCTAGGGGCAAAAACAAATCGGTATGGGGATTTGATGGATATCTGTGCGGCAATCACCGGTCGGGTTCCCTTAACAGGTCTTCATCTTGAGGAAAACAGAAAAGGTACCATTTTAATCGATGTCGGAGACGTTCAAGAGATTGATTCCTTTTTCTATCCTGTGTTTGGATACCTGGTTGGCCAGAAGGTAAATGGCGGAGTCCCCGTGATTGTAGGTCTTAACCATTCTCCCTCAGCCGATGATTTAAAGGCATTTGGCGCTGCCTGTGCTACAGCCGGTTCTGTGGGAATGTTTCATATTGTCGGGATTACACCTGAGGCGCCAACAGTAGAAAAAGCATTGGGCAATAAACCTCCAGCTTCCATACATAAAGTGTCAAAAGCAGAACTGCAGGAAGTGTGGGAGAAATTATCTTCCGGAGCGGAGGCAAAGGTTGATATGATCACACTTGGAAGTCCGCATTTTTCCTATGAGGAATGCGAGCATTTGGCAGAAATAATTGAAAGGGAAGCGGAACAAGCCCAGACCTTATCCGAAAAAACATCTCCTTTAAAAGTCCAGTCAGAATTCATCATCACGACCTCCCAATACGTTTACGAAAAAGCCCTCACCAATGGTATAGCCACAAGAATTGAAAACTTTGGAATTAAATTTTTGACCGATACTTGTTTATGTATGATTAACACCCCGGTGATTCCGGATTATTGTCAAACATTAATGACCAACTCGGCAAAATATGCTCATTATGCACCTGGTCTTGTGAATCGCAAGATTTATTTTAGTAGTTTAAAAGATTGCGTACGTTCTGCAATAGCAGGAAGACCAATCATTAGCCGACCGAAATGGCTTTACTAATTGATGAAACCGTTTTCAAAACTATTTTAGAAAAAGAAAGGGGAAATTTTGAATGAGTAAATGGGTTTCTCGCTTAGGATTACTAGTTATCGTCATGATGATGATTACCGCCTGTTCCTCGAATACTGGAGGCTCAGATTCCTCTGATGGCAAGGACAAAGGCGGCAATATATTAATTGGAACGTTAACCCCCATCACAGGTTCTAGTGCAAAAATGGGTGAAGATATGAACAATGCGATTCAGATGGCAGCGGATGAAATCAATGCAGCAGGGGGAATCAATGGGAAAAAAATCAAACTAGTAAACGAAGACGAAGGCTGTGATCCACAAATTGCTACTGCCGGTGCCAACAAACTGGTATCAGAGGATGTTGTAGCAGTTGTCGGCGGTTACTGCTCAGGAGCCGTTCTGCCGGCATCAGGCGTGATGAACCAAGCGGATATCCCTTGGATTTTAACAGCTGCTAACTCTGCAAAAATCCCGGAGCAAGGCTTCAAAGATATTTTTCTATTAAATAGTACGGCACCTGCACAGGCAAAATCTGCTGGAGAATATATGGTAAACAAATTAGGCGCTAAAAAAATCGCGATAATCAATGATAACTCTGCTTATGCAGTAGACTTAGCTGAAAGAACAAGAGATGAAGTAAAAGAGATGGGGGCAAAGGTCATCGCATTTGACGCAGTTAACCCGGAGGAAAAAGATTTTAACTCGCTCATGACGAAGCTAAAGGAACTTAAACCTGATGCTACCTATTGGACTGGATACTATAATGTCGGCGGACTTTTGGCAAAACAGTTCCATCAAGCAGGTGTTTCCGGTGCCTTTGGCGTAGGGGATGGCTCAAACGACCCAACCATTATTAAGATTGCCGGACCGGAAGCTGCAGAAGGTCTATTTGTAACGACCACTCCAACACCGCAATTCCAAGAAAGTGCAAAGGATTGGATTCCAAAATATAAAGAAAAATTTGGTGCAGATCCAGGACCATACTCTGCCATTTCTTATGATGGGATGAAAGTCATGGCGGATGCAATCAAACGTGCGGGTTCAACGGATAAGGATAAAATTATCAAGGCTCTTAGCGAGACGGATGGATTTGAAACTTTCAGCGGTCCATTGAAGTTTAAGGAAAATGGAGAAACTGCCACTTCTAACTTTGTGGTATTAATTGTTAAAAATGATCAAATGTCATTGGCACAATAGAAAAGCAGGGAGCTCCTGTTCGGTTTTTAGGCTAGACAGTTATTAAAGTTCAACGATTTAAAATCAGATTTAGGGGTGTCCCGGGTTCAAACGGGCCCCCCCAATGAAAGGGGGATCTAGATGGATATATTTATACAACAATGTATAAATGCGATCATCATTGGCTGTTTTTACAGCTTAATTGCTTTGGGCTATACGATGGTGTTCGGTGTCATTAGGCTTTTGAACTTTGCACATGGCGATATATTTATGGTAGGTTCTTTCGTCGGTTTCACCGTGTTATCTTTTTTGACTGGAATGCCTAGTTTACTAGGAGTAGGGTTAGCCCTTTTAATATCCATGATTGTGATCGGACTTTTTGGTGTATTAGTTGAAAGAATTGCCTATCGCCCTCTATTTAATGCACCATCAAGACTGGCAGTTTTAATTACAGCCGTTGGGGTCTCGTTATTTTTACAAAATGGGATCATGCTTACCTATGGTGCTAGCTTTCGTGTCTATCCTGTTCATCTATCAAATAAAGGGTTTCAAATCCTTGGAGCAAATCTGTCTTACATGCAATTGGGTATTATTATCTTCTCTATTTTCATGATGGTGGCATTACATATTTTTATTCACAAAACATTATACGGAAAAGCCATGCGATCGATTGCCATTGATTCGACGGCTACCTCCTTAATGGGGATTGCCGTTCACCGCATCATTGCGGTGACGTTCTTTATCGGTTCCTCACTTGCTGCCGCAGCAGGGGTGATGGACGGGGTTTATTATGGACAAATCAATTTCCTCATGGGGTTTATCATTGGTTTAAAAGCTTTCACAGCGGCGGTAATCGGCGGAATTGGCAGTGTCAAAGGAGCCATGCTGGGCGGATTGCTGCTAGGAATTGTTGAAACAGTCGGTACAGTTTATGTTGGAAGCGCCTGGAAGGATGTTTTTGCCTTTGGAATCTTGATTCTGTTACTCATCTTTAAACCAACGGGAATCCTTGGTGAGAATGAAGTGGAAAGGGTGTAGCATATGGACAAAGCGGTTCAAAAAAACTATTTGAAAATAGCAGCCCTTGGTGTATTCGTTCTCGTGATGGCATGCCTGCCCTTGATTTCAGACAACTATTGGATTGATGTTGCGCTGATGGCACTGATTTATATCATTCTTGCATTAGGTTTAAACATTGTCGTTGGTTTTTGCGGTCTGCTAGATTTAGGGTTTTCAGCATTCTTTGCCGTTGGCGCCTACACAACGGGAATTTTAATGACACAATACCATCTATCCTTTTGGATTGCGATTATTGCCTCTGCGATACTGTCCGCAATTGCAGGCGTGATTATCGGGGCGCCAACACTCCGCCTCAGAAGCGATTATCTAGCGATTGTCACATTAGGTTTTGGCGAAATCGTCCGGATCTCTGCAATTAATCTACATTTTACCGGCGGCGCAACCGGAATTTTTGGGATTCCCAAGCCATCAATTGGCTCCTTCCAATTAACAGGTCTGACAGGGGTTTACTATCTGGCGTTTATATCGGTTATTTTAATGATTTTTATTGTCAGAAGACTAGGGGACTCCCGCCTAGGCCGGGCCTGGCAATATATACGCGAGGATGAGGATGCAGCGGAAGCAATGGGAATCAACCGTTGGAAGACAAAACTATTAGCCTATATTTTTGGTGCGATCGTCGGCGGCTTTGGCGGTTCGATTTTTGCGGTAAAAATGACCGCGATTTCACCGCAGAGCTTTAGCTTTAACCAATCCGCAATGATTCTGTTAGCTGTTGTCCTAGGCGGACTAGGCAGAATTCCGGGAGTGGTTCTAGGGGCGGTGTTTGTCATCCTGCTTCCGGAAGTCATGCGTGATTTTTCTGATTGGCGCCTGCTGATCTTTGGCGGACTCCTGGTTGTCATGATGATTTTCCGTCCGGAAGGATTATGGCCTTCTGTAAAGGAAAAAGCATCGGCTTCGGTTGGAAAAGAAACGGAGGCGGATCACCATGTCGCTAGTTAGTATCGAAAATGTAACCTTGCAGTTCGGTGGCCTAAAGGCGGTTGATAATGTCAGTTTCACGATTGAAAAAGGCAAAATCATTGGTCTGGTTGGACCAAATGGGGCAGGAAAAACTTCGATGTTTAACATCATTACCGGGTTCTACAAACCTAGCAAAGGAAATATCATTTTTGATGGTAATAATATTGTCCGGAAAAAGCCAAGTAAAATCACTGAATTGGGTATGGCCCGAACCTTTCAGAATATCCGCCTTTTTCCTTCGTTGACGGTTCTTGAAAATGTGATGAGCGGGATGCATAGCAAAACAAAGCAGGGCTATCTTGGTGCTATTTTCCGTACACCAGCCCAAAGAAAAGAAGAAGAGTTAATTAGAGCCGTAGCAGAATCGGCAATGGAATTTGTCGGCGTCAGTAAGTATGCAAACCGCCATGCGAAAAACCTGCCATATGGGCTGCAGCGCAAGGTGGAAATTGCCAGAGCCCTTGCCTCACAGCCGAAGCTGTTGCTGCTTGATGAACCTGCTGCCGGACTGAACAAAGGTGAACGGGAAGAACTGATTAAGTTGATTCAACGAATTCATAAGGAATATGACCTGACGATTTTTATCATCGAACATGATATCGGCCTTGTTAGTAAATTAGCCGACTATGTAACGGTTTTGGATTATGGGAAAAAAATTGCCGATGGCAGCCCAGAAGAAGTCTTCCAAAATCAACTTGTGATCGAAGCCTATTTGGGAAAGGAGGACGACGAATGAGCACTCCCGTCCTAGAGTTGAAAAATGTAGACTCTTATTATGGAAAAATTCAGGCACTAGAACAGGTAAGTGCTTCCATTTATCCAGGAGAAATTGTGACGATGCTTGGCAGTAACGGTGCCGGAAAAAGCACCCTGCTGAAAACCATTTCTGGTCTCGTGAAAACCCAAAATGGTTCGATTATTTTTTTAGGGCAGGAAATCACGAAATTGCGTCCACATGAAATTGTTGAACTGGGAGTTGTCCATGTTCCGGAGGGCAGAAGGATTTTCGGCACAATGACCGTTCTTGAAAACCTCGAACTGGGCGGCTTTACCCAAAGAAAGAAAAAAAATCATATAAAGGATAATGTGGAAAATATTTTCGAGCTATTTCCGCGATTAAAAGAGCGGGCGAAACAAAAGGCAGGAACATTATCCGGTGGGGAACAGCAAATGCTGGCGATTGGCCGCGGATTGATGGTGGAGCCGAAGCTGTTAATGCTTGATGAACCGTCAATGGGGCTTGCGCCGATTATTGTCAAAGAAATTATGAAGATTATCCGCAATATTAACAAACAAGGGACACCGATTTTGCTGGTCGAACAGAATGTACGCGCAGCATTGAAGCTGGCGACTAGGGGTTATGTGCTGGAAACGGGCATATTGACGATGGAGGGCTCGGCAACGGATTTGCAAGAGGATAGTAAAGTGGTTAATGCCTATTTAGCTTAATATACAAATTTACGAAATTGAGAGGAGAATGCGGGATGGCAAAGTTTACAGGAGTTTATGTAGCGATTATTACCCCTTTTACGGAAGAATATCAGGTTGATTTTAAGCGGTTGGAAGAGCATGTGGATTGGCTGATTAAGGAAGGTGTGCACGGAATTATCCCGGCAGGGTCAGTTGGGGAATATGCTGCGCTGACTGCTGAGGAGCGGGCAAAGGTTATTGAAACCGTCATTGATGCGGCAAATGGCAGAGTGCCGGTTGTAGTCGGCACGGGTGCGCCGTCCACTGAACAGGCAGCGGGATGGGCACGTCATGCAAAGGCTGCTGGTGCGGCTGGAATTATGGCGCTGCCGCCGATTAACTATAATCCGACTGAAGCGGAAATTTTTGCTCATTACGAGGCATTATCGGATGTGGGCATTCCTATTATTGCCTACAACAATCCGCATGATTACAAGGTTGATTTAACTCCCGATTTATTGAAGAAGCTTTCGGCGATTGAAAATGTGGTTGCCGTAAAGGAATTCTCAGGAGATATCCGTCGTGTTCATGATATCTTATCGAAAACCGACTTAGAAGTCATGATCGGTGTAGATGATTTAGCGATGGAGGGTCCGATTGCCGGGGCAACTGGCTGGATTGCTGGATTCCCAAATGTTTTTCCGAGAGAAGGGGTACGGATATTTGAATTAGCTACCCAAGGCAGAGTAAAAGAAGCGTTGGAACTCTATCGGCCTTCACTGCCACTGTACCATTATGATGCAAAACCGCAGCTCGTCCAGGCGATTAAATATTCGATGGAGCTTGCTGGGAGACCGGTGGGACCAACTCGCCCGCCAAGAATGCCCCTTCCAGAGAGTGAACTTCAGAAAATTAAAGAGGCGTTCGAGCAGGCAGTCAGTGTGAAGGTGAAATAAATTTGGAGGATTTAGGGGGGAGGTTTTTGTTCCCCCTATATTCTATTGGGAAGTGTGGTGTTTGTTTTGGAGAAACCGAAAACAGTGGTCTGCCGCTGTGAAGAAGTTTATTTAGAGGATTTAATGGAAACGGCTCAGGTTCACGGGTGTTCCTCCAGGGAACTGAAACTCCGTACAAGGGCAGGAATGGGATATTGCGGCGGCCGGACCTGCCGCAATCTAATTGATAGAATTGTTGAAAAACAAACGGGGAAAGAGCGGCCGAACGATATTCCACTCGGCTATCAGCCGCCTGTTCGTCCGATCCAATTTTTTATGATTGGGAATGATTCTAATGGAAAAGAATAACCGCGTAGTCCAGCATCCTATATTAGGAGATTTAAAGATTAAAGGTCTTGTGAATTTTACGTTTAACGATCAGGGATATAGCGGATTGGAAGGAGAAACGATTGCAGCAGCGCTTCTAGCCAGCGGGGTTCGGACATTAAGATGTCAGGAGGAGACTGGTACACCGCGTGGAATCTATTGTAATATCGGTCATTGCTATGAATGCCGGGTCCAGGTTGACGGCGTGTTGGGTGTACGGGCATGTTTAACCCCAATTCAGACTGGAATGACCGTACGTTCAGGAGAAAAGCTGCCTACTCCATTTAAGAAAGAAGGCGATCCCTTGTGATGGATGTTCTTATTGTTGGAGCGGGACCAGCGGGTATTACGGCAGCGATTGTCTGCGCACGGGCAGGCTTACGTGTGAGAGTGGTCGATGAGTTTGTACGACCTGGCGGCAGGCTGCTTGGTCAGTTGCATGAAGAACCGGATGGTACCTGGTGGAATGGAATCGAAACGGCTGAACGTCTGATTTCGGAAGCTCGTGAATTAGGTGTGGAATTTGATATGGGGGTATCGGTCTATAACCTTAAACGGTCGGGGGATGTATGGAAGGTGTACACCACAAAGGAAACTATTAGATCCAAAGCATTGCTGCTGGCCACGGGTGCGGCAGAAACGGCGCTTCCGATTGCCGGCTGGACTCTCCCGGGGGTCATGACAATCGGTGCCGCCCAAGTAATGACGAATGTTCACCGGGTAAGACCGGGACAACGAGGTGTGATTGTTGGGGTTAACATTTTATCTACTGCAATTGCCCGGGAGTTGGTTTTAGCAGGGGTAGAAGTCGAATCAATGATGCTTCCGGTAAAAAATTTGATTACCGAAGATGCTGGTGATCCGGGGAAAGTCATGGATTCGCTTTTGCGTGTTGCTCATCTTGCCCCGTCCAAATTTCTTCGTTTTGGCAGCGGGATGATGAAATCGACGTCGATGAAACGGTTAGGATTGAAGTTTTATCCAAAAGGTGGTTTCCGTGTCTGGGGTATTCCCGTCAAGCTGCGGCAGGCTGTATTAGAAATTATCGGGACAGAGCAGGTCAAGGGCGTTCGTGTGGTCGATATCGATTTGAATGGAAATCCAGTTGAAGGTACAGAACGTTTGATTGAAGTGGATTTTGTCTGTATTGCCGGAGGCTTGTATCCACTTGTGGAATTGGCAGCGGTTGCCGGATGCTCTTTTCGCTATGTTGAAGAGCTCGGTGGGCATGTTCCGGTTCATAGTGAAAAAATGAAAACAGGTCTAAAGGGGCTATTTGTTGCCGGAAACATTACCGGAATTGAAAGTGCAAAAGTTGCCATGGCCCAGGGAGAGGTAGCAGGCTATTCCATTGCGGAGGAGTTACTAGGAACCCGCTCATTTGAGGAGCCTTTAAGGGCAGCCCTCGAGAAGGTTGAAACAAATAGGCAAAATGCCGTTATTCAATTCCACCCCGGGATTGAAAAAGGCAGAGAGCAGATGGAAATGGCTTTTAAGGTGTTGGAGGCGGAAACGGGAAATCAGTTATACGTGAAAAAGGGATAATTTTTTTCAAAAAGGACGCATCGCAAATAAAAGCTGAAATTACGCAGATAAATGGTCTAGGTACGCAGATAAAACCTGAAGGATCGCAGATAAAAGTCATTTTTGCGCAGATAAATATAAAAGTCTTTCAAAAGAGGGATAACTATGAAAACACATTCAGAGGTTGTAATCATTGGCGGCGGTGTCATCGGGGCTGCGATTGCCTACTATACTTCAAAACTTGGATTAGATGTGACGGTGATTGAAAAAAACGAATTAGCCAGCGGCACTTCCTCCCGTTGTGACGGCAATATTTTAGCCATCGACAAAGACCCCGGCTTTGATTCGGAAATGTCCTTACATAGTCAAAAATTGGTCCATGAATTAAGCAGTGAGCTGCCTTCTGAATTTGAGTACCGTGCACCGGGAAGCATTCTTGTCTGTGAAACGGAGGAAGAAATGCTGGCTGCTGAAAAATGGGTGGACCGCCAAAATAGAACGGGAGTGCCCATGCGCCTGCTCGACCGGGAGGATATCAGGCAGGATTCAGCCTATTTTGCCGATGATCTTTTAGGCGGATTGGAATGTCCCTCAGATTCAACGGTAAATCCGTACCTATTAACCTATGCATTATTTGAAGGTGCTCAAAAGTTAGGGGCAAGAATTGTGAAAAACACCGAAGTTCGAAGCGTAAAAAAAGTACTGGCAGATGATATTTTTCATGTTTCCACTTCAAATGGCGACTTCACGGCAAAAAAGGTCGTCAATGCCGGGGGCATTTGGGCACCCAAACTGGCTGAAATGGTTGGAGTAGATCTTCCTATCCAACCGCGTAAAGGTCATATCATTGTAGCCTCTCGCAATCTCCCAATTGGACTCAGAAAAGTAATGGAATTTGGTTATCTGCTGTCCAAATTCGGCGGGGAGAGGAAGGTAGACGCTGAAACCGAAAAATACGGGGTTGCTTTAGTGTTCGAACCAACTGTCAGTCAAAACTTTTTAATTGGAAGCAGCCGGCAATTTGTTGGTTTTAACACGAAAGTTGATATGGATGTCGTCCATTGCATTGCAAGGAGGGCCATTCGTTTTTATCCAAAACTAAAGGAAATGAATTTTATAAGGGCCTATGCGGGTCTACGCCCATGGACTCCCGATCATTTACCGGTGATTTCTCATGTAGAGGAAACCCCGGGTTACTATATTGCAGCCGGACATGAGGGAGACGGCATTAGTCTTGCGGCAGTAACCGGCAAACTGATTTCTGAAATGATTGAAGGGCGTGAAAAAACGATAATTCCTGTGGAACCGCTTCGGCATGATCGCTTTACGCCTTCCTATACCCTTGAATATTAGAAATGAGGTGGAATAGATGATATCGGCGAAAAAAATGTTTACTACGATTGACACACATACAGGCGGGAACCCAACACGCACGGTTACGAGTGGTATTCCAAAACTGACAGGTAATACCATGTCAGAAAAAATGCTGCAAATGAAAAATCAATATGACTGGATTCGCAAATTTTTAATGAACGAACCACGGGGACATGGCGTGATGTCGGGCGCATTATTAACCGACCCTTGTCATCCTGATGCGGATGTTGGCGTTATTTTTATCGAAACCGGCGGCTATTTACCGATGTGCGGCCATGACACGATTGGCGTTTGTACCGCGTTAATTGAATCGGGAATGGTGGATGCGACGGAGCCCATCACGTACATTACACTGGACACCCCTGCAGGCTTGGTCAAAACAGAAATTTTAGTTGAAAATGGCAAAGCTAAGCAAGTGACCTTTCGAAATATTGAATCGTTTTTATATCAGTCTATTAAAGTTGGGGTCGAGGGTTTTGGTGAAATCGATTGTGATATCGCGTACGGGGGCAATTTTTACGGGATTATTGATGCGCGAAAGTTGAATTTAGAGTTAGTCCCCTCAAATGCCACTGAGATTATTGAAAAAGCAATCGAAATTCGCAAAACAATCAATCGGCAGCATCAAATTGTTCATCCTGTATTTCCATTTATCAGCGGTCTGACCCACATAGAATTTTTTACCGATCCGGTCCATCCGGATGCCGATTTGAAAAATACGGTTGTCGTGCCGCCGGGTGGAATTGACCGCTCTCCATGCGGAACGGGGACTTCAGCAAAATTAGCTGTACTATTTAATAAAGGAGATTTGGCGATTGGTGAAGAATTTGTTCATGAAAGCATTGTCGGTTCATTATTTAAGGCCCGAATTTTGGAAACAGGTGAAGTCCAGGGCTGCCCGGCAGTCATTCCGGAAATAACGGGATCGGCATGGGTGATGGGTTTCCATACATTCCTTTATAACGAAGAAGATGAATTAAATGAAGGATTTTTATTAATTCCAGCGGAGGATCATTAAGGGGGGAGAGCGGTGAAGTTTACGAAGCATTTTTCAACTGTTGATATGCACACGGGCGGCGAGCCCTTTCGAATCATTACATCAGGGGTTCCCTTTTTAAAAGGGGATACCATATTGGAAAAGCGTGCTTATTTTAAAAAATACCACGATGAGATTCGCCAGGTGTTGATGTTTGAACCGAGGGGTCACCACGGGATGTACGGCTGCGTGATCACCCCGCCGGAACGGGAGGATTCCGATTTTGGCATTTTATTTATGCATAATGAAGGGCTTAGTACGATGTGCGGTCATGGAACGATTGCAGCGGTTACTTATGCAATTGAAAGCGGGTTAGTTGCGGCAACCAGCGAGGAAACGCGAGTAATGATAGACAGTCCAGCCGGGAAGCTGACAGCCCATGCACAGTGTGAAGGAACAAAAGTAAAGTCAGTGACATTTGAAAATGTTCCTTCCTTTGTTTTTTATGAAAATTACCCTGTGGTGGTGGATGGGAAAAATTATACGGTTGATATTGCCTATGGCGGCGCATTTTATGCGATTGTTGATGCAAAGGAATTTGGTCGAAAAGTCGATATTGATCATCTGGCGACTTTACAAAAAATTGGCATGGTGATTAAACGAGAAATTGAGTCGTCCATTGAGGTCGTTCATCCATTTGAAAAAGATATCAATGGCATTTACGGGGTGATTTTTACAGATGATCCCGAGCTTGAGGATTCCGATTCGCGGAATGTGACGATTTTTGCGGATGGGCAGGTTGATCGCTCCCCATGTGGAAGCGGGACGGGTGCACGTGTAGCGCTTCTGAAGCAAAAAAGCCTGCTTCAGATAGGACAGCGATTTGTACATGAGAGTATTGTGAACAGCCAATTTGTGGCGGAAATTATAGATGAAACTGAATTCGGTCCTTATTCGGCGGTGATTCCGAAAATCACCGGGAATGCCTTTATTACGGGAATGCATCAGTTTGTTGTTGATCCAACAGACCCGCTGCATGAAGGGTTTTTAATCGGGTAAGAAAAATGGAGGTAAGAGAATGTTAGTTATTAGTGAAGCAGAAATAAAAAAAGCGATTTCGATGGAAAGTGTCATGAAGGCAGTGGAAGTGGCGCTCGTTGAATATTCCGAGGGGCGAACGGTTACACCGGTTCGCACGACAATCAGCACGTCTCAAACAGAGGGAACAGCCTTGTTCATGCCATCCTTAGTTGAATCCGGAGGAGGTCTAGGGGTTAAATTCGTCTCCGTTTTTCCAAAAAATAAAGACAAAACCATATACGGTGTCATGGTTTTATCGGATGTTGAAACAGGGGAGCCGTTAGCCTTAATGGAATCTTCAAGCTTAACGGTTTTGCGGACCGGTGCTGCTTCCGGTCTTGCAACTAAGTATCTTGCTAAAGAGAATGCGTTGGTGCTGGGGGTGATTGGGACAGGTAGCCAGGCAAGAGGATTGATTGAAGCGATTTTACATGTTCGGCCTTCGATTAGGGAAATTCGCTTATATAATAGAACGAAGTCAAAAGCTTCTGTATTGGCAGAGGAATTAAAGACTCGCTATCAGGATCAATGTCCGGAGGTTGTCATTGCGGACGATGCAGATGAGGCAGTAAGGGGTGCCGATATTATTGTGACAGCGACCACTTCAGAAAGGCCGGTTTTTTCCGCTGAAAGTGTTTCGCATGGTGTACATATTAACGGGGTGGGCTCTTTTAAACCAAGTATGCAGGAAATACCGACGGAGATTATTACGAGTGCTGCAAAAGTAGTGGTCGAATCCAGGGAAGCTGCATTGGAGGAATGCGGTGATTTAATTAATCCAATTGAAGCGGGACTTTTTCAAGCGGAGAATCTTTATGGTGAACTCGGTGAAATCATCAATGGGATGAAAGCGGGAAGGGAATCAATCGAAGAGATTACCGTATTTAAATCGGTTGGTTTGGCGGCGATGGATGTGGTCGTCGCTAAGGCGATTTATGATAAGGCTTTGGAATTGGGGATCGGTCAAAAAGTAAAACTTTAATATTTTAATAGGCGGTGTTTAAGAAATGCAAACGGAGGTTTTTACAAAAACATATTTTAATTTTATTAATGGGGAATGGGTAGAAAGTGAATCCGGTGAGGTAATTAAAAGTATTAATCCGGCGAACCGCTATGAAGTGGTCGGAAAGGTGCAAAAATCAACACTTACCGATATAAAAGCGGCTGTTGATGCGGCAAAAGCGGCAAAAAAATCGTGGTGGAAGCTTGGCGGACCGGCAAGGGGAAATTATTTGTTTAAGGTTGCCGATATTTTGGAGGCAAATTTGGATGAAATCGCCGAGATGATGACACGGGAAATGGGGAAAACCCTGCCGGAAACAAAAGGGGAAACGGCTCGTGGTGTAGCGATCTTGCGCTATTATGCAGGGGAAGGGATGCGCAAATCGGGTGATGTTATCCCATCATCTGATAGCGGTGCCTTAATGTTTACCTCCAGGGCACCTTTAGGAGTAGTCGGTGTGATTACACCATGGAATTTCCCTGTAGCAATTCCGATATGGAAAATTGCACCTGCCTTAATTTACGGGAACACCGTTGTTTTTAAGCCGGCGACAGAAGCTGCGGTAACCGCGGCAAAAGTGGTGGAGTGCTTTGAGAAAGCAGGGCTGCCAAAGGGTGTTTTAAATTTCGTAACTGGTTCAGGTTCGGTGATTGGAAATGGACTTATTGAACATCCCGATATCAATGGAATTACGTTTACAGGATCTTCAGCAACAGGGAAAAGGGTTGGGCAAGTGGCCGTCACCCGCGGTGCGAAATTCCAACTTGAAATGGGCGGGAAAAACCCGGTGATCGTTGCCGAGGATGCCGATTTGGTGAAAGCAGCAGACGCTGTGATTAGCGGGGGGCTAAAATCAACCGGCCAAAAATGTACTTGCACGAGCCGGGTGATTGTTCACGAAAAGGTGTATGATGCGTTTAAGGAATTATTACTCGAGAAAGTTCGCGGTATTAAGGTTGGTGACGGGCTTGCTGAAGACACGTGGATGGGACCTTGTGCAAGTGAGAGCCAATTAAATACCGTGAAGTATTATATTAAAGCCGCGAAGAAGGAAGGAGCCATCTTGCTTTGCGGCGGTGACCAGCCTGTTGAATCGGGTTTAAAGGCTGGATTTTATATCAATCCAACCGTTTTTGAGGGTGTTACCACGGATATGGCGATTGCCCGGGAAGAGATTTTCGGACCGGTGCTGGCGTTAATCAAAGTAGATTCGCTGGAAAAAGCGATTGAAATCGCCAATGATTCAGAATATGGGTTAAGTGCATCTATCTTTACCACCAATATTGGGAAAATGCTTACATTTATAGATGATATGGAGGCGGGCTTGGTGCGGATTAATGCCGAAAGTGCCGGCGTCGAACTTCAAGCCCCATTCGGAGGAATGAAATCCTCCTCCTCCGGATCACGCGAACAAGGCGAAGCCGCCAAAGAATTCTTCACCGCCATTAAAACCGTGTTTGTGAAAGGGTAAAGCTGACATCCTAGTTCGTAAACATATTTTGCTTTTTGCCCGCTGTTAGGAAGACATTCGATGATAACTATTTTTTATACAAAAATTGAACCAAGGTTGGGAACTGACTATTTCGTCATTTCACAACCTTGGTTTGTTTTGCAGGCTTCTTTTTTCAATAAAAATTTTTTAACATCCACTTCGGCTGTAAGAACACCTATTAAGACTAATGATGCACCCAAATATCCTTTTGCTGTCAGCATTTCGCCTGCGAAAGCAAAAGCAAAGAAAGCTGCAAAAACGGGTTCCAATGAAAAAAGCAGCCCTGTATGGGTTGGCGTCGTATATTTTTGGGCAATGGTTTGCACGACGAACCCAAATGCACTGCAAAATACACCCAAGCCAAGAACTGCAACCCAAGAATCCAATGTACTGGGCAGTTGAGGTTTTTCCACAATCAAGGAAAATAATAGTCCCCATGCTCCGGCAAAACCAAGTTGTAAAATTCCAAGAGAAATTGAATCGACATCTTTTGTTAGTTTTCCGGTTACAATGATGTGAATTGCATAAAACAATGCTCCTATAATACATAAAAAGTCTCCAAAACTGATGATGAATTGATGATGTAAGGTTAAAAAACCAATACCGATTAAAGCAAAACTAATCCCAAAGAGAATACGTTTCTCAGGCATCCTTTTTAAATAAAGCGCTAATAAGAGCGGGACAAAAATGACCGTTAGACTAACTAAAAATCCTGCATTGGAAGCAGTCGTCGTTTTTATTCCGAATGTAATCGAGATAAATACAAAAAACAAAATAGTCCCTAAGTAAAAAGCATATTGGATCGTTTTAAAACCCGCATGAAGCAAGCGTCGGAAAAAAAGGGTTCCGGCTAAAATAAAGGCGATGCCGAAACGTAATGCGATTAGAGTAAATTCAGGGATAACGGTGAGACCCATTTTCATAAATAGATAAGACGAGCCCCAAAAAATGGTTACGATTAGTAACATAAAATTTGCTTTTGATTGAGTCATCATTTCGTTCCCTGCCTTTTTAAATATTTAACTGTTCAGAATTTAGTTGCTTATTACGTAGTATACAGGTAAATTAAAGATAAAAAAAATGAATGTTATTAATGGTTTACTTGAAAAAAATTCATATAAGGAGGGGATGAAGGTGTGTCACTTGTTAAGTTTGAGATTTTTAGTACGATTGTAGAATTAGGAAGTTTGACTGAAGCAGCGACAGAACTAGGGTTAACCCAGTCAGCTGTCAGTCATGCAATAGCCAGTCTAGAATCAGAATGGGGGTTTTCCATTCTCATTAGAGGTCGGACAGGTATTCAGTTGACGAGTAACGGTGAATTTGTCTTGCAATACATCCGTGACATTTTAAAATGCAATGAGCAAATGATGCAGCAAATTGCTAGAATCAATGGATTAGAAGTCGGAACCGTTCGGATTGGTACCTTTTCGAGTGTTTCAATTAATTGGCTGCCTGAAATCTTAAGGCGATTTAATGAATCCCACCCTTCCATAGAGATTAAATTGCTGGATGGGGATTATGAGGAGATCGAACATTGGGTCTCAAGCGGTGCTGTTGATTTTGGATTTTTATCGTTACCCACAGTGAAGTCATTGGAGGTGATTCCACTTAAAAAAGATAGAATGCTCGTAATTGTTCCGGATCATCATCCACTCAATCAACAAAAGGTGGTTAGTTTTCACCAGATCAAAGAAGAATTGTTTATTATGCCAACGAAAAGCTGTGATAATGACGTAAGAAGGATATTAAAAGAAAATAATGTGACCCCCAACATCAAATTTGAGTTGGAGGATGACCAAGCGATTATATCCATGGTGCAAAATGGATTGGGTATCAGTATCCTGCCCGAAATGGTCTTAAACCGGGTACCAAATAATGTCTGCGTTCTTAGCCTGGAAGGGGATTATTATCGCTCGATTGGTATCGCCGTGCCTTCATTTAAAAACATTTCTCCGGCGTCAAGAAAATTGGTTAACTGTATTCAATCGTATTTAACCCTTTCGAATAATAGATAAAGAGCTTGGATTTCTGACTCCAAGCTCTTTACCTATTTGAAATTATCAAAGTGTCCGCTCCAGGTGCCAAAATCCCCATATTTGTCCATGAATAGCAACAGACACCGTATGAAAAATTTTCTTATGCGCTGACGGTTACATCCGATTTATTTGCTTCTGTTTCACTTTCTGGGTGGAACTCGTTTTCCATTTTTGAAACGACAACCGTTGCTACACCGTTTCCGATTAGGTTGGTAATCGCACGTGCTTCGGACATGAAGCGGTCGACACCTAGCAAAAGGGCAATCCCTTCAACCGGAATAACCGGAAAAGCTGAAAGGGTAGCGGCAAGGGTAATAAAACCGGAACCGGTTACACCTGCTGCACCTTTTGAAGTCAGCATTAAAATTCCAAGCAAAGTGATTTGGTGCCAAATCGTAATATCTACATGATAGGCTTGTGCAATAAAAATTGCTGCCATTGAAAGATAAATTGCGGTACCATCCAAGTTAAATGAATATCCCGTTGGAACGACTAGACCCACAACAGACTTTGAACAGCCGTATTTTTCAAGGCGTTCCATCATTCTTGGTAATGCTGATTCAGAAGAAGAAGTACCCAATACTAATAAAATTTCTTCTTTGATATATGCGATGAATTTTAAAATATTAAAGCCGTAAAACTTTGCTACAGCCCCTAAAACAAAGACGATAAAGATAAACATTGTAGCATATACACTTCCCATTAATTTTCCAAGCGATACTAAAGAGCCAAGACCGAAATTACCGATCGTGAATGCCATTGCACCAAATGCTGCAACCGGAGAAAACTTCATGATAATATTAACAATTTTAAAGAAGATTTCCGTAAAGTCCTCAAACAAGGCAACAACCCGCTTGCCTTTTTCTCCAAATGATGCAAGAGCTATCCCAAAAAGAACGGAGAAGAATAGAATCGGAAGGAGCTGTCCATTTGCCATAGCTGCAACAAAATTATCCGGAATAATTCCTAAAATGAATTCGACAAATCCGTGACTGCTTTCCTTTGCCTGCTCAGTAAATTGGGCAACATCACTGGCTTTCGCACCGTGTGTATCAAAACCGGAACCGGGTTTAAGGATATTGACAAGCAATAAACCAATTCCCAAAGCAAAAGTAGAAATAATTTCAAAATAGAGGAGTGCTTTACCGCCAATTCGTCCAACCTTTTTCAAATCTCCCATATTTCCAATTCCAATGACAATCGTGAAGAATACAATTGGCACGATGACCATTTTAATCAGCTTGATAAAAATATCCGCCAAAACTTTTAGTTCTGACCCGAATTTAGGAAACAAGAAACCAACAATGACTCCGAGAAGAATACCTGTTAAAACTTGAACCGTTAAATTTTTAAAATTAATCTTCTTCATCGTTACACCCCTTTTTAAAAATTGTTATCGCTTTCATTCCATCTATCAATATCATAATAGAAAATTCAGAAAAGATTGGATTTTGGTCATATTGGTCTTATTGTTCCTTTTGTTATCTAAAAATTCTTGGAAATAGTGTTTATTCAATTTACTATACTGATAAAATAGGTGATGATAGGATTAGAGTATTTTAAAAACAGGGGGGAACTGCGTTGTTTCCATTCAAGGTAATTTTAGTAGAAGATGATCCAATGGTTCGGGAAGTTCACCGCCAGTTTATTGAAAGATTAGAAGGTTTTACAATTATTGGGACTGCTGCAAACGGGCTTGAGGGTCTGACATTAATAAAAGAATCCAAGCCTGATTTAGCTATCATCGATATCTATATGCCCCATGTTAATGGCTTGGAAATGGTGAGAGAATTACGGTCAGAAAATTTATTGGTTGATGTAATCGCCATAACAGCCGCAAATGATATTGAAACGGTTCACCGTGTCCTCCAGCAGGGGGCGGTTGACTATATTATGAAACCCTTTACGTTTGAGAGAATTAAGAAATCTCTAGAAAACTATAAAGTATATCGCATGAAATTAGAGGAAAAAGATTCCCTTGGACAGGATGAGCTAGATCAGCTGTTATTTTTAAAAAATAAAGAAGAGCAAGAACCCGAGAACCTGCCGAAGGGGTTAAATCCGAATACTTTGACTAAAATTACAAACTATCTTTCTCTTCAAAAAACACCTGTTTCTGCTGAAGAAGTAGCTGAAGGCATTGGAATCGCCCGGGTAACAGCACGCAGGTACCTCGATTTTTTAGAAAAAGAAGGCAAAGTGAAAATTCATGTTCATTATGGAGGAGTCGGTAGACCAGTTAATCGGTACGGAATTTAGGATTACAAGGGTTTGAGAAGGGGAGAACATCGTGGAAGGGCTTGTATATAACAAACTTTCAAAGACAAAGATCCGCCTACAAGCCGTGATTACCTTAATGGTATGTGTCGTGGTGGTTTTGGCATTTCTTGTTACCGATCTTTTAATTACCTACAGGATTTCGAGCCAAACGGAGGAAAATCAAGCAGATAAAGCAACCCATATTGCAAAAATTGTCGCCCAGACCCCGCTTGTGATAGATGGACTCACCGGCAAAGCGGATGAAAAGGAAATCCAAAGGTTTGCAAATGAAATTAGGCAATCCACACAGGTTGATTTTATCGTAGTTATGGATATGAATGGAATCCGTAAATCTCATCCGAATCAAAACGAAATTGGCAAGCATTTTGTTGGAGGGGATGAAAAAGCCGTTTTAAAAGGACATGAGCATGTTTCGATTGCCAGAGGGACATTGGGAGTGTCATTACGTTCGTTTATTCCTGTTTTTGATGAAAACCATGAGCAGGTAGGGGCAGTTGCTGTCGGGATTTCTCTGGAGAAAGTCAATCAAGCGGTCAAACAAAGCCGAAATATTATTTTTATCGGAACGATTTTCGGAATTTTGGTGGGAATCATCGGTGCGCTGTTTTTGGCAAGAAAAATTAAAGAGATTTTATTTGGTCTTGAACCCAGTGAAATCGCCAAACTCCTTGAAGAACGAAGTACGATGCTCCAATCTACGAGAGAAGGGATCCTTGCGGTCGATCAGGAGGGCAGAATGACATTAGTCAATAATGAAGCCATTCGACTCTTTGAAAAAGCAGGAATTCAGGATCCGCCGCTAGGGAGAAAAATTGACGGGTATTTGCCTAATTCAAGATTGACCACTGTTTTGAAATCAGGCGAGCATCATTATGATCAGGAGCAGGACATCGGCGGGGTTACGATTATAACGAATCGGGTTCCTATCATCGTGAAAGGAAAAATTGTCGGTGCGATTGCAACTTTCCGGGAAAAAACGGAGATCAAGCAGTTGGCGGAACAATTAACTGGGGTTAAGCTCTATGCGGAAGCATTACGAACCCAGTCGCATGAATTTATCAATAAATTACATGTGATTTCCGGGTTAATTCATATAAAAAATTACGAAACAGTTTCCTCATATATTACCGATCTTGTTGATCATCAACAGACAGAAGTGAACTTTGTTGTCAGCCGCTTTAAGGATCCAGTTTTAGCAGGATTTCTTTTAGGGAAACTGAGCTTTGCCAGGGAAAACGGCTGTGAATTGACCATCGATGGGGAAGGGATTATAGCCGAACCACGCCGCCAAGAGACAACGCACGAATTAGTAACCATTCTTGGAAACCTGATTGATAATGCTTTAGATGCTGTAAAGGATTCGATGATTAAATCGGTTACACTCAGGTTTGATTATTACGAGGGTCAGCTCGTATTTGAAATACACGATACCGGAAAAGGAATGGAGGAATCTGCAGTGGATCAACTATTTATTAAAGGATTCTCCACCAAAGGGCAAGATAGAGGTATCGGCTTATATTTAGTGAAGCAAAGTATTGAAACCCTAAACGGCACCATTGAAGTCATTTCAACAGAAGGCAAAGGTACCACATTTATCCTCTCCATGCCCTATCAAGGTAAAGAGTAGGAGTAGTGTCCACTGGATACGGACGAAAACGGGAAAAGTCCACCGGCTTTGCCTGACACTGTATTGTAATACCGTATTGAAAGGAGGGTCCCACAGATGGAAGGGAAGTGGCTGATTGCGGATCGGGATTTGAATGAGCGGGAGGGGGTGAAGTGGTGGTTGAGGACGTCTTCGATTCCGATTACGAATATTTTTTTAGCGTCCGATTATCAGGAGTTTATTGTTATATTTGAGCGAGAAATTCCGGATGTAGTCGTGATGGAGCTGGATATGATTGGCAGGGAAGATTGGTCTTCTTTCCGTGAGTTGATGCAAATCTATGATCCTGTCCTGGTCCTCACTAGTGCCGAGGCGACCTTTGAAAAAGCACGCCTAGCGATTGATATGCAAGCCTTGGACTTAATGATTAAGCCTTTTTCAACCACAAAAGTAAACTCTGCCTTTCAAAAGGCATCGCGGAGTATTGGGAAAAAAAATAATTCAAATGGCGCCCACCATCCCAATTCCTATAAAGATCTATCCTATGAAGCCCTATTTATTTCACAATCCGGGTCAATTGAGGACTATCATATCGCAGCCTTTAAAACGGAAAATATCGAAACCATTGGCATTTTAAGTTCCTTTTTGTCAGAATATCCGTTTAAAGACTTGCATGGTGTCTTCGCTCTCAGTGATTTGGTTGTCCTGTTATTTCAGGAATCCTGTCTAAATATAACGGAGCAATGCCAAAAAGCGATGAGAAGGTGGGATGAAGAATTCTCTGAGCCCCTTGCCATAGTGGTTTACACAGGGAAAAATCCAGCCGAGACGCTAAACCAAAAATATCTTCAAACACAGAAAATGCTGGAATTCACTTATTATAAAGGCTATAAACAGGTAGTCGAATTCGAATACTCGCCGGACTGGGTGCATATGGATCCATTTTTAACCCCACCCGATCAACGGACTTGGATTGATATGCTGACCAATTTTGATTTGGAAAAAATAAAGAAATGGCTTTATGATGAATTTCTTCAACTCCAAAATCCATATCCAGACCCGGGTTTGGTCAGAATCAGGCTGACAAGTATTCTCGCTCAAATCAGGAGGTACATGCAGACCTATAATCTAGATAACCAGCCACAATATGAGCGTGAATATCGTTATATTTTCAATTCGATTTTATATGATACGGTGTTATATCGGACGGTTCAGAATTTGATTTTATTTATTCAAAAAATCTTTATTGGGGCAGAAGCCATTTCACGGAATTTTAAACAGGACCCAATCGAACGGGGAATTGCTTATATGGAAGCTAATTTTTCGGAAACGAATTTGAAGCTGGAAGTTGTCGCACAATATGTTGACCGAAATCCGTCCTATTTTAGTCATCTGCTGATTTCAAAAACGGGAAAAGGCTTCACTGAAGTACTGGCAGGAATTAGAATGAAAGAAGCAAAACGACTTCTCATTGAGACAAGAAAACCAATTAAGGAAATTTCCTTACTTGTTGGCTATCAAAATACTAATTACTTTAGCAGAATCTTTAAAGAAACAATCGGCATGTCTCCAAGGGAATTTCGATTAAATAAAGCGGAAAATTTGAATATTGAATGAGAGAATTCTGGAACTGTTAGGAGTATAAACCATATACAAAATAAGCGGCACTGAAAGTTCCCTGGAAACCAAAAAGGGTAGAATCCCCCTTGAAATATAAGGGTTTCTGCCTTTTTGGGGTACAACCACATGCCTGTCATGCTAAACATTAATGAATGTATTGAGCAGAGCCGTCTCTGCAAAGCAAAGTCTATGTTTCTGATGGATTAAATCGTTGGTCAAGTCCTTCAGGTCTGATCAAGACACCCAAGAACTAAATAACTAAGTCAAGGAAGTACTCGCTACTTTTTGACTTAACCAAACACCCAACGCTATTAAATCTTTAGCTTGATACTTACTCGTCTTTAGAACAAAGCCCACATTTCTAACTAGCTTTTGTACGAGCTTGTAGTAACAAAGATCTTTGCAATTCCTGAGAAAACAGAGTAGGTTCACTTAAAATCTCGCAACACAAAAAAACGCTACCCTTTCCAATATATTACAGAAAGGATAGCGTTTTTTTGCTTTGGTTGTAATGACTTGCCTTGCTGGGTAGGAATATGGTACTACCCTCTATTAAAAGAGATTGAAGATTTTCGATATTAAGTAACAAACTAGAGTTAAAAATGCTAAAAATGAAAAGTTGTATATACTAAACCTAATTAAGTACATTTTACTTTTCCAAGGATCGTTCTTTATAAAAAGCTTATAGGAGATCACGCTAGCCAGAGAAGCAATAATCGTACCAAGTCCGCCTAAATTAACTCCTAATAATAAAGGTTGCCAATCCATGCTGAATTTTGATAAAAAGATTGCAGCAGGTACATTGCTTATAAGTTGGCTTAAAAATATGGAACTGAAATAGATGGATGTGGGACTTTTCAGGTTTTCATTTGCAAATGTGTGCACCACTACAAGATCCGATATATTTCCTATAAAGATAAAAAAGCATATAAAGGTAATAAGTAATAGATAATCGATTTTTCTCAATAATTTTATATCAAGAACACATACTGTTATCAATGTTATAAGGAATGCAAGTTTGTAACTAATAACACCAAGTATGGATACTGTTATGATGCAAAATACAATTCCCCATACAGCTGTTTTTTTTCTATTTGCCATAGGAGTAAATGGAAGCTCCATTTCTAGTTCTTTACTTTTCAATCTATGATTAAGAATATATAACAGAATCATTCCCAGCACCGCTAATAAAAGGACGGTTGTAAAAAATTGCATCGGCTTAAGCCCATAATAAGAAAATATGAACAAATTTTGCGGATTCCCCATAGGGGTTAAACTGCTTCCAATATTCGCAGCAATGGTTTGAAGTATGATGGTATCCAACATGTTAGCTTCTGTTATTTTACTAATAATAAGGGTCAAGGGTATAAAGGTTATTAATGCTACATCATTCGTTACTAACATGGAACTAAAAAAGCATAATAAAATCAGGATAATCGAAACTCTTTTGCTATTATTGCATTTATTCAGGATAGCAATTGCTAACTTATCCAATAGTTTCAAATCTTCAAGGGCCTTAACTGCGAGCATAAGATTAAATAAACTAAATACTACCTTAAAATTAATATACTCCAGTTTTGGAGTATGGATGAAACAACTCATAATTGCTAACGCAAGTGATATTGTAAATACAATGTCTTTTTTTAAGATTCCAATTTTCAAGTGCAGTTTTTTTTCACTTTGCACAAAGGTATATTCTTTCATAATTCCCCCCATTCCGTTTTAACATAATATCATAAAGACTTTTATAGTTCATTAAAAATAGGAAACTATATATAATAAAATACTCAATGAATTTCGAGGAGCCTGTCACCAAGGGATTATTATTTCCTTTGGTAACAGGCTCTTTTTGTCTTTTTTTAAGGCTCTTTTCGTTAACTTTGTTGCTTTTAAGGCTTAATAAGGTTCATTTACTAAGTTTGTAGGCAATTTTCGCAAATATTCATACGAAAAGATGCCACGAAGCATATAGTTATACGGGTTGATGAACTTATACGAAAAACAACAATCTATGCGAAAATAGCCTTTTTTAAAAATAAAAACTAATGATAATACCGAAAGGTGGTAATTGGTGGTTTCTGTTAGTTATGCTGCAATAGAGTTAGGAAAAAAATCCGACCAAGAATTGCTGACCTTTAAGGCGTGTTAAGCACATTGGGCATTACACCTATTATGGCTGCCCTTCGTTCAAAATCATTTTCAATCTATGAAGAGGCTGTCAATCAAATTGAAAATAAGTTACCAGGTTTGACCGAAAGGGAACGAAAAATTAATCGTAAATATTCAAAAAGCATCGTAACCCAAATGATGCATTCTCCTTTAATTGGAATGAAACAGATAGTAGCTACTAATTCAAACCAAAAGGAAATTTTGGACCTTATTATTCAACTTTTTTCTTTAGAAGAAGAAATAGACAAGCAGCGTAAAATCAGAAAATGTAATTCAAAGCCAAACTTAGACTTATTCAATGTATTACATCCTTTTACTACCTTCGGGAATATTCCCGTCCACTCATGAATAAATCTGGAATAAAATGAATGATATGTATTAGCAAAAGATGATTATATAAAAAGGTATTAGGGGTGATTTGCAATGGAAAAGAAAAAAACGTATAAAAGCACTTCATATAGTGAGATTATGAAATCGCTTAACTCATCAAAGAAAACTCAAGATATGAGTTCAAATCCTGATATGTATATACAAATGGTTTTGGAAGAAGCAATGGTTACCCGGCAAATTACGCTCCTAGAGGAAAAGATTAATGATGCTCTTGTATCAATGGATAAGCCTTTATTTCTTGAATTATCAGCTAAGTATGAAAAATTAAGACACCAACAACAAATGTTAATTGAAAAAGGTAGGCATATATTAAATAAACTATGAATATTGCTACTTTATTCTAGCACAAGTATTATATACAATTTAAAATATTTTGACTGAATTATCTGAAATAAAATTACATTAAATTTATTTTATATTAATATTGATTTTTAAATAATTTTAATTTTTAATAGTTATATATCATATTTAAGTGCTATCAAGAGTATTAACGGGATGAAAAAAATGACTAAGGAGGAAAAAAATATGGACACTAAAGACACTACTAACATTGGAAAGTGCCCGTTTCACCATGGCGGTGCAACTTCTAACAAATCTAGTAATATGCCAAATAGAGACTGGTGGCCAAACCAGTTGAACTTGAATATTCTTCATCAGCATGACAGAAAATCTAACCCTATGGGAGAAGAATTTAATTATGCAGAAGAATTTAAAAAATTAGATTATTATGCTCTTAAGCAGGATCTTAAAGAGCTTATGACAAACAGCCAAGATTGGTGGCCGGCTGACTATGGACATTATGGTCCATTCTTTATCCGTATGGCTTGGCACTCAGCAGGTACTTATCGTACAGGTGACGGCCGTGGTGGTGCCGGAACTGGCAATCAGCGTTTTGCTCCACTGAACAGCTGGGCTGATAACGGTAACCTTGATAAAGCTCGTCGACTGTTATGGCCGATTAAGCAGAAGTATGGCAACAAGATCTCTTGGGCTGACTTAATGATTCTAACTGGTAATGTTGCGATAGAATCAATGGGCGGCAAGACATTTGGTTTTGGAGGCGGACGTGCGGATATTTGGCATCCAGAAGAAGATATCTACTGGGGTTCTGAAACTGAAATGCTTGGTGATAACCGTTACACAGGCGATCGTGACCTTGAGAACCCCCTAGCTGCTGTTCAGATGGGTCTAATTTATGTGAACCCTGAAGGTCCAAACGGTAAACCAGATCCGCTTGCAAGTGCTCGTGACATTCGCGAGACATTTGCACGTATGGCAATGAACGATGAAGAAACAGTAGCACTAGTTGCTGGCGGCCATACATTTGGTAAGGCACACGGTGCAGGAGATGCAGCTCATGTTGGTCCAGAACCAGAAGCTGCTCCAATTGAAGCACAAGGTTTAGGTTGGTTAAGCACATACGGCACTGGTAAAGGTCATGACACCATCACGAGTGGTATTGAAGGTGCTTGGACTGCTAATCCGACACAGTGGGATAATGGTTACTTTGATCTATTGTTTGGATATGAATGGTGGCTTACAAAGAGTCCTGCTGGGGCATATCAGTGGCTTGCTGTAAATCCTGATGAGAAGGATCTTGCACCGGATGCAGAGGATTCATCAAAACGTGTTCCGACGATGATGACCACTGCGGATATGGCATTGCGTTTTGATCCAGTATACGAAAAAATTTCTCGTCGTTTCCATGAGAATCCAGAAGAGTTTGCAGATGCTTTTGCTCGTGCTTGGTTCAAACTAACACACCGTGACATGGGTCCTCCTTCAAGATATCTTGGCCCAGAAGTTCCAGAAGGAGAGCTTATCTGGCAAGATCCTGTACCAACTGTTGATTATGAATTAACATATAATGATGTAGAAAAAATTAAAACGATGATCCTAGACTCAGGCCTTACAATTAGCGAGTTAGTCACAACTGCTTGGGCTTCAGCAAGTACCTTCCGTGGTTCAGATAATCGTGGTGGCGCAAATGGTGCCCGCATCCGTCTTGCTCCACAGAATGATTGGGAAGTGAATCAACCGGAACAACTTACAAAAGTGCTTACTATACTAGAAGACATTCAAAGTCATCTAGATAAGAAAGTCAGCCTGGCTGACTTGATTGTACTAGGTGGTAGTGTCGCAGTAGAGAAAGCTGCTCAAGATGCAGGCTTTGACGTAACAGTTCCTTTTACCCCTGGACGCGGCGATGCAACACAAGAGCAAACGGATGTTGAAAACTTTGCAGTGCTAGAGCCAATCGCTGATGGTTTCCGCAATTATCAGAAGAAGCAGTTTAATGTAAGTTCAGAAGAGCTTCTAGTAGACAAAGCACAACTGCTAAACCTTACTACACCAGAAATGACTGTACTTGTTGGCGGCATGCGTGTTCTAGGAACAAATCATGGTGGTACAAAACACGGCGTATTCACTGATCGTGTTGGTACACTTACTAACGACTTCTTTGTTAACCTGCTTGACATGGGAGTTGAGTGGAAGCCTGTAGAAGGTGGTATATATGAAGGACGTGACCGCAAGACAGGTGAGGTAGTGCGTACAGCAACTAGAGTTGACCTAGTATTCGGTTCAAACTCCGTTCTACGTGCCATTGCAGAAGTTTATGCTCAAGACGATAACAAAGAGAAGTTTGTGTGTGATTTTATAGCTGCCTGGGTAAAGGTAATGAATGCAGATCGTTTCGACCTTAATTAACGGCACCTACGGGTATTAAAGTAACAAGCCCTATGAAGTTGTTAAATATTATCTATGTTATCCCTAAGAAGACCGACAATTATTAGTCGGTCTCTATTTTAGTGAAAAATCAACATAGAAATTAAATTACCTAATTTGATCCATATAATAGTGCTGTTATCTAATTTGGATGACAGCATTCGTGTTTTAAAAGGGTAATTATTTTAAATGTTGTGGAATCGCTTTTAGATAAATTACTCCTATAAAATCTAAATAAATTGTATCTTTCTAAAAAAAGTATAGATATCATCCGAAAATTTTTATTTAAACACCCCCAATTTTAAAAAATATTATCCTTTTTCTAATGTTTTATTCGTATTTTTCAGATGATTCGATTTATATAATGAAATCAGAGTTAAACATTAACTAAGGGGTGTAAATAATGACGAAAACATCTGAAAAAAGAGTGATTAAAAATTATAAAGGCACTGAACTACATGCAAAAGGCTGGATTCAAGAAGCAGCACTTCGCATGCTCTATAACAACCTTGATCAGGAAGTAGCAGAAAGACCAGAAGATCTTGTTGTATACGGCGGAATCGGGAAAGCAGCTCGTAACTGGGAATCTTTTGATGCCATTGTGAAAACGCTTTTAGAACTAGAAGATGATGAAACAATGTTAGTTCAATCAGGAAAGCCAGTAGTTGTTTGGAAATCGCATAAGGATGCACCACGTGTATTACTTGCGAACTCAAACCTTGTACCTGCATGGGCAAACTGGGAGCACTTCCACGAGCTAGATAAAAAAGGCTTGATGATGTACGGTCAAATGACTGCAGGAAGCTGGATCTACATCGGAAGCCAAGGAATTGTTCAAGGAACATATGAAACTTTCGCAGAGCTTGCTCGTCAAGAGTTCGGCGGTTCATTAAAACACACCATCACATTAACAGCTGGCCTAGGCGGTATGGGTGGTGCACAGCCACTTGCAGTAACAATGAACGATGGCGTATGTATCGGCATCGATGTCGATGAGTGGAGAATTGATCGTCGTATTGAAACTAGATACTTAGATGTAAAAACAAATGACCTTGATGAAGCATTGAAAATAGCGTTTGAAGCAAAGAAAGAAGGAAAAGGGCTTTCAATTGGGCTTATTGGAAACGCAGCAGAAATTTTACCATTAATGATTGAAAAAGGCTTTAACCCAGATGTATTAACAGACCAAACATCTGCACATGATCCACTCAATGGATATGTACCAGTTGGCTATTCATTAGAAGAAGCTGACAAATTAAGAAAAGAAGATCCAACATTATATGTGAAACTTTCAAAACAAAGCATGGCAACACATGTAAAAGCAATGCTAACAATGCAGCAAAAAGGTGCAGTTACATTTGACTACGGTAACAACATTCGTCAGGTAGCAAAAGACGAAGGTGTTGAAAATGCATTTGATTTCCCTGGATTTGTTCCAGCTTACATCCGTCCATTGTTCTGTGAAGGGAAAGGACCTTTCCGCTGGGCAGCATTATCTGGTGATCCAGAAGATATCCGCAAAATTGACGAAGCATTGCTTCGTGTATATAAAGATGATGAGCATCTTTGCAAATGGGTTAAGATGGCACAAGAAAGAATTGCATTCCAAGGTCTTCCTGCACGTATTTGCTGGCTTGGATATGGTGAAAGAGCGCGCTTTGGTAAAATCATTAACGACATGGTTGCTTCAGGCGAAGTTTCAGCTCCAATTGTTATCGGCCGTGACCACTTAGATGCTGGTTCCGTTGCTTCTCCAAACCGTGAAACAGAAAGCATGAAAGACGGCAGTGATGCAGTATCTGACTGGCCAATTCTAAATGCAATGATCAACGCAGTTGGTGGAGCAAGCTGGATTTCCTTACACCATGGCGGCGGCGTAGGCATGGGTTATTCACAGCACTCTGGTATGGTTATTGTTGCTGATGGTACGAAAGAAGCAGAAGCACGATTAGAGCGCGTATTAACGACTGACCCTGGTATGGGTGTAGTCCGTCACGCGGACGCCGGTTATGAGCTTGCAATTAAAACAGCGAAAGAAAAAGGCATCAAAATGCCAATGTTAAAACAAGACTAAGACCAGACTGAAAGGAATTGAAACGAATGAGTAAAGCACTTTTTATCAGAAATGCTTCTCAGCTCGTTACCTTACAGGGGAGCTCAAAGGCTCCCCTTGTTAAGGGTGCGATGTCTGAGCTTAGTATAATTGAAAACGGAAGCGTTTGGATTGAAGATGGAGTCATTCAGGCGGTAGGAACGGATGAAGAGTTAGCAGCGAAGTATGGTGCGCGTTTGAGTGAAGCGGAAGTCGTAGATGCGACCGGCAAGCTTGTGACGCCGGGACTGGTTGATCCACATACACATGTAGTGTTTGCGGGCAGCCGCGAAAACGAATTTAATATGCGTCTTCAAGGGGCTACCTATATGGACATCATGAATGCCGGCGGCGGGATTCATGCGACAACAAGAGCAACGCAGGCGGCCAGCCATGAACAGCTTTTTGCAGAAAGCTATGAGCGTTTAAATCAATTTTTACGTCACGGCGTTACAACAGTTGAAGCCAAAAGCGGCTATGGGATGGAATGGGCAACGGAGTTAAAGCAGCTTGAAGTAGCAAAAGAATTAAACGAAAAACATGTGATTGATGTGGTTTCTACATTCATGGGCGCACACGCTGTGCCAAAGGAATATAAGGAAAATCCAGAAGAATTTATTGATTTACTAATTAATGAAATGATTCCAAAAGTAGCTGAGCTTGGCCTTGCGGAATTCAATGATGTTTTCTGTGAGTATGGCGTATTTACACCTGAACAATCCCGCAGAATTTTAGAAGCAGGTAAGCGACACGGGTTGCTTGCAAAAATTCATGCCGATGAAATTGAACCTTATGAAGGTGCAGAACTTGCCGCAGAAGTAGGAGCGGTTTCTGCTGACCATTTACTAAAGGCGTCTGAAAAAGGCATGAAAGCGATGGCGGAAAAAGGCGTAGTTGGTGTCTTACTTCCAGGAACAGCTTACTTTTTAATGGCCGAGTCTGCGAACGGACGGAAAATGGTTGATTTAGGTGTGCCTGTTGCGCTTTCAACAGATTGTAATCCAGGTTCATCGCCAACCGTTTCACTTCCATTCATTATGAGCCTAGGCTGCTTAAAAATGGGCATGACTCCTGCCGAAGTGCTTGCGGCAACGACGATTAATGGGGCGCATGCCATTAACCGTGCACAGGAAATCGGAAGCTTGGAAGTAGGTAAAAAAGGCGACGTAACGATTTTTAATGTTCCAAACTATATGAAGCTTCAATACTCCTATGGTGTAAATCACGTTGACACGGTTGTAAAAAATGGTGCAGTGGTTGTCAAGGGAGGTCAGCTTCATGAAGAGCTTCTTGTATCCAAAAATTAATCCACACACCTTTACATGGGTAAGAGCGGAGGGGCGTGCTCCGGAGAAGGTTCACGAGTGGATTCAGCCATTGACAGCTTCGGCTGATCCTGAAAAATGTAAGTCCGCTGAAGTGGTGGTGGTTGGGGTACCTTTGTCACGTTCATCCATCAGTGCTTCAGGTGCTTCTGAATTTCCGGATGCCTTCCGTCGTGCTTGGAAAGGCTTTACGACCTACAATTTGGACGAAGATATTGATTTAGCTGATATGTCTGCATTGGACGTGGGGGACGTCCCTATGCATGTCACCGATATTCACCGCTGCCATGAAAATATTATTGAGGCTTCGGAAGCTCTTCACAATCATTTTGTTAATTCAAAGGTTTGTGCCATTGGCGGGGATCATTCGATTACGGCAATGATGGTGAAGGGACTGCATAAGGCAAAGCCGGGGGAGCGAATTGGAATTCTTCAATTCGATACCCATTTTGATTTACGGGATATGAGCGATAACGGACCATCGAACGGAACGCCGATGCGGAATTTAATTGAAAGCGGTGTTGTGAACGGATCGGATATGTACAATATCGGCTTGCACGGCTTTTTTAATACAAAAGATTTGAAAGAGTACGCCGATGCACATGGCGTTAACTATATTACCCTTCGCAATGCACGGAAAAAGGGCATTGAAGCAACTGTATTGGCTTGCTTGGAAGAACTTGCTGCGAAGGTGGATACAATCTATTTAACGGTTGATATGGATTGCCTGGATATTGCTTATGCACCAGGCGTCCCAGCATCAACTCCGGGCGGACTGACTTCAGCGGAATTACTTGAAGGCGTTCTCGCTGCTGGTAAGCATCCAAAGGTAAAGGCCATGGACATCGTCTGTCTCGACCCAATAAAGGATTCTGCAGTACAGCAAACTGTAAAAATGGGCACACATGTATTCCTTACTTTCCTAAGCGGTGTCATGCTTCGTTAATTTTTCACAAAGTACCTGTCGATAGACAGAGTGTAAAAAATGTCCACCTGGGGGTGGACATTTTTTATATCGTTTTATATGGTTTTATTCGTTTGGTTGATGACCACCGGTTTGACGGCCTGTGATGGCATGTTGGCAATGAATACACCTAGTAAAACTAAGATTCCTCCGAAAATTTGGGCAGGAAGAATCTGATCCCCAAGAATAAAATGGGAGGCGATAATAGCGACGAAGGGCTGGATATTCATGAACATCGAGGCCGTTCCGGCTCCGACCTGTGCTACACCGCCATTCCACCAAAAACCTGCCAATCCCTGAGCCAGGATCCCTGCAGAGATTAACAAAATCCACATGACAGGCGAGTGGCTGATAACAGACCCGCTGACGAGGTTTTCCACTCCGGCAGCCGGGATCATGATAACACTGCCAAGTACAGTAGCATAGACCGTTATGATATAAGAATTTAATGTTTTCGATAATCGGCGGATATACAATAAACTTATCGATAAACAAAGCATGGCAACGAAAATATTTACATCTCCAAATGATACCCCGAAGGAACCCCCGGCAACACCGATAATGGAAAATACCCCAATCAAACTAATTAATGCTCCCAGCGATTTTTTCAGTGTTAATTTCACTTTGAAAATAATCCGTTCCAGCAGAATGGTAGCAATTGGCGCCAGTGCAATGATTAACGAAGCATTAGCTGGTGTTGTGTGATGGAGTCCCGTAAAATAAAACGTTTGGTTTAAAAGTGTCCCAAAAATCCCCACACCCATTAATGATTTCCACTCCATCGCGGTTGGTTTTCTAATTCCCTTATGAATGAGTGCAACCACGATTAAAAATAGCGAGGTAAAACAAATCCGAACCGTTGACAAAAAAACAGGCGAGAAGCCTTTTAACAAGTAAGCACTAACTGGATAATTACAACCCCATAAAATCGAAACGAGAAACAAGCTGATTAATGCTTTCGATTTAAGCATCGACATGATGGTGAACACATACCTTTCCACTATAGTTGGATTTTAAACTGTTACTCATTATAGCATGGTATTTCGGGAAGCTAAATAATTTTTTTTAAAACTTTTGTATTTTATGAAACTGCCATCTAAACATTTTTTACATAAAATAATAGTAGGAAAAAATCCACTCAATTTTGGAGTTGAAAAACATGAGTAACCAGGAGGAATTTATAAAGGCAGAAGGAACAGTTTTTCCTGGAAAAACCTATAAAGAGGAACTGTTAATGCCTGTTTTTAATGACCAACGGGATTATTTATTCGATTCAATGTTTGATATTCACCGGGCTCATATTATTATGCTGAAGGAACAACAAATCATTAGCTCTGATGAAGCAAAGAGGATGTTAACGGGAACGAATAAAGTAGCCAAAACGGATTCTTCCCTCTTAACCTACAGGGCAGAGTACGAAGATTTATTTTTCATGATGGAAGCGAAAATCGCTGATGAAATTGGGCCGGAACTGGCTGGGAAAATCCATATTGCTCGTAGCCGAAATGATATGGGGGTGGCGATGTATCGGTTGGTGCTGAGGGAACACTTTTTAAAGCTGTTCACCTCCTGTTATCAGCTCAGCGAAACTCTCTTAGAACAGGCTGAACAGCATGCAGAAACCAATATAACAGGGTATACGCACACACAGCCGGCTCAGCCTACGACACTAGGACATTATTTTTTGGCGATTTATGATGTCCTCCAAAGAGACATCAAACGCTTATGGTCTGCCTATGAAACCGTCAACCGGTCGCCACTTGGAGCAGCTGCAATGACGACGACAGGATTTCCAATCAGCAGATCACGGACAGCGGAACTATTGGGGTTTGATAGAATGGTAGAAAATTCCTATGATGCCATAGCGGGAGCGGATTATTTGCTTGAAACCGCCGCAGCCTTGATGACATCCATGGTCAATACGGGTCGGTGGATACAGGATTTCCTCCAGCAGGTAACGAGGGAATATGGAACATTCACGGTTGCGAATCCCTACGTGCAGGTGAGCAGTATCATGCCGCAAAAGCGGAATCCCGTTTCAATTGAGCATTCACGAGCACTTGCCAGCAGTGCTTTTAGTGAGGCACAGGCGGTCATGAATATGATTCACAATACACCTTTCGGGGATATCGTCGATACGGAGGACGATTTGCAGCCCCATCTATACCGAGCATTCAATAAGGCGAACCGTGTGATGAAGCTGATGTATGCCGTCATTTCCACACTTAAGGTTAATAAGGAGCATGCTAAGGAAATGGCGGGAAAATCATGTATTACAATTACGGAATTGGCGGATACGCTTACACGGGACTACGGGATTGGATTTCGTCAAGCACATGAAATCGCCAGCTTCATTGCGAAAAAAACAACCGACGCGAGAAAAGAATTATCGGATTGGAAGATAGAAGAAATGAATAAAATGATTCAAACTTTTGTGGATGTAAAAATTTCAGCGGAAGCGTGGAATAACATCGTTTCACCGGAGTATTTTGTAAAAGTCAGAAGCATTCGCGGGGGGCCTAGTCCGGGGGAAGTGAAAAGAATGCTGGAAGTAAGGAAGGAACGCCTAAAAGAAGCCATGGAAACATTTAGGAATGTTGTCCGTAAAATGGACGGAAAAAGGAAGCGCCTGCGTGAATATTCCTTCTGAGTTCCGCGAAAAAAGTTTTTTACTTTCCTAGAAAAATAACCTTTTATAGAAGAAATAATAAAGATAAAAAATAAACAGGAATGTCTAAAGAAGAGACATTCCTGTGTTATGAATTTAATTTTGTAAAGTTAATAAAAATAGCGACCGATAAACCGGCCTTGTTATTTGCCGCATAAGATAAGCGGATTCGGTAGGTTCGGTCATTCTTTTTGTATTCAAGAATTTAATGATCGTACTGGCATTTCTTATTCCAACACCATGGCCATAATACTTGTCATCACCAAAATAAATCACGTTTTCAGCACGCCAATGAGGCTGCTTTGGATCAAAATCGGGATTATTGAAGTGGAGAACATCACCCGGTATAAAGTCAGTTCCTTCTTTTGGAAAGACGGGAAGGTCTTCATCAAATTGCCAATCAAATAAATATAACCTTTTAAAATACCGATTAAATAACTCCGGTCCAATCGTATAAAGGGTGGCAATATAGAGTACAATCGCGATGGCAGTCGAGCACTCAAACGCATAAAGTTTCCCATTTTTCAAAATATCAAGTATGGCTGTGGAGGGTGCTGTACCGCTTTTTAACAAAAATCCCCCATTTGGCAGACGCTGCCAAAACTTTTTATTCGGAAAAGCATAAGAAAAGGTGGTAAACTTTACCCCGCTTTTATTCATTTGTTGTGCTGCTTTCATCGTGTTCTCTCTATACACCAGTTCAAATTTCAATTCATCCAACGATTGATACTCGTAGGTCTCCGTTAACGCTGCCATTTGTTTGACAATGTTCCGTTGTTCTTTATCCTTAATCAAGTTATTAAGTTCTTCAGACTTAACAAGCTTTCCATTTACTATTATCATAAAAAATCACCCGCCTCCGAGCATCATCCCTTCCTAAAAGATATGAAATGTTATTAAGATAAGTGCATGAATGTGAATTCATTTACTTGGTGCATGTCACTAGAATCACCGTTTGAAAGGTTCCGTTCATTTCACAATTCCTTCTTTTTTAAGGATTTTGATTGCTTGTTTTGCGCGGTTTTTGTAGGAGTGAGGGGAGACGGTTTTGAGTGCGTGCTGGCTGATGGCTTTACATTCTTCCGGGTGTTTTAAGTAATATTTAACCAATTCGAGGGTTTGCTCTGGACTCGAAGAAACAATAAGGTCCTCTCCAGGTGTAAATAATTCCCTGACTCCTTCGGTATCGGAAGTAAGTAAAAATCCCCCTGAAGCCAATATTTCATAGGTTCTTTGCGTAACCTGTGTTTTATAGTTTTGCGGTCCAATAATCATTTGGGCAGAATTATACACCTTATAAGCGTCCTTATATGGTAAATAACCATGAATCCAATTCTTTGGAATTTCTACACCAAGAATATCACCCATTTTATCCCAATTTTGCCCCCAGAAGTCAATCCGAATATTTTCTTCCAATAATGGCTTGATGAGCGTTTTGAGCGATTGGTTTCGATAGTGATCAGGGGACTGTGTCAGTACCTCAGGATAGGCATTTGCGACAACGGCAATAGAATATTTGGTTTTATAATAGGAATTAGGATAATGGATGCTGGGTTCGTACCCAAAATCTAAATGTCCCGCGCGGATTCCTAGTTTTTTATAAAACTTTACAAGAGGCTCACTTAACGTAAACACAAAATCAGGTTTCATTCGTAAAATAAGTGGTAAGGAAAAATCCAAAGTAAAATGGGGGTCCTCAACAGCCCAGTAAATATGGGGAATACCGGAAGCTTTTATTTGCTTTGCAATTATATCCTGTTTCCATTCGTTGTCATTTTCCTTCCCCCATCCTTCAGAAAAAATAAGATCAGGTTTAAAGCGTGAGATTAAACGTGAAACGGTATTCTCACCTATTTTCCCAGAAACCAATAATTTATGTCCTGCTTCCTTAAATCCGTTAGCTAACCCATACATTAATAATTCATTACTATCGATAAAAAGAATTCTCAAGTCCGTTACACCGCCTTGTTTTTCTACCATTATATGTATCTTGGACAAACAGGGGACGGCATTCGTGGAAAGTTTCATGGAATGGGTGAAATCCACCAAACAAATTCTGTCCGTTATCATATAGTAATCATGACGAAGGTAGAAAAGAAGCAGTTTTAGCCTTCCATTTTCATCAACTTTAAAAAGGGGAGGGAAATATAATCGAACAACCAAGCAAAAAACGATATGTCGCATTAACATTTGATGATGGGCCGTCGGAATACACTCCTCACATCCTGCGGATTCTAAAATATTACCGAGTTAAAGCAACCTTTTTTATTGTAGGAAAGAATGTTACCCAAGCACAGCGCCAAATCCTAAAACAATTGATTTCAAATGGAAATGTTCTTGGTAATCATACTTGGAATCACCCGGATATCACAAAACTTAGCCCCGAGGAGATTATCCAAGAAATTGAAAGCACGAATGGAATAATCAAGAAAGTTACGAAAAAAAATGTGGAAATCTTTCGACCGCCGTATGGGGAGATTAGCGAAGAGGCCGGACAACTTATCTTAGAATTAGGGCTTCACTCAGTCCTCTGGGATATAGATACAATGGATTGGAATCTTTCCATTCAGGAGCCAATTGAAGACCGTGTTTCCAAGAAAATACGGAGGAACCATATTATTCTGATGCATGATGGCGGCGGGAGGAGAGAAAAAACGGTTGAGGCACTTCCAAAAATTATTGAATATCTAAAAAATCTGGACTACGAGTTTGTAACCGTCCCTGAATACTATCAGAAAGTTTATCACATAGATACTAATCATCACTAATTTTTACAAAAAAGGCTGAGAGTCACTCGCAGCCTTTTTAAATAGGATATTTAGAAGGCGAGATAGATGATGTAAATAAGCACGGCAGCAATGGCAAGGATGTAAGTCCAAAATACAGGATTAAGTGCCATCGGATGTTTCTGAATACTTTTGTGTATTTCCTCATCATGTTCGCTGTTACTTACACTGAATGCTCTACCAGTTCTAAATGTATAAACTAAGCCGACGATCATGATTAAAGCAATAATCGCTAAAATATAAATCATGAAAATCCCCCTTTTATGCATATAATTTGTCAAAAATCAAGGTTCTATACATTTAGAATCAAACCGGAACCAAAGGGCAGAATACAAAAAGAGCACAACGATCTGTGTGCTTGAAATTAGTTATTTTTTACAAAATTCTCCAAAATGGCTTTGTTTTTTAAAATTATTTCGTGCTGGGGGCAGATGGTTCTTGCGATTTCAATATGTTCCAGCGCTTTTTGATATTCGCCTAGGTGGGAGTAGCAGACGGAAAGTTCGAGGTGGGGGATCCAAGTGGAACAGGCATGATTTGTTATTCCGCCCGTATCGATTGCTGGTAATTGAGTGGCGAATTGAAACCAATGAACTGCTACTTCAGGACGATTGATTTGTAAAAAGAAAAATCCCAACCGGCAGCAGGAATCTGCACGGGGAGGAGCAAATTTTAATGTGTTTAAAGCACTGTGAATGGCGTTGTCCATTTTTCCTAATGCCGCATAGCATTCAGCAATGCGGCCATGTGTCTGGATTACATCCTCAATCCAGCATTTATCCGATTGTAAAAATTTTTGATAAAACTGGATGGCTCTTTTGTACTGTTGGTGATCGTAAAGCTCATTCGCATAATAGTACAAATCTCTTGAGGAAAAGTGTACCCCATTATGAAGGCGCTGTTCGTATATTCTTAGATTTCGATCACTGTTCTTATGCATCCTTTTATGCTTCACAGCGATATCGCTGTGAAGCATATTCCCTTGAACCTCAAGGTATTCATGAACCGCACCCTGCCATTTACATTGATTTTCCCTTCTAACCATCCTGACCTGCCTCAGGCTCACAAGGACGTTGCCTGATTCATCAAAGCCGGCGAGATATTTCATGGTAACGGCGTCAATGGTGGGCGTTATGGTTTGTTTTAATTCTTGAAGTTTTTTGGAATCTGCCTCACTAAAAACATCGTCGGCATCCATGGTTAGAATATAATCCTTTTGAGCATGGCTGAAAGCAAAATTGCGCGCAGCGGAAAAATCATCCACCCATTGAAAATGATAGATTTTAGAGCCATAGTGCTTCGCAATCTCTATCGACTGGTCGCTTGAACCTGTATCGACAATAATGATCTCATCGACAATATTTTTAACAGAATCTAAACAGCGGCTAAGTGTTTTTTCTTCGTTTTTGACAATCATACACAAACTAAGGGAAATCATTTGTTTCTCCTCCAAAAATCTACCTGCATCTCGTTAAAGAATGCAGGCAGATTCATCCTAGTTTTCTGGACCAATATACTTGTTATATAAGGACCTTACCCATTGAATGGAGTCTACTGATCCGGCAGCATCCTCTGGTGCTGACCCTCCAGTGGTGCCGGTTGTACCTGTAGTGCCTGTCGTACCAGTAAGTCCTGTAAGCCCAGTCATTCCAGTCATTCCAGTCATTCCAGTCATTCCAGTTAATCCAGTCATTCCAGTCATTCCAGTTAATCCAGTGAGTCCAGTTAACCCAGTTAATCCAGTTAACCCAGTTAACCCAGTTAAACCAGTTAATCCAGTAAGTCCTGTAACACCTGTTAAACCGCTTGGACCTTTCAGACCCCCTAGTGAAAGAGGATTCGGGTGTTTACGGAGCCGATGTTTCGGACCACGTTTTGGTGGCTTTGGTGGCAAATTCGTCACCTCCAAGAAGTAGATTATTATAAACTATTAAATGGTTAGACAAGTTGTTCTAGGTCAAATACCATTAAGAATAAATATTTGTATTATATTTCTTTTAACAGCTTGCCTCCTAAATCCATGATATTAATCATCATGTTGATTGGTGTTGGGTTTTGACAGAATAGGGGAAAATATGCGATTGTCATATGAGGACAAGGAAGTGCCTAAGCACCATTTTTTGCTCTAATGAAGTTATCGCCTTTTCTTATTAAAAAAAAGAAGATGACAGACCGTTCGCTAAAAATTTCTTGGGAAAGCGCAAAAACAGACATTTATCACGTTTTTAGCCTCGAAAAATGGTGTTTTTTAAATATTTTTGTCATTAAATGCAAAATAGGAGATACGAATATGGAAAAACAAGTCATCGTCTATACTACCAATGATTGTATTGAATGCACTATGGTCAAAAAGGTACTAACAGAAGAAGGAATTCATTTTGAGGTTAGGAACATTTCCATGAATGCCGAATACCAAAGGGAAGTAGAAAAGTTCGGCTTTCTTGGTGTTCCAGTAACGGTAGTTAAAAATCGTGCAGTTAAAGGCTTTGCAAATGAATTGAAGGAATTAATTGAGATTGCAAAAGAAATGTAAAAACACCAGCTGGGATGATTTTTTTATTTCTTTTTTCCACCAACTAACGGTAAAATAGTCATGCATTACCTTATTCAGGGATGACCTCTTAGATAGGGAGTACAATCATGAAACAAACCTTTACTATAACGGAAAAAACAAAGCAAATTATTATTCTATTGATTCCAATCCTAATTACACAGCTTGGAATGTTTTCGATGGTGTTTTTTAATACGATTATGTCGGGAAAATACAATTCGTCCGATCTTGCCGGGGTGGCCATCGGTTCCTCGATATGGAATCCGATTTTTACAGGGTTAAGTAGTATTCTGCTTGCTGTATCACCGATTGCAGCTCAAAGATATGGAGAAAGGAAAAATAAAGAAGTAGCGTCGAGTGTGAAACACGGAATTTATCTATCCCTGATTATAGGTGTGCTTGTCCTAATTCTTGGAGTCCTTTTTTTAGATATCATACTCGATCAAATGAATTTGCAGTCAAGTGTTCGGAAACCAGCCTTTGACTATTTGGTAGGATTAAGTTTTGGAATCATTCCGCTATTTCTCTTCAATGTTTTACGATCGTTTATTTATGCATTAGGGAAAACACGTGTTGTGATGATTATTCTACTAGTCTCTCTGCCTGTCAATTTCTTTTTAAATTATGTGTTGATTTTTGGGTATTGGGGATTCCCGAAGCTTGGGGGAGGAGGAGCCGGTTATGCAACCTCGATTACGTATTGGTTCATTGCCGGTATGACGGTGTTTATTGTTAAAACACAGGCACCATTTTCCACGTATCAAGTGTTTAATCATTTAAAGGAATTCTCTTGGTCGGAATGTAGGGGAATTTTAAAAATTGGGGTTCCGATGGGGCTTTCTACCTTTTTTGAGACGAGTATGTTTGCGGTTGTAACCATCCTGCTAAGTAAATTCAGTGTTACCACAATTGCTGCCTATCAATCTGCGCTAAACATCGTCTCGTTCCTCTATATGATACCGATTAGTATTTCAATGGCGCAAACTGTATTAGTTGGTTTCGAGGTGGGTGCCGGCCGCTATAAGGATGCAAAGGACTACAGTTGGTTGGGAGTTTTTTTAGCTGTATTAATGGCGCTTTTTACTGGGCTACTGGTTGTAACCTTCCGATATGATGTCGCAGGATTTTATTCGAATGAACGAGCTGTGGTTAATTTGACCGCTCATTTTCTCATTTTCGCCTTATTTTTCCAATTAAGTGATGCCATACAGGCTACGGCTCAGGCAGCGTTAAGGGGCTATAAAGATGTGAATCTTGCATTTGTCATGACCTTGATCGCCTATTGGCTCATTTGTCTTCCGGTCGGTTATGGGTTAGCGAATTTTACAGAGATGGGAGCGGCCGGATATTGGATTGGGTTAACAATCGGGCTTCTTTCAGCGGGTATTGCATTATCCCTTCGTTTGATTTATATCCAGAGGCGCAAATATGTGAGTGTTGAGGTTCGTGAAGAGCTTGTATAACACACAAAAAAGCGGTGAATTGGATTCATCGCTTTTTTCATGCTGCTTCCTTATGTGCAATTGGTTTTTGTCTTTGTTGTTGAATCAAGAAGCAAAATACACCAAATAGTACAAGAACTCCCCCAAACATCTGCCAACCTACAAGTCGTTCACCTAAAAATAGCATGGATAAGGCAGTTGCTCCGACAGGTTCTCCTAAGATGCTCATCGAAATGGTGGTTGCATTGACATAGTTTAAGAGCCAGTTGAAAATCACATTTGCTAGATTTGGAATAATGGCTAGTAAAACGAAGATTCCCCATTCACGTGCACCGTAGCCACCAAGGGCAATTCCTGTTAAAACGTTATAAATGGCTAGAAAAATCGCCGCTATACCAAAAACAGAAAAGCTATAAATCCAATGCGATACTTTTTTAACCACTCTTTGACCGATTAAAAGGTACATCACAACAGCAATCACGCTTAAAAAGGAAAGGAAATCACCTGTTATTGCTTTCTGATCTAAGCCGAAGTCTCCCCAGCCTACCATGATCGCTCCAATGACGGCAATGCCCATCATTAAGACTCTCGAAGTGGTCGTTCTTTCTTTAAAAAGGAAAAAACCGCCAATAAGCGCAATAATCGGTTGTAACGCGAGGATAATTGTTGAACTGGCAACGGTTGTCAGCTTTAAAGACCCAAACCAGAGTCCATAGTGCAGGGCTAAAAATAAACCAGAAAAAATAAGAAAAGACCATTCCTTTTTTGCAATTTTGCTAAACTCCTCCCGCTTCCGCCAAGCAAATGGTGCAAGCAATAAACATGCAAGCCCCATCCGATACATGCTTAAAATGGTTGCGGGTGCATGGGACCATTTGACAAAAATAGCGGAAAACGAAATGGCAACAATCGAAAATACTAATGGGAAAACGATGGACTTTGAGTTGGACTGTTTCACTTTTATCCCCTTGTCTATATATTTATAGGAAACTGTTCATTAAAAGATAATTATAGAACTATATACGTTATTCTTCAATAAAGTTTTCCAGAAAAAAAAGAGGGGGGAGCCCCTCTCTGTTATCAATTCAAATGTTGATTTCCATGAAATACTTTTAAAATATAATCAGCATCGGGAACGTTAAACTTTTTGTAACCCTGTAAAAACTCTTCATTATCATATGGTACCTCTTTAAAAGACACATTCGTTCCGCCATGTTCTGCAATTGTCAGAATCGCGTAGGGGGCATATGGTTTATGATTACAGCCTAGCGCACCGGGATTCAGATAGAGTCGGTCCTTTGTTTTAAAATGATGGATGACATGATGGTGACCAAAACAAACGATATCCGCCGTTGAGTTTTGATAAAATTCATCCAGCTTTTTATCAGTTGGTTCTTTATCGACTGTTAAAAATTTCTTCTTTTCTTGAAGATGATAGTGAACGAAAAGTAGTTCTTTTTCATTGTATTCAACATGAAGGGTGGTAGGAATTTCTTTTAAAAAAGAGATAAATTTTGGATCTAGCCGCGCTGCAATCCATTTGTGATGTTCACGTTCGGCGCCTTTACTATAAATATCTCTTCCCGCAATGACATCAAGAATGGCTTCATCGTGGTTCCCTATAACAAAGGAAATATCGCTTCTTGAAACAAGCAGTTCTAAAACCTCATTGGTTTCATAGCCAATACCAATTAAATCCCCTAAACAATAAATATGCTCGATTTGAGTATCGCGATCAATATCATCCATGACCGCTTTTAAAGCAGATTGGTTCCCGTGAATATCCGTGAGAATTGCAATTTTCTTATCCATTTTTATACGCTCCAACTTTGAAGATAACCATATTCTAACCCAATATCCAAAAAATCCAAAATATGCTCTCCTGGCGACGAGAACCATCGGTGGACAAAATAGGGGAGGTGTCCATGTGGGAGGGACATTATACGAACTTTTTCAAAAGGAGATGTGAAACTTATTGAAGAGGACTGATACTATTCATCCTCAACGCTGTCATCTATCTCGTCATGATCATTTTTATCACCGAAAAACTTATTAATAACCTCAATAAATGTGGGCGGTTGGTCCTCATCAACTAAATGCTCGGGTCTGTTTTCCAAAAAAGTCGGGATGGTGAAAGATCGAACAGTTTGTTGGCGATTTTTTATCCAAATGACAAAAATAAAACTGATGACAAGTAGAATGAATAAGGTGATGAATAGAATTTTAAGCAAATGGTATTCCCCCTTTTCTATAAAATTATGAAACTTGTCTTTTTTTATTCATTCACGAGCTGGTTTTGTGATAAAATCCCAATTGGTCGCTTAGAATGAAGTAATATAGACTCTCGGAATAAATAAGCAATTCATCAAGAGGCTTGTAAAAATTTTACTGGGAATTCTGTCCGAAATATCTGAAGTAATTATCGGTTTCATTGTATTTTTAAAAATGTGTATGCCAAATAAACCTACATCTATCATTTTTAAAAAAAATCGACTAGGTGAAGGCTGTTTTCGTAAACTTTGTTGCTTTTAGAGAAGTGGTTGATTTCCGCTCCAGGATGCTCGCTTTCCGCGGGGTGGGCGGTGAGCCTCCTCGGCGCTTAAGCGCCTGTGGGGTCTCACCTGTCCCACTGCTCCCGCAGGAGTCTCGCACCTTACGCTCCAATCAACGTTCTTATCAATGGTTTACTTTCACAAAATCCATTGATAAAAACAACAATCTTTAGAAAAGAGCCCTATGGAAAGATGATATCTTGAGCGTTTAGTGTCTCATTCTGACTACTGTACCATGCATCGATGTGTTGGCACATCATAATTGCGTAAAGTCGAAGGTACCACATCTTTGTGGAGCGATGTCTCCCAGCTTCTAAATGGTACTAAAGTTTTTCTTTGTCCGAACATTTAGGTCAATGAAGGGCTCCACATTTTGATGGTCAAGTAACTCATAAATTGCCTCCGCATCATGTGCGGCATCTAGAAGAATCTTATCAATCGTGCCCAAGGTGTACCGTTGCGAAAATTCAATTGAACTAGCCACTAGGCTGACTGAATCATGCCGGGAAGCAGGATGCAGCCATGGGTGAGTGTATTTCGTTAGTCATTGGGCACTACAATTACAAGTGGGTTTACTTCTTAGATATCTAGCTGTCTGCGACGAGGAGGCTCCCCGACCGCCCGCGGAAAGCGAAGTGCCTGGAGCGGAAATCAACAGGCAAATTTAGAGTCTTTTTGTAAAAAGAAAAATCCCCCCTATACAAAGTAGGAGGAATTAAATATCAGTGGTTTAAGAAAACCCTTGAACCATCTGACTTAGCGAATGCCGAGAGTCTATTAATGACAAAGGAGGAATAAGGGTATGAAAAGATTCCTGAGCTACCTCGTTTGGTTACTTTTCATTATGATAATCTTATATTTAGGGGCGGAGATTGAATCCAGGTTAAGAGCTTACCAAGAACAATATTATCGGCCATTTCCTTATATTGTATTTTCTGGACTGTTTCCAATATTCGTAGGACTATTAATACGTACACCTCAATTAGTGGGAGATCTGATCAAAAAGAAAAGGTTGTCTGTAGATTGGGCCCTTTTAACAGCAATCGGTATCCCATCCTTTATTATTGCAACCATTCCATTGTCGTTTATTGTGCATATACCATATCTTTATTTTATCTGGTTTAAAACTTTTGGTTCTAGCTTAACCGTAAACACGATTGCTGGTGTAATTTTTGGATATGTTTTTCTTTATAGTTTTAAAGAAAAGTAGAGGAAGGGTGGGGAAAAGAATAAGAGCTTGGAACACTTTTCCAAGCTCGGTTTTCTGTTCTATTTTGGTATGACAATTGGTGAAATTAATTACTTTCGTGATGGAGTTCATGTTCATGCTCATGATCGTTATCCAATTGAGCTTCCATTGGATTAAAGCCAAATGGACTCCTTGGAATCATTTCCACTCGATAAAGGGTCACAATCGTTTCAATTCGAATGGCTAATTCCATTGGAACCCCTCTACCCCTGCTATGCAAAATCACTACATCAGAACCAACAGCTTTTAGGCGACCATTAAAACTCCCTTGAAGAGTAACAACTTCAACTTCTTTTTTTAACAGTTCATGGGCAATTTGATGAAAATTTAAATCGGTCATATCATCAACTCCTCCTTCCCCTTTACAGTAAATGCAGTTCAATAAAAAATGTGTATGGCTGAATGACGCTTTGTGGATTCTGTTGAATTCTATATGCCCGTTTTTTTGTTGTTTTACAATCAAATGTTTCACAAAAAAATAAAGCTTGAAATGTGTATGGGGAATGATGTAAATATGAACTAATAGATATAGGATGACGGATAAGAATTAAGGGAGGAATTATGAGTCCTGTTAGAGAAAACAAGGTTCGGTTATTATTGGAGGTTTTTGGAGTTGCATTGAAGCTTGGGTTGACTTCGTTTGGTGGTCCAATTGCTCATTTGGGTTATTTTCATGAGGAATATGTTCGAAAAAGAAAATGGCTAGATGAACGCAGTTACGTTGATCTTGTCGCGCTGTGTCAGTTCCTCCCCGGTCCTGCCAGCAGTCAGGTAGGGATGGGGATTGGGATGATGAGAGCGGGTGTTTTAGGAGGATTGGCCGCTTTTCTCGGTTTTACCCTTCCATCAGTCATTGTTCTTATGATTTTTGCTCTTCTTCTTAAAAGGGGTAATGTTTATGATGCAGGTTGGGTACATGGTTTAAAAATTGTTGCGGTCGTCGTGGTAGCGCAAGCAATCATTGGCATGGAGAGGACACTTACACCAGACATCAAACGCAAAGCATTAGCTTTAGGTGCATTAGTTGCGACCTTGCTTATTCCAACCACCTTTACACAGATTGGAATTATTTTGATTTCTGCATTAATTGGATTTCTGTTTTTCAAGCATACAGACATTCAAGTGGACTTGTCCATTCCTGTGCCGATTTCTCGAAAGCTGGCATTAGGATGCCTAACATTTTTCTTCGGTTTATTAATCCTTTTGCCAATACTTCGAGAAGTGTCAACAACCCATTTGCTAGCGTTTTTTGACAGCTTTTATCGTTCTGGTGCCCTTGTATTTGGAGGGGGACATGTGGTCCTTCCGCTATTGGAAAAAGAATTTGTTCCGCAAGGCTGGATTTCAAAGGAGAGCTTTCTGGCCGGATATGGTGCAGCGCAGGCAGTACCCGGACCGCTATTCACGTTTGCAGCCTATTTAGGTGCCGTGATGAATGGCTGGAAGGGAGCCATTTTAGCCACCATAGCCATTTTTTTACCGGCATTTTTATTAATAATCGGGACGATGCCGTTTTGGGATAGACTTCGGCGAAACCCAAAGCTAAAAGGGGCCATGCTTGCTGTAAATGGTGCGGTAGTGGGAATCCTTATTGCTGCGTTTTATACCCCGATATGGACAAGTGGCATTCAATCGCCTAAAGACTTTGCGCTTGGTTCAATTTTATTCAGTTTGCTTGTCATTTTGAAATTGCCCCCGTGGGTGATTGTGGCAGCAGGTGTAGCGGGGGGAATGATGATGTCACTGTTTTAGGACGGGACATCGGTAGCTTTTCATAGATTACACATTTTGAAAGACTATAATGATATTATGTAAACTAAAATAAATCCAAATCAATCAGGGCGCGTCGAAAGACCGCCCTGTTCTATTATCAAGATTCAAAAATGGTTTCTCCGATTAATAAAACCCTTAAGAGCTCCGGAGGCAGTTCCCTTTTTTCCCATTCCTTCAACAATCTTTCCAACGCTTCAGGACCTGTATCATCCGCTAAACGATAAGCCCCATAATGCATCGGAATGAATTTTTTCGCCTGTAACTCAATAAAAGCTTGAACACTGTCCTCAGGTGATATATGAGACACGGCCATAAACCATTCCGGTTCGTAGGCACCAATTGGCATCAATACGGTATCAATTTCAAATTTGGCAGCTATTTCTTTAAATCCTCTGAAATAACCGGTATCGCCAACAAAATAATGTGTTCCACGTTCATGTTGAAAAATCCAGCCTCCCCAATGGGATGTATTGATATCAGAAAGAGTCCTCCGCGTCCAATGCTGAGCCGGAACAAAATGAATGGTCAGACCCCTGTACACAGTACTTTCCCACCATCCCATTTCTTTTACACGGTGAAACCCTTTTTTGAAAAAACTTGCACCTAAACCGATGGGAACGAAATAGTGTGGATTTCCTTTTAATTTTTTTAAAGTAGGAAAATCCAGATGGTCATAATGGCCATGGGAAATGACGACGATATCAATATCCGGCATATCTTCTAAAGCAATACCGGGAGCAGTTAGCCGCTTTTGAAAACCCATTCGTTTGGCCCATACCGGATCAGTTAGGATATTCACCCCATTCATTTGAATGAAAAACGTAGAATGACCAATCCATGTAAATGAAGTCTTGCTGTTATTTGCTTTCAGTTCATTTATTTTCTTGGTGGGGGATTGCGGGATTTGTATGGTTAAATCCTTAATTTTGCTTCGCCGTTCCTTCATCCACTTCAACATATCATTAAACGAATTTTTATTTTGTACGTCGTCCAAATTGGAATATCTATTTCTCATAAAATCACCCGCATAAACGCTTATTTTTATCATTATAGCAAATTCAATTGAGAAGAGGTTTGTCAGAAGAAGAAATCCAATCACTTGGCACCCCATTTAAGGGGTTGTCGAATTCTGTAATTTCGGGTAGTGACAGGGAGTACAAAAAATAGTAATATTATTTGGTGACTATTTATATATACAAATCCGCGTATCGGCGGTAGAGGTTCTAGCACCCCTCTTTAAAAAAACTAAGGAAAACGGGTCTGCTTTCTTTAGTGGGTCTGTTTTTTTATTTAAAGGAGAGAGTTTAAACGTGAAAAAAGATAAAGCAGTTGTTGTTTTTAGCGGCGGTCAGGATAGTACGACATGCTTATTTTGGGCATTAGAGCGATTTGAAGAGGTTATTGCTGTAACCTTTAATTATAATCAAAGGCACAAGGCGGAAATCGAATGTGCTAAAAATATTGCGAATGAACTTGGTGTAAAACATCATATTTTAGATATGTCATTATTAAATCAACTTGCTCCCAATGCGTTAACGCGGGACGATATCGAAGTGAAAGAAGGAGAAGACGGGGGACTGCCAAATACATTTGTTCCTGGTCGAAACCTTTTATTTATGTCTTTTGCCGGTGTGTTAGCGAGTCAAGTAGGAGCAAAACATATTGTAACAGGTGTTTGCGAAACAGATTTCAGCGGCTACCCGGATTGCCGTGATGTGTTTATCAAATCTTTAAATGTTACCTTGAACCTATCAATGGATCAGCAATTCGTGATTCATACCCCATTAATGTGGATCGATAAAGCGGAAACCTGGCAGCTGGCCGACGAACTAGGCGCCTTAGATTTTGTCAGAGAAAAAACGTTAACTTGTTATAACGGAATTATTGCTGATGGCTGCGGTGAGTGTCCGGCTTGTAAGTTAAGAAAAAACGGATTAGATCAATATTTAAGCACACGAAAGGAGTTATAATCACATGTATGGTTTTCGTATCGTGGATAAACTCCAAAAAATCAACGAAGACATCCAGCCGAATCAATTAAAATATCATTCAAAAAGAGTCCTTGTTAGCAAGGAATTTACCTTTGATGCGGCGCACCATCTCCATAACTATGAGGGAAAATGTAAAAACCTCCATGGTCATACTTATAAAGTCATCTTTGGCTTAAGCGGTTTTGTAGACGAGCGCGGCCTAATGATTGATTTTGGCGATATTAAAGAAATTTGGAAAAATGAGATTGAAATTTTTCTAGACCACCGCTACCTAAATGAAACTTTGCCTCCGATGAATACGACGGCGGAAAACATGGTCGTCTGGATTTATGAAAAAATGTCTGAGGCTCTTTTAAAGGAAGAGAGACAGCAAAACTATCATGGTGCAAGAGTCGAGTTTGTGAGACTTTTTGAAACACCGACAAGCTATGCTGAAGCAAGACGGGAGTGGATGGAACTTGACTAAACTGCCCGTGATGGAAATTTTTGGACCAACGATACAAGGTGAGGGGATGGTGATTGGACAGAAGACGATGTTTGTCAGAACAGCCGGTTGTGACTATTCCTGCAGTTGGTGTGATTCTGCCTTTACCTGGGATGGTTCTGGAAAAAATGATATTCGGATGATGGAAGCAGAGGAAGTTTGGCAGGAGCTTAAAGAAATTGGCGGCGATCGCTTTTCGTTTGTTACGATTTCAGGCGGAAACCCGGCGCTGCTGAAAAACCTGGATGCTTTGATTGATATCCTAAATGCGAATGATATAAAAATTGGCCTGGAAACCCAAGGAAGCAAGTGGCAGGATTGGTTCTTAAAGATTGATGAACTCACCATTTCTCCTAAACCGCCAAGTTCGAAAATGGCAACAGACTTTGCAGTTCTAGATGAGATCATAGACAATTTGAAGTCAACCAATCACAATATAAGTTTAAAAGTCGTGATTTTTGATCATCTTGACTACGAATACGCCAAAGAAGTTCACCAGCGCTACCCTTATGTCCCATTCTTCTTGTCGGTGGGAAATGATGATATCAACACTTCTGATAACCAAGCATTGCTGATGCATCTTCTGAAAAAATATGAACTTCTCGTAGATAAAGTCATGCTAGATTCTGATTTTAATACCATTAAAGTGCTGCCTCAGCTGCATACCTTGCTGTGGGGGAATAAGCGCGGAGTTTAAATCCCTGTGAAACAAGAAAAATCGGGTGGTGCCTGGCGCCGCCCGATTTTTTCGATTTACTTTTTAAGCTCATTTACGGTGAATGCTCACTTCAAAAATCACCAAATTCACGACTACAAAGAATGAAAATAATGGAAAAGAACCACACTACTAGTATCATTTTTTCGAAATGGGGTTTTTCCATGTTTAAACCGACTGCAGGGGAAAAGTTAGTTGATCTCTTAATCGAATGGGGTGTGGACCATATTTATGGGATGCCGGGAGATTCGATTAATTCCATCATTGAGCCATTACGCAAAGCAAAAGATAAAATTAAATTTATACAGGTTAGGCATGAGGAAGCAGGTGCTTTAGCGGCGGCTGCCTATGCAAAACTAACCGGAAAAATAGGCGTATGTACAGCGATTGCCGGTCCGGGTGCCATCCACCTTTTAAATGGGCTTTATGATGCAAAACTTGACCGAGTACCGGTTTTGGCCATTGCCGGGCAGGTCGAATCTGACTTGATTGGGACAGACTTTTTTCAAGAAGTGAATTTGGAAAGAATGTTTGATGATGTGGCAGTCTACAACCAGCGGATTATGTCCGCAGAGCAGCTTCCAGCTGTAGTCAATCAAGCTATTCGCACCGCCTATGCGAAAAAAGGGGTATCCGTGCTGACCATTCCAGATGACATCCCACGTTTTGAGGTAGGGAAGGAAGCACGCATTACATCAAATTTTGTGGTGAAGCAAGAAATCCACCCACTTACCGAGGATTTGGAAAAAGCAAAAGAAGCCGTAGAAACTGCTGAAAGACCAATTATTCTTGCTGGGAGAGGATTGCATGGTTACCGCGAAACATTGTTAGCGTTCGCTGAAAAAATCGCCGCGCCGATTGTCTTAACCTTACCTGGGAAAGGAGTTATTCCCGACAAGCATCCCTATTGTTTAGGCGGACTCGGCTTAATTGGCACAAAAGCGGCATTTGAAGCGATGCATGAGGCCGATTTATTGATCATGCTCGGTACATCCTTCCCGTTCACAGGATTTTTACCAGAAAGGATAAAAACCATCCAAATCGATATCGACCCCTACCAAATTGGAAAACGCTATCCGGTTGATGTCGGTTTAGCCGGGGAAGTCGGGATTTCGCTCAAATGGCTTTTAGAGAACCTAAGTGTAAAAACAAATCGAGATTTTTTAGAAAAAAGCCAGGAAAGCATGAAAAAGTGGTGGGGTCGGTTAGAACGGCAGGAGGAGAATGGCTCCGTTCCCCTTAAGCCGCAGCGTGTCATCCGTTCCCTCCAGGAAGTGACGTCTGATGATGCCATTCTGTCTGTCGATGTTGGGAATGTAACCGTTTGGATGGCCCGCCATTTTCATATGACTAATCAAAAATTTATTATTTCAAGCTGGCTGGCTACATTAGGCTGCGGACTACCAGGAGCAATTGCCGGAAAAATCGCCTATCCGGAAAAACAAGTCATTGCAGTTTGTGGGGATGGCGGGTTTGGCATGATGATGGCTGATTTTGTTACGGCAGTAAAATACAATTTGCCAATTGTCGTAATTGTGCTAAACAATCATAAAATTGCGATGATTAAGTTTGAGCAAGAGGTTATGGGAAATATTGAATATGAAACGGATTTGACGAATCCTAATTTTGCCCAATATGCGGATGCCTGTGGCGGAATCGGCTATCGAATTGAACAACCCGAGGAGCTTCTCACTGCATTGCAGCAAGCTGTTCAACAAAATAAACCATGCATTGTGGATGTAGTCGTCGATGCAGACGAAGCCCCGATGCCAGCCAAAATCACCTATGCCCAAGCTGCAGGGTATACGAAGCATATGTTAAAAGTGTTTTTGGAAGAAGGAAAACTGGACTTACCGCCGCTATAGTTGACTGTGTCGGAACCGGTGTTACCTTCACATCGGTTCCATTTTTTGCAAAGGACAACCTAATGTTACCAAAAAAATCACTTTTCTTACTTATATTATAGAAATGTAACAATTCCTTTAATTGTGAGTCCACCTGTCAGGTATCGACAATTCCCTGTGGCCCGCTCCTTTATAATGGCAAATGGAGAAGGGAGCTGATTTTTGTTCATCTAATATCTTTGAATTTTGGTCTAATCCTACAAACGCTTTTTGACAGGATTTTTTCTACCTCTTTAAAAATTCTGGTCCATACTACCAACATTTCCAGCTAAATCATTTCGAATCAGAAACGTAAACCACCGAAAAACCAGCTAATAATTAGGAGGTTTTACAAATGAAAATTTCACTTCGAAAAGCAGGGCAGGAAAAACGGCAATTCCTAATTGATGAATTGCTGAAATTTGGAATTTACAAGAAAAATAATAAACATCTTTACGAATGGAATTTATGTGAACTGGAAAATGAATACCAATATATAGTTACAAATGATTTGGCTATACAGAGGAAGAAAAATCTCGTCACGGGATAATACTTAAAAAAGCTCCAATCCCGAAGTAGGGGTGGGAGCTTTTTTAATAAAAGTGCTGATTTTTATAGTGTGAAAATTATTAAAATTCAATTAACTATATCATCACCTGTCCTTTGCACTTTGCATATTTTAGAGTAAAGGTGGTGATAAAACATGTCGTTTGCACTTACAGACTGGCTTCTATATACAATGTGGGGCGTTTTTGGACTCATGATCATTGATTTTCTTATCGGATTTTTCCAATCGTTTTGGAAAGGTTCCTTTACACCTTCCATTGTATTAAATTATTTAAAAGATATTATCTACCTCGTACTGCCATTAAATATCCTTATATCATTGTTCCCGATTGATCCTAGCGGCTGGATCCTCGTGACCTTCTATTTTATTGGCGGACTCGGGGTGATCCTTAAATATTTAATGGACATCAAAGGAAAATTCAGCAAATAGATGTGAAACATTCCTGTGAAACAAGAAAAATCGGGTGGTGCCTGGCATCACCCGATTTTTCTCGACTATAGGCAACTTAAGGACTTATTACTCATAGAATATTCTAAATCTTCAGTAAAGGATATGAGAACATGAGGAATTATCGGTGGATTAAGTGGCGTAAAATCATCCTCTGGGCCGCATCCCTCGTCCTCATCACAGTGTTGATTTGGAGTGGAGGTCCGAGCGCCTGGAATCTCGCCATTAGTATTGCTAGTTTGCTTCTGCAGCTGCTTTTTGCAATGCTTTTTATGATTATCCAATTTGTTGCCCTCTTTTGGTTCTTGGCAAGGGGTCGAACGTATTGGATTCTGCCAGGAGAGACGGGTGCAACCTGGGATGATTATCGCGGAAATCCGGAGATTGTAGAAAATGCAAAGCGGATTGTTACCTTGCTCAAGGGTGTTAAAGAATTCAAAGAAATGGGCGGCGAGGCAATTCGAGGATTGCTGCTCTGCGGTCCACCCGGAACAGGCAAGTCGTATTTGGCTCAAGTCATTGCGAACGAAGCCCAGGTTCCTTTTGCCTATGCCTCAGCGCCAAGCTTTCAAAACATGTTCTTTGGCGTTGGCAATTTAAAGGTGATGGGGCTGTATCGAAAAGCTCGGAAGCTGTCGAAAGTGTACGGAGCGTGCATTATCTTTATTGATGAAATTGACGCAATCGGCATGAGCCGGCAAGCTGGCGGTGCCGGGGGCGGAATGATGGGAGGACTAATGGGCATGGGCGGCTCTGGTCTCCTCAACGAGTTGCTTTTGCAAATGGATCCACCGAATATTGATAATTCAAAAATAGCGAAGCTTCTTCGCTCCCTCGGCCTGCGACGCAAGAAAGCCGATCGTCCCGCAGTTTTAACAATTGGAGCCACAAACCTTCCCGATGTTCTTGACCAAGCGCTTCTTCGCCCTGGCCGTTTCGACCGTAAGCTTTGGGTGGACTCCCCAGATTTTGACGGGCGTGTTGATGTCTTTGATTACTATCTTCAAAAAGTAAAGAAAGATCCAACGATTACAGCCGAAAAGGCAGCACTTGACACCATCGGATATAGCCCAGCCCAAATTAAACATATCGTGAATGAGTCTGTTGTTATTGCCCATCAGCGAGGTGCTCAGTTAGCAAGCTACGAGGATTTCCGGGCAGCGATGGAGACATATGAGTGGGGACTAAAACAACCGCTCCGTTCGATGAGTGACGACGAAAAACGAAATGTCGCGTACCATGAGGCCGGTCATGCGGTCGCACAATATCTTTTAAAGGCTCACGAACGGGTTTGGAAGGTGACGATTATTCGTCGTGGCGGGGCACTGGGTCTTGCTGCAACCAAGCCGACTCATGAACGTTATAACCGAAGTGATGATGAAATCCTCGCGGAAATTCAAGTGTGTCTTGCCGCTAGGGCAGTAGAAGAAGAATTCCTTGGAAAAAAATTAAATGGGGTTACCTCGGATTTGCAGCAGGCAACATTGTTAGCGGGTGCTTATTTAGGTGCTGTAGGCATGGGTGATGAGCTGTTCAGCTGGCTCGCATTAGGAGCTCAAGCCGAGGGACTTAAGGCCCTTCGGTCAAAAATTAATGAATTGTTGAAAGAACAAATGCTCGAAGTGAAGAAATTGGTTCGTGAATACGCTGACTTCGTCCACATGATTGCGGAGGAATTGCTGAAACAAGGAGATTTAACCGGCGAAGAGATTGAACAAATTTATATAAACTTATATGGGCATAGCCGTCCACAACCGGCATGAAGAATAAGCTCTTATTTAAATAATTAAAAAACACCTTCGCTAAGAAATTGGATTAGCGAAGGTGTCTTCATTTTACAACAAATTATTTGGTACTGATTTTTCAATGATTGTTGTTTTTTTGAAAAAAAATATCCGGCAATCGCCGGATCCACAAAATATATATTAAAAGGGGGGTTATGAAAAGGTTGTTTCCGTTCCATATGAATATCTTACCCCGGAAAAATGAACAAACTATGAACAAACCTTTAAGGTTCATGTAACTTAGTAAGACTATTCTATTTCTGTGAGTTCGGATACATGAACAAGTAGAATATTAAACTTGTAACGCTCTTCTTGGATTTCGCAAAAGTCGGAGGAATATTGATGGTAAAGGATATACTTTTTTCCTTGATACATGACACGTTTATTTTTCAAAATGAACAACACCTTTCAAAAAATTTAAGCAGTTAAACATTACACAATATGTAGAAATCCCGTTGAATATGACAAATTTCTACGAACGCTTGAATTGAACATCGTCATTATTTGTAATGAAGTAACCTTAAGGAAAAAAGGTGCAAACGGTTGTCATTATGATCATTCTAGAAAGCATTAGCATCATGATTACCACTTCCGATTTGAAAACTTTTATAAAAATAGCATAGAGCATATTTGTTAAGGTATTATTTTTTTAATGTAAATTTACGATAAAGTTTGTGCCTCTTAAGAAACTACTAGACTCTCGGCATTCGCCGAGTCAGATGGTTCAAGGGTTTTCTTAAACTACTTATATTTAATTCCTCCTACTTTGTATAGGGGGGATTTTTCTTTTACAAAAAGGCTCTGTTAAATTGCCTGTTGATTTCCGCTCCAGGCACTTCGCTTTCCGCGGGCGGTCGGGGAGCATCCTGGAGCGGAAATCAACCACTTCTCTAAAAGCAACAAAGTTTACGAAAACAGCCTTCACCTAGTCGATTTTTTATAAAAATGATAGATGTAGGTTTATTTGGCATGCACATTTTTAAAAATACAATGAAACCGATAATTACGTCAGATATTTCGGATAGAATTCCCAGTAAAATTTTTACAAGCCTCTCGATGAATTGCTTATTTATTCCGAGAGTCTATACTACTTTAATTTTTCGTAGTGTTCATAAAATATTTTGAAGAGTTGTTCATCCCCGCCCCGATCGGGATGAAGGCATTTGAGTAATTTTTTAAATTCCTTTTTTACCGAGGATTTATCGGCGGACGCATCTAAGCCAAATAAGGTGTTAAAGGTAAGCGGGGGAGCAGTAGTAAGAGCATACTCTGCTTGTAACATTTTTTTCAGAGAACGAACTTTAGCCTGTTCGATCCGAACCGAACTTTTTAATTGTTCGATTTCCTCTTTTAATTTCCGGTTTTCATTGAACGTTTTCTCCCATTGCTTAAAATCGACTCCAAATCTCTTCGTTTTCTCCTCGATTTTCTTTTCTATAATAAATGATGCTAAATCACCGGGGTTAACCAAGTAATCGATATTTAAATTTTTAGCTCTTCTCGCTGTTATTTTACCCTCAAGAATCCACTGGATGACCTTTAATTCACTATCCGTGATTCCTTCCTCTTTAAGGCGTTTCGTCACTTCTTTAACATTTAACATAAGACCACTCAACAATCGTTTTCAGATTTTACACGCTATTTTTAATGTATCATACTGAAAATATTACAGGTTACTAGTTTATTTAATTTTTATTAAAAAATTTTTTCAAAAGTTTTTCTTATTAGATCTATTTAGACAAAGGAAGTGCACGTTCCTGCATAGAATAAAAATATATTATAGATTGGTAACTCCCAAAATAGAAGGAGGAATAGGAATTTACTATGGTCCCTACAATCTTAATCCCGGGTATACAAGGTACAAAACTCGTAAATACCAATTCCCTAAATTTCGATACAATCTGGTCTGCTGTTCAAAGTAAATATGAAACGATCTATGACCTTGCATTAAAGCGGGATAGCCGTTTTGAAGTGAATCCAAAATCGATAATTGAACGGAGTGATGTAGAAGATTTGGCTTACAGGCAGGCTGTACACATCATTGAAAAAAAGACGGCCAGTCCTGTATATATTTTTGGGTACGACTGGAGGAAATCTTCAGAAGAAAATAGTAAACACTTGGAGACCTATGTTAAATATCTCAAAGAAAAACTTTCTGTGAAAAAATTCAACTTCATTGCTCATAGCCTGGGCGGAATGGTGTTTTGCTGTTATTTAAAAAATTTACATAGAAATTATGAATCAATCGAACATGCCGTCTTGGCAGTATGTCCGTTTAAGGGTTCTGTTAGGGCATTGATTTCGCTCACCGCCGGGGAGGGCGGCTTTGAATTTCCACTTTTCAATGCAAATGATGAATTTCGAAAAATTGCCCGTACATTTCCATCGGTATACGAATTATGTCCGACCTATAAAGATGCAATTGTATTTGAAGACGGCTCGGCTTTTGATTTATTTAATCCTGATGATTGGCAATCGAATATTGGTGATGATGACAGACCAATGTTTTTTGAACGAATTAGTCAGTTGAGGAAATTTCGGGGTTTGCAGGACCCCGCCATGCTTGATTTAGAGGAGCTTCCGGATGAGGTGAAGAAAAGATTGCTAATTCTTGCCGGAGTGGGCGAAGAAACAAAAAGCAAAGTCATTGTAGAGCCTCAAAGCCCTGACGGCGGAGTGAAAAATTTCTTTAATTTTGATACACCTCACTCAACCGGAGATGGGGATGGTGCCATTCCGATTGAAAGTGCGGAGATATATAAACAGTCTGTAATAACGTTGACGGTGCAAAAAAAGTGGAATCAATTAGCCATGCATCCACTTTTCTTGAATGACGGCAGAGTTCAAACGCTTATCACTCGCTTTTTTTTGGATAATAACTCCTTAAATGCTAATGGTAATCCTTGGTGGTGCGTCATTGATGGGTCGGTTAATCGGTTATAAATAAAGGCTTTTTTATTCTGTTCTGTAGATAATATCCCGTATAAGCATTTAAGTTTGTTTTCTTCATTTGGATTGTTACTATAGTAGTATTATCTTCAACATGAAAGGACAAAGTGATCATGGCCAATATTCATATACCCTTATCTGTATTAAATCTAGCTCCCATCCGCGCGGGACAAACTTCGAAACAAGCAATTGAGTCCATGGTAGATCTCGCACAAGCGGTTGAAAAAATAGGTTATCAAAGATACTGGATTGCTGAGCATCATAATTCACCGACACTTGTTAGCTCAGCAACCTCTATATTAATTAAACATACATTAGAACATACCAACACCATACGTGTCGGATCCGGGGGAATTATGCTTCCAAATCACGCTCCGTTAGTCGTAGCCGAACAATTCGGAACAATGGCAACGATTTATCCAGACCGGGTGGAACTGGGACTTGGTCGTGCACCAGGAACAGATATGATGACGGCAAATGCCTTAAGACGCTCAAAAAATGATTCCGTCTATACCTTTCCCGAGGATGTTCAAGCCTTGCTTACTTATTTTGGACCTGAAGAACAGCAAAACTATGTGAGAGCATACCCCGGTGTAGGGACAAATATACCCATTTATATTCTCGGTTCCTCTACAGACTCAGCCTATTTAGCGGCAAGTTTAGGGCTTCCATATGTGTTCGCTTCCCACTTTGCACCAACCTATATGGAAGAAGCAATTTCGATTTATCGGCAACGGTTCCAGCCATCCTAATATTTGGATAAGCCTTATATGATGGTTTGTTTAAATGTAATTGCAGCAGCAACCGATGAAGAAGCACAGTTTCTGTCGACAACGATGCATCAATTTTTCTTAAATATTGTCCGTAACACTAGAAATCCATTGCAACCGCCGGTTGATAATATGGACCAGATTTGGACACCAATGGAAAAAGAAATGGCTAACCAAAGAACGAATGTAGCTTTATTAGGAAGCAAAGAAACAATCCGAAAACAATTGATGAGCTTTCAAGAAAAATATGATGTCCAAGAAATTATGGCGGTATCTTATATCTATGATGTTGAAAAACAAATGAGGTCCTACGAAATTTTAAAAGAAGTCGTTGAGGGGAAATAAAAAAATATTTTGGAATGGCAAGATATTCTCCAAAATAGTTGGGGTAATCTTGCCATTTTTTATTTCGCCTTTCGAAGCAGAGTTTTCGAATTCACATTTAAAACAAGCAAAGCACAGATGAGGACGAGGGAGGCAATCCAAATCGCCTTTGTGCCATAGTGAATAGTGGACAACGCGCCTGTAAAAGCCCCAACTAAAAATGAAAGGATAATGACCGTGAAATCGAAAAATTGAATGATACCTTGACGGTCATGCAGGACAAGTGCTGTATAGGCTGCTTGAGCAGCAGTTCGCAAATTTCCCGTAACCATTGCTGAATTATAGGGCCACTTTACAAGTGTGCGAAAAGAGGAAATTTGAACAGAAGCAACAAAGGCAATCGTTACGGTAACAATTATATTTGGTACTTCGACGGGCCAGGTTCCGACCAACACTAATACGATACTTTCTAATAAAAGCACGGTACGGGCTGGAAAGGGAAAAGTTCTTGTAATTTTTGGATGTTTCAATCCTTCGGCAACGGTCACTCCAAGAACAAATGCCAAAATGGGAGGGATATGTTTTAAACCTTGATCCCATTGTCCTTGTGCTGTTTCTACTCCTAATAAAACGAGGTTTCCTGTCTGAGAAGTAGCAAAAACACCGTCCCTGCTTACATAGGTGTAAGCATCCAAAAAGCCACCGACAAATGCCAGAAATATTCCTAAAGCCACCGATTCAGCTGTTAATCGCGGCAGCTTTGCGAAACTGAAATTTATATATTTTCTCAAAGAGGCAAAATCTATCTTTTGAGTCTTTTCCATCGAAGTATCTCCTAATAATTTTCTATCGCGCTAAATTTTATCATCCCCTTCGTACTAGAATTTTTGCGTATCCAACGATAAAAACTTATAATGAGAACACTTGTCTGAAAGGAAGAAGGATAAATGAAACAAACACTTGAAAAATTACAAGAACTGCATCGTTCGGTTCAAAAATTAGAAACCGTCCTGCAAGAAGTTTGGACAAATGTTGATGAGCTCGGAGAAGACGATGGTTTTAAGGATTTGAAGAAAAACGCAAAACAATCCAAAAATGGTCTTCTAGATAGGATGAATGAATTTAATCAATTTCTTGGAGAAATTCCCGAAGACGGTACGGCCGCAGTTGATTTGGAGGATGCAATTTCAGAGCTGATGGATTGGGTAAAAGCAAATACATAATCGGGGTCCGCTGTAGAAGTAGAATAATCCAGTATGAAAAGCAAACCCTAAAAGTAAGAAAATGAATGTTTGAAGGAGAATACCTCGTGAAACCATATGAATTGAACGAAATGATCATCGACGATGATTTTGCTAGTGAGGAATATGTAACCGTAGAATTTTCTTACAATCAAAAAGAGTACAGTATCACATTCAAAAAAGCCGATCTTGAAATCATCAATAGCTGGGTGTTCGAGAATGGCACATCCCTGCCGGTAAATTTATCGGAAGAGATGGTGGAACTCATTCGGGAAGATATAAAAAAGAGGATTTAGTCAGGTGAATTAAAAAGGGGAGCAATTAACATGCTCCCTGTAACCTACTAGATTTGTAATCAAGAAAGAACTGCGGTTAAATTCAATATTTCATACAATTCATCAAGTTTCTCTATTTGATAGCTTGGCATAATTTCAGAATGATTAGGCATTTGATTGGGATTAAACCAACATGTATCGATTCCGGCATGCTGTCCGCCTTTCATATCAGAACTTAACGAATCGCCAATAATTAAGCAATCTTTTAATGAGAAATTTGGAATTCTTGCAAACACATAATCAAAAAATCCCTGCAATGGCTTTTGGAAGCCTGTTTCTTCCGATACAAAGATATCTTTGAAAAATGAAGATAAGCCTGAATCACCAAGGCGTTTATGCTGAGTATCCGAAACACCATTTGTGACAATATATAAATCAAAGTGATTTTTTAGTTCGGAAATTAGTTCAAATGCACCTGGAACCAGCTTATGACTTTCTGCTAATAAACGACGGTATTTGTTTTCAAGCATAGCCCCATCGACCACGAGACCATATTCCTTAAATAAAAGAGTAAAACGTGAATTTAATACTCCATCAAGATTAAGTTTTCCTTCTTCAAAAGCCGTCCACAATCCTTGGTTGATTTTTTTATAACGGTCTACCACTTCCGTTGTGAGAGGGAAATTTTCTTCCTCAAAAAGGAAGCGTAATGCTAATTCCTCCGCAGCACCAAAATCCAATAAAGTGTCATCAACATCAAATAATAAAGTTCTATATTTTTTCAAAGTAACCTCTCCATCTTAGTTCCATTCATTTTACTGCTATTCATTTTACATTAATTATTTATAAATTGTATAGATAAAAAAATTGGTGCCTGACCCCCAGCGCTTTAAAGCGTTACAGTGATGGGGGTCAGGCACCTTTTTAAGGAAGCCATCCAATAATTTGGGAAATTGTCAGTGCGATCTCGATGACTATGAGGATGACGATAATCCATTCTACAAATAGTCCTCGAATGGAGTGACTGATGGTGGAAAAGCCATTCATTATGCTGTATAAGATTTCTGTTTTGCTTTTCAGAATTTTATATCGGTCGTTTAATTCAAAGAACTCGATCATTTTATCGTAAAATACATTCGCAGTAAGGCTGGCCCAGGTAATATCAGGCTTATCCAAAATCATGATATACGCAAGGGTGTTGTATTCATGGCGGACGATTTTTGCTGTCGTTCTCGCAAGCTCCTTATTGCCGATTCGTAGCTTTCCTTTTTCGAGCCGGTCAATCATCGTTTCAAGCTTATCGTGGATTTTTCCAAGTTGTTCTTCTGTTTTTTCAAGTGCAACTGATTTGGCGAGCACGGTGGAAATTAACTCAGGATAGAAGCTCTCATATACCGGTACAACTACATATTCGTCTGTCAATTCGAGGGTTTCGGTTTCACGAATGTGCAAGCTGTAATTATCCGTATATTTGTTAGATTGATTGAGGTCAATGTCTGGTTCAAAGGAATGGACAAAGCGAAAAAAGACCATCATTTCGTGGAAATCGATGTGATTGATGAAAACAACGCTGCCAAAGGAGAAAACCAGCACCATTTGCGTTTCCTCGATTTCTTGTCCAAGGATGTCTTTTAAAATTTTCCCCCTCAAGATTAAAGGCTCTTCCCAAGTGAATTTTTTCGGAATCCCGCAATGAATGGCGATTTTGTTTAAATCAATTTCATTCGTGATGGCAAATGCTTTAAAGGAAATGTCCTTCATTAAGATCACTCTTTTCAGCGAATTGGTCATGCTTTCTATTATTCTATTCATGTAAAAATTATTATTGCCCATTTCTTTGGAAGCGGAAAGTTTTTCAAGATTGCTTCCATTTTTGATTTGGCAACGCATGCAAACAAGATGGCGGAAATGCTTAAGGTAGAAATAGAAGAGGCGAATATTGTGTTTCTGACAATTTCGCCTACGAACCAAATCCTTCCGATTTTGCCCAAAAAAATCTCCCTTCATACAACCTATGAAGGGAAATTTTTTACCTATATTAACCCAAGACGCTCTAACCCGAATCGGACTCCGTCTTCTTCGGCCGATAATGTTACCATATTGGCAGCCTGTTTTACTTCATCGCGGGCTGATCCCATTGCCACACCCATTCCCACTAGAGACAGCATTTCAATATCATTTAATCCATCCCCAAATGCAATGGCTTCATCTGGAGCAATTCCGAGCTTTTCTAATAATTTCGTTATACCTACAGCTTTGTTGGATTTGGACAAATTTACATCACAGGTTCTAGCACCGGAGGTCCATCTTCTGAAATCTAATTCCGGAATCTTCATTTGATAGGATAGCTCATCCTCTAATTCACAATGAAGAAATAATTGATAAATATCTTGATCCTTCCAAAACTGAGGAGGTGCCAGTTCAGGCATCCACGAATCATGCTTGTACGCTTCCACTACGAAAGGGTGACTTTGGTCTGTGACGGTAAAACTTGTTCCTCCTAAAAAGGTAAGAGGATGCTGATAATCGTGAGACATTAAAAGAACCTTCTCTAAAACCTCTTTCTCAATCGCGTTCTTGTATATTTCTTTTCCTTCATGATAGGCATTAGCCCCATTAAAAAAGACCATGGAATCCACACCCGTATCGTGAATAATAGAATTTGAAAAATAGGGAGCTCTTCCCGTAGCAATGACAACCTTAATATTTTTGTCTCTTAACTTTTGAATGGCATCTAACGTGGCAAGGCTAATTGTTTTTCCATGTGGAAGAATTGTACCATCGATATCTAAGATGACAACCTTGTAATTCATATAATACTCTCCTAACAGTGCTAATCTTGTAATCTATAGTACAGTATAACATGTTTTGAAAAAGCAATTTAATGGATCCATCTGATTACTTGTAATTCCCAAGTCAATCTAAGTCATGATAAGGATAAGCCATTAACCAACAATTACTCCCCAGATTGATTTTTACTGAATTAAACAGGAGCAATTAATTGGAACTTAAGGATAAAATCGGTTAATCTGTAAAAGTACTTTTTTCATGATGGTATTTCTAAAGATAAAAATGGGGGGATGGATGAATGGCGATATCAGGTAGTAAGCACACCACGATTGTAGCTCTTTTGCTGGCAGGAACGTTTATTGCAATCTTAAATCAAACGTTGATGATTACAGCAATTCCTCCAGTAATGGATGAAATGAATGTAACTGCGAATAGCGCGCAATGGCTGACAACGGTTTTTATGCTGGTGAACGGAATTATGATTCCCGTCAGCGCGTTTTTATTGGAGCGATTTACCACGAGACAGCTTTTTATTTCGGCAATGAGTATATTTGCGGTTGGCACCTTGGCAGGAGGGGTTGCACCCAATTTTGAAATGCTGTTGCTCGGGCGAGTTATCCAGTCCATTGGAGCGGGAATTATGCTTCCCTTGATGCAAACGGTATTTTTAATGATTTTTCCTGTCAATCGGCGAGGGTCTGCAATGGGCTTAGTCGGACTTGTAATTTCCTTTGCACCCGCTATTGGTCCAGCCCTTTCCGGTTGGGTGACATCTCATTTTTCCTGGAGAGTTCTGTTTTTTATCATTTTACCAATAGCCCTTATTGATATTCTCATTGCCTTTATTGCTTTAAAAAATGTAACCGAAATCTCAAAACCAAAGGTCGATGTGATTTCGATTATTTTTTCTTCGCTAGGCTTCGGGGGACTGCTTTACGGGTTTACTGCTGCAGGAAATTACGGTTGGTCCAATTATACTACAATCCTATCCCTTGGGATTGGAGCGGTTTCATTGGTTTTATTTATTTCTAGACAGTTACGCTTGAAGCATCCGATGCTTGAATTTGGGGTGTTTAAGTATTCCATTTTCCCGTTTGCTATTATCATTGGAATGATTGGTTTTATGGGTTTAATTGGAGCTGAGACGATAATTCCACTGTTTATGCAGAACATGCGCGGATTTTCTGCATTCGAAGCAGGCCTTGCCCTATTACCTGGGGCTTTGGTTAGCGGGTTCAGCGCTCCGATTGTTGGAAGAGTATTTGATAAAATTGGGGCAAGATGGTTAGTGATGATTGGTTTAACTATTATGACAATGGCTTCGTTTGCTTTTACACGTTTAGGTCCATCGACGACGATAACCTATATTACTGTATTGTACGGAATCAGAATGCTTGGTCTTTCGATGGTGATGATGCCAGTCGCCACATCTGCTCTGAACCAACTGCCAAAACGATTAATTCCCCATGGGGCTGCCATGGATAATACGATGAAAATGATTGCAGCCTCGGTGGGCACTGCGATTCTTGTTACGGTCATGACCACAACCGCAGAAACGGCAAAGAAGCGCCCGGACATTGCTAATCCTGATATGTACGGTGCCGATGTGGCCTTTATGGTGGTTTCGATCCTTTCACTGTTAGGGCTTGTCCTATCCTTTTTTATAAAAAGAGATCAACAGTCAGAAGGGGAATTGAAAGGAAAAAGCAAGGTAAGCGTAAAAATGCAGGAATAAAATAAGAACGAAAAGAAGACATATGCTTTGTTGCACATGTCTTCTTTTATTTTAGAATAGGTTAAAGGTCAATGTTTTTTGAAGGCTGTTTTCTAAAAGATTGTTGTTTTTAGATAGGTTATATGAGAAGTTGATTGGAACGGAAATCAACAACCAAATTTAACAGGGCCTTACTTATAAGAACTGAACTAAATTTTAACAGAAGCTTCTTTCGATATCAGAGCTTTTCGCCATGAAACTTGGGCAACAGCTAGCACCAAAAGTGCTAAAACACCAACCCCAGCATAAACCATAAAGCCTGCTGCATACGTTCCAGTTGTTTGTTTAAGTGTCCCCAGTATAGTAGGAACAAAAAATCCGCCAACCCCGCCGGCAGCTCCAACAATACCGGTAATCATGCCAATTTCTTGTTGGAATCGCTGCGGAACCAATTGAAAAACCGCTCCATTACCCATTCCGAGACAAAGCATGCCAAAAAATAACAAAATGGTCACCATCGTCAACGAAGGAAGTCGGCTCACACCGAACATTGTGAGCGACACGACAATAAATAATAAAATTAGCAGGCGAACACCGCCAATTTTGTCCGCAATCCATCCGCCAACAGGGCGGAAAAAGCTTCCTGCCGCAACACAAAGGGTAACAAAATCCCCAGATTTTACTTTTGATAAATCATATTGATCCACAAAAAAGATACTTAAAAAACTGGATAAGCCGACAAATCCGCCGAAGGTGACGCTATAAAGCAAGCAGAAAAACCATGTATCCTTCTTTTTAAAAACATTGAAATATTCCACGACAGGTTTAGCCTGTGGCTGCGATGGAGCATCCTTTGCAAGCAAGATATATAGGATAAGAACCACAAAAAGCGGAATAATAGCTAGCCCTATGACATTATGCCAGCCAATTTGGTCTGCAATCCGCGGACCAAATAAAGTGGCGAATAGCGTCCCACTGTTTCCTGCGCCGGCAATCCCCATCGCCAGCCCTTGTAGATGTGGAGGATACCAGCGGCTCGCCATCGGAATAGCTGCAGCAAAACTTGCGCCTGCTACACCGAGAAGAATCCCAATCAAATAAAGCTCTGTTAACGTTTGTCCAAATAACCAACCCCATACAAGCGGAACCATCGTGACAAGCATCCCACTGATTGCCGTTTTTCGTGGTCCTATGCGATCGGTTAAGATTCCGAGCACTAAGCGGAAAAACGAACCGCTCAGAATCGGAACAGCGACAATAAACCCTTTTTGCGAGGGGGAAAGTCCAAAATCCTTTGTAATATAAACCCCTAGGGCCCCGAGCATCACCCAAATCATGAAACTTACATCAAAATATAAAAATGAGGCTATTAATGACGGTGCGTGACCGCTTTTTCTTAAATCTGTTAATCTCATCCACTTGATCTCCCTTCGAGAATTTTCTTTACCAACTGATACCCGGGTTCTTCGAAAACCATACCTTCCCTAGTAAAAATAAAAATGAAAACCAACCAATCTCTTTTTCCATTACAAAACCTCCAAATTTTGAAATTTTTGTCTGCTTAAGCGTAATAGATAAGCTCTTGAATTGTCAGTTTTTGTGTTAAGAAATCTAACACGGTTTTTAAAGAAGAATTTTTCGTGTTAGAAAATGTAACACAGATAATTTTTTTTGATTGTACCTATGGAATAATGAATGTGATATTTATCCCGTAAGAATGACCATCTTTAAATAGAGCTGGAGGTTTATAAATGGAGAAGGAAAAACTAGTGCTGGTTGGGAATGGCATGGCGGGTGTGCGTTGTCTGGAGGAAATAATCAAGTTAGAACCCGATAAGTTTGACATCACGATTTTTGGCAAAGAACCACATGTGAACTATAATCGAATTCTTTTGTCGTCTGTACTGCAGGGGCGGACATTGTTCAAAGAGATTACCTTAAATGAACGAGAATGGTATGAAGACCATCAAATTCAACTTTTTACAGGAGAAATGGTGATAAAAATAGATAAAGAGAAACAGGTATTAAAAACCGATCAAAATCGTGAAATTTCCTATGATCATCTGATTCTAGCCACTGGTTCCGACTCGTTTCTCCTTCCTATTTCTGGTGTGGATAAACAAGGTGTGTTTACATTTCGAACCATTGATGATTGTAAGAGAATAATCGAGGCATCGCAGAACTATAAAAAAGCAATCATCATTGGTGGTGGAGTTTTAGGGTTGGAAGCGGCTAGCGGGCTGCTCAATCTTGGGATGAATGTACAGGTTGTCCATAATGGAAGCTATCTAATGGAAAGGCAGCTCGATCAAACGGCAGCCCAAATGCTGCAAAACAAACTGGAAAAACAAGGGATGAAGTTTCTCTTTGAAAAAGTGACAATAGAAATCCTCGGGAACACCCGAGTAGAAGGCTTACGTTTTAATGATGGTACCGAAACGGAAGCAGATTTGGTTGTGATGGCAGTGGGAGTGAGACCCAATGTTCAATTAGCCAAAGATAGTGGAATCACAGCAAACCGGGCGATTCTTGTGAATGACTACATGGAAACAAGTGTCCCGAATATTTATGCCGTTGGAGAATGCGTGGAACATCGCGGGATCGTTTATGGATTGGTGAAGCCTTTGTTTGAACAAGGAAAAGTATTGGCGAAACGGATTTGTGGACAGGACACCAAGGGGTATGAAGGGTCTATCCTGTCTACCCAATTAAAAATATCAGATGTGGAGGTGTTCTCTGTCGGCGAGTTTGCTGAAACGGAATCATCAAGGGTCATTAAAATTTATGATGGACCGGGAGGCGTTTATAAGAAGTTAGTTTTTCAAGATCAAAAAATGATTGGTGCTGTATTATTTGGGGATGTAAAAGACTGTACGAGATTGCTAGAAATGATTGTGGAACAGGAGGCTGTACCCGTTGGGGAAGAGTTAACTCTGTTTCAATTTGCTGATCGTGAGGAAAGTTCGCTTGCTTCCATGCCGTGCAATAACATAATCTGCAACTGCAACGGGGTCTCGAAAGGGGACATCATCGACGCGGTTCAAAAAAACGGTTTAACGAACGTAGACCAAATAAAAAAATGCACCAAGGCAGCTGGTTCTTGTGGTGGCTGCAAGCCGTTAGTTGCCAATCTCCTATCCTATATTCAGAGTGATGAATTTGAAGAAAGTTTGGTTGAGGAGACTTCCATGTGTGACTGTACTCCGTTGACCCAAGAGGAAGTTGTTCGTGAAATTCAGGTTCAAGGTCTGTCTTCATTACAGGAAGTGATGGCAGAACTCCATTGGAAGAACAAGCAAGGTTGTCCAATCTGCCAACCCGCCCTTCACTATTATTTAACGATGATTGATCCTGAATATGAGCACAAACATAGTAAACTGATTAATCATGAAGGGATGAATGTGATTCTTCAAGTGAATAAATTCACATGTAACGATAAAAATCAATCCTCACTTGAATTGGCTGGTGATCTGGAAAAGAGATTTGAATTCCTCCTAACACCTTCTAAGGTAAAAATCTCTGTTTCCACTAGTATTCATAATGGACCCGATTCCACCACAAATGATCTAGTCGTCTTGGGGATGGATAGAGGGTGGGAAATCTATGTCGGCAGCTTGAGCGGACGCAAGGTGCGTACCGGTGAGTTAGTATGCATTGCGGAAACCAATCCAAAAGCAATGGAAATAATCTGTAGTCTTATTCAGTACTATCGCGAGAGCGCTAATTATATGGAGAGAATTGGGAAATGGATGGAACGAGCGGGTCTCATCCATGTGAGAGAAGTCTTGTTTGATGACGAACTTCGCCAGCAGTTGTTAGAGCGTTTAGATGAAGAGGCGTTTATAAGGAAGGCTGTTTTAGAAAAAAGTTTGTAATAAAGAAAGGGTGACAGGTCATGACTGAACTTCTGTTAAAATATTTCCGCTCGAAGCAGCAAAAAGTCCAATCGGAAAAATTATTTGAAACGCAATGTCCCTATTGTAGTATGCAATGCAAAATGACATTAGTGGAACAATCCATTGTTTCAAGAAAAAAATATCTGGCAATTGGAAAAGAAAATCCGACATCACAAGGGCGTTTATGTATTAAAGGCATGAATGCCCATCAACACGCATTTAGCAGGGAGCGATTGAAGTATCCGATGTTAAAGGTAAAAGGAGAATTTGTCCGTATCTCCTGGGAGGAAGCGTTACATCACATCAAGGAAAACTTTACTCGAATCCAAAGGGAAGACGGACAAAATGCCTTAGCGGTTTATGGGAGTGCATCGATTACAAATGAAGAGGCATATTTGCTGGGGAAATTTGCCCGCGTTGCCTTAAAGACGAAATACATTGATTATAATGGCCGCCTCTGTATGTCAGCAGCTGCTTCTGCTGCAAATCAAACATTCGGAATGGACAGAGGGTTTACCAACAGTTTGTCAGAAATTCCTTTTACCCGCTGCATTATATTAGCAGGTACCAATATCGCCGAATGCCAGCCGACCATCATGCCATACTTTGAGAAAGCAAAAGAGAACGGAGCTTACCTCATCGCGATTGATCCTCGGGAAACAGCGACGACCAAGATGGCTGACTTACATTTAAAACTGAAACCGGGAACAGATGCAGCCCTGGCAAATGGATTGTTGAAGGTAATCATTGAAGAAAAATATATTGATAAAACATTTATCGAAGAACGGGTTAATGGGTTTGAAAAAGTTAAAAATTATGTAGTTTCACTAAACTTGGGGGAAATAGAAGAAATAACAGGGGTACCACGTGAAAAAATTCGGAAAGCAGCAATCATGTTTGGCAAAGAAGCATCAGGAATGATTTTTACAGCGAGAGGGGTAGAACAGCAAACAGATGGGGCGAAGGCTGTCCGTAATTTCCTGAATATTCTTGTTTCTACAGGGAAAATTGGAAAGCCCCATTCCGGTTACGCTGCGGTAACGGGGCAGGGCAATGGCCAGGGGGCAAGAGAACATGGGCAGAAAGCAGATCAGCTCCCCGGGTATCGCTCCATTGAAAACGAAGAAGATCGAGCCTATATGGCAAGTGTGTGGGGAATCAACAAGGATGAATTGCCGAGAAAAGGGGTCTCTGCCTATGAAATGATGGGAAAAATCTATGATGGTGAAATCACAGGTCTATTTCTAATGTGCTCCAATCCAATTGTCTCCAATCCAAATGCTTATTTCGTAAAAGAAGCGATAAAAAAACTAAAATTCTTTGTCGCGGTCGATCTGTTTGTTTCAGAGACCGCGAGATTAGCAGATTTAATTTTACCCACCTCATCGTATTTAGAGGATGCGGGAACGATGACGAATGTAGAGGGGCGGGTGACTTTAAGAGAAGCGAGCTATCCTTGTCCGGGAGAAGTAAAGCATGATTGGCAAATTATTTGTGAGATTGCGAGGGTTCTTGGAAAGGGAGAGTACTTTTCATTTTCGTCTGCAGAAGAAATTTTTAATGAATTAAGAATGGCTAGCCGTGGTGGAATCGCTGATTATTACGGGCTAACGTATGAGCGGATCAGAAAGGAAGGCGGAATACTTTGGCCTTGCCCAGAGCTTGATCATAAAGGGACAAAGCGGCTGTTTGAAAGCTCTTTTGCGCATGAAGACGGGAAGGCAGAAATGGTTGTCGTGCCCAACAAACCTGTTATTCAAAAGGATCAGGTTAACGATACGTTTCCACTGTATTTAACAACCGGCCGAGTCATGTCCCATTACTTAACCGGTGTGCAAACGAGAAAAAGTGCAGCCTTAGCGGCTAGAAATGTGGAGGCATTTATGGAAATTCATCCAACCACTGCGAAAAAATACCGTATTTCGGACCAGTCCTTAGTAAAAATTGAATCAAGAAGGGGGAATATCATTGTCCGGAGCAAATGGTCAGAAACGATTCGTCAAGATACGGTCTTCGTTCCGTTTCATTGGGCAGACTCGCAAAATGTTAATCTCCTTGTTTCTGATGAACTAGACCCTGACTGCAAAATGCCAGGATTCAAAGTAAGTGCTGTAAGAGTGAGTCAGATCACGGATTTTTCGGCCAATTAAATAAACAAGAAAGATGCCTGGGATAAGTTAAAATGTACCCTTTGTAAAGGACATTTTTAAAAAAGCCTAGGCAGTTTTAAGAAGATGATCTCTGTATTGAACAGGGGTCATCTTTTTTAAATTCCATTGGTATCTATAGTGATTGTAATAGAT
>NZ_JAVDUQ010000022.1:0-88985 GCF_031456445.1 Neobacillus niacini | reverse complement strand
GTACTATATAAAAACCATTCTTCAATTAACCTGCCACGTTAGCTCAACAAGCAAAAAGATCGCCGCAGCGATCTCCCTCTTTAACTATTGCACCCGTTAGCCATCCATGAAGCGAAAAATCACCGCTTCACCACAGAGAATGAAAATAGTTAGGAAGTGTCAATACTGATACTGACCTTAATCCATTCAACCAATTCATAGACTTATTAATTAACGCTCTCCTCTTTTTTTTAACAATTGAGCAGGGTTTTCTTAAGTATTGTCATTTTTCAAATCCCGAGGAAACTTATTTTCATGGTAGTGTAAATACAATACTTCACAAACCTTCAAATTAAAAAGTGGTTAAGTTAATTCCTTTAACCATCCATCGAACCATTCAATGGGCAGTTTTACTTTAGAAAAATCTAACTGTTGTAGTTCTTTAAGCGAGAACGTGTTGGCTAAATATAAATCCCACTGTGCGTTACCTTCCAAAAAAATGGATTAACGTATAATATCCGTGTTTTGTCGGCAGGACCCCTACTTACTCGTCTTACTTTGTATTAAAAGAAATTTTGATATTTCATTGTAAAATAATAAACAAGAGTTAAAAGAGCTAAAATCGAAAAGTTATAAAAGCTAAACCTTATAAGGTACATTTTACTTTTTTGTGGATCTCTCTTAATAAAAAGTTTAAATGAAATTACACTTGCAAGGGAAGCAACAATCGTACCAAGTCCGCCTAAATTCACACCTACTAATAAAGGCTGCCAATTCACGGAGAATTTTGATAAAAAGATCGCAGCTGGTACATTGCTTATCAGTTGGCTTAAAATTATGGAACTGAAAAAGATTGATGTGGGACTTTTGAGATTTTCGCTGGCAAATGTGTGTACTACCTTTAATTCCGATATGTTTCCTATAAATATAAAAAAACATATAAAAGTAATAAGCAATAAATAATCAATTTTCTTCAATAATTTTATATCAAGTATACATGCGGTTCCCAATGCGATGATGAACGCAAGTTTGTAGCTTAAAGCCCCTAGTATGGATGCAGATATGATGCCAAATAGTATTCCCCATACTGTTGCCTTTTTTTTATTTTTTATAGGAATATGCGGAAGTTCCATTTCCAATGTTTTACTATTCAATCTTTGATTAAGAAAGAATAACAGAACAATTCCAAGAACCACTAATAGAAGGATTGTTGTAAAAAATTGTATAGGTCTTATTCCGTAGTTTGTAAATATGAAAAGATTTTGAGGATTTCCCATTGGAGTTAGGCTGCTTCCGATGTTAGCCGCAATTGTCTCTAGTATAATAGTATCTAACATAGAAGTTTGTATAATCTTACTAATTATAAGTGTTAATGGTACAAATGTTATTAATGCCACATCATTCGTTACAAGCATGGAACTAAAAAAGCATAATAAAATTAGGATTGCTGAAACACTTTTACTATTATGACATTTACTCAGTATAGCAATGGCGAACTTATCCAATAGTTTAAGATCTTCCAGAGCCTTAACTACGAGCATAAGATTAAATAAACTGACTAATACTTTAAAGTTTATAAATTCTAGTTTTGGTGCATGGAATAAACAGCTTACGATTGCTAACATGAGTGATATGGTAAATACAATATCTTTTTTTAAAATTCCAAATTTCAATTTCACTTTTTTTTCGTTTTCCACATAAATATATTCTTTCATCAATCCCCCTCCAGTACTATCTATTCTACTACACACCCCTGTTTCTTACAATTGAAACCTCAATGCACTTAAAAAACACCATCATTTCCATGAAATTACAGAAAAAATGGCATTTTTTCGTTATGGGGGTAATGATTTGTCTTGACTTGATGGGCATGGGGTACCACCAGCAAAACGCGAATTTACAACGTTAAGGAAAGTCCAAAATGAAAAGCCCAATTTCTCAGCAATAAAATAAAGAAATTGGGCTTTTTCGTTACTCCATAAAAGCGCCCGATTGTTGAAGATCCAAGGCTGTTGAAAATGGCTCGCACTTATTTAACTCTAGCACCCGTTACTTTAAGTACATTATTTCACAATTTATTCTACCCTTTAAATGTTTTTAAAGAAAAATAAATGAGTTACTTTATTTCATATTAGAAGAAAATTGTGTACTAACAATTCATTAGAATTAATGGTCACTAAATAGCAAACGTGTAATACATAAAATCACCACATTTTGTTAATAATCCAATATAGAAGTATAAGGTGGTGTGAATATAATGTCCAATAAGCTGATTTTATGGTTACTATTAATTATTCCATGGTTAACATTATATTTTATGAAAAAAGAGGGTATCAAAAGGTACATGCCAGTAACAATATTTACTGCATTATTAGTAACCATCGTCTATGAAATAGGATATACATATAAGTTGTGGCAAATCAAAGAAGCGATAGTGCCCTGGGGATACATAACAAGTGTGAGCTTTGCGTACGGCGCATTCTTCATAACTACAATATGGGTTTTTTATTTTACATTCAGAAACTTTTGGTTATACCTTGCAACAAATATTGTTATTGATGCGTTTGGTGCTTGGGTGATACTTAAATTTGTTGAAGCAAGGAAATTGACTCACTTTACAATAAGTAGTTTAAATTTATTATTAATTTTTGTTACAATAGCCTTAATTGCTTATGTTTTTGAAATATGGTATGAAAAAGTTTAAAATATTGAAATAATAGAGAGTACATTATATAAAGCAGTAGAGTTATTTAAGATGTTCTTATTTCACGTATCAATCGTAAAGCAAATAATTGTCCAGAATACCGTATTATTCAGAAATGGATTTTACGGTATTTTTAATTCGCAATATCTTGCATATGTGTAGCTCTGAGCATATTATTTAATTATATTTTATAACTTTTATAAGTCATTGAATAATTGTTCAATCGTCCTATTCTCGACTTTTTTAACTATTCTGCTCCGTTAGTGAAACAAGAAAAGCTGCCAAAATGACAGCTTCGAACTTAAACTTTAGCCCCCGTTAGCGAATTAACATTGCCTACATCCAACCTATAATTGCAAAGGCAATTAACATAATACCGATAAAAACATATGTAATTCGATATATCCAAACGGGTAGTAATTCTGCAATGTATGAGAAGAGAACCCCGTTTAGTTCTTTATCATTTTTTCTAACTTTCTTAGTATAAGTAAATCCTATAATAATACCAAATAATCCGAGTAAAAAAGGAATTAAGGGGAGTAAAATATCAGTATTCATTGTTTAAACCTTTCTTTACCATGGTTAGTTAATGCCATTATACAAGAAAACACCTTCTTCAACTATCCTGCCCCGTTAGTGAAAAAGCGTTCCTGATTTTACTGAAACGCATCCACGAGTTTAAGAAGGTAAATACTTCTGTTTCTTTTTACTTATTTTTGTCTATTTTTTTACTCTTCTCATATTTTCCCAAGAAAACAAAAAAAGCTAAAAGTGCAATGCCCCCCAATATCCCACCTATAATTAGAATATATTGTGCTGTATCCCAACTCAAAATTATCTCCTCCAAGTTTTTAAGAAGTTAATCATCTTTATAACTTATTCTATTCACCAATTAATAACCCTTCTTCCACTAAACTGCCACGTTAGTGCAATAATAAAAAAAGCTGCACTGATTGCAGCTGTATGTCCTTCCTTTATGTAAAATTATCCATTTACAGATAACTTTACTAAATCATACAAGTAATTAACCACCCATACCATTTTCCAAGCGATTATACCTAAACTAATTGCCATTATAACTAAACTGCCCACTTTTATGACCTCTAACTTTTCTTTATCCACAAAATCACCCCCACAATTTCTCTTTATGGGAGTGTATTCTATAACATTTATATGAATTCCTTCTTCAGTTAACCTGCCCCGTTAGTTTAAGTGAAAAAATTCACAATCTTATCTAAAGTGGTTAATGTTGTACCCAACTAATGATCTTTTTCCATGAATACAACTGAAAACATAATGCCTACCAAGTCCCTCTATTTTTATGGATTACAAGCATGTGGTCCATATGACAATATCAAAGGCATTCGATCTCACTGGATCCCATTCTTTAAATAAAAAGCAAACAAAGATGGCCAGAAAATTAGAGACCAGTCCGGCATATACCAACGCTCGAATTACATTGGGGTTAAATAACATGGAGGTGACACTTCCTTAATATGAACATATATTGAATTTGGAAATAGTTTACCACATCGTTCCCCCATGCTTAAATTCATGCTATAAATTGACTCTGAAGTTCCCAAAATAAGCGTTAATTCATAAAATAAGCGTTAATCCTTCTTAACCTTAATTATTATAAAAAATAAAAAACGCCTAATCCCCTTATGTAGCTAGGGTTCAGACGTTTTTTTAACGATTTTGTCAAAGCGTTAATTATGATTTAACGTACATTTAAATATAAATAAAAAAAGAGAAGTTATTTCTTCCCTTTTCTGCAGATGATGGTTGAAAGGATAATTTCTTTCATTAACATCTTCATGCGTCCCTTATTTCCTAATAACAATCGTTTTACATTAGGTTGTTAAATCGTAAACAATAACAGTCATCATTTACTACAACACGTACATTAGGATTTTTACATAGAATTAAGTACTTTTGTGTCAACCTTCAAGGTTTTAAGTACTTTTGTGTCATTTATTTTGACACAAAAGTACTTAAAATCTAATTGTAAATGTTATAATTTATACGTTTTCATTTTTAGGACTTTTGTGTCACTCGTCAGATGTACAAGGACATAATTTTATGTACAAAAAAGACAAAAAAGATTGTACAACCTCTTTTCTCACCATTTGAGACAAAAAAGTCTGTACAAAAAAGACAAAAAACTATGTACAAGTATTAATCCCTTATGTAAAAATCTCTTATGTGTACACAGACAAAAAAGTCTAACCCAAAGAGTTATCTATACGTATGTAACCGTCAAGTAAAAACGGACGATACTTTTTATAAAATGTGTCGTCCGTTTACGCATTAATTAATTTAAACCAAAAGTTTTTCCGATGGTGTACTTCGATTTAAAGGTCTTTAAAAAATTTTCACCAAACTCATTATATTTGCTACTCAAAATTTTTAGGAGTTCTGAAAAATCTTTTGGCAAAATTTTAGGATTTTCTTTGATGTACTCAAATAATTTTTTACTCATTTCGTACATCTCATTATATCCCTTCTGATTTTTCTTCTCTTCAATTTGCCTATTTATTGCTTCCTTCTCTTCATCAGATATTTTTTCATTAAATGAATTTACATTGTTAATTATGTTCTTACTTTGAGATTCGAAGTGTTCCATACTCTCGTGAGAAATCTGTTCATATAACTTATTTAAGATGTTTGTGATTTCATCTGGGAATTGAATGACCTCTGTTTGATCAAGAAGTTTTACAAGTTTTTGTTCTGGCTCCGTTGGTTGTTCTGCTGACGCAACACTGTTTTCGCATAATAATAACGAAGAAATAATGATCAATATTCGAATCATTGTTTTCCATCTCTTTAGAGTAAGATATAAAATGAAGATTTTTTTATCTTACCCTTAAGCCTTCTAAGCGATTATATTTTTAAACTGCTTCCAAAAATATAAAGTTATAGAAAAGCGCCGACCTCCCATTTTGAAGATCGGCATTAATTCTAAATATAAACTTCAAATTATAATTTATTATACCATTCATCATCAACAGGCTCTAACCAGTCCGTTTGCTCAGGTGTCATTGCTAAGTGTACAAACCAATTATTCAATATACCTAAAAATAAATGATAATTATCGCTTCAAGCTTTCTCTTTATTTCTTTTCAATCCAAAATTTGATAACTTTTTCATCTTGTTCTGTTTTTAAAAGGGTATGACCAGCATTTTTTGACCAAGCAGGAAGGTCTTTTAAAGCACCTCTGTCAGTTACATGAAGCTCTATCACTTGTCCGCTATCCAATGACTCAATACCTTTTTTAAGCTTAATAATTGGCATTGGACAGGTTAATCCAGTAACATCCACAATTGTATCAACCTTTATTTCTTTAGTACTTTCTATATCTGTTTCGCCAAGGTCGTTTGTTTTGATTTCAACGATATTGCTTCCGTATACAGAGGAATAGGTTTTCCAGCCGCCATCAACATTTTTAACCTGGAACCCATTAATTTTTAAAATCCGGCTCGCTAAATATCCTCTTAATCCAACTTGACAGCTGACATAAATTGTCTGTTCCTTTGGAAGTTCTTTTAATCGATCCCTTAATTCATTTAAAGGAATATGGATGGACCCTTCAATAAATCCAAATTCGCGCTCCATTGCCTCACGAACGTCGATTAAAAGTCCACCTTCTGCAACTATTTTGTCAACTTCATGCCACTGAATCGTTTCCAATGCGCCTTCCAAGATATTAGAAGCCACATACCCAGCCATATTTACTGGATCTTTTGCTGAAGAATAGGGTGGTGCGTAAGACAATTCCAGATTTGTTAAATCTTCAACCGTTAACCCACCTTTAATGGCAGTAGCGATAACATCAATGCGCTTATCAACCCCATCTGCTCCAATGGCTTGAGCACCAAAGATTTTTCCTGTTTCTTTATCAAAAATTAATTTTAAAGCAATCGGTGCTGCTCCAGGATAATACCCTGCATGTGAGCTTGGATGAATATGAATGACTTCATACGAAATGCTTAAACGTTTCAATATTTTCTCATTGTTACCGGTTGCTGCAACAGTTAAGTCAAACACCTTTGCAATGGAAGTACCTAATGTCCCTTGATATTTCTCTTTTTTGCCCATCATATTATTTGCAGCAATGCGTCCTTGGCGGTTAGCTGGTCCTGCAAGTGGGATCATTGTCTTTGTACCGCTAATATAATCAACAACCTCTACCGTATCCCCAACTGCATAAATATCTCCATTAGAAGTTTGAAGAAATTCATTTACAGCAATTCCTCCACGCTCGCCTAACTTCAATCCGGCTGTCTTGGCTAGTTCATTTTCTGGTCTGACTCCGATCGATAGAATTGTCATATCGGTTTCGATATCTGTTCCATCAGAGAGGATAACCTTCTTTCCATTATCAGCGAAAGACTCGACACCATTTTCTAAAATTAATTTTACGCTTTTTTCTTTTAAATGCGTGTGTAAAATACTTGCCATTTCAAAGTCAATCGGAGCCATTATTTGATTAGCCATTTCAATAATTGTAACTTCTATTCCTCTATCTACTAAGTTTTCAGCCATCTCAATCCCAATAAATCCACCACCGATTACAACTGCTTTTTTAGGATTATGAGAATCAACATAGTTTTTAATTTTATCCGTATCAGGAATATTTCTTAACGTAAATAATGTCTGATTTTCATTTAATCCTGGAATAGCAGGTACAATTGGTCTTGCTCCTGGTGATAATAATAACTTGTCATAGGATTCTTCGTACACTTCTCCATTTTGTAAATTCTTAATGGTTACAGTTTTATTTTCAGGATTGATGCTTAAAGCTTCACTTAAAATGCGAATATCAAGATTGAAACGGTCCTTCATTCCTTTAACAGTTTGAACTAATAATTTGCTTCGATCTTTGATTGTTTCACCAATGTAATATGGTAGTCCACAATTGGCAAATGAAATATGTTCTCCACGTTCTACAAGGATTATTTCTGTATCTTCACTTACTCTTCTTAGTCTTGCAGCTGCTGTTGCTCCTCCTGCAACCCCACCAATGATGATTACTTTTTGTGCCATGATTTTCCCTCCAAATTTATATTTGTTGGATTACAAACTGTAGTTATTTGCATTTAGATATACCCCTGTGGGTTATATACCTATATGGGTATTATAGAATACAAAAAAAAATAGTAAAGTCCTTTGGTGAGATATTCACATTTTCTTCAAATTTATTGTTCAAATTAATTCGAAATGGAGTAATTTGGCTACAATTAATAACAAAACTTGATATGAATCCCAATAATCGTGTCAATAATACTAAAGCGGATGATCAAACAATAAAACTTCAAATTTCAGAATGATTTTTTGAATATTTACAATGTAATAATGATTAAAAAACCAATTGAACTAAGATCATATACACAATCGTCCCTGCCGCAATTGAGAGGAGCATCTTTCTCTGCCAAAAGTGCAGCAGTGCCACCACCGCCACCCCAAAAAATTCAGGAATACCGTGACTTCCGGATAGTAAACTCACATCCTTAAAACAATAAATAACTAATAGTCCAATTACCGCTGATGGCAGCACTTTACCGAGATACTGTACATAATTCGGTGTGGGTTTACCTGAAGGGAAAACAATGAATGGAAGAAACCTTGTAATCATTGTGCCTAATACAACCATAGCAATCGTAATCATCTGCTGTGTTAAATTCATATTCATGTAGTGCTAACCTCCCCTCTCTCCACTGGTTTTCTAATCAAGGTTAGTAGCCCAAGGATGGCAAACATAGCAGGGATAAGAAACATGTTTCCACCGAAAATAATAAGGCTGACAGTTGAAAGCCCTAGACCTGCAAGTGCACTGTGATGCTTCTTCTCTTTCATCCACTGTTCAATGAAAATGACTACAAAAAGAGCAGTCATAACAAAATCGAGCCCTTCTGTGTTGAACTTAACAAAAGATCCAAAAATGCCGCCAATTGCTGCTCCCAAGACCCAATAGAAATGATTGAGTAGTGTCACAAAGAACATAAACCAGCCTCTATCCACATCCTTCGGAACATCAACGGTACAATTAATGGAAAAAGATTCGTCGCACAGTCCAAAAATCATGTAGACCTTTTTCTTCCCCATTCCCCTATACTTATCCAGCATGGAAATGCCGTAAAACAAATGGCGTGCATTTACCATTAACGTTAGAAAAAGGGCATTCATCGGATTGAAAGAGACAAGCAATAAATTGGCAGCAACAAACTCCATTGATCCTGCAAATATTAATAGACTCATAACAATAGGATAAATTGCACTAAAACCCAATGAATTCATAAAGATTCCATAAGCAATTCCCAAGAATACAAATCCTGCAAAAATCGGGACTGTATATGGAAACGCTGTACGAAAGGCAATCCATTTTTTATTTCTTTTTTTCATTTGATTCACATCCTGTATGGCTAAATTTATTTTAATTTAACATATAAAATCCATACAAAAAACAAGATAATTGTATGGATTACAATTATCTTTATTTACAAAAAATTCACCCATTTTATTAACATAGGTATACTGATTGACGTTTTTACCTAATAAAGACAACTGGTATAAAGTCATCTTTTCAAATATCATTAAAATAAATTCCATACAAAATGATATGATTGTATGGATAAAGATATGAGAGGTGTAGTATGCCAGTAAATTCATTTGAAAATTATCCTATGTCCTGGAAACCTGATAAAAAAGTATTAAAACGTCCTTTTTATAAATCTCTTGCATCATTACTTGAACAGGATATTATAATTGGCTTTTTAGCACCTGGGACCAAGTTACCTCCGCAACGAGAATTGGCGGATTTTCTTGACCTAAATTTCACCACTATTACCCGTGCCTACAAAATATGTGAGGTAAAGGGATTAATTTATGCCGTCACGGGAAGCGGTACCTTTGTAGCTCCTAATGCAACCCGTTCTATAACCATTTCCACAGATAAAACGGCAAACCTCATTGATCTTGGCTTAGTGGCTTCTTTTGAGCAAACCAATGCAATTGTAAAAGATGTCTTTCCAAGGGTTGTAGACAAAAGTTATTTGGAGCAGCTGCTAAATTACAATGATCCGACTGGTATTCCGCATCAAAAAACGGCAGCGTTAAACTGGATGGAATCTTTCGGTATTCACACGGACCAAGAGCATATAGCTATCGTTTCTGGTGCCCAAAATGCGTTGGCCATTACTTTGGCTGCTTTATTTGAACCCGGCAATCGAATTGCTACGGATTTATACACTTATTCAAATTTTATCGAGTTGGCTAAAATGTTTCATATTCAATTAGTCCCCGTCCTTGGAGACCAGTTTGGGATGCTGCCAGACGAGCTTGAAAAACAGTGCAGCCAAATAAATATTCACGGCATTTTCCTTATGCCATCTTGCAGTAATCCTACCACTGTGATGATTTCTGATTTTCGGAAGCAGGAATTAGCGAAGGTCATCCATAAGCATCGTTTAATTTTAATTGAGGATGATATTTATGCATTTCTGACGGCAGGTTTTATCTCAGATTACCAGCAGCCAATGTTCAATTTACTTCCGGAACAAAGCGTTTATGTTTGTGGCACCTCCAAGTCAATATGCTCCGGGTTAAGAGTTGCCTATATAGTCTATGGGGATACATTACGTGAAAAAATTTTGCAGGCGATTTTTAACATCAATGTAAAAACCTCTTCTTTTGATGCAGAGGTGATCACAGAGCTGATCTTATCGGGGAAAGCTCATGAAATTGTGTCTCAAAAGAAACGGCTTGCACAGTCTGCAAATGATATTTATTCGGAATATTTTCCTTTAAGAAAGAATGAGGGGCATCTTCTTAGTTTCTATCGTTGGCTACCCATTCAAGGGCATAACGATGCGTTACAGTTGGAATCGGATTTGAAAAGGCACGGTGTTCGAGTCTTTCATTCTGATCGTTTTCTTAGCGGTCAGACCACCCTTGATAAGTATTTGCGTATTGCACTTGCGTCTACAAGCTCAATAGACGAGTTGAAACTTGGATTAAACATATTAAAAAAGTATCTCAACTAATTGAACCCCAAAATAAAAACCCCCTTAGGTTGGATTATTAGTCCAACCTTAGGGGGGGGCATTTCAACCCACTATGGAGTAAAGCAGCCATTAGCTTACGAGGATTGATATAACGTAGTATCCTCTTTTAATTGATCAAAATGATTTAGCTCAATAGGTAATGAGATGATTACTGTTGTACCTTTCTTTAGGTCACTACTAATTTCAAATTTGCCATTATGGTTTTGAATGATTTTCTTGCTCACCATTAAACCCAATCCTGTTCCTTCTGTTTTGGTAGTAAAAAACGGCTTACCTAATAAATGAATAGTATCCTCTGAAATCCCTACACCATTATCAATGATTGAGATAACGAAATAAGATTCTTTTTTTTCTAATAAAATGTAAATTTTTCCGCCTTCCGGCATTGCTTCGATTGAATTTTTTATAATATTTGCTAATACTTGCTTTATTTGATTTTCTTCACATTTTAATAAAAAGGAATCTCCTAAAAATTGTGGACAAATCTCAATGTTTTTCATAATGGCTTGAGTATTTAGAAGAGTTATCACATTTCCTATAATTTTGGATAAATCAGTTATCGAAAAATTTACAATATGTGGTTTAGATAGTACCATAAATTCACTTACTATAAAATTAATTCGGTTTATTTCATCGTTCATTATTTTTAAAAATTTTTTATTTGACTCATTATCTGTATTTTCATAAATCATTTTCGTAAATCCCTTTAATGAAGTTAATGGGTTTCGAATTTCATGTGCAACACCAGCAGCCAACTCTCCTACCAGAGAAAGTTTTTCTGACTCTCTTAACTTCCTTTCACTTACATTTAGTTTCTTAATTTGTGATATAAGCTTCTTATCGAGAAATGCATTAGATAATAACATGATCAATACTACAACAATAGCTGGAACACTAATAAAAGAACTTAATGTGTGGGAACTAACTATATAGTCGGTACTATATGCTGAAGGGTTTTGTTTAAACATAAAATCTGTTCCCCACATCCCAATATAGTGCAACCCGGATATTCCAATTCCCATTAATATACTACTTAATATTCTCCATTTAATATACATGGAGTTTCTATGATTAAAGAAAAAAAGTAACCATAGAGACCAAAATGCCGCTACAACTGCAATTATTGCTGACAGGACAACAATAGGGGGGTTATAGCTGATAGACAAATTGGGATTCATTGCCCAAACACCTAGATAGTGCATACAAACAATTCCTCCCCCCATAAATATACTGGATAAAAGGAGTCTAAATGGATTTAATTTCATAAAAAAGAATGCAATTCCTGTTCCAACAATAGAGATAACCAGTGAAAGTAAGACTATTCTCATATCATAAATAATTGGATTTGGCATTACCATGGCCACCATGCCAATAAAGTGCATGGTCCAAATACCAATACCCATTGCAACAGCACATCCCATTAGCCATAAATTGTACGTGAAATCTTTAAATACAATCATTTTCCAACGAAGGTCTATCGCTATATATGAAAAAAGAATAGCAACAAGAATTGAAAAAGCAAACCAGTAATAGTTGTAAGTACCAGTTATATGTTCCATACTGAACCACTTCCATTTTCTATCTATTTCCCTTAATCATCATATACTTACAAGCAAAAAATTATAAGTAACGAATGATTTCCATAGATAAATTGAGCCATTTAACTATACATGATACACATAAATCAGCCTAGTACATATTCAATATTTTAACTAATTCCACTACAGCATTTGAGTATACACCTTTACAATCTAAGAAATTCGTTTAATTTAATATCAGCCATTTTTATATTTTTTGTATGCTAAAGGTGTCATGTTCATCGACTTTCGGAATTTATCGATAAAATAGCTTGTACTATTAAATCCTACTCGATAAGCAACATCTGTGACATTAGAATCCGGTTGTTGCAGTAGAACGAGGCTTTTTTGAATTCGATAATCCATTACGTAATTTAACGGTGTTTTCTTTAAAATTCTTTTAAAATATCGACAGCATTCGGAACGGCTCAATTGCCCAGCGCGTGCAATATCGTTTAACATGATTTTCTCGGCATAATGTAGATGGATCCAATTTAACATTTGCTTCATTCGCTTGCTCTTTACCATTTCTGTCAGTTCGTACTCTAATTGAAAACCATTTATAATTAAGTTTTGCCAAATTAACGTTAACTGTACAGTGATGTCAATTTCATAGTATGGTGACTTTTGTAGAATCAATTGATTGATTTTTCTAATGGCATCTAAAATATTTTTCGCCCAAAGCCCCTTTGTATCTAAGTGTAAATAAGGTAAATTAGTCGCGTGAATATAGGGATTTACATAGGTTGTATAGAGTTCTTGTGATAAGATGAAGTGAGGCGAAACATTTAAACAGATATAGACACAGTCCAAGTGATTCTTTTCTTTCGCCGTGTGCAGGCATCCACTATTTATAAATAGACCTTCTCCTTCTTGAACTACTATTTTTTCTTCATTTATTTGAAAGATTGCTTCTCCTTTTACGATCAGGACAAATTGAATTTCGTCATGCCAATGAAGCGGTATATATCCATTTATATTTTGGTTGATTGTTGTTTCATAACAAGCAATCGGTATTACTAATGTACGATGTTCTGTCAGCTCTTTTAAATTTTGGTCAACCATAAAATTTTTTATTTGCAAATTACCACCTCAATATATTTATACTTTTTAATTCGATTTAGGTATTTTTTTAAGGATTTTCCGCTTATTATGACAATAATATAACACTATTTTTATATTTAAAGGTGGAAAATCAATTATGAACAGAAGAAAAGGGTTATTTCTCGTTATAACAGGAGCAATATTTTGGGGTATTGGCGGCACGGTTACAAAAAAGCTTTTTCAACAATATGGAATCGATGTAAATTGGCTCGTTACGACACGATTACTTATAGCTGGTATTTTGCTCTTAGCCGTTCAATTTTTCGGAAAAGACCGTTCTCAGATTTTTGCTGTCTGGAAAAATAGACGGACAGCCATTCAACTGATTATGTTCGGGTTAATCGGTATGCTTACGGTTCAATACACTTATATGGCATCCATTAAACATGGGAATGCTGCTGTCGCAACGCTATTACAATACTTAGCACCTATCTTCATTATCATTTACTTAATTATACGCAAACAAGCTGTGCTGACACGGCAAGATTTGTTAACCGTTTCCCTTGCTTTAGTTGGTTGTTTTTTCTTATTAACAAACGCTTCGATTTCTCAACTTTCTGTGCCGACACTCGCAATTGTTTGGGGTATTTTATCTGGATTAGCGTTAGCATTTTATACCTTATATGCAGTTCCTTTACTGAAGCAATACGATTCCCTTGTCATTGTTGGCTGGGCGATGATGATCGGCGGATTTGCATTAAGTTTTATTCATCCGCCTTGGCAAATTACCACTACTAATTTAACACCCGAGGCTTATTCATACTTATTCTTTGTGATCATCTTTGGTACAATGATTGCATTTTGGTTTTATATAGAAAGTATACAAAATCTATCACCTAAAGAATCAAGTCTTCTAGGTAGCATAGAGCCACTAGCTGCTGTTTTAACAACGGTATTTTGGTTAAAAGAACCTTTAGGATTTTTCCAATGGGTTGGTACAGCCTGTATCATTGGAATGATTTTATCGTTGGCTATGAATAAAAAGTCTTCTTCAAAAACTAGTAAACTTCCTAAGAATGAAGGGCCTCTCAAAGTTATTTGATTAGAGGGGCATCTTTAACTAAAAGAGAATATTTGCTTTCGCATCATTCTTTCTATGTGTTGAGCTTGATGAAAATATAAGAAATATCTATAATCAAAATAATCGAATATTTGTGCTTCATAATTTATAAAAATAATAAGTTTTTATTTTCTAAAAAAACTGAGGGGAGAATTTTATGGTAGAAACAAGAACAATAAAAAAATCTTCCTCAAAAAAGAAGAAAAAGATAATACCTCTTCTTGAAAATTTAAATTTCTTCCATTTACTTAAGGTTATCTTTCTTATTTTCCTATCCCTGCTAATTGTCTATCTCTATTATTTACATACCAAAGGAATTTTACTTTCCAATATGGCCTTACTGTGGAAATTGCATAAGAAAGTTATAATCATTATTCTCGGGTTTGTATCATATAGTTGGGGTGTTTTTTACTTGGGTTTTAGGAAAGGAAGAAAAAGATAAAAGTTTAATCTAAATACAAAAGTCATTTAAAAACCGACCTTGCTTATTTTAGAAAAAGGTCGGTTTCTATGCCTGTATTTAATTGCAAAACAAGAACGCTTGTACTTTAATACACTTATAAGTTGTTCCTGGAAAACTGAAGATATTAGGTTCTAGCAGGAAAACCGTCTGCTAAGTAAAATCTTCAACAATCTATTTAATTAAAGATCGGTCGTGATAAAGTCCGATGCGGAACGATAAGCATATCGAGATTCTTTTTAAGGCTTGTCGAGCAAAGTGCCTGGCTATAACGACATACGTCCGTTAATGTTCTTGGCGAATATACACCAGTGTTTTAGTAAAACCTCTTTCTTTAGAAAGATAAGGTGCTATTAAGAAGTGTATTAGTATCCTTGAACCCCACTACTTTAGCGGTGGGAGTTGTCAGTTCCCGGTTTATATATAATTATTTCACATCAATATAATCTGACCTTTGAAAGATATGAATCATACATCTTTCTGTTTCAAACAATAAATTCATCCCCTAAAAACTTAGTGAAAAAGAGGCTGTTCTTATTGAACAAGTGAACCTATTAACTTAATTAGAATTATTGATATAATACACTTTTACATTATTCCAAATTGATTTCCAATTCTTTTTTGTAATGCGGTCTTCGTAAATTTCTATTCGCTCTTTAGTCTGAGTAAAAAAAGGGGTCGGCTTCACTACTAGATTGACAACATCACTAATTCCAAAGGGGGCTGTTAATACCACATTGTCTTTTTCATCCAATTTTACCCCTAAGGCTGTTGCTGTTTCTGGAAACTTGGAAATAGCATCAACGGAGGAAGAATAAGGAGGCATTTTGCTTTTAATGTGCATTCTTGCTTCATTCTTTACAGACCAAGGAGTGTTAGGCATAAGATTATTTAGCAATTCCTCCAGTTTCTTTTCCTCTAATTCATCAATATTAGTAGGGTCAAAATATATTAAATCAATATCTGGGATGAGAGTTCTTTCACTGAAATTATGTAAGGTATCCCATATTTTTGAACGAACAAATCCTGCACAGATCCACCAATCAGGCAAATTCAACGATTTTGCTGATTTTAATATGTGCATCATCCAGTTATCTTCTCTAATAAGCTCAATAATTTTTTCCTCATTTATCACAGTAGATTACTCCTCAAAAAATGTATTACTTTAATTTAGTGAACGAATATTTTTATAAATAGTGCGTAAGAACCATTTCTACTTAGCGGTTAAAACAACTAAATTCCAATATGTGTTTCTTTTAAAAAAAGCTTGAATTATGAAATTTAAGCTTTTTTTAAAAGAATAAATATTTACTTCTTTATAAAAAAGTGTAAAATTACACTAAAGATGATATTGGTGGTTAATTTATTATGAATGACAATTCATTTTTCCTTTTAGCACTTGCTGTTTGGCCAATTTTAATATTTAGTTTAGTCTATAAAATTTTTAAACTGATAAATATAAAAATTGCAATATTATCTGGTTCCATTTTTAATATTTGTTTGTTTTTTGGAATTAGTTATTTGTGGTTTTACCTTATTGCTATTGATGGGGTAAGTCAAGTTATAGGAATCTTCTTCTTTATAGGTTACTTTCTCCTTATGGAAATAATTCTCTTAATATTTTTATTAATAAAAAAAAGTAAGGATAAATAAAATATCCTCACTTTTCTCTCTTAATATCCTTTTCTTAATTTGGTCCAATGTAATGGGTCACAGTTACATCCCCCATCACCACCTCGCTGGACCATTGGTGAAACTTCTATCCAAGGTTCATCAGATCCTAAATCTGCATGTTCTTTAGCATAAGGCACGTAACTAACATCAAAATAAGTGGGGTTTCCACTTGCTGTTCCACGGATTATTAATTAAGATTATTTTTTAAAAATAGTCGATATAACTTTATCATAAGTCATGTCGCTATCCACGACAAATGTGCCTGGTCGTAATCTGTTTTCAATATTTTTCTTCTCAATATCCTTTGAGAATTTAAAGGCATCATCAATGATTTTTGCTTTTTCAAGCGCACGGCCAACATCGATACTCGTCATCCCATTTGCAACATTTAAGACAACTCTGTAAACCGTTTTTTTCGATTTGTTATCGTCGGCAGGAGCAGCTTTTTGGGCAGCCGCTTTAGCATCATTCAAATTCTTATCATATTCAACCTTCGTTTGAACAACATAACCTGCAGCAGCAAGTTTGTTTTTCATCTCATCCTCTGATGGTTGAACGGTTACTGTTTTGGTTTGTTCAGATACTTTGACAGGTTTAGTTGAAGCTTCTGTTTTACCCGTAAAATAAACAGCGCCGCTAATCGTTGTAGAAATAAGAATTCCTGCTGCAAAACTGGTCAATAGATTAACCCGCATTTGAAATACTTCTCCTTTCATCCTTCGATCTTAGGTAAGGAGTAAGCAATTCTTTAATTTCTTCTGCAGAAACCTGTTTTTTCTCAGCAATGCTTTCAATTGAATAATTGCGTTTATATAAGTCTAGTATTTCACGCATGAACACTTTTTCTTTTGGAGAAAGTTGAACTCCTGCTTCATTCATGACAACTTCAATATCAAGCTCAATATTGCGAATTGACTCTTGTAAATCATTGATTTCTTTCATGACCTCAACGTGAACTAAATCAATTCCTTTATTCTCTGCTTTCGTTGCTTGAGCTGTTTTTACTAGCGAAATAATTAAAAGCAATACTGAGACTCCAAACAAGCCTGCTAATGTCCATTCCATTTTAATGATCTCCTCCTTTTTTAGGTGGTCACAAGTTGTTATTATACATGGAATCGACGATTTTTTCGACAAATTTCTCTTAAATTAAGCAAAAAGTCGTAGAAATAACGTGACACTTTTAATAAAACGAATTTTATTGGTGAAGTCTATAAATAGAAACGGAATTGAAAGGAGTTTTTTTCATGCAAAATAATCAACCGCCCATTCCCTTTCCGCCTCGGGCGATTACCACAAAGGATCTTCTTTATTTAAAAGATGTTCTTTCATGGGAACTTCTGGCTTTTAAAAAATTTCATCATCTCGCGCAGCAAGCAACCAATCTGCAATTCAAACAAGCGCTAGATAAAGTGGGTAGAATGCATCAAAATCATTATAAAAGATTACTCACTCACCTCCAGGTTAATAACAATATGGCGATGGCAGGCGTACCAAAACCACAGCAAACACAACAAATGCAACAATCCTAAATTTTGTAAGGAGGTTTATGTGAAATAATGCAAAATCAACAAGCTCAGCAAAATCAACAAAGCCAGCAATCACAAAACCCAAATCAGATCGCGAACCCGCAAACAGGTCAATTGCCTAAAGTAAAAGGACCAGAAATGAACGACCGTGATTTTGTAAATGATGGCCTTAGTACCTGTAAATATTTAACGGACAGTTTAAATATTGCGATTCGGGAAGCAAGTCATCAGCAGCTTCATAGCGACTTACTTCAAATTCTGAACGAAACACATCAAAGCTGCCGGGATCTATACCATTTAATGTTTCAAAATGGCTGGTACAAGCTTGAAGCCGAAGAACAGCAAAAAATTGATCAAGCCTATCACCAATTTAACAACTATTCCACACAGTTCCCTTATCGATGACAATAGCCCGGAAATTTACTCCGGGCTTTTTATACGTATATCCAATTTAATGAACACGAATGATTTCTCGTAAATCCTCATCATGTCGAATTCTTGTATGCTTGGATTCCAAACGATAAAATTCTTCTATATCAATTTCATCGGCAGGTTTTTCAGCCCACAAGTTTCTAAAATTACCAAAGAAATCCTCGAACATGCCATCATCCTCCCTCATCATGGTCATCCATTATTTATGGCTAAAAATAATCTGGTTAAACCAAAATATAAAGGAATGTAACCGACTAGATATTTTTTCAATCCCCTCGGAATACCTGCCCATTCTTGTCATAAAAATCGTCAAAATTTTTTACTTGTTAAAACGGGAATACAGTTTTATAGTATCGTTATGACCCCATTGGTCAAAAAATAAACAAACTATTTAGGAGGTCCTATTACTTGAATTGGCTTACCCGTTTTTCCCTTAAAAATACAGCCGCTGTCCTCATTATCGCTCTTCTAATTGCCTTTGTGGGAAGTTACTCAGCGGTTAAGCTAAAAAAAGAAACGATGCCTGATATTAGTATCCCAATTATAGCTGTTATTACCCCCTATCCGGGTGCAGCACCCAGCGATGTAAAAGACTTAGTCTCTGAACCTCTTTCAAAGTCTATTACGGGAATACCGGGTCTTAAGGATGTCAGCACCACATCCACAGACAATATCTCGACGATTATCGCTCAATTCGATTTTTCAGCGGACCTTGATGAAGCAAAGCGAAAAATAGATGAAGCAATCTCAAAGGTTTCACTGCCTGAAGGGGTTGTTGACCCACAGGTCACACGAATTAGCTTTGGCTCATTTCCGATTTTAAAAGTCTCTTTATCGAACAAAAATATCTCTGACGCCAAGCTTGAAAAACAAATCCGTGCCAATATCGTACCAAATTTAACAACCGTTGCCGGCGTTGGCCAGGTAAATGTTTCTACCCAAAAAGATAGCGGAGTATATGTAAGATTATTGCCTGATAAGCTGAAAAAATATGGTCTTACCTTTCAACAAATACAGCAGCAAATGCAAGGAAACAATATGTCCTTCCCGATTACCTCATTAACCATTGGGGATCAATCAAAACCGGTTCGACTCTCCGGACAAATTACATCTGTTGACGATGTTAAGAATATGCTGATTCCAGTCTTCCCGGATACGCAAAAGTCGATGTCCAATACGTTTTCACAAATGGGCAAAGGCGTTGCTGACTTAGGAGAGGCAGTTGGTCAGCTCGGACAAGGTTTGACAGGGATGAACCAAGCGCTTAGCGCACAAATACAACTTGTTTCAGCTATTAATCAAACGCAAAGTCAGCTTATGGACGCAAAGCTTGCCATACAGCAGCAAAACCTAGTCCTAATGAATCCTGCTGCAAAACCAGAAGAAAAAGCAAAAGCACAGAAAATGATGGCACAGTTGACGAAACAAATTCAAATAGGTCAAACAGCCCTTAATTCGATGCAAAAGCAATTAAAATCCATACAAACAGCCATGAGTTCTGGTGCGAAACCATCACAAGGGATACAACCAAAACAACCAGTGAAGCAAACAAACCAGACCTCTGCTGACCAATCCATTAAGGTTGTAAAGCTAAAAGATCTTGCCGAAATAAAATCGGGAAGTGCAGATGTCACTGCGATATCTCGGACAAATGGTGCAACAAGTGTTGTTCTGGATATCATCAAAACGCAGGACTCCAATACAGTTGATGTGGCAGAGGATGTTAAATCCCAGTTTACAAAGCTAAAAAGCGAACTACCAAAAGGGACCGATGTTACCGTTGTATTTGACCAATCAACGGCTGTTAAACAATCGATTAATGGGATGATGAAAGAGGGAATTCTTGGTGCAATCTTTGCATGTATCGTCATTTTGTTATTTTTACGAAATGTCCGTTCAACCTTAATTTCAATAATATCCATTCCGCTTTCCATCTTAATTGCCATGCTTTTCTTAAAGCAGTTTAATATTACATTGAATGTCATGACACTTGGAGGTTTAGCGGTTGCAGTTGGACGCGTTGTCGATGATAGTATCGTCGTCATTGAAAATACGTACCGTCATCTCATGAATACGAAGGATCGCGATACTAATATCATTTTAGTAGGCGTAAAGGAAGTTGCTTCTGCCATTACCTCGAGTACGCTTACGACCATGGCCGTGTTCCTTCCGCTTGGATTAGTCAGTGGGATGATTGGCAAAATCTTTTTACCTTTTGCGTTGACTGTAGTATTCTCGCTCTTGGCATCATTGATCGTTGCTGTAACGATTGTACCGTTGTTAGCTAAATTATTTTTACTAAAACAGAAAAATATAAAGCAACATGAAGAAACGAAGGGAAATGGTGTCCTTTTTTATCAACGGGTTCTTAGTTGGTCGTTAAGACATAAAGGAATTGTCTCCCTCCTCTCCATCTTGCTTTTAGTTGGTTCAGTTGCCCTAGTTCCATTAATCGGGACAGGTTTCATACCGGAATCGAAAGAAAAATATGTAAACGTGGATGTTACTTACCCAGTGGGCACCACTTTAAAAATTACGGATGCAATAGTAAAAAAGGTTGAAACCTTGCTGGCTAAAGAAAAAAGTGTTGATTTTTATCAAACAACGATTGGCTCTGCAAAAGGTTCCCTTAATACGTCAGGAAAAATTAGTGGGACCAATACGGGGAATATTTTTGTTCAACTAAAAGATACAGCAAATGTAGAAGCAGTTGTGAAAAAGCTTCAAAATGAAGTGACCCCATTAATGGACCATAAGGCAGATATTAAAGTTTCGCAAATGAATCCAAATGGCGGTGGGTCTAATAATAACGTTGAAGTAACAGTTTCCGGAAGTAATCTTGCGGATGTAAAGAAAGCGACGGATACACTGACAAAGCAATTTAATGGAATAAAGAATGTTGACGATATTAGTAATAATCTAAGTGAAGCAAAACCACAAATCAACATTAAAGTGAACCAAGATGAAGCGGCTAAGGAAGGTTTAACTACAGCTCAGATTATGAGTTCAGTAAAGGAATTGTTAACCGACCAAAAGGTAACCTCCTTTAAAGCAGGAAAAGATCAAGTGGACATTAACCTTGGTTTAAAATTAAAGGCGCCGACAAAACTGAAGGATATTTCTTCATTGGACTTCAAAACACCTACGGGAAAAACCATTTCCTTGTCTGATGTAGCCGATGTCAAAGAAGTGCAAGGTCCAGTCAGCATTCAAGAAAAGAACGGGGAACAATACGCGACCATTACACTCTCATCTAAAACAAATGATATTGGCAGTATCACCAAACAGGTGACAATGAAATTAAAGAGTGCAAAGCTGCCTAGCAGCGTAGACGCATCGATTGGCGGTGCGACTCAGCAAATGAACGAAGGCTTTTCACAGCTTGGCATCGCATTACTAGTAGCCATTGGTGCTGTTTACTTAGTCATGGTCATCGCCTTTGGTGAAGCAAAAGCACCATTTGCGATTTTATTCGCTCTACCGCTTGCGATTATTGGCGGTTTAATTGGTTTATTTATTACAGGAAAAGTGTTAGACATGCCGGCAATGATTGGCGCCCTAATGCTCGTCGGAATTGCGGTCACCAATGCAATTGTGCTTGTAGATCGTGTGCAGCAGCAGCGGAAACATGGCTTATCCATCCGCGAGTCCTTAATAGAGGCAGGATCTACACGTTTGCGTCCGATTTTAATGACAGCCATTGCAACCATCTGTGCTCTGTTACCGATGTCATTCGGTCTCTCAGAAGGAGCACTTTTATCACAATCATTAGCGATTGTTGTGATTGGCGGTTTAACTACCTCTACCCTGTTAACGTTAATCGTTGTACCAGTCGTGTACGAAATGATTTACCGAAAAGAACGCAAGAAGGAAAAAATGCTGAAGGAAGCGGCGTAATAGTTGATTTTAGATAGAAATAGAGGGTTTCCTAATGGGAACCCTCTATTTTCAACTAAAAAGGAATTTAATTTTAGGAAAAATAACATTTATCTGCGATGGTTCATGATTTATCCGCGATCGTCTTAATTTTATCTGCGTTCTTTAAGAATTTATCTGCGATGCTATTTTCCTTCCCCACTTAACCCTTTAAACCTCTTGTACTTTCCCATCAATAATCGTCATCTCAATATCCGTTTTCAATAGTTCATCTGGATGTTCCATTTCAAACAGGTTCTTCGAATACACGGTCATATCAGCTAGTTTTCCTCTTGATAGAGTTCCCTTTATGTTCTCCTCAGAGGTTGCATAGGCACCTCCAATTGTAAACACTTTAAGGGCTTCAAGCATGGATAACTTTTCTTTTATATTCCATCCTTCATGCTGATCCCATGGTGCTCTACGCGTTGCAGCCGAGTGAATTCCAAGCAATGGATCAACAGGCTCAACGGGTGCATCAGAACCGCCGGCGCATATTACTCCGCTAGAAAGTAAGGACTTCCATGCATATAGATACTGCTCCCGATCTTCACCAATTCGCTCTTGAATCCAAGGATAATCTCCGACCACAAATCGTGGTTGAATATCGGCAACCCGGCTTTGATTCGCTAAACGCTTGATTAAATCTTCTCGAACAAGTGAAACGTGGATAATACGATCGCGATAGTTCACCATAGGGAACTGATCCAGCACATCTAGAACATTTTCCAAAGCTTTGTCACCAATCGTGTGAACAGCAATTGGCATCGAATACTCACGGGAATCCTTTACCATTTGATAGAATGTTTCCTGATCCTGCATCGCCTCGCCAAATTGTCCAGGGGCATCATGGTAAGGGTCTGAAAGTAAAGCCGTTCTTCTTCCAAACGCACCATCGGCAAAAATCTTTATCGCGCCAATTTGCAATTGATTATTGCCATAGCCTGCGCACATTCCCCTTTCCTTTAAATCTTTCAGAAAAGGATAGTCAATCAGCAAATTACAGCGCAGTCCATACCCTTCCTGGTTAATCAACTCATCATACAATCGATAGGTCTGATCAAGTCCGCCAAAATAAGCTGGATCATTCGTATGCGCACTTGTTAAACCTTTTTTGACAGCAAATTTCATAGCTTGGGCTAAACCATTTTTTAACTCTTCATACGTTTTTTCAGGTATGTATTTCGTAATCAATTTCGATGCAGATTCCAGTATTAATCCAGTTGGTTTTTTCGTATCAGGATCCAAGACGACACTGCCGCCCATTGGAATTTCCATCGAAGAGTGATAATTGCATATTTCGAGCGCTTTGCTATTGACTAAGAAGGCATGATAACAAATTCTTTTTAAATAAATTGGGCACTGGGGTGCGGCATAATCAAGTTCTTGAATGCTTGGTGTTGTTCCATCTTCAAAAAGATTTTCATCCCACCCCATTCCAATCAGCCAGCTTCCCGGTGCGACGGTACTTGCTTTCGCTTTGATTTTTTCAAGCATTTCTTTTTTCGACTTCACTCCAGTCAAATCCAAGTCTAAAAAGTTAAACGTAACTCCTGAAAGATGCAAATGACTATCGATTAAGCCGGGTGTGACCATTTTCCCTTGTAAGTCAATCGTGGTAACACCATGTCTACCCCATTGCAGAAGCATATCCTTTTGCGTTCCTAAATCTACAATTTTACCGTTCTCAACTACGACAGTTTCTACCACAGGATTCTTTGAATCTAGCGTATAGATTACTCCATTTGCGAAAATTGTTTTTGACATCCAAATTCCCCCTTTAAAAATTTTTTATATTATATAACGAAAAGCAAACCGACATTGTTATAAAGATTTCTCAAATTTACTGCCGGCTGCAGATGCCAACCTTAACACTAGCCTCAATTTTATTTGCAAAATATTCAGCGGATGAAGAGATGGGAACACTTACGACCATCCTATCAACCATTATATCTTTATCAACGATCCCACTCATGCTGTTTTTAATCAACTTAATCGGTGTTTTTTAAAAATAAAACTCCTCTTACCTAGGTAAGAGGAGTTTTATTCGTTATTGCGGGTACTTTTATACGTTTTTCTTAATTATTCTGCATCCATAAATGGATAGGCAATTTCTGCGGTTGGAGCAAAATTTTCTTTGATAACACGAGGACTAGTCCAACGAATCATGTTAAATACAGAACCTGCTTTATCGTTTGTACCAGAACCACGAGAACCGCCAAATGGTTGCTGATTAATCATCGCGCCAGTTGGTTTGTCATTGATATAGAAGTTTCCAGCGGCGCCAGATAAGCGGCGTTCCAAGTGCATAATTGCTTGACGATCTTGTGCAAAGATAGCACCTGTTAAAGCATACATAGACGCTGTATCTACTGCATTCAATGTTTCTTCTAATTTATCATTTTCATATACATAGATTGTTAATACTGGTCCAAAAATTTCTTCTACCATTGTCTTGAAGTTTGGATTTGTTGTCACAATGATTGTCGGTTGAACGAAATATCCAACTGAATCATCATATGTGCCCCCAGTAATGATTTCTGCTTCTTCAGAAGCCGTAGCATAATCGATATAGCCTGTAATTGAATCAAAAGCAGGTTTGTCAATTACAGCACCCATAAAGTTTGTAAAGTCTCTTACATCCCCTACTTTAAGCTTCGCAGTCTCTTCCAATAATCCAGCTTTAACTTCTTCCCACATGCTAGCTGGAATGTAAGCACGAGAAGCTGCTGAACATTTTTGACCTTGGTATTCAAACGCACCACGAACAAGATTCGCTGCTACTTTGTCTGCTTGTGCAGTTTCATGTGCAAATACAAAGTCTTTACCACCTGTTTCCCCAACTAAACGAGGATAAGATTTATAGTTTGCAATGTTTTCTCCCACTGTTTTCCAAATTGTTTGGAACGTACTTGTTGATCCAGTAAAATGGAATCCAGCCATACGAGGGTCTGTTAATACTACTTCTGATACTTGTGAACCACGAGAAGGTACAAAGTTAATTACGCCTTTTGGTAATCCTGCTTCTTCTAAAATACGCATAAAGTAGTAGTTTGCTAGGATAGAAGTTGTTGCTGGTTTCCAAACGACTACGTTCCCCATCATTGCAGGAGCTGATGGTAAGTTCCCGCCAATTGCTGTGAAGTTAAATGGAGAAATGGCCAATACAAAACCATCTAATGCACGGTAATCTAAACGATTCCAAATATTCTTCATACTTTCCGGTTGAATTTGATAAATTTGATTCGCATAATCAACGCCAAAACGTAAGAAATCTGCTAATTCTTGTGCAGAATCAATTTCAGCTTGAATAGCAGTTTTGGATTGTCCTAACATCGTAGCGCCATTCATTACGTCACGGTATGGACCAGAGATTAAATCAGCAGCTTTTAAGAAAATAGCTGCACGGTGTTCCCATGGCGTATTTTCCCATGATTCTTTTGCAGCCATTGCCGCTTCTACAGCATCACGCAACTCTTTTTCTCCAGCTTGCGAATAGTTTGCTAAAACATGTTGATGATCATGCGGCATAACTACTTGCTTCACTGTATCTGTCTTTATATTTTCTCCATTAATAATCACAGGGATATCGACTACGATATCAGATTGGCGATTTAATTCTGCTTTTAATGTTTCTCTTTCTTTTGTACCTGGAGCATAAGTATTGCCAGGCTCATTTTTAGGTGTTGGGATTTTGAAAATTCCGTTAGTCATTCTTGCACGTTCCTTTCTGTTTAAAAAATTTATTACTTTAATATAGAAATTACAACTTCTACCGACAAATTATAACATACTATTTCAATTCTTTTGCTACTTACTAATATGAAACTACATTTTTTGACTATTTAGAATAATTCCTGAAATAACGTATGTTATATATTCTGGAAACCTACTTGTTGTTTGTTCCGTTAAAATACTTAGCAAGTTTCGTGCCAACCTTAAATTTTGCATGATATATGGATTTTGAATCATCCAGGTGCAAATTTTCTTTGCAAAAACATATTATATTATTTATTTTGCGCAAAATATTTTTGCATTCGTTAACCATGTGCAAAAAAATGGTTAACAGTCGAAAAAACTGTTAACCTTGTTCTTGCGTTATAGTTGGTTAAAAACATTATCACTTTCTGTATTTTCGTTGAATGTTAGAACTTCTTCAACCGGCTCATAGGATTCACCATAAAAATGTTGATCCTTATAAGTATGGATGAGATCATAGGTCTTTTTCATCGCCTCAAATATTAATTCCTCAGACTCTTGATTCGGTGCCCAATAGAGGATTTCCATCTGATTAATTTCATTCGTTGCCAATGATCTTCTTCGGTAACCAATGGAAGTAGCGTGTTCAAATCCTTCACGTTTATAAAAATGCAGCCTTTTTTCAGTATCACTGTCATCATAATTGACTGGTTCAACCTCAAGAATAATTGGCTTACCTCTCTGTTTCATTTTATCTAAGAGTTTATGACCCAACCCTTGTCCCCTTGCATTCTTTGAAACAAAGAGATAATCAATAAAGATGAAATTTTCCAGTTCTGCATACATCATCACATGAAGCGCACCTTCATCTTTATGGTAAATATTTGACCGTTCCTTAAGTAAGGTTTCCATATGTTCTCGTGATTTCATTTCTTCAATGGGAAAATATTGATTTAACTTTTCATACCAATGCATGACCTTTACTCCTTATGTTCGTTTTCAATACTCTATTAATGGAAGTATGTGTTAATTTTAATTTTTAATACGAAAAAACCCACAACGATTCCAACAAATTGGAAACGTTGTGGGTTTATGTCTATAGCTTCGAAAACTCTTCTACTAACTCACCAAATCTTTTTAAAGAATTTTCGATTGGGTATGGAGTCGTCAAATCCACTCCGGTCTTCTTCAATAATTCCAGTGGATAGTCGGAGCTGCCGCTCTTCAAAAACTCGATATAGGAATCTAATGTTTGCTGGTCGCCTTCCAAAATCTTTGTTGCTAAATGAATGGCGGAGGAGAAGCCTGTCGCATACTTGTAAACATAAAAAGGACGATAAAAGTGGGGAATTCTTGACCAGCCATACTTTACTTCTTCATCAAACACGATCTCTTCTCCGTTATACTCACGGAATAAGCCTTCGTAGAGCTGATTAAATACCTCAACATTTAATGGCTGCCCTTTTTCCGCCATTTCATGCGTTTTCATCTCAAACTCGGCAAACATCACCTGGGTAAAGAAGGTTCCTTTAAATTGATCAATGAAATGATTCAGCAAATTTTTCCTGAGTTCCGGATTCTGTTCATGATTTAATAAATAATTAATTAACAATACTTCATTAACAGTGGATGCTACCTCCGCCACGAAAATACTATATCTTGCCGTAATTTGCGGCTGATGCTCTGAACTTAACCGGCTATGAACGCCATGACCGCATTCATGTGCTAAGGTAAACAAACTGTCCAAATCATCCTGATGGTTCAGCAGGATAAACGGATGAACACCGTACACCCCAAGATTGTAGGCACCAGAGCGCTTTCCAGGTGTTTCACGGACATCAATGTACCTGCCATCTTTAAACTCATTAAGGATGCTGACATAACTTTCACCTAAAGGTGCTAGTGCTTTACACATGATGTCATACGCTTCCTCATAGGAAATCACTTGCTTAACACCGCTGACAAGCGGGACACTTAAATCATATTGCCGGAGTTCATCGAGCTTTAATTTTCCCTTCCGAATTTGCGTATAGCGATGCATCGGAGCAATATTGTCCTTAGTGGTTTGAATCAGATTTTCATACACTTCTTTCGGAACCTTATCACCGAATAACGCTTTTTCAAGCGCAGATGGATATTGGCGGATTTTCGCCAGCTTCACATTATTTTTTATGGCGGCGGAAAGGGTTGAGGCAATCGAATTTTTCAACTGCACATATGGCTGATAATATGCCTTATAGGCCTCCCTCCGTTTTTCACGATCTTCATCCTCTATTAATTTTGAATACATCCCTCTCGTTAATTCTACTTTTTCTCCGTTATCATTCGTTACTTCTCCAAATTTAATATCCGCATTGTTGATCATTCCAAAAGTATGGCTTGGAACGGAAAGTGCCTCCCCTAACTGGGATAAAAGTTCTTCCTGCTCCTTACTTAATACATGCTCTTTATATCGGAATGACTCCAGTAAATCCTCTTTAAAGTATTGCAGCCCTTCTTCAGATGAGATGTAGTTATTTAAAGTTTCCTCGTCCAAACTTAATAAGAATGGCATGAAAAAGGAGATAGATGAACTGACTTTTACACTTAGCTGTTTTGCCCAGTCCTGGAAGACTTGGGACGCAGTTTCTCTCGTGTCCTCATCCACCTTCAGCATGGCAAAAGCGTATAATTTGTTAAAAACAAAAGATAATTCTTCACTCAATTTCAGATATTGGTACAGAGATTGTCCATCTTCAATTTTTCCATCAAATTGCTTAAGCTCCTTCGCCATTTCTTCGATACGTTGATAATCTGTTTCCCAGCTACTTTGGTCTGCGTATAAATCAGCTAAATTCCATTTTTCATGCACGGGTATTTCTTTTCTATCTGTATAGGTTGTCATATAAGGACTCCTTTACCACAATTTTCTTATTTACCATTATCCCATTTTTATTGAAATACTTAAAATATTTTACTTCGAAACCTCACTATATATTACCAGCCCTTCCTCGGCTTTTTTTCTGTTACAATTTTTAGGGTAAATAAAAATGGGAGGAATCTAACCGATGAAAAAACGCATGATCCTCCTTACACTGGTAATTTTGATTACCTTTACAGGAGGATTTCTTTCAGGAATCTTCTATTCTGGTAAAAAGGCAGAACAAGCAACAGCGCTTAAAATAGAACAAGCACCAAAATCGGCGGTAAAACCTGAGCAAAAGTCTGTACCGAAATGGGAACAACCGAAGCAGCAATCAAAAGTGCTCATTAACTATGTACAGGATTTCCGTGATCCTAACGTCGTCGATTATTCAAAAATAACCCACGTGATTTTTTCTTTTGCACATCCGATGAAGGACGGCAGCATTGGGCTCAATGGAAAAACGGCGTTAACCAATTTAAGGACGATGGTTTCAAAAGCACATAGCCATCATGTAAAAGCGATGGTTGCCGTTGGAGGCTGGTATCATATGAACGGCGGGGAATCCTATGAATATTTTAAAACAGCTATTTCCAATCCTGTTTCCCGAACAAAACTAGTGAGCGAGCTTACTAGTTTAACAAAACGTGAAAAACTGGATGGAATTGACATTGACTTTGAATTTCCGCGTTCAACTAAGGATGCTCAAAACTTGACTAAATTTACTAAAGAATTAAGTGAAAAATTACACGCAGAAAACAAAGAACTATCCATGGCGGTTAATTCCAAGGTTCATGCTGTAACCGGTACGGTAGTGGGTTTTATTGTATATGATCCCCTAATGTTCCAATACACCGATCATGTCAATATTATGGCTTATGATGGACAATGGGACGGCGGCTATCATGCGTCCAATTTGGCTCCCTACCCATTAACGGAGAAAATTGTTAACTATTGGACAAACCTTTTTAAAACCAACCATCTATCAACAGAAAAGCTCGTACTGGGTGTCCCGGCTTACGCACAGCCAGTAAATCCCCAAATTAAGCAGGTTTCTTACGCCGCGATTGTCCATAAAAACCCTGCGAATGCAACGAAAAATGTTGTACAAATGAACGGAACCACTTATTACTATAACGGTGAAACAACAATGAAATTGAAAACCCAACTGGCTCTTGACCATGGCTTCGGCGGTATGATGATGTGGGAAGCCGGACATGATGCAAAAGGTCAGGATAGTTTGTCAACTGCGATCTTTGATACCCTAAAGGAATCAAAGCAATATACGTATAAGCAGTAAAGCAAGGCAGTTATCTTTTTGGGAGATAACTGCTTTTTTGTTTAAACTTCTTTTAGGAATTTGGCTATTTCGGAATGGAGTTCATTCGGATTCTCATACATACTCATATGACCAGAATCTTTTATAACTCTCTGAACAATATTGGGTTTCGTCACGGAAAAGGTTTTTTCTTTCGGGATAATCTGGTCCTTTTCGCCTGCAATCAATAAAACAGGAAGAGTAGTTTTTTCTAAAATATGATTACGATCTGCCCTGTTTTTCATGGCAATTAGTGTATTTATCGCACCTTGAGGTGATGTAGAATATCCGATTTGTCTCGTTATTTCAACATAATCAGAATTGTTCTCGACGTTTTCAGGTGAAAAAAGCTTAGGTACTAAACCGTCGATAAGAGCCGAAATGCCAGACTCTTCGACTTTTGTAACATTTGCTTCCCGACCTTTTTTCGCCTCATCAGAATCCGGAAATGCCGTTGAATGCACAAGGGAAAAACCATTTAACCGCTCACTATACTTTTCCGCAAAAGCAAGTGTTATGTACCCTCCTAGAGAGTGACCAAACATTGTAACCTTTTCAATCTTTAACCCGTCTGCAAACTCCTTCATTACGTCGGCAATTCTTTCAATGGAATCATTTTCGTTAAAAACAGATGTATTTCCATGCCCTGGAAGGTCGGGAGCAATAACCCGATAGATTTCTGCTAAACTTGGAATGACCCTTTCCCAATAACCGCTGCTGCCGCAAAATCCATGGAGGAGAACAATCGGTGTTCCTTGTCCTTCATCGATATAGGTCATCGCTCCATTTTTCAATTGAATAGATTTGGCTTCCATCATCATGTCACGTTCCTTTCCAAACCGTTTAAAGGCCTTTTGTTTCACCGCCGTTTAGTGTATAGCTTGCGTGAATGGTTGCACTTAATGAATGAGATACCGAACAGTATTTATCCATGGAGAGCTGGATGGCTCGAAGGACCTTATCTTCAGGAAGTTCTCCTTCTAATGCATAATGAATATGAATTTCAGTAAATTTTTTCGGATGGTCATCTGCCCGCTGACCTTCGACTTCCATGTAAAATTTAGTGGGATTTAACCGCATTTTTGTCAAAATGGAGATAATATCAATCCCCGTACACCCGGCAACCGCATTTAACAGTAATTCTGTCGGTCTTGCTCCACTATTTGATCCTCCTACCTCTTCTGCAGCATCCATTTTGATTTGATGACCTGATGGTGTCGTACTGGAAAACGCCATTTTCTCTGTCCACTCGATTTTTGTCTTCATTAGTTGCTCTCCCTGTTTTCAAAATATTTAATCATTTACCATAATAGTACAATTCATATAATAATGTCCCAAACAAGCTTGGATTTTAATCTTTTTGTTCATAAAAAGAAAAAACAACTGCGAATGCACCGCAGCTGTTTAATCATTTTTAAGCCCAAACCAAAAGTTTGTCCAGATGTTTGTTATCCTTGGTTTCAACTTTTCTACACCGTAAAAGGATAATTCAATAAAAATCCCGTCAATTAAGCAATAGAAAGACATGATAAAATCCTCAATGTTCCCTTTGCGAATTTCCCCTTTTTCCATCCCTTCCTTAATAATCGACCGAAGAATATCAGACATTTCTTCTTCCGAACGGAAAAATTGATGATGTAATTGTTCCTTCAAGGCCACAGGTGGAAAAACCATTGCTCGGGTTATAGAGTGACAGTATCGAATAGTCAAACAATTCTTTAAAACATTTTCAACATTCCAATAGTCTTATAGGAGCAATATGTCAATTTTCCTAAAAAAATGAAGGAATTTGTAAATTTATGAGGAATATATTATAAGAATTTAAAAAAGGAGGAAATTATAATGAAGAAGTTTTTAACATTATTTATGGCTGGTTTTATGGTTCTATTAATGTTTGTTGTTCCGGGGAGTCCGGTGAAAGCGGAAGAACCAGATTGTCATTGTGAAGATGTCACACCTATTATCGGTGCCGAAAAGAATAAGATTGTTGCAGATTTAATCAGTAAGGATGAATTTAAGCATGTAAAATTGGAGGCTATACATAGCGGGTATACGTATCAAGGGGTTAGTAAAATTGAAGTTTTATCGAATTATTTTTATGGTGTAACTATAGTTGGAGTTCCTTTTGTTAATTCTGAAGGAAACGTAGAAATGTTTGTTTTTATTGATGGCCATTTTAAAGGAAATTCTCCTATGTAGAGTTTTTCCAAAAGGTGTAAAAGAACAAATCTTTTACACCTTTTTCTAGAACAAACTACCTTTTGATTTGTAAAAATAACTCATCATATTTTTTCGCCAAATCAAAATCTAAGTTCGTTAACCCCTTCGCATGCCAAGAGGTAATCCTTAACGTAACCATTTTATAGTCGATTGAAATAAACGGATGATGATTGACCTTCTCAGACAGGTTCGCCACTTGCTGAACAAATTCCAAACCATTTAAATATTCATTGAAACGATACTTTCGTTCAATCCACTTTGAGTCTGTCAGCTTCCAACTAGGCACAGTAGTTAATTTCTCTTGAATTTCCTGATCCATTAATTTCTCCATTTCCCTCTCCCCCTTAAAGATAAAAGACACTACCTTATAAAAAGAAAGCAGTGTCTTATTTTCTAGCTGATTTGTTCTTCATTATTTTCTAAATTTATTAATAACCGTTTATTTTGAATCTGCGTGAGATTCGCCTTTTTTAATAAATAGGATAAATGTTCGACCGGCATGGAACCTCGACCTTTGTTTTCTCCAAGACTAAATTGGACCGTAATTCCGTTATTACTGGTAATGGTCATCGTCTCTGCGTAATTGAAATTACCTTGGATTCCTTGAGAAATTTGATATTTTGTTCCTTCTTCTATTAGCATTTGATAACTCCTTTAGCTCATTTGCTAATAGTATGCCTCAGCCAAATTTATACATACATAATTTTACCATATTCGGACACAACCTTCTCCATATAATAAATTATCTTTTTCTGATAATTATGTTAGATTTTTTGAAAAACCTATCAATTCCCAGCTTTTCCTTTTAGGTTTCTGTGTTATAATGTTTTTCGGCATAAGTATAGAATTATACTAAATGCGGGTGGGAGAGGGAGAATACGAAAGTGTGATAAAAAATGAAGGGAGTTTTCAAGCTTAAAGAACACAAAACAAATTTGAAAAAGGAGGTTATGGCAGGGTTTACATCATTTTTTTCCATCGTCTATATTATTGCAGTAAATGGACATATTTTGCATGATTCAGGAATGCCTTTGGAAGCAGGAATCATTGCAACCATATTTGCCTCTCTTGCAGGATGCTTGCTCGCAGCTTTTGTTCCGAATGCACCATTAATGATTGTTCCTGGAATGGGAATTAATGCCTTATTCACGTATACCTTTGTTGGGTCGCTTGGATTAAGTTATCAGGAAGCCTTAGGGGCAGTTGTCGTTTCCGGAGTGTTATTTGCGATTATTGCTTTTTCCAAATTAGCTGCGATCATTTCAAGATCGATTCCGTCGTCATTAAAGGAAGCAATCACGGTAGGAATTGGCTTGTTTATCGCCTTTATCGGTCTGCAAAAAAGTGGCCTGATCGTCGAAAACCCAAATAATTTCGTAGCCTTGGGTGACTTGTCGTCTCCAATTGTGCTGGCTTCAATTATTAACTTGGTGATTACCTTGTTTTTATTTTTGAAAAAGGTGCCAGGGAATTTTTTGATTAGTATCATTTTGGGTACTTTGACGTCCTATTTTTTAGGTGTGATTGATTTTTCCCATATGGACAAAGGGTTCATTTCGTTAAACGACTATCGAAATGTATTTTTGAGCTTTGACTTTGGAAAAATTGCCACGATCCCATTTTGGACTGCAACCTTCTCATTAACACTGGTATTGGTGTTTGAGAACATTGGGATCCTGCATTCACAAGTGGATGGCATGCTTAAGGCACCCGAGAAAAATGGTAAAGCATTGCGTGCAGTCTCCATTTCTGCGATTTTGTGCGGACTTTTAGGTACCAGCCCTCCGGTTTCAACGGTTGAATCGGCTGCTGGAATTACTGCTGGTGGAAGAACAGGTTTAACCTCTGTAATAACAGGAATCCTTATTTTAATGTCCCTTTTCTTCCTGCCTTTGATCAAATTGGTTCCAAATGCGGCGATCGCACCCATTTTGATTATTTTGGGCGGATTAATGTTAACGAATATTGTAAACATCGATTTTACGGATTTCACGGAAGCATTTCCTGCTTTTTTAATCATCCTGATGATTCCGTTAACCTTCAGTATCGTGGACGGAATTGCCTTCGGGTTTATTGCCTATCCGTTAGTCAAGCTGTTTACAAATAAACACAAACAGCTTTCGATACCAATATTTATTATTTCTTTCTTATTTTTAACGAATTTTTTGCTTCATTCGGTTGGATAAGATAAATCGAAAAGAGAGGGTATGCCCCTCTCTTTTTATTCTTCTTCGTCCAATATTTCCTCAAAAGCATATGAGACTTTAGTAAATTCTTCATCGCTTTCAATTGCAGATAAATCACCGTCTTCATCCACTTTTAAGAAGAATATATCGATATCTTCATCGGTGTCCTGCCTTACATCTTCAACAAAACCGACGGCTACATAGTCCGTGCCTTCAATAGTTAAAACGCCAAGTACCTCTACTTCTTGCTCCTCGTCATTGGCATCACCAATTGTAAAAACTTCGCCTACTTCAACTTTTCCCATTCCAATATTCTCCTTTCATTTTCCAATTTGCACCTAGCAACAGTATCCCAAAATAGGAGATTTTTCATGCTAAAATTGTCCTTTTTTGTATTTTCTTTCACTAAAATTGTCAATTCTTGCGCTTTCCCAGGAAAATATTCGGGAAATTTTTTTAAAGGAAAGGAAAATAACTCCGTCGAATAGTTGAAATATGAAGTTTTTTATCTTGGAGGTGTTTTATGCCTTCATTGCAAAATAAAATCACAATATATTTTCACCAAACAATGACTTGGATTCCAAGTTATTTTTTATTCCTTCCAAACCACTCACCCTGCTCTAATTACATTCCATAATTATAGAAAACATAAGTAAAAAAACATTAATAATTAATATGCATCAATTTTATGCATATTAACAATTAGAAGTTATGTAAAAAGGGGAGTATGATATAAGAGTAAATAAAAACATATGAGGTATTCAGATGGAATGGGATCAAATCAATTATTTTCAAACCGTAGCAAAAGTCCAGCATTTTACAAAGGCTGCAAAACTACTATCCATATCCCAGCCGGCGCTCAGTCGCTCCATTGCCAATCTTGAAGAAGAACTAGGTGTTCAGCTTTTTGATCGGAAAGGCAGGAATATATATTTAAATCGATATGGAGAAATGTTCTTAAATCGCGTGGAGCAATCCATCAAGCAAATTGAAATAGGCAAACAAGAAATATGGGATGAAATCCACCCAGATCACGGATCTATTGCATTGTCCTTCTTACCTTCACTTGGCACGAGTGTGGTACCTGAGATTTTAAGTTCTTATCAAAATAAATTTGCCCATGTTAAATTTCAATTACATCAAGCATCTAATCAGCAAATTATTAATCAATTAAAATCGAGAAAAGTGGATCTCGCGCTCATCATGCATTTACATGATGATAATGAGCTAATCTACGAGCCGCTTTTAACCGAGGATTTATTCCTAATTGTTTCAAATGATCACTGGCTGGCTGACTATAAGGAAGTAGATTTAAAAATAATTGAAAACGAACCGATTATCTCCTTTAAAGATGGATATGAATTACAGGCAATTATTCATCATTTATGCCAGAATGCGGGTTTTTCACCCAATATTGTGTTTGAAGGAGAGGATGTGGGTACGGTTTCCGGATTAGTTGGTGCAAAATTAGGTGTTTCCCTAGTGCCAGATTTACAGGTTTTGGATAAGAGCAAAATCAGACTTATACGCGTAAATAACCCTATATGCAAGAGGGAAATAGGGATTGCGTGGTTAAAGGATTGTTACAAATCCCCTGTCGTCGAACGTTTTATTCCGTTTGTACAGCGTTTATTTAAAATCAAATAAAGGAGTATCCATAAAAAATGAGTTATATTCAGCGTGGGACACGAACTTTTAAAATGGTCAATTTGGCTTTATTTGCCGGTGGTTTTAGCACCTTTGCAATCCTTTGGGGCACGCAGCCTCTGCTACCTGATATCTCAAAGGAATTCCATGTTTCGCCAGCAGTATCTAGTTTAAGTCTTTCATCTACAACCATTGCGCTATCGATTAGTCTTTTAATTGCCGGCTCATTATCAGAAGTTTTTGGACGCAAATCAGTTATGACAATCTCTTTAGTTGTATCATCCATTCTTGCGCTTTTAACGGCCTTTACGCCAAATTTTCATCTATTACTGTTAGGAAGAATCATCCAAGGAATCTCACTTGCTGGTTTACCGGCTGTCGCCATGGCATATTTAGGCGAGGAAATCGAACCGAAAAGCTTAGGCATGGCGATGGGTTTATACATCAGCGGGAACTCGATTGGCGGTATGGCAGGCCGGATTATCAGCGGGATTTTAACCGATTATTTTAACTGGCATGTGGCATTAATTGGGATTGGAATCATCAGTTTATTGGCAAGTATGGTTTTTATATTGATTTTGCCGCAATCAACCCATTTCCAGCCGCAGAGGTTTGCAATGAGACCACTGGTTCACTCCTTGTTTAGCCAATTTAAGGAACCAGGACTCATTTATTTATTTCTTATTGGCTTTTTGTTAATGGGAAGTTTTGTTTCATTATACAACTATATTGGGTTTCAGTTAATTAAACCACCCTATTCCTTAAGTCAAACCTTGGTTGGATTTATTTTTATCGTGTATATCGTCGGAACCTTTAGTTCAACGTGGATGGGAATGCTTGCAGATCAGCATGGAAAAAGAAAAATTTTACAGTTATCCTTGTTAATATTATTAGTTGGGGTCTGCATCACATTAAACACCCATTTATGGGTGAAAATTTTCGGAATCGCCATCTTTACTTACGGCTTTTTTGCTGCTCATTCAATCGCAAGTGGCTGGGTCGGTAAGACGGCAACTCACGATAAAGCACAGGCTGCTTCCTTATATTTATTTTTCTACTATGCGGGATCAAGTATTGGTGGAACCCTAAGTGGGATTTTCTACAGTGATTTCGGCTGGATTGGGGTAGTCTCAATGATTGGAAGTCTTGCGATAATTTCTATTCTGGTATCGATTCGTTTGGGAAATATTTCAAAAAGAAATTACCGGTTTCGACTCCTAAACAATTGATGAAAAGCAGTTAACGGGCAAAACCACTTTTGGTTTACCCGCTTTTATTTTTATTAAATAACCGTAAATTGGCGCCATTCCTTCGGTAAAAGCATTTGGTACTGTGGCTGAATAAACCGGTCATCGACAAGAACAATTGTTCCTTGATCCTCCTCTGAGCGAATCAACCTGCCGCCAGCCTGCAGTACCTTGTTCATACCAGGAAATACATACGCGTATTCATAACCGTTTTTCTTTTTGTTAGAAAAATATTCCTTGATTAGATTTCGTTCAAAACATAGCTGCGGCAGCCCCACTCCAACTACTACCACACCATTTAATCGCTCACCTTTTAAATCAACACCTTCGGAAAAAATTCCGCCCAAAACAGCAAAGCCAATCAAGGGTTCTGGTTGGTTTGGCTGGAATGCCTCTAAAAAACCTTCTCTTTCTCCTTCCGTCATTCCTGTTTCTTGGAGAAGAGTTTTGTACCCCCCATCGATTTCTTTAAAGCGTTCGTAAACAGTAAGCAGGTATTGATACGAAGGGAAAAAAATTAAGTAGTTGCCGGGGCGTTTTTTGATTAAGGATTGCAGCATCGAAACAATTGCCTCTTTCGTTCTTTCTCGGTCTCGATATCGGGTTGATAATGGTTTTATAAAAACATCCACCTGCTCTACTGAAAATGGCGATGGAAGTAAAAGGCTGTAGTCACCCTCCCCGCCGCCAAGGATATCCTGATAATAGGTCATCGGCGAAAGTGTTGCAGAAAAGAATAATTTGGAGCGGAAGCCTTTTCCCATTTGGTTTAGAAGCTTAGATGGGTCGATACAAAATAATTTTACGGTAAGATCGTTTCTATTTTTTTCGCCATAAATCACATAATGTTCATCTAATACGTCAACGATTTTTAAGAAATTCAACACCTTAAAGTAAGCATCCAAAAGTGGTTGGCTGGCAATGGAACGTAAAAGAGCTTGCTCGGCAGCTTTTTCAAAAAGATGAAGTTGTTCTAAAAGTTGTGAATTAAGTACCTTTAAAACAAACTCATTTTGTTCTGGATATTCTTTTTTTATAAATATGAATGCTGAATTTATTTTTGAAGTTGCTTCATAAATTGCTTGGTCTTTCCCTTTGAATTCTTTCTTAAGCTGAGGAAGGATTCTTTATTGATCGCTGAAGAAAACATTTCCCGACCGCGGTCCACTAGATTATGTGCTTCATCAATTAAAAGTGCTGTTGATTTTTTTTGTTCTTCAAACAGCCGTTTTAGTGAAACACGCGGGTCAAATATGTAATTGTAATCACAAATGACCACATCAACGGCATAGGTCAAATCTAGCGAAAATTCAAATGGACAAACAGTATACTTACGGGCATAGGCTTCGATGACTTCACGGGTCAGACTTTTTTCATTTGTGAGGATATCGAGTACAGCATCATTGATTCGGTCATAATAGCCGCCCGCAAATTCACAATAATCCTTCTGACAATTGGTTTCGTCCTTAAAACAGACCTTATCTTTTGCAGTAATGGTGACCGATTTGAGGCAGGCGCCGCAGGTTCGCATGCGCTCAATCGCTTCTTCAGCGGTTGTTTTGGTTGTTGTTTTTGCGGTAAGATAAAAAACCTTTGCTAAGTGACCTTCTCCCATGGCTTTGATAGCTGGAAAAAGTGTGGAAATGGTTTTTCCAATTCCTGTGGGTGCATTCACAAATAAAGTTTTTCCCTCTGAAATCGTTTTATAGACAGCCCCGGCCAATTTCCGCTGTCCTTCCCGATAGGTTTCAAACGGGAAAGGAAGCTCCCTGCTGGTTTGATTCCGTTGGTTTAGATGATCATGATGGAGTTTTGCATAGGGAGCATAGCCTTTTACGACTTCTTGAACAAATGTTTCGAGATCTAAGAAAGTATATTTCTTTTTAAAAAATCTTTTAGCTTCCGTTTCAACATGGACATAGGTTAATTGTACGAATATCTCCTGCAAGCCATGATCCTTTGCGTAGATATAGGCATACATTTTTGCTTGCGCCCAGTGGACAGGATAGCCGTCTCCTTCTATATGTTCTAAAGGATGTTTGGATGACTTGATTTCGTCAATTAGGACTTCATCATCGCGAAACAAAAGACCGTCACATCTGCCATCAACCTTAAAAATAAAGAGATCAAAAGGAATTTCCGCACTCAGGTAAACTTCCTTTTGATCACACTCTTGGTAGGTTTTCTGGATTTTTTGATGGATCCGGCTGCCATCCAAAAGTGTGGATTGGGAACGAAAACGGTTATCGATACTGCCGCTGCTGAAAACGTATTCGACCAAGGAACGCACTGAAATTTGAACTTCATTCGACAAAAAATCACCAGCTTACTGATTAGGGAATGTATGTTTGTATTGATTATAGCAAATTTTGATAGTTTCAACTAGTTCCATCCCTATAAGCGTTGGATTTTTGTGTAAAATTACACTATGCCATTGAGTTGTAGCGGTTTATTTGCGAATCAAACCACTTTATTTGCGAATTGAGTCAATTTATTTGCGAATTATTCAAGTTTATTTGCGAATTGCACCAGTTTATCTGCGAATCGAAAAATTTAGACTCGAATCTGTCCCGTTCCCAGCACCAATGCTTTTGTTGTTGTAATCGCCTTCAGCCCCATTGGCCCGCGCGCATGAAGTTTTTGTGTACTAATGCCAATTTCTGCCCCATAGCCAAACTGTTCCCCATCGGTAAAACGTGTCGAGGCATTATGATATAAAACAGCTGCATCTACTTGCTTGAAAAATAATCCAACATTTTCATTGTTTTCACTGATGATCGCTTCCGAGTGCTTCGTTCCGTATTGATCAATATGGTCAATGGCTTCCCCCACATCTTTGACCAATTTTACAGATAAAACAGGACCTAAAAATTCTGTACCCCAATCTTCCTCCACGGCCTCCTTGACAAAAGAGTATTCGCTGCATAACCGCTCATCGCCTCTTAACTCAACACCTTTTGCATGTAAAACGTTCATAAGTTCGGATACAAATGGCCATTTTTCGTGAATTAATAGCGATTCTGCTGCATTACAGACAGATGGACGGTGCAGTTTCGCATTTACCGTAATTTCAATCGCCATGTTTTCTTGGGCTGTTTCATCCACAAACACATGGCAGTTACCAACGCCCGTTTCCAGCACAGGCACTGTAGCATTTTGAATGACAGTTTGAATTAATCCAGCCCCGCCACGCGGAATGAGGACATCCAAGTATTGATTAAGCTTAAACATTTGAGCAGCCGTTTCCCGGCTTGTGTCCTCTAATAATTGAACAGCATCTGCGGGAATCTTCGAGCCGGCAAGAGCCTTTTGCATGACCTCTACTAATGCCTTATTGGAATGAAGTGCCGAAGAACTACCGCGTAACAAGACCGCATTTCCAGCTTTTAGACAAAGGCTTCCAGCATCAACGGTCACATTCGGTCTTGCTTCATACACCATTCCTACGACGCCGAGTGGCACCCTCACTGTTTGAATCTGCAATCCGTTCGGACGCTCCCATGATTCAATCGTTTCCCCAATCGGATCCTCTAAATCGATTAACTGACGAATTCCGGCAACAATTCCATCAATTCGATCTCCTGTTAAAAGCAAACGATCCAACAAGGATGAGGACAATCCTTTTTTCCGGCCGTTCTCTATATCCTTCGCATTCTCCGCCAAAATGAACTCTTTATCGTTTGTTAAAAAATCAGCCATCCTTGCCAAGGCATCGTTTTTATCCTCAGTCGACAGCCCTCCTAAGGTTTTCGCAGCGTTTTTAAGTTTTCTAGCTTTTTCGATTAGTTCATTCATCGTTCTAATTCCTCCTTTAAAATTGCCACCCAATTATCGCGATGGATGACCTCTGCCCGTTTATTGATCGAAAAACTTTTAGAATAATCTCCTGACAAGCCTTTTACTTTTTGTAAAACTTCAGAAGAATAATAGATTTGCCCTTTGCCAACGATTTGCCCTTTAGGATTTCGGACAATAACTACATCAAAAGGGTTAAACTCACCTATGACCTTAGTCACTCCTACTGGGAGAAGGCTTTTTCCAAGCTGAACAATTGCTTTTTCCGCACCTTCATCGATTTCAATTGTGCCTTTGACTTGAGAATGATAGGCAATCCATTGTTTTCTCATTTGCATTTGCGTTTGGAACTGGCCGCCGATATAGGTTCCATCACCTTTTCCTGCTAAAATATCCACAAGCTTTTCTTTTCCTTTGCCAGTACCGACAAATACACTGACCCCGAGCGACAAAGCTTTTTTCGCAGCCAGGAGTTTGGATTTCATTCCGCCGGTTCCGACCGATGAGCCCGAGTCACCTGCTACCCCAAGCAGTTCGTCGGAGACTTCGGCAATAAAATGATATTTTTTTGCGTCCTTTGATTGCTTCGGATTTCCATCATAAAGGCCATCCACATCGGTTAAAATCATTAAGGCATTGGCATGTAAAAATCCACTGACGAGCGCTGACAACATGTCATTGTCACCGAAGGTTAATTCATCAATGGAAACCGAATCATTTTCATTGATGATTGGAACGGCACCTCTTTGCAGTAATTCGTGTATGGTTGAAAAAAGATTGTGGAAACGTTCTTGGCTGTAAAAATCTTCACGTGTGATGAGAATTTGTGCGGGTGTTATTTGAAACTCTTGAAATAATAAATGATAATGCTGCATTAATAATCCTTGCCCGACAGCGGCAGCAGCCTGTTTTCCAGCCGTATTTTTCGGGCGGACCGGATAGCCGAGGGATGAAAATCCAGCCGCAACTGCACCGGATGAAATAAGAATCACGTCATGACCTTGTTCTTTTAAAAAGGCGAGTGCCTGAACATGATCATACATTTTTTCTGTCGAAATCCCCCCGGATGTATCTGTAAGCGAGCTGCTCCCAATTTTCACAACAACGAGTTGTTTTTTCATACTTCTTCGACCTTTCTTTTTTAAAATAAAAAAACGATTCTTCCGCCCTTAGAAAAGGACGGAAAAATCGTTTCCGCGGTACCACCTTTATTGGTGCCAAGCACCCAACTTTAACCCCGTAACGAGGGACACGGCTTATGTTTGCATAAGCAGCCTACTAGGGCAGGTTCAATCCTTTTTCCGTGAGAAACCTTCCAGCCAGTGGGTTTCACTCTCTAACACGTTCCAAAGATTTACTAGTCCCATACTTTTCCGATTTCAAGATTTACTAGATATTATCCAAATGAAATCGCAATTTGTCAAGATATTTTTTTGAAAATTTTAATTTATCCTTTTCTTTTAAAAACTTCCTTGAGGATGTATCGCCTTTTTCCTTCTCCATTACTGGTCATCACTTTCCATTTCGAGTAATGATTTCGCTGTATACTGATCAGTAATAAGAGTATTAGCATAATGACCAGTAAGAGCCCCATAAATCCCGTCAATTTTGGATGCTCCCCCTGCCAGCAGAATTCCATATTCTTTCTCAGCTAAATCTGTGAGTTCAATTCCGATGGTGCGATCATTTAAGGTTTCATTGCATACTTGCCCGTTACGATCAATAAACCGTGAACAAATATCCCCAACCGTCTTGTTTTCCCTTAAAATTTCAATATCAGAATCGAAAAAATAGCCCGCATGCATCAGTGTCGATTGGTCACCCGGCTCACCAACTGTAAAAATGGCAATATTGGCTTTTTTACCTAACTCCAGCAATTTTTTCACATGCCGGTCTGCCACAATCGCTTGTCTGACAACCATTGAATCTACAATGGCCGGTACTGGTAAAAAATGTGGTGTTGTATTAAAAGCGTTGGCCAATCCATTAACAATTTCAGCTGCATACGTATTGGACTCTGAATAACTTACCCCGCCGTTTAACTGGACAATGGTAACATCCTTTACGTTCTTCGGCTGCATTTTTTTCACAAGCTGATAGATCGTGGTTCCCCAGGTAATCCCGATTGTATCGCCACTTTCAACAATCTTATAAAGATAATCAGCCGCTGCTTCACCCAGTTTTTCCTTTATTGTTGGATCTTCAAAGTTTGCTACGGGCGTAACAATGCAGTCTTTAAGCTGAAATTTTTCCTTCAATTGCCTTGCAATTTCTTCAACATCTTCAGCCGGATTAAAAATCTTGATTTGTACTATGCCTTCTTGTTTTGCCTGGACAAGAAGTCTGGAGACGGTTGGGCGGGAAATACCTAGTTTCTGTGCAATTTCCTGCTGGCTATAGTCTAATTGATAATACATTTTAGCCACTTCTACCAAGCGAGAAATTTTTTCATCCGCCATAAGCAATTCTCCTTAATTTTATTGGGAATTTTTCAAAGAAAATGTTTACATACAATCCAAAAAAATTCTTCATTTTAGAATTGAAATTATGTAAAATAAATTTTGAACTTTTGCTAATTTTATTATAACCTACCATTTTTTACTGTCAATTACATCTATCAAAAAATTCTGGCATTTTTTAAAATGAAGTGTTATGGACAAAATTCCTTCGTTTGTGGGTGAACAATTTATAAAATTGCGGTTTAGTTTTTGCACCAAAAAACACCCGTAATCTGAGGATTACGAGTGCAAGTTCATAACTTAAACTAATTTATTTAGAGCATCCGTTAACGTTTTAACGACAAACTCTAAATCTTCCACTTCAATATTCAATGGTGGTGAAAGAGTTAGAACGTTATTATATCCGGCAACTGTTGCCCCGTTTTTACCAATCAATAAACCTTTCTCCTTACACCTTGCAATGACCTGATTAACAAAAGCAACATCCAGTGGTTCCTTTGTTGCCTTATCCTTTACTAATTCAAGACCGATTAAAAGCCCTTTACCGCGGACATCTCCAACATATGGATGGTTTTGCAGCAGGTTCTTTAAGTCATTTAATACCTTAGCTCCTAAATCACGGGAACGGTCAAATAATTTTTCATTTTCCATGATTTCAAGATTTTTTAGTGCCAATGCACAAGCTGCAGGGTTACCGCCAAATGTGTTTACATGACGGAAATAATCATATTCTTCCGTGCCTTTAAACGCTTCGTAAATTTCCTTACGAACAGCTGTTGCAGACAATGGAAGATAGGCACTGGTAATACCTTTTGCCATCGTAATGATATCAGGTTTCACACCATAGTTCATAAATCCAAACGGTTTACCGGTGCGGCCGAATCCGCAAATGACTTCATCTGCAATTAATAGGGCACCATGCTTTTCACAGATTTCTTTTGCTGCTTTCATATATCCTTCCGGCGGAACAAGAATTCCTCCCCCAGTAATAATTGGCTCCATAATCATCGCCGCAATTGTTTCACTTAACTCCCATGTCATCACACGGTCAATATCCTTAACAGATTGCAATTCATGCGGATTTGATACATTTGTATCATCCCGATAAGAATCCGGTGGAGCAATATGAACAAAGCCAGCAGAAAGCGGCTCGTATTTGTATTTTCTTTGTGCCTGGCCAGTTGCTGCCAGTGCTGCACCCGAGTTACCATGGTACGCACGGTAGCGGGAAACAATTTTATAGCGATTGTGGTCGCCTTTTTGCTGGTGGTACTGGCGGACAATTTTGAATGCGGTTTCATTCGCTTCCGAACCGCTGTTGGAAAAAAAGATTACATACTCATCTCCAAGCATTTCATTAAGCTTTTCTGCTAGTTTAATAGCTGGTACATGGCTTTGGGAAAGCGGAAAATAGGCCATTTCCTTTAATTGTTCATAAGCTGCATCTGCAAGCTCCTGTCTTCCATAGCCAACATTCACACACCATAGCCCTGCCATGGCATCTAAATAGCGATTTCCGTCTGTATCGGTAACCCATGAACCCTCCGCCTTCTGTGCCACGATGGTTGCATTGGGATTATAAGGCTTCATCGCATGCCAAAGATAACGATCATCCTGTTCGAGTAATGTTTCCTGTGATCCACTAGTTTGAACCATTTTATCAACACTCCAATCATGCTTTATTAATAGTATATTCTTCCATATTAATGATGCGTCAAGTGGCCCCTGGTGAAAGCCCCAAATCAGCACGAAAGCTTATTAAAAACGGGAAGTAATCATTTTTTTACGAGTATAGAAGTTTAAGCCATCTTTTCCGTTAACATGAAGATCACCATAGAAGGAATCCTTCCAGCCTGAGAATGGGAAGAAGGCCATTGTTGCAGGAACACCTACATTAATCCCAAGCATACCAGCATCTGCTTCTTCACGGAATTGACGAACCGCTTTGGCATCATTCGTATAAATAGTTGCTCCATTACCAAATCTTGATTTGCGGATATATTCCAACCCTTCATCTAAGTCTTTTGCACGAAGAAGACTTAAAACAGGACCAAAAATTTCTTCTTTCGCAATCGTCATATCCGGTGTAACATGATCAAAAATAGTGGGTCCTAAGTAATTTCCTTCCGCAAGATCATTCATTTCTCTGCGCCCGTCTCGGATTAAATCAGCACCCTCTTGAAGCGCCTTTTCGATATAACCAAGAGCTTTTTCTCGTTGTTCTTTACGAATAACAGGAGTCAATAACACTTCGTCATCCATACCATTTCCAATGATTATTTCATCTGCTTCCTTCTTTAATGCCGCGATAAATGGTGCATTATCACCAACAACGACCACGGCACTACATGCCATACAACGTTGACCAGCACTTCCAAATGTGGAGCTGATAACATTTTGAACAGCCTTATCTAAATCAGCATCCGGCATTACAATATGATGATTTTTCGCACCGGATAATGCTTGAACTCTTTTGCCTTCTGCAGCTGCCCGCTCATAAACATATTTGGCAACCGGCTGAGAGCCAACAAAAGAAATAGCGGCAACATCTTTATGTTCAAGTAATCCATTTACAACATCGTGTGCACCGTGCACAACGTTTAAAATTCCTTTTGGGGCCCCTGCCTCAGTAAATAGTTCTGCCAAGCGATTGGCTAAAAGTGGTGTACGCTCTGATGGTTTTAAGACAAATGCATTTCCGCAGGCAACAGCCATTGGGAACATCCAAAGGGCAACCATCATTGGGAAGTTAAATGGCGTAATCCCGCCCACAACACCTACTGGATAACGGAACATTTCCGAATCAATATTTTCTGCAATTCCGGATAGTGTTTCTCCCATCATTAAAGTCGGTGCACCTGCAGCAAATTCAACACATTCAATCCCGCGCTGCACCTCACCATAGGCTTCCTTGTAGGCCTTACCATTTTCCTGAACAATCAATTTAGCAAGCTCTTCATGATTGTCAGATAAAAGAGTGTGGAATTTAAATAGAATACGAGCTCTTTTTGGAACCGGTACGTTTTTCCACTCTTTAAAGGCCGCTTTTGCAGCTGCTACTGCTTTTTCTACATCTTCCTTCGTTGAAACTGGAACTTTCGCCAAAACCTCATTTGTTGCTGGATTTAGCACATCAAGTGTTTGTTCACTGTTAGAGTTTATCCACTCACCGTTAATATAATTTTTTAAAACAACTGTATCATTTTTTGTCACGCTCATGTTTTGTCCTCCTTATTATTTAACCTAAGTTTTTTGAATATTGGAAATCCCTATGTGTTAATTATCGCTCATAATTAAAAGGCTTTCATTAGACAAAGTGTAAAATGGCTAGCATTATTTTTTCGACATTGTGAACACTCTTCTAAAATATTGATTAAATCTTGAAGACTAACGAGCCTTGAATTCCTTTTTTTGCCCCGAGGGAGCTAAATAATCATTTACGAGAATCATAAATTCAATGGCTACCCGTTTTTCATGCTCCATAAAATCATTTCCCAATAGGTTTTCAAGCTTTTGGAGACGATGATAAAGGGTCTGTCTTACGATAAAAAGTCTGTTTGAAGTTTCCTGTTTCGACCCATTACATTCTAAATAAGCTTTTAAGGTTTCAAGCAGCTTTCCATTATATTTTTGGTCATATTGTATAACGGGCTGTAAATATTCCGTAACAAGCTCCTGTAGATCAATATGTTTATTAATTTGGGAAATGAGTCGATACAAATGTAAATCCTCATAAAAGCTGTAGAGTTGCTTTTTGGTCATTTCCTGATGAATTCTTACCGTTTCTTTTGCGGTAAAATAGCTTTTATGGAGTTCGCTTAGTGACTCGACAAACTTGCCAGTTCCAATGAACATTTTGGCTGTACTTTGTTTTTTCATGAACTCAGACTCATGGATGGACTCAATTGCCTTTTTGATTCGTTCCTTTAAATTCTTTTTTGTTCGATTATTCAACAAAATAAACACCAGGGCATTTCGTTTTTCGACGGAAAAAACAGCAAAACCATTTTGTTCAAAAACAGAGCGGAATAATAGTTTTAAGTAGGTAACATCTTGACTGGATTTTTCCTTTACAGCTGAAACCTTTGCAATTAAAACAACGGCATCACTGGTTTTCGGCTTGATCCCCTGCTCAAGTAAATATTCGTTAATCCCTTCCTCTGAATGTTCGCCGTCGAGCCACCCCTGAAGCCATTCAAATTCTTCAACGCGTTTTTTTTCCTCCACATACAAATCCCTTAACAAATGCTGTGCCAATGCCGTTGCGGTCCGATCCAAAATCAATAAATCAAACTCACTGATGGGAAGTTCAGTTGAATACAGATAGAGCTCAGCGTATTCCTGTCCAAACAAATAAATCGGTGCATAAGCAAATTGATTGTTCGTGCCGGTTTTTCCAGCTTCCAGCTTTTTAATGAAAGACTTTTGTTCATCTCCATTGATTTCTGGAATAAACTCATATTCCTGATTTCTCAGGCGGAAAATAATTTGAACATCTAAAGACGAAAAAATAAATTGGAGGATATCCTCATACGTTTCAATGGATAGCAGCCGTTTATTCAAGCTTTGCGAATAGTTTTCTAAATCAGAAATCATCCGGTATTGTTGATTGATCATGACGGAATGGATATCCTGGGTAATCTCAACAAATGGAACTTCTTGTTGAAAAGCGATGATGGGAAATTGATGCAGATTGGCAATTTCAATGACTTCAGCCGGAATTTCAGTTAAATAGGTTCCAAGCTCGATGCATAGTCCTGCCGCCTGAATTTCAATTAATTGTTCAACCATTGTGAAAAATAGATGGTCTTCTTTCCAGGCAACACCTGTTGATAATATAAGTTCCTGACCACTCAGCAGGTTACGGATACTTTTTACTTCAACGACATGGACCCATTTGACGATTCGCTGCAGTCCCTCTGCTCCTGCCACAACCAAGGCATTTTCAAAGTGCTTACGCCGTAAAATATCGGAGACCTTAAGCTGGAAATTTTCTTTCATGTATCTGGCCCCTTTTTATGTAAAATTTAATTTCAAAAAGGATTGGCATAAAAACCAATCCTTATTTTATATCAGCCTTGATTCTGTTGAATAAGCAAACTTGAAAAGTATTTTCTTGCATTTGCATTTCCAATCAGAAGTGTTTCTGTTTTATTTTCTTCAGGATGAACAAAATCTACGGTTGAACCATTTAAATGTTCATTGACTCCATGTATCCGAAAACCTTTTTGAATAAGAAAATCGATTTTATCCCGTTCATCTAGAAACTGATGATATTCTGACATGGTATCCCCCCTTTATTTCATTCTACATATAACTTATTGTTTCCTTCCGAAAATATCGAATCAGCAATTGTTTAATAAAACAATTGCTGATTCGTAGATGTATTTTAGTTAATCGGTAATGATTCGCTTTGAATGACAGGCGTATTGTATTTTGCTCTCTTTAAAAATTGACCTGATCCTGGTTTTGCAACCAACTGCTTATCGCGGACAATAAATTCGCCACGAACCATTACGGAAACCGGTTCACCCGTAACCTTCATGCCCTCAAAGGCATTATAGTCAACAGCCAAATGATGGGTTTCAGCAGAAATCACGCGTTCAACAATTGGATCAAAAATGACAATATCGGCATCTGCCCCCACTGCGATGGTTCCTTTTTTCGGGAATAAACCAAAAAGTTTAGCAGCCCTTGTGGAAGTGAGTTCAACAAATTGGTTTAGGCTGATTCTGCCTTTCTTCACACCTTCAGAAAATAGGATGGAAAGACGGTCTTCAACGATTGGTCCACCGTTTGGAATTTTCGAGAAATCACCGCGGCCTAATTCTTTTTGCCCTTTAAAATCAAATGAGCATTGGTCAGAACCAAGTGTTTGCAGCTCGCCATTTTTCAAAGCATTCCAAAGCACATCCTGATTCCACTTTTCTCTTAGAGGCGGCGACCAAACATACTTTGCTCCCTCAAAATTTGGTTTTTCCATATAACTTTGATCAAGGACTAAGTATTGCGGGCAAGTTTCACCCCAAACATTAAAGCCCTTTCTGCGTGCTTCAGCAATTTGCTCTACTGCATCAGCACAAGTAACGTGCACGACATACAATTGAGAGTTTGCCAGTCCGGCTAACTTCGCCGCGCGCCCGGTAGCTTCACCTTCTAATTCTTGAGGTCTTGTTAACGCATGATAAATCGGATCGGTATTTCCATCAGCCAGCGCCTTTTTCGTTAAATAATCGATAACATCACCGTTCTCGGCATGAACCATAACAAGTGCGCCATGTTCTTTCGCGAAAGCAAGTGTCCTGAATAAAGTTTCATCATCTGCTTGTAAGACATTTTTATAAGCCATGAAAACCTTAAAGGAAGTAATTCCTTCTTCATTAATGACTTGTGGGAGCTGGGCAAGAACCTCGTCATTAATCTCGCCAATCATTAAGTGGAAGCCATAATCGATGACTGCTTTATCGTCCGCCTTTTCATGCCAGGTTTGGATAGCATTTTTTAATGGGACTCCTTTGTCTGTTAAGCAAAAATCAATAACGGTTGTCGTCCCGCCAAAAGCCGCACCAATTGTCCCTGTTTTAAAATCATCCTTTGTAACGGTACCGCCAAAAGGCATGTCGAAATGAGTATGAGGGTCCACCCCGCCAGGGAATACGTAACAGCCCTTTGCATCAATAACCTCAGCTCCAAGGGTTGGGAGGTTCGTCCCAATTTGTGCTACTTTTCCATCTTCGATTAAAATCTCCGCTTGAAAGATATCGGAAGCTGTGACAACTGTTCCATTTTTAATTAATTTTTTCATTGGAATAACCCTCCTATTTTATATCAACCTTACATTCAGTAGCTGCATTTAGTGCTGCTTGGCGCTGGTTCCATGTCATTGGCGGCAGTTCGTTTGGAACCTCAATCATGTCGATTGCTCCATCAACCGGGCAGACAATCGAACATAAATTACAACCGACACAATCCTCTTCACGTACTTTGAGATAGCCCTTTCCATTTGCATCAGTCAGCATATCGATACATTGGTGGGATGTATCTTCACACGCAATATGGCATTTATTACAGTTAATACAAACATCAGTATTAATTTTTGCTACAATATTATAGTTAAGGTCCAAATTACCCCAATCCGAATATTTTGGAACTGATTTACCAACAATTTCTGTGACGGAGGAAATACCCTTTTGATCTAGATAATGACTCAAGCCCTCAATCATGTCTTCAACAATTCGGAAGCCGTGATGCATGGCCGCTGTACATACCTGAACACCTGTTGCACCCATGAGCAAGAACTCTACAGCATCCTGCCAATTTGAAATTCCGCCGATTCCGGAGATTGGTACGTTGATTCGAGGATGGCGGGCACATTCCGCCACCATGTTGAGGGCAATTGGTTTAACAGCAGGACCGCAATAGCCGCCGTGAGCACCTTTACCGGCAACATGCGGAATCGTATTCCAAGTGTCGAGATCAACCCCAGCCAAGCTATTAATGGTGTTAATCATACTGATGGCATCAGCACCACCCTGAACAGCTGCTTCAGCCGTTGCCGTAATATCGGTAATATTCGGCGTTAATTTTACAATGACTGGTGTTTTTGCAACCTCTTTAACCCAGAAGGTTTGCTTTTCCACTAGGGCCGGTACCTGTCCGGAAGCAGCCCCCATTCCCCGCTCTGCCATACCGTGGGGACAGCCGAAGTTTAGCTCAAGACCGTCCACCCCAACATCCTCGACACGCTTGACAATTTCATGCCATTTTTCCTGTTTTGGCTCGACCATCAAGGAGGCGATGATCGCATGATTCGGGAAGCGTTTTTTTGTTTCATAGATTTCTTTTAAATTGACGTCCAATGGCCGGTCGGTAATTAATTCAATATTATTAAAGCCTGCGACTCTTTGCCCGTTAAAGCTAACAGCCGCAAACCTGGAAGATACATTCAAAATCGGGTCACCTAAGGTTTTCCAAACAGCTCCCCCCCAACCGGCTTCAAATGCCCGCTGTACCTGGTAGCCTGAATTCGTAGGAGGTGCCGAAGCAAGCCAGAACGGATTTGGAGACTTGATCCCCGCAAGATTAATTCGTAAATCTGCCATCCTTTTTACTCCCTTCCATTTCCAAATAATATCAACCTATTAAACTGTTTCTACTACAGTGAATTGTTTGTGAATGGCGTAAGCAACCTGTTTTCCTTGCTGGGCCGCTGTAACAACCATCGCATCGCCTTTTCCTTTACCGAACACAATATCACCGCAGGCAAAAATATTTGCTTCAGAGGTTTGGAAGGTTACCTGATTGACTTGAACGACTCCGCCTTTATGCTCAAGTCCAAGCGACTCAATTAACGGTAGATGTCTGGTTTGTCCAATAGCTTTTACTACCGCATCAACCGGCAGGATAAATTCAGAGCCTTCGATTGGAACAGGGCGGCGGCGCCCATCTTTTTCCGGTTCACCAAGCATCATTTTTATGCACTCAATACCGGTTACCTTCCCATTTTTTCCAAGAATCCGGTTCGGTGCTGTTAACCAGCGGAACTCGACTCCATCCTGTTTGGCAAATTCATATTCGAAGTCATAAGCGGTCATTTCCTCTTCCGTTCTCCGGTAGAGAATTTTTACATTTTCAGCGCCCAAACGAACGGAACAGGTTGCACCATCAATGGCGGTATTCCCCGCCCCAATGACCACTACACGCTTTCCAACAAAGTCATTTTTGAGCTGTCCGCCCTTAGTTGCCTTTACAAATTCGATTGCATCATGCACACCTTCGAGTTCCTCTCCTTCAATACCAAGGTTCGGAACATGCGCCATTCCCGCTGCTAAAACAATCAGATCAAAATTTTCCTTTAAATATTCTGGTGACACATCTCTGCCCACCATCGTATTCGTCTTGATTTTGACATTCAATTTTTCAACTTGATTGACTTCCCAGAAGGAAATGGATTGTGGCAAACGGAAGGAGACAATCCCAAAGGTATTCAATCCGCCCGCTTTTTCTGCTGATTCGAAAATCGTTACATCATACCCAAACCGGGCAAGTTCCCTGGCAGCTGATAATCCCGCAGGACCGCCGCCGATAATGGCAACTGATTTCCCGTTAGACTCACCAGGCTGGAAGAGAGTTTGTTCATTTTGAATCGCCCAATCGGTCGCATATCTTTGCAGGTTGCCAATCATAATCGGCTTTGTAGAATGATTTAAGACACACGCACCCTCACAAAGCTCCTCTGTAGGACATACCCTTGCACAGCTAGCGCCAACGGGGTTGGAGGACATAATCGTTTTCGCTGATCCAAGCAAATTTCCAGAGGCAATTTTTTTAATAAATGTTGGAATATCAATCCCGGTTGGGCAGGCCTTTATACACGGAGCATCATAACAATAAAGGCATCGGTTTGCCTCTTCAATTGCTTCACGGTTTGTTAGGGCTGATTCAACTTCTTGAAAGTTTTTTTCAAGATTGGTTAAGGAAATACGCTGCATGTTTTCACTTGCCAATGAGAAACCCTCCTTATATATGAATAGGATTCTAGTAAAAATGAAAGCGCTTTACAAAATAACGATTGGTTTACTAGATTTGAAAAATTCAGCCCCCTTTTCCAAAAAATACTACAGAAAATTCTGCATCTTAATTCTATTTTACAGACCTTAAAAATGCATTTCATTACACAATCTGTAAAATAATGTAAGCTTTTTATTAACCAATATGTAAAATGAATTTTCTGACTAAAATGAATGAAAAACGAGTAAATGATGTTAAATGTGCAGGTTTAGAAATGAAAAACAAAATTTGTGAGGTGATCGTACTTTGTACTCTTTCGAATACTATATCAATTTATCATAATCAAATTAAAAAAAATGTAAAAATATAGCGAATAAATTTATTTAATCTCTACTTTTGAGCAATAAACATTTCGACATCGTCTAAAAAAATGTCGAAAACAACAAAAAGTGCTCTAATCAACTCAGAGCACTTTTTGTAAAATTCCATTGATTTGCTTTTTTAACCCATTCCGCAACCGTAACGGTTCGTTTTGCTTGATGTTTTCCTGCGGCCAGTACATCTTCCAGCATGTTTCCGTTGTGGTCATGACTAAACAAGAAGTTTTCATTCTACAATTGAATTTGAAATTGATCCAGTAAATAATTTGCTAATTTCTCGGACTCCACGCGAGCAGCAACAAAAGGCGGTCGAACATCTATGGCTCCTTCAAATGGTACCCCCAGCCATAAAGTATGTTCATCGATCATCAAAAAAGGGAAGGAAGGACTGTTCATGAACCATTCATTAGGTTGTAGATTTGCCCACTGCCGGGGAGATAAAATCGTCAATCGAACATGGTTATTACGGTTCATTAATTTCTTCTGCCAATGTTCAGGCAGAACGGTATGCGCCGGTAGCGATAATATAATCGAGCTCTTTGCACTATCAAGATCCTGAAAAATCTTCTCCAGTTTTAATGCATGTACCCACTGTAGCCGGGGAAGCTGATGTTGAATCCATTTCCCAATCTCTCTTTGCGTTACAGTTTGATTTTGTTTTACCTGATATTCAACAAGCTGCCTTAAGGTTTTCCCATGATAAACATGTTTACGGATAAACATCTGATTACTCACATGTATGAATTTCCCTTTTGTCCTTGTTATCGCAACATTGATGAGCCGTTCACTATCCTTGCCAATTAACAGCATTCCAGACCGTTCCTGCGGTCCGCCATCAACGGTATCAAACACCATTACATCGCGCTCGCTTCCTTGAAACCGATGGACAGTGGCAGCGATAATATCAGCGGTCATCCGTTCATTTTGATACAAATCATCCAATAAAAGCTCCATTAAATTTGCCTGAGCGCGGTATGGAGTCACATAACCAATTGATTTTGCTCCTGCTAAATAGGATTCATGAATTAATTGGAAGGAAAGCAAAAGCTGCCATACGTTCATACGAGAATTTGAGGTCCGGTCCGTCATACAGTAGTCTCCTGTAAAGCTTGTGTCTACCATAAGCGATGCTTTTTGCGGGAATGGTGCTTTTTCAACAATTTGATTGCGGCTTTTCTGAACACTTACATGATCCCCGACCAGCGACTGATAAATATAGCGATTGGTAAATGCCGAAATATCCGGATGCATTCGTCTTTGTTCTTTTAGTAAAAATAAATGAGGATGAAGCTCCCCTTTTTTCACCCAATCCACGATACCTGCCCGATGAAACACATCCTCTCTCAGCCATTTCTCGACTAACGCATCACGGCTAGAGGCAATTGGCGGCAATTGTTTAAAATCACCGCAAATAATCACGCGTTTTCCGAGCGTTGCAGCAAATGCAGCTTGAGGAACATATGCCATACTTGCTTCATCCAGAATGACCACATCAAAATCTTTTTCATAAATAGAGGCATCACTGGCTGCTTTCGCAAGTGTCGTACCGACAATTAGTGCATCCTTGACAAATTGCAATTCTTTTTGACGAATCTTTTCTAATACCTTGGCAATTTTTGTTTCAAGCTCTAAAAGCTGATTGGAATCTCGTTTACTAAATGAACGAGCTAAGTCCTGTTTCAACATCCGTCGTTCTTCCAATAAGAAGTTTTTATTCTCAGCTAGTCCAGGGTCCTGCTTTTCAATTAACTGGCTAGTGGTCAGAACTTCCCCATCAGGCAGACCACCCCCTGCTTGGAATCCATAGCGAAGGACATCCCCCTCCTGAAAGAGCTGCTTTTTTTTAATAAAACGAGAAATTTCACTAATTAATACATTCACAGCTTGATTGCTGTGCGAAAGGATCAAGACTCTTTTTTTCTGAAAATATTTATTTGCCGCCACTCGAGCAAGCGTGTACGTTTTGCCAGTCCCAGGCGGTCCCCAAACAAATGTTACAGGATTGTATTTAGATCGTAACACCAATTCATGGACATTACTTTTGATTTTTTCAACTGGATGCTTGGCGGGCATTGAAGGGTCCATTAGCCTTCTTACTCTAATACGTTTTTGCTTGCTTTTTTTTATTCCATCCAAGCGTTGAATAAGCTGTTCCAATAGTTCCCACGGATCATGAAATAAAAAAGCCTCCGGAATCAAATCTCCCCAAGCTTGTTCTAGGGCAATGATGATTCCTCTGCCCTCTGATGATAAAATCCGCCCGTTTTGTTTTAACCCGCCCCACTCTATTTTTATAGATGACCCCACAGGAATTTTTAATGGGGTTGATGTATCAAAATAATAAGTAAAAACATGGTCGTTTGTTAAAAAACGCCCGTTTGAAACAATATGCTTATTACTGCCGAATTTTTTTAAATAATTGATCTCATTTTGCAGTGTTTGCTGCCATTCTTTTATTAATGTAATGGTTGAATTCATTAAATCCTTCCTTATAAATTATTATCTAAATACGAAAATTCCGAGGATTCCTGCCATGATAATCACAATCGACGGATGGAGTTTTAAAAATAGCAGAGAACATAAGGATACCGCAAAAATGATGAACATACGCAGCATCTTTGTTGAAAAATCAAAGGCAATAACCCCATTTGAGAGCGCAAAATTGATGGCTGCATAAATAATTAAACTGGTAACAATCGGACGCAGCCCATAAAAGGCTGAAGTAATGAGTGGATGATCTTTCACTTTTTCATAATTTTTAGCCATCACGAGAATGAAAATTAGGGATGGAAGCGTAATCGCCAGAGAAGAAATCAGCGCACCGTAAATCCCTCCAATATGATACCCTACGGATGTCGCACTATTTGAGGCAATCGAACCGGGAGCCATACCGGCTAATCCAACAAAATCGGTAAATTCAGAGGTGGTCAGCCAGCCGCGCTGTGTCACTTCCCGTTCAATAATAGGGATCATCGCATAACCGCCGCCAAAAGAAACAGCACCGATCACGAAAAATAATAAAAATAATTCCAGTAACATGCCATTCCCTCCTACCCTGCTTTTTTACCGTTTTGTGGATCCTTTATTTTTTCTAATCGAACAGCGATCCCTAACCATTTTTTCGCTTTGATAATCATCATTCCGGATAATGCTCCTAAAAAAAGCGCGATGATGGGATGTATTTGGAAAACCAACATCATCACAACCATGCCTGCACAGAGGATAAAAGTTGATTTATCCAATAAGGCTGTTTTTGATATTTCGATGGCAGCATAGACGATTAAAGCTACTACAGCGGCACGAATCCCCAGGAAAGCTGCCTCAAAATAGGAATGACCTTTAAATAAAATAAAAAAGATGCTGAGAAAACATACAATCAATACAGTTGGTAAAAGAATACCCGCCAATGCTGCGATGGCGCCCCATATCCCTCCAAACCGATAACCAATAAAGGTGGCACAATTCACGGCAATCGCCCCTGGTGCTGTACCGGACAAAGCAAAGATATCGGAAACTTCCTTCATTTTCAGCCATTGTTTTTTAAGAACAAATTGCCTTTCAATTAACGGAATCATTGCATACCCTCCGCCAAAGGTCACGGGGGCAATTTTAAAAAAGATCCAAAATAATTCAATTAATAATTTCCAATTTGGTTTCATCACAAGCCAACTTTCCTGAATAAGCATTGAGATTACTTTTCTATTATAATATAAAAAAGAAGATTCCTTTTGTTATCAGAAAATTGTCATTAGGTTCATAAAAAAAGCAGTCGTTTGTAATAACGACTGCTTTTTTCTTAGTTTAAATACTATGTTGTGCTAACTTTTCTTCTCTCTCAGCTTCCTGCCATCCTTTGCAAACATCTACCCAGCCTTTTGCAAAAGAATATTGGAATAATTCATCGATTGCTAATTCGATGGCCGAGTTGGAACTTCCGCAAGCCGGGAACAGCGTATGAAACCGTTTCATCGAAACATCCAAGCACACATCCAAATCATTAGCTAATCCGAAAGGGCATACCCCTCCAATCGCATGTCCCGTTTGTTCGAGCACTTCGTCGGGATTAAGCATCCTTGCTTTAAAGCCAAAAGTTTGGCGAAATTTTTTGTTATCAATTTTTGCATCTCCTGCCGCAACAATTAAAATTGCTTTTTCCTCATCGCCCCTAAAGGACAATGTCTTTGCTATTCGAGCGGGAATCACACCAATGGCTTCAGCAGCCAACTCTACTGTAGCGCTTGAAGTTTCGAATTCCATAATATCCTGCTCACGATTCCATTGTTTAAAATGGACCTTTACACTTTCAAAAGACAACGTATTTCATCCTTTCCCTATCACTTTTATGTTGAATAATATCACAATTTAAAAAATAAACATAAGAATAGGCACACGGTTCCATATAACCCATGTGTCTTTTTCGTTATTATTCTGCTAATTACAATTTAATCTTTGTAGTAATATTTTGGAATCGCCATCCATTTCCCCTGTGAATATAAATAAGAATACCAGTAATTTTTTCAATTTTCCTTGGACATACTTATGAAGTATCTTTGTGAAAAAATACGAAATTTATGACAAGGAGGTCCAAAATGAACCACGAAAATCAATTCAGTGATTTTATAAATGAGCTATCTTTACAAACCAAAATGGAAAATGTTTGGCTTAATACATGCGGTTCATGGCAAAACTGCACCGAATCAACCATTCAATCGTTTTTATCCCAATGCTTAGAATACAATATCGATCCACAGTTTTGCATGAGCTGGGTTGAACAGCATAAAAATGAAATCCCCAATTGGTCAGCCGTTTCCGAGATGTCTCTTGGCTGGGTAAATGAGCATACCTCGTCGGGGTCCCCATTTTCCATTCAAGATGAAGGACTTAGCTAAAGAAAAACAAGTCTTTGCGAATTGCGCAAAGACTTGTTTTTATAAATGAATGATTTTATAAAGCTTTTCAAGGCCATCCAATAATCGAGGTGACGGCCTGCAGTACAGTTCTTCTTCCAAAATTAGAATTTGGCTCTCACTCTTAAAATCTAGCTTTTCAAAGCCTTGACGCTTGGTGACCACACTTTTCTGCACCTTAGACTTGCGGACGCCAACCCAGGCAAGGCAAATAAAATCCGGTTTTCGAGTCAAAACATCTTCCCAATCCGTTTGAACACTGGCAAGTTCAACATCGTCAAAAATGTTTCTTGCTCCGGCTATTTCAGAAATCTCCGTCAGCCAATTGATTTTTCCCGGGGTAAAAATTGGTTTTGGCCACCATTCCCAATAAAGTGCCGGTCGATCTTGGGTCATCAAACCTCTTTCTTTAACCTTTTCTATTCTGTACCGAAATCTCTTGGCAGCTTCGATACCGCATTCTCTTTGTTGAAGAGCTTCAGCCGTTTTCATCAAATCTTCTTCAATATCGGATAAGGACTGCGGATTTAACACAATATGGGGGATTCCTCTTTCTTTAAGTGCCTCCACGTTTTTTTCCATCCCGGGTACACTTAAAGAGGCTAAAACCATATCCGGTTTCAATTCTTCAACCAGATCCATATTAATTGACAAATCCGGACCCAATCTCGGAAGATTGGCCATCGAAACCGGCCAATCAGAAAAATCATCAACTCCAACCAATAAATTTGATAATCCTAGGAATTCCATAATTTCTGTATTACTGGGGCACAAGGAAATAACTCGCACAGTTTCACCTCTCTCATGGTTTCTATAAATTTACCAGATCACTTGATTTTTTCAACCAGCTTAACTAAAAATTGATGGATGAGCTTATAGGCCTCACCAATAGATAAAGCCTCGTCGAATCCCTCTACATAGTTCAGAGCAAAATTCAAATCCCAAAGTCCGTCCTCATTGCTAAACAACAAATCGAATTTAGCGTCATTACCTTTTAAGTTATGATTTAACTCCTCTTTTAGAGCATTACCAAATTTCTTTTGAAGCCTTAATCCCAACATCACGTCATAGGTACCGAAAACATCATCCGCCTCTAAAGAAACCGCATCAACATGAATTTCTTCAAAGTGTTTGGACTCTATGTATAAAAATTCCTTGTTATTTTTTTTCAAGTAATCGAGGGGGTGGCTTAAAAATGAATGGGTTTCTTTAGCAATCAGTTCTTCTGTTTCTTTATTACAGCGTTCAATATAGGCATCTTCGAGTAGTAGTTGATTAGACATAAAAATCCTCCTCATTTCTTATAACTATATTATCCCAATAATAAGCCTTTAATAGCAACTTTTAAAATAACACAACCAGGGAGCAACGATTTAATATCGTTACTCCCTGGTTTCCTTCTAATTAATTTTCAGCTAATTTGGTGACAACCTTTTTGTCAGCTGCTCCCTGATGCGGATTCCCTGCCGGTTTAACCCTTTTAATAAAGAAGGCAAGAATCAGTGCAATACAGGCAATTCCAACAGAAACTAAGAAGGAGTCATTAATTCCTTCAAGCATCGCTTTCATAGCAATTTGTTGTTTCATTTCAGCTAATGCCTCTGGAGTTGGCTTTCCAGTCAAATGCTTCATCGCTGAAGCTGCCAAGTCTGTAGCATGCGTTTTTGTACGATTAGACATGATGGTAACTAATAATGCAGAGCCAATCGCACCGGAAACTTGCTGCAATGTACTGTTCATTGCTGTACCATGCGGATATTGATGGGCAGGCAATTGGTTTAATCCATTCGTCATAACCGGCATCATCACCATCGACATCCCGAACATCCTAGCTGAGTAAATAAGGATTAACTCCGTGTAAGATGTATGAAGTGTTAAGGTGCTTAAGAAGTAACTTGTGATAATCATAATGGATAAACCAATAATAGCTAATACACGTCCGCCATATTTATCAAATAATTTGCCGGTAATAGGTGACATAATCCCCATTAATATAGAACCAGGCAGCATAAGTAATCCAGATTTGATTGGCGAAATTCCGCGAATGGATTGAACATAGATTGGTAAAAGCAGCATCGCAGAAAACATGGCCATCGTGATGACAATTGAAATCGCCGATGATAATGTAAACATTGGATACTTGTAAATTCGGAAATTAAGCATTGGTACTTCAAGCTTTAATTGACGCCAAATGAATAGGACTAAAGAGATAGCTCCTACGATAATCGTTATATACACCTGCGGACTGTCCCAGCCTTTATTCCCCGCAGAACTAAAGCCGTACAATAAACCGCCAAAACCTATACTTGATAATAAAAAGGAAAGAAAATCAAGACGAATTTCCATATCTTTCTTTTTATCTTTTAGTAAGAAAATAGCAATCAAAACGACAATTGCAGCAATCGGTGTGACGAAATGGAAGAGCATTCTCCAGTCATAGTGTTCAATTAACCAACCTGATAAAGTAGGTCCAACTGCCGGAGCGAAGATGAAGACTAAACCGAAAAGCCCCATCGCTGCTCCCCTTTTTTCAGGAGGAAAGCTTGTTAACATGACGTTCATTAATAACGGCATCATAATCGCAGAGCCAGAGGCTTGAATCATCCTTGCCACTAATAAAATTGGAAAGGATGTTGCGAAACCTGCAAGAATCGTCCCTAATAAAAATAAACTCATGGCTGTTAAAAATAACCGCCTTGCCGTATACTTTTGAATTAAAAAGGCTGTTGCTGGAATCATGACTCCATTTACGAGCATATATCCGGTTGAAAGCCATTGAACCGTTGATGCGGAAACATCCAGGTCTTTCATAATGGACGGTAATGCTACATTTAAAAGTGTTTCATTTAACATGGAAATGAAAGCCCCAATCATCAGGATGGCAAGAATCCCGTATGGCGGGCGATTTGTCTGTTGAACAGATTGCTCCAAGGTAATACCCCCTATAAACTAATAGTTCATTTTTTTGAACTGTTATTTCACATAGACAATATCATATACCAGCAGTTCAATTTTTGCAATAAGAAAATTCCATGTTTTTCACAGGGTTTGTTTTAACAAAGAAAATAATGTACTATAGAATTATACAAGGGGTATAAAGTGAAACTTCAATCAGTGGGGGTTTTTTCCATCTCCCACTGATTGTTAGTTGAACCAATTGGGCTTTTACGAGCAGTTACCCCTCACTTATATCTTCAAATTTTAAAGCTTCGAAGAAGGGGTCATACTGCCCGTTAAAGCGGGATAAATTGAATTCAAGGTGATATTAATGAAAGATCGAAAGCAGCACGTGATTGAAAAAGCACATCAATTATTTATTGAGAAGGGATTCCAAGCAACGTCTATTCAGGATATTTTAGATTTTAGCGGAATTTCAAAAGGAACCTTCTATAATTATTTTTCTTCGAAGAACGAATTATTAATAGCCATTTTTAAATCCATTTTTAAAAACATGGACAGGGAGCGGAATGAGTTACTGATCGGACAAGACCCGTCTGATATTGAAATTTTTATTAAACAAATGGAAATACAAATGCGGTCTAATAAAAAGAATCGGCTTTTCACGCTTTTTGAAGAAGTAATGTTCTCGAATGATGCTGAAATGAAGGAATTTCTCAAAAGAGGACAATTTTTCATGCTCCGCTGGCTCTATAACCGATTTATTGACTTATTTGGCGAAGATAAAAAAGCCTATTTAATGGATTGCGCTATCATGTTTATGGGAATTTTGCAGCAAAACATCCATTTCGATCACCTTGCTAATGGCACAATTACAAATATCAGCAAGGTCGTCCGATACAGTGTTGAGAGGATGGTAGGCATAGTTGGTGAGGTTTTCGAATCAGGAAATTATTTAATCGGACCAGAACTGCTAGCAAACTGGATTCCTGAGTGTAAAGAAAATGGACGGGAGCTAAAAGACCAGTTGATTCAAATTAGGTCTGATTTAAAGAAAATGATTACAAAAAACAGCCCGAATGAAGAGGATCAAGAAAAATATCTCGAATTATTAAATTTTATTCAAGAAGAACTCATGCATATTAGATCACCACGGAAATATCTAATTGAGAGTGCCCTCGCGACCCTAAAATCGGAAATATCATATTATGCCGAAAAAGAACTCAACCAACTGGAAAAATTAATTTCCGATTACCGGTGACAGGTACCGCCCGTGGAATTTTTTTCTTTTTGTACGTGTGGGGTGGACACTTTAACCAATAAAAATGCAGTGGAATTTCAACTTAATTGATATCCACTGCTTTTTTTATATGCACTTATTTGGTTATAAATGAACTAGGCATAACAACAGCGATGACTTCGCCGCGGGCACAAAGTTCATCGTTTGCAAAGACTTCTGCATCCACTTTCCACTTTTTCGGATGAATTTCAGTAACCGTACCGACTGCTTTTAACGGGATCCCATGCGGTGTAGGTTTAAGAAAGTCTACCTTTAAGGAAGCGGTTACAAATCGAGGCGGCTCCGCTCCATCTCCAGCCTCATGGCCATTTTTTCGATGTAAAGCTAATGCAGCCGAACCAGTCCCGTGACAGTCAATCAGAGAAGCAATAATCCCTCCATAGACAAATCCAGGCAGGGCTAATTGGGCTGCTTCTGGTGAATAAATTGTTACAGTCTGATCACCTTGCCAACCGGTGCGAAAATGATGCCCCTCCTCATTCAAGCGGCCACAACCATAACACCAGGCAAAGTCATCTGGATATTCATCTTGAATCGCTTTGACAATTAGTTCTTCCACATACTCTCCCCCTTTTTCAAAAAAATTATATCATAATTTTTACCAAAAGGCTTTTTGGAAGCTTTTTCAGTTTCGACCTTCACCTCAACCAGCCAATAATCGCAGGTGTAATAAAAGGCTCGCCCATTTTAATATTAGCGAGCCAAAACCTATACATCTATACCCACCACATAGATGATGGTCTTTCCTCAATCAATACCGCTTTCAAATTACGAACTGCCCGCCTGAATCCTTCCTCAATTGACATTAACGGATCCTCATGTTCAATGCTGACCACATAATCATAGCCATAGGTACGTAAAGCACTCATCATATCAGACCAATCCTGAAGACTATGTCCGCAGCCAACGGAGCGAAAGGACCAGGCTCTAGTCTGCACACTTCCATACGGCTGCATATCAGTGAGACCATACATATTGACATTCTCCTGATCAATATACGTGTCTTTTGCATGAAAATGATGAATAGCCTGCTCTCTGCCAAGAATTTTAATCGCAGCAACCGGATCAATCCCCTGCCACCATAAATGGCTAGGATCAAGATTGGCACCAATCGCTTTAGAGGTTTCCTCCCTTAGCTTTAAAAGCGTATAGGGGGTATGAACGAGAAAACCGCCATGGAGCTCTAGACCAATTTTTACATTGCGGTCTTCAGCATATTTCCCCCATTCCTTCCAATATGGAATGAGCTTTTCTTCCCACTGCCATTTTAATACCTCACCATATTCATTTGGCCATGGGGCAACAGGCCAGTTTGGATATTTTGCTCCTTCATGGTCGCCCGCAGTTCCGGAAAAACAGTTTATAACGGGAACCTCCATCAATTCCGCTAGTTGTACGGTCTTTACATAGGTTTCATGTGATGTCCTTGCTAATTCTTTATCTGGAGAGAGTGGATTTCCGTGGCAACTAAAGGCACTTATAGTCAATCCACGCTTTTCTAACTGTTGCAGATAAACTGCACGTTTCTCCTTATTTTCAAGCAGCCCATCAAGGTCACAGTGTGCATCCCCCGGATAGTTCCCCGTACCAATTTCAACAGCAGTAAGACCGGATTCTTGGACATAATCGAGCATTTCTTCAAACTTCTTATCGGAAAACAACACCGTAAATACTCCAAGCTGCATAAATGATCACTACCTTTCTATTAAAATTTAATTCCGTTGCCAGATAGGCTGCTTTGATAAATCGCTTCAATAATTTGAGAAACCCTAACCGCTTCCTCTGGATTCACCACCAACTCAGCATGACCGAGACAAGCTTGGATAAAATTTTCTGCTTGTGGCACGTCCGGCTTATCCTCCCCTGGGATCCACGCAGCTTGGCTATTAAACAACATGCCATGTTTTGCATAGTTCAAGGTAAGCGGAAAAACCTCTAATCCACCTTTTTCACCGGAGATACTGACATTTTCAACCACATCTTCTTTAATATTATTGGACCATGATGTTTCAAAAAGCATCGATGCACCGTTTGAAAATTTGATATAGGCAGTAACATGATCATCGACATCAAAGGTTTGATGATCAAAAGACCCCCACTGGTTTACCTCTCCTTCTGTTTTGCTTAAGGCATTGTAGGTAGACCCGGAAACCTCAATCGGTTCCGCATTCCCCATTAACCAAAGGGCCAAATCGAGAAGATGACAACCATAATCGATTAAACTGCCGCCACCCTGTAATTCTTTATTGGTAAATACACCCCAACCTGGCACCTTGCGCCGGCGCAAGGCCTGCACGCGGACCACAAGCGGGTTCCCGATGTCCCCGGCTAAGAGGACTTTTTTAGCGGCTCTGGCCTCTTTCATAAAACGATAATGATAGGCAACAGCTAGAACTTTTCCTGACCTTTTTGCCGCCTCTGCCATTTGCCGGCATTCTGAAGCGGTCAGTGCCATTGGTTTTTCACATAGGACATGGATTCCGGCTTCAAGGGCAGCAACGGTAATTTCAGCATGGAACTTATTTGGTGTACAAATAACAATAGCATCGACATTTCTGAACATTTCTTGGTAAGATGGATAAACTTTTAAAATATTAAACTGGGAGGCAACCTGTTCGGCACGTACCTGATCAATGTCATAAACTCCCTCAATCGAGGCCATCACATTTAATTGTAAAAAGGTTGGGATATGGCGGTTGATAGCAATTCCTCCGGTACCGACAATCCCAATCCGCAGTTTACTCATAAAAACACCTCATTTAATCAATGCCTTTGTATCCAAATTCACAATTTGTTTCGTTTCATTGGATTCAAGAGCAGCTAAAATAACGTTTAAGGACTTCATTCCTTCTTCCCCGGTAATTAGCGGTTCAGTATCATTTAGAATGCAATCGACAAAATGCTCAATTACATGGGAGCTTTGCTGCCCCCCTTCTTCATTTGACTGAATTTTCCCCAGTTCATATTTTACGGTTTCACCATTTTTATAGTGAACAATCAATGAGCATTGCGGGTCTTCCTCCAGCCGAAGGATCGAATTTTCTCCGTAAATAATGGTAGAATTATCCTCCTTTGATACATAGGACCAGCTTGCCGCAAGAGTACCGACAATACCGGATTCAGTTTTCAGAATGCATACCGCGTTGTCATCGACATCACTATTGGTTTTTGCACTTGTTTCAACAAACGAGGCAACCTCAACAACTTCCTCCCCAAGTAAATAGCGGATTAAATCCGTTTTGTGTACACCGAGATCTCCCATTGCGCCAATAAATGCTTGCTCTTTTTTGAAAAACCAGCTCCGTGGTCCATCAGCACTCCATGTTTCTGGACCGGGATGGCCAAATGCCGTTCTAAAACTGTAGATTTTCCCTACTTCCCCGGTTTCAATTAGCTTTTTTGCCTTTTCATGGGAACGAACAAAGCGTTGATTGTGGGCAATCATCAGTTTTTTCCCGTTCGATTTTGCAGCAGCAATCATTGCTAACGCTTCCTCTTTTGATGTCGCCATTGGCTTTTCACAAAGCACATGTTTGCCTGCCTTTAATGCCGCAATGGAAATCGGTGCATGCAAATAATTGGGGGTACAAACGGAAACAGCATCAATATCTGCATCTGTAAGTAATTCCTCAAATTTCGTGAAAACTTTCGCCCCATACTTATGGGCAAACTCTTCTGCTCTTTCCTTCACAATGTCACAAACGGCGGCAATTTCAACATGTGGATTTGCTGCATATTCAGGGAGGTGACGGTGTTTTGCGATACTCCCACAGCCGATTACGGCAATTTTTAATTTACTCATCTCTTCGTTTCCCCCTTTTTCGTTATTTCACAGAAATCGCTTCTAATGGCTTAGCATTCCCATAAACTGGTCGGTTTCGTTTCACCGGTTGTGCCCATTTCACCGCATTCGTGATGACCTTTTGAATATCAGGATGATAATAGGTTGGATAGGTTTCATGACCAGGACGGAAATAGAAAATCCGCCCGTTTCCACGCTGATAGGTGCAGCCGCTGCGGAATACCTCTCCGCCTTCAAACCAGCTGACGAAAACTAATTGGTCTGGAGCCGGAATATCAAAATGCTCCCCATACATTTCTTCCTTTTCTAGTTCAATTGTTTCCCCAAGACCATCTACAATCGGATGACTTGGGTCGACCACCCAGATTCGTTCCTTATCATCCGCTTCCCGCCACTTTAAATCACACGAGGTCCCCATTAATTTTTTAAAAATCTTCGAAAAATGACCGGAATGAAGAATAATTAAGCCCATTCCATCCAAAACCCGTTGATGCACCTTATCAACAATTTCATCCGCTACTTCATGATGTGCGAGATGTCCCCACCAAACGAGAACATCCGTATTGCTGAGAACTTCGTCGGATAATCCATGTTCCGGCTCATCTAATGTCGCGGTTTTCACATCAAGTCCTTTATCCCCCAAGAATCCGGCAATGGCACCATGAATTCCCTGCGGATAAATTTCTTTGACAACAGGATTTTTTTGTTCATGGCGATTTTCATTCCAAACAGTAACCTTTACCATTGTTGTTCATCTCCAAATCTATTATTCTTTTACAGAACCAGACGTAAGTCCGGAAACAATTCTTCGTTGAAAAATAAGAACCATAATTACGAGCGGGATCGTCACAATCACTGTTGCTGCCGCAATTTCACCCCATGGAATCGTGAACTGCCCTTGGAACATGGCGATTCCAATCGGCACCGTTTTATATTTTTCATCCGTATTGATGGTCAGAGCAAACAAAAACTCATTCCAAGCCGCAATGAAGACAAGGATGGCGGTTGTAAAGATTCCCGGAACGGCAAGCGGCATGATCACCTTCCAAAAGGTTTGCATTAAGGAAGCTCCATCAATTTTAGCCGCTTCTTCCAAATCCAGGGGTATCTTTCTAAAGAAAGTCACCAGAATCCAAATAGAAAGTGGCAGTGTAAAGGTCGTATACGGAATAATTAACCCTAAATATGAGTTCGTAAGACCGACGTTTTTTAAGAAGATATAAATCGGTGAAATCGTCGCAATTTGCGGAAACATCGATACAGACAAAACGATTCCAAGGATAACGGTTTTTCCTTTAAACTGAAGCCTGGCAATTGCATATGCGGCAAACGAAGCCACAATAATGGTATAAACAGTTGTAACAGCAGCAACCACGGTACTGTTCCATAAATAATGTAAAAACGGATGCTTGGTAAAAACAGATATGTAATTCTCCAATGTCGGATGGGTCGTATAGGGAGTAAATGCCCTGTCTCCAAATAACTCTGAAGGAGGCTTTACAGAACTGATGAGCATCCATAAAAATGGAAACATGACAACAAATACAAACCCAACTAGAAACACATAAAAGAATGGACTCGCTTTTTTCTCCATGTTATCTTTCCTCCCCTAAAATTTGCTGTTCAATGAAATCTCCCTTATCTATCATTTAAAAGATCCCTGCCTAAAAACTTGATATAAATCATCGATATGATCACGACAAAGATAAACACAATGACAGAGAGAGCTGAACCGTGACCAAAATTCGTCTGAGAGAACATGACCTTATAAGCAAGAATTGAAATTGTCTCCGTAGAGTTGGCAGGTCCTCCACCGGTGAGAACATACACCAAGTCAAAAACACGGAAGGCATCAAGCGTTCTGAACAAAAGAGCAACTAGAATACTAGACTTTAAAAGTGGTAAGGTAATTTTAAAAAACTGCTTCCATTTTCCGGCTCCATCAATCGAGGCTGCTTCATAGAGGGAGGACGGTATCGTCTGCAAACCGGCCAATAGCAACAAGGCCATATAAGGAGTCGTCTTCCAAACATCCGAAAAAATCACGGAAAACATCGCCCCTGTATCTGTTACAAGCAGCTTTTCCATTTTATCTACCAACCCGAAGGTTTCAAAGAGCTTGGCAACGACACCATTTTGGCCATCATATAAAAATTTCCACATGAGAGCCGAAACGGCTGTTGGAATCGCCCATGGAATCAAAATACTTGCCCGAATGAGTCCTCTTCCAATAAATGCTTTGTTGATTAAAAGGGCAATGGCCAGTCCTAAGACTAATTCCACAAAAACGGAAATAACGGTAAAGGTGGTCGTATTCCCAATAGCCCTCCACATGCGCGAGCTTGTTAAATCATCCTTATAATGTTTTAACCCGATATAATTCGGTTCAATGATTGCATCACTATACCCGGAGGCTAAACCAAGGAGCTTTTTTTCTTGGGTAAATGTCACCGTTTTAGAGATTTGGAGTAGGTCACTACTCACAGATTTAGCTGTTTTCTTCAATTCTTCAGCAGTATTTTTGTCAATCTTTGCAAAACTAAGATCATCAGGCACCTGTTCAAAATTCATCAGTTTATCATTTACAGCTTCATATTTCTTTTTGAGGTTGGAATCACTTTCGAGTTTTTGGTCTAGTTTTTGCAGTTTTTCTTTGATGGTTGTAAGTTTGTCCGGAGCATTCCCTTTTTTAATTTCAGTGTCAATGGCCCCAATAAAGAATGGATAATTATTCAGATACCGTTCAAGATCCACCTGGTAACTTAAATGTACTTCCGATTTAGCCGGATTGTTTAACTTTAAATCAAACAAACTAAAATAAAAGGATTGGATAACAGGCCAGATGGCAATCAAGAAAATTAAGATCATAGCAGGTGCTACCAGATAATAGCCTGCTGTTTTTTCTGTAAACATGCCTTTTCGTTTTTTGGTAGTGGTAGCAGATGTTGTGATTTGGTTTTTTTGGGGTTCAGTATCAATTCTCAGGGCTTATCCCTCCCTCAGTTTTCTTTGAAGAAATGGATTAGCCTTCAAATATAAAGGCTAATCTCTATTTTGCCTTATTTATTGTCCAAGCTTTTCCTTCATTTCTTTTTCCATATTTTGCGCTGCCTGTTCAACCGTTTGCTGTCCGGCAATTGCTTTTGAAACGTTTACTTGAATAATTTCTGAAATTTCAGGATAGTTTGGTGCAACAGGACGGGAAATCGCTGCACTTAAGCCATCAACAAAACCTTTGTCTGCAAACGTTGGATTGGCTTTAAGAATTTCCGGATCTTGATAAAGCTTTGTGATGGTTGGTGCATGTCCTCCGTAAATCGCGTCGATTTTTTGTCCTTCCGCACCTGCCATAAACTTTAAGAATTCCCATGCTTCTTTCGGATGCTTGGAATACTTGTTGATTCCAGCCATCCACCCGCCTAATGCTGCTGCAGAACCTTTGTCACCTGCCGGAAGCGGTGCTACGCCGACCTTACCGGCAATTTTTGAATTCGTTTTATCGTTTGCACTGGCATACTCATATGGCCAGTTACGTAAAAATACGGTTTGACCTTCAATAAACGCTTGGTCAGATTCAATTTCTGTAAAGGTTGTAACGTTCCCAGGTACAACCTCTGATTTCGCAATCTCAACCATTTTCTTAAGACCTTTAATGGCTTGAGGACTATTTACGGCTACTTTACCGTCTTTATCAATAAAGGCGCCGCCGTATGCACCAACGAATTCTACAGCGTTACATACAAGCCCTTCATACTGTTTGGATTGGAGCACATATCCAAATTTAGTATTGCCTTGTCCCTTTTTCGCCTTCGCTTGTTTCAAGAGGTCATCCCACGTTTTCGGTACTTCATTTGGCTTTACTAAATCTTTTCGATAGAATAGTAGACCCGCATCGACAAATTTAGGCAATGCCCACTGCTTCCCATTAAACTGGGCTGCACCTAATGCCCCCTGATTGTATTCACTTAAATCAATTCCATCCTGCTGGATAAAGCGGTCAAGGGGAAGGACATAGCCTGCTTGGGCAAATTCGGCAGGCCAAATAACGTCCATATCAATGACATCAATATCAGAAGATTTTGCGTTAAAAGCCGTAATATAGGCATCATGCTGCTGTCCGGTATCGGAAGGCATTTCCCGGAACTCTACATCAATATTTGGATGTGATTTTTCAAATGCTTCGACCATTTTTGTTGTTCCTTGTGTAACATCTTTTCCACGGGCATAAACAAGTTTTACTTTTTGCTCTGCAGCTGGCTTATTTTTATCGGTTGCCGGCTTTTCTTTGGTGGTAGAGGCTGAGTCTGAACTACAAGCAGCAAGTGCTAATGATAATGTGGCAAATACAGCTAAAAGTTTGGCCTTTTTCGACTTTTTCATTGTTTTCCCCCTATTTTGAAATCGATTTCAATTTCGACATGGTTGAATCTCTGATTACCAAATCAAACGGTAATAGAATTTCTAGGTGGTTTTCTTCATGTTTATGGGCAATGGCATCCATCATCACATCCATTGCGGTCTTTCCCATCTCTTCAATCGGCTGTTTAATCGTTGTCAGCGCCGGTTTTACAACACGTGCAATCGGCTGATCATCAAAACCAATAACGGCAAAATCTTCAGGGACTTTTTTTCCGAAAGCTTGAGCAGCCATAATCATTCCGGTTGCGACTTGGTCACTTCCTGTAAAAACGGCTGTAGGTGCATCTTTCAAATTCATGATGGTCCTTAACACCCTTTTACCATCCTCCAAGTCGAATACATTCGAATACAACCATTCATCACGACAAGGTAATCCATATTCTTCCAACGCTTTGCGATAGCCTGCCTGTCGATCCTTTGATAAATTACTTTTATCACCGCAAGTACAAGCGATTTGTTTATGACCTTGTTCAATCAAATGCCGTGTCCCTATGTAGCTAGCCTCAAATTGATCCATTCGGACGACCGGCACCTTTGTTTGTCTTTCATATTCATTGCATAAAACCATGGGACCAAGTTCTGCATAAGGCTCAATTTTTTTCCACTCATTTTCATATGAGGTTAAGATTAATCCATCCACCTGCTTTGTTCGCAATAACTCGAGAAAATCCAGTTCCTTCTGTTTGCTATATCTCGTTTGGCAGATGAGTAACTGAAGATGATTCTGAGTTGCTACCATATCCATTGCTTCCAGTAAATACGCAAAAAACGGATTGGTCAGGACTGGAACTAAAATGGCAATGGTATCTGTTTTTTGATTCCGCAGCCGTTGAGCGGTTGTGTTTGGGACATAGTTTAATGCCTCCATTGCCTCACGAACCAATCTCTTTTTGTCCTCCGTTACATTTGGATGATTGTTGAGCACCCTAGAAACGGTGGCTCGTGAAAGCCCTGCTCTCTTTGCTACATCTGCAATTGTTGCCAAACAAATCCCCCCTTCTCCCCCCTTTATTCAAGTTGGTTTGAGTTTTGAAATCGATTTCAATCAATCGATACAATTACACTTTAGCCCATTTTGAAATCGATTTCAATATATTTTTCAGAAAAATTTTTAAATTAAGAATTGTTTTGAATTGCTAAATAAAAGTCTGGAGCAGAATTTTTTCACATGGTGCCAGGCACTTTGTTGATTAGCCAAATGGTTTCATGATTCTTTTTCTCTTTTCGATGGTGGCAATTTCGCTTATCCCTTTTGCCAGTAGGATGGACTAACACTGGTTTTAAACGATAAAACATTTCTTTATCTTTCAACATATATTGGAGTAAAAGGAGAATTCAAAACAGCTCTTAAAAGTTAATCAAGTAATTCTATAATTCATATATAATTGCTTGGATATATTAGGGGGATTAAATGATGGGTATTGGTATAGCGGTTATGGGATTGTTTATTGGCTTTTTAGTTGGTTTAACAGGTGTAGGGGGAGCTGCCCTTTTAACCCCTGTACTTATAATCGTAGGGATTCATCCTTCTATTGCAGTAGGAACGGATCTAGTTTATAACTCCATTACGAAATTATTTGGGATCTTTCAACATTGGAAACAAAAAACGATCAATTTCAAATTAGCAAAATATCTTGCAATAGGAAGCGTCCCAAGTGCAACTGTGGCAATAGTAATCCTGCAGTTTCTTAATTCTTATTATCATAATCAAGAACAAATTATTAAACAAACACTTGGTTACGTTCTTATTTTGGTCGCCGTAGCTATCTTGATTCGAACCTTTATGGATGAAAAAATAAAACCGAACCGCTGGCAATTAAAATCGGTTGAAGAAAAACGCGGTTTAACTATATTGATTGGTGTTGTTTTTGGTTTTATAGTAGGACTCACATCCATTGGATCTGGTTCTTTATTTGCTCTAGCCATGTTATATCTATTCCGTATGAGTGGATCCGAATTAGTTGGAACAGATATTGCCCATGCTTTTTTATTAGTAACCGTTGCAGGATTGCTCCATGCAACTGCTGGAAGTGTAAACTTTGTCCTTGTTGGAAACCTTTTAATTGGATCGATTCCGGGCGTTCTTTTGGGGAGCGCTTTATCAGCGAAAGTTCCTACTAAACCTCTTCGTATAGTGGTCGCTGCAATTATTATTATTAGTGGAATTAAACTTATTGGTTAGCCAAAAAAATAATTTAAAAAATTTGCGAACAGATAATTGAAGTTTACTTGATGAGAATAACTAAAGATAAAATTAAGGTATCGGACCCTCCTCTATCAATCGAGAGGAGTTTTTTAATTTAATTATATATTCCGTTACGTCATGATTTTCATCCTAAGCAACTTTTGCAATATCCTGGTTCATAATTCAAAAGGGCATCCCTATAAATCAGTAAATTGCACTGAAAAAATTGAAACCTCGGCTTGTGGTTTGCCGAGGTTTTATTAAAGGGCTTATCTTAGTATCGTCAGAGTTCAAATCCAGCCAACTTTAAAAGGAGTAATTGTATTCACAAATTTTGTGTATACAATAAAAATCATTTTATATGGCAGCCTAAGTTAAATTTTCGATTCAAGTATCGCTGCAGCCCCAGCAACAGCCAAAATTAGAAAAATTGGAAATGTAATAGGAAAATAGAAATAGATAATCACAACAAATGTGGTGCTCCAAATTCCTGTACACCAATAACAGCTTAAAAGTGAACCAATAAAATGACGGATACCCGTACCTTTTATTTCAATATGTTCCTCTAATTGTCCATTAGGATTCTCAACGACTGTAACTGATAAAAACGGTCTTCTAATAAAAGTAGCGATTTGGTCATAAACAATCAAATGTGTTAATCGAAAGGATGCTAAAGTAATTATAAAAATGTCGATCCAATTCATATTAAACATCTTAAACACCTCATCCCTTCAAAAAATTCAATACATTGTATGTAAAGGGATGAAAAAATGTGTTTGCCCTAATGAGATTCGTTTAAACATATAAAGTAACATCTATTTTATGTTACCACCAAGAAATATGAACATATGGTATATTACATATTTTAAAAAGGAGGAAATCCTATGACACATACAAAATACCAGAAGGATAAGCCGTTAGTCTGTTCCGTAGTCACTGAACTTCAAGCAGCACAAGTGGGCAAAATTTGTCAGGATTATGGAATCCAAGCCGTTATCAAAATGAAACCGTTTGTGGACGTATCACAGTTAAAAAAAGCTGTAAGGGCCAAAATGCGTGAAAAAATATATGATCCATGCCATTGTGGCAGTGGAAAAAAATTTAAATTTTGCTGTTATCAAGATGAAGCAGAAATTAATCTATAATCCTAGCTAGCAAGGATTATAATATCAGAATGTCCGGCGCCAATTTTATTGGCGCCGAATTTTATCATTTTAGGAAGAAAGTTTGTCGGCACTTTGAAGTAAAGATATGCGACAATGTGGAATTGAGCGGAAAGGAAGGCATAAAAAATGCCCTGGGAGATGGCAGTCTCTTCAGGGCGTTTGTAACATCAAAAACACAATGATTATATTAGAATATTTGGCTCGTACTATCAAGGGGTATATGGCCTTATACCAAATGTACCTCATCTGTATCTAATACCTTCCTCATCTTACCATATAAAATTCAGAATAATTTCAAATTCTTATTAACCTTCCAAGTTTGCTCAATAATCCTTACTCTATTAAATGGCCCGTTTATTTTTTAAAAAAGCCTTTTGCTTTTGATAATTTTTTTGACAAGTTTCTTCTATTGTATTTTGATACTTTTCGATTCTCTTTAGTATTCCTTAACAGCTTATAAAATATACCATCACGCTGCCTTTTTCGAATTCGGTTGCGTTCGTCTTCTGCCATCCAAGAAAGAATTTTTAAATTATTTAAGCAGGAAAAAGGTAATGTAAGCCAATCTAGTAAGACCATTGCAACATTAATTAACCTTTGAATTTTTATTGGCATAAAATTAACATCCTTTTACATAGACCTTTCCTTTTTATTAATATATCTGACAATTCAAGCTTTATGTGAAAGCTATTCTTTAACTGCCACGCTAGGGTAATCCCAGCGTCGTTGGTTTTTGCTATACCTTTTTTATTATATTATATTCATAAAAAGGGAAATTTTAACTTTAATAATCTACCTGAACAAGAAAGGGAGTTTAAGGTGTGAATTATTGCCTTACTCCGATATAATTTAAAAAGGTTTTTACAAAATAGGCTTATGCATAAGACTAATAACCCAAATGCAATAATATATATACTGACCTTCAACCATTATGTTTCGTACCTTCACAATTACATTGTGACTAAGCCAGGAGAGATCCTGGCATTTTTATTTTGTAAAATTAGTTCATTTTAATATTTGTCCCTTCCAAGGTTCAACATTTATAATATATAAGGTAAAACTAAGTATTCCAAATTCCCCCAATTCTACTTAAATTAAAGGTGGAGTACGACGAGGCCACTTCCCGTTGAAAGCGTCATTTTTGGCGCTTTTTGTTTGTAATTTACAGCATTAAATAATCCAATTTTAATTAATTACATACCTGTACATTTCGACATATATCACTTTGCATAAAATATAATACCTCTAGATAAAGGTGGTGATTCATAGTATATGGTTACGGTGGATCAAGTTTTGTATTAATTATTTTACACTATATACAAACGAACGTTCCGTATGAATATAAAAAATAGCTCCATTCATGGAGCCCAATTATTAGATTTAAATGATTATGTTTTTTTGCTGTCTTTTATTTCTAGAACTTTTACCATCACCTTGGTGAATTGTTTATCGTATCCTTTTGGAACTGGAATAGGTTTACCATTAAATAGTTGCCGAGGAGTTTGTATTTTTTTACAAGAACACATAATAACACCTCACTTTCTTTATTATCCTATGAAATGGATTTTTTGGTGCTTGTACTATGTATTAAAACAGGCAAAATAAAAAACGCCACCGGTTAAGTGACACCATAGTTATCTTTTTATCTTCCGTGGCTTATAAAGCTTCCCAGTTATCTGATTTAATGCGGAATACTTCTCATGTTGATTTATTAGCTATTCCTTCGATAAGTGCGTATACAGTAAAACCATCCGTAAATCAAAGCCCGAACAAGAACACTGTAAATGCCGAATATCTCCGCCTGATTCAAGGAACATTGTCGCAGCAGTATGCCGGAATAAGCGCGGATGAACATCTTTGTAATGCCGGCTATCTTTGCGTATTCATTTAATTTATTGCGGAAGAGATCCCGTGAAACTCGCTCTCCATAGTTAGTGAGGAATATATATTCGCTATCAAATTCCGCCCTGTTCTCCGCAATCAGTTCCATCAATAATCTTGCCGTTACCGGTTGCAAAGGGATTGTCCTCGCTTTTCTACTCTTCGCAATAGTGGCCGGAATTGTCACAATCTTTGCGTCTAAGTCTACATCTGAATGACGCAATCCTAGCGTTTCACTAATGCGGCTCATTGAATCGATTAAATAGTACATTAATACATAGATAGTCACGAAACTCTGCGTAATGTCGCTGATTAGGTAAGTTCAGCAACCGTTTTAATTCATTCGCAGTAAGTACAACGATTTATTCTTCTGGCTCGCTTACGTTTTTAATTCCTTCCATCGGATTGCGGTCGATTATCGCCTTAAACGTCTGAAATAAAGTATCGAGATTTTTTTAGGATTTTCGCAATGTCTCTCACTTCAGCAAAAATACATTTGAAGCATTTTTCTAATAAAAATAAAATTAGTGGCGATTATAAAAAATCGGAGGGGCGCGCAGTCGGCACGCTGACTTAATACGAGGATAATTACGAGTATTTTATCGAATACTTTGACCGCAACAATAGAAAGCGAGCTATGAAGGAGATTATAAAGGAAACTACTCGCGATTATTTAGTCTACATGCGAGATAACATTGCGGGTCGTTTAAGTGTTTGAGCATAGGCACTTTCACTTAAGACAGACTCTCTCACTAATAAGAAATCAGCAAACTCAATGCGCAAGATACTATTAAAGTCCGGCATAACTCCGCCCTCCTTTCAGAAAAGCTTCAAACACACCGGAAGGTGCTGGTACCGCTATTGCGTATTCCCGTAAACGCTCTATATCAACTTTTGCATAATGCTTTATTGCGTTTGGATCCGTATGTCCAAGCACTTTACGTACAACATCATATGGTACTTGATCATTAACCATGGAGCTAGCGAGAGATGACCGGAATGTGTGTAAACCATGCTTTTTATCAGAAATGTCAATACCGGCTTTTCGAAAATATTTTGTTGTTGCAAATCGAATGGCCGAAGTGGTTATTCCCTGATAAGGAGCATTCTGGCGGAGAAATATACGATATTCATCATTAACTGTCGGACGTGCATTTTCAATGTAATTCATAATTGCATCTTTTATTTCTGGGAGTAGTGGTAATTCTAGCATTTGAAGGGTCTTTTCCTGAACTAGGTGAATAGAATTTCCCTCAAAATCTATTTCATCAAAAGCCAAGCCTGCGATATCTCCAGAGCGCATTCCAAGCCGAGTAGCAAGAAGCAGCATCGCATAATCACTTATTCCAATTTTACTTGACCGATCTATAGCGTTTTCAACCTTGAGGATTTCATCCTCCGAGTAGGTGGTAGGGATGATAAATGGTCTTGTATAATGGGGGACAATGGTGGAATAATCGTATCCAACTATGCTTTCTTTGTAAAGGTATTTAAGAAACATTCGAATAGCAGCCCATGCATCCTTATTATCAATGATCACATGCTTTACATATTTGCGTGGAACCTATATTTCCTATGGAATTAATCCCAACGACATCAAGAAAATCAGAAAGTCCACAAAATTTCCTTTTTCCTTTAATGGTCAATGCTTCAATTGGTTGATTCCACTTTTCCATAAGATTACCTCCTATACAATATTGTGTATGGTTACACTTTCATTGTATAAGAGAAATATGATTATTCGAGAAAAAAGACATGGAATAAAGTAATTAAACAACTTTTCGTATTTCTTCTCGGATAATCGATCTTCTTGGATAATGCGCCTTATCCGAGAACTTAGATAAGGCGCATGTTCGTCGTTATTGGCTGAAAGCGGACAGCAAAATGGTCGAATTGGTGTGAAATATTGTGATGATTTATACCGACTCGAAAGGAAATTTAAACATTTGTCTCTAAGTAGGCGCAGAAAAAAACCCCAAAAATACTCGAAGCCAATCGTGGAGAAATTCCTTAACTGGGTTGAAACATCACCATTCTACGGAAAAAATGCCCTCGTAAAGGCAGCTGAATACACTTTGAACCGAGCGAATGGACTAAAAGTATTTTTAAACGATGGTCGTATTGAGATTGATAATAACCAGCCGAAAACGCTATCCGTCCCAATGTCATTGGTCGAAAAAATTGGCTTTTTTCGGTTAGCGAAGCGGGTGCAATAGCAAACGCCATTTGTTTGAGTATCGCAGAAACCGCCAAAAGTAACAGTGTGGATTTCTACGAATACATAAAGAAACTTTTGGCGGACCTACCGAATCTCGGCATCCATCAAAACCCTGAAATTTTAAGTCAATACATGCCCTGGTCAAAAATGATCCAGGTCGCATGTAGAAAAAAATAAAATAAGCGGAATATTCGATCAAAAAAATCGTGATATACGACTATTGGCATGCATACCAGGAAGGTGCGCTTTTTGTTTATAATTCGTGCTTACGGTCTATCCAATCGGACGGAACTTTAGAATATATATTCTACAGATGGGAGTATCAATAGTCCTGTTTTTGTGTAATTTCTAAACTTTACTCGGTATTTTGTTCTCGGTTCTAGAAAGATAAACTTCTTATTTACTTCTTTTATTAGAACCTGTTACTCCTTAACTCAAAGCCTTAAGAGTTATGATTAGGTTGGATGCAGGTACATCAATGTGTTTCAAAACTAGTATGAGTCTTTCACTCCATTTTAAAAAGTGGGAAAAGGGATGGTTTATGCGTCCACTAATCAGGGTTCATCAACTTGGATGATCAAAAATATCATGGATCATAAAAACGGGATATTTTATTTATATTAAAAGGTGCCTGGAAAAATGATGTGGAAAAAGACAAAAAGTAGGCCATCAGGATTCTTTCAATAACATGTGTAATTGGTAAACTAATCACTTTATTAGTCCAGGATTGAGGTTACATCTGCATAATTATACGATTTGTGCACAAATGACAAAACCGGATAGTGTGAACTGTAGATTACCTTGTCCTTCTGCTCGAAAAATCCATTGATTAGGCGGAGACCCAACAGGTTGCATTTGAGTAATTCTTACTTGAGTGCCTCCAGTTATAGTAAATCCAGCAGAAATCGCAATATTATTAACTGGACAGGTAATAGTAAGAGTCGCTACACCAGCTGTTGATGTTACACTTTGTGTCACGATTTGAAAACCAGTTAATCCAGGTCCTTGTGGTCCTTGTGGTCCTTGTGGTCCTTGTGGTCCTTGCGCACCTTGTGGTCCTTGTGGTCCTTCAGGTCCTTGTGGTCCTTCAGGTCCTTGTGGTCCCTGTGGTCCTTCTGGTCCTTGTGGTCCTTGTGGTCCTTCAGGTCCTTGTGGTCCCTGTGGTCCTTCAGGTCCTTGTGGTCCTTGTGGTCCTTGTGGTCCTTGTGGTCCAGGAGGACAATCGCATGTTTGCAATTTTGGAATACAGCATCCAGTTGAAACAGAATTAGGCCAAGAAGGCGGGACAATATAATGTTTCATCTTACCATCCTTTCTAAATAATCTATAAATGATCTATAAATAATATTCAAAACGAATTAAAGTGCTTGAGCAATCCAACCATATATAATTTCTTAGTAAAAAAAATCCGGTTACCATGTCCACCCGTTTACATGGAAGCGTCCCCGGGCTTTACATAATAATCTAGCCGTGGTATTGGCTGGTTTTTGTGTATATAATCCTCATATTTATTAAGCCTTTAATTACTCATGAAGGATGATTTATGAGTGTAGAAGATAGCACAGCAGCAAATTTTATCCTTCTTTTTGAGGTTTACGGCAACATAACTACTTTTTTCGAACAGGAAGCGCAAAGCTTGGCATACTGGATACACGTATCTAATGAATCATCTGGTTCCATTGGCCACCATCGGATCACTCCCATGGGCGCCATCGATGCAAAGATTTCGATTTCTGCTGGAACACAGCCTACAACTACCACTTCAATTTCTTTAAAGTTGGTTTCTACTCCCTTTTGAAGAGCCTTAAATAATTCGGTATGCTCTATTGTAGAACAGGAGTGGGGTATCGGGAACAGGAGCGAAACTTTGGAAAGATCTTCATGAATATTATGAGCTACTTTCCGAGCGGGATCATCTGTTGTTCTCTCCCATACACGACTATATTCTACATCCTCAGGTAAATCCAGTTCTTTCACTCTCGTACGGATTCTCTGATGATAATAATTGCTTAATTCTCTACATAGGATCTGAATCTGCTGATTTCTCTGAATGGTGGAGTTATCTCCATTTTCATTCCGATATTGAATATAAAGTAAATTGGGAATCGCTAAAAATTTAGTAGAAAGAAAAGTCCGAACCAGCAAGTCGTAATCGTCTGAAACCAATAACTCTTCCCGGTGACCACCAATCAGATGGTAACAATCCCTTGCCCACGCACGAGGATGATTCGGTAACCCTACCAAATGACGAATGGTAGTCCCATTGATTGCCGTTTGTTTCAGCACGTTTTGCCATCGGTTCATTTCATGGACCCAAACCCGATAATACATACTGTATCCAAAACCACAATCCCAACCATACCAATGAGCATGATGACTTCCTATATAAACTTCAGCATTCTCCCCATAAGCAAAGCCGCACTCAGGGTGTCTTTGAAATGCATCGACAATCTTCTCAAGACAATCAGAGGTTAGCTCATCATCGTGATCTAATTCGACCAAAATTTCCCCTGCACATAGACCTGCTGCATACCGTTTGACTGCTCCAATGTAACCATTACGGGAATCTTGGCGATATCTCCTCACCCGGAGATCGTCTAGAGGGAGTAAATCTTTGTGGTATGTCTCATCTTCATCACCGGAGTCATCAATAATCACCCATTCCCAATGGGGATAAGTTTGATTTAATAAAGAGCGATAAGGTCGCTGTATTTTTTCTTTGGATTTGTAACTTGCTGTGAACACGGATACTAAGGGAGTATCTGAAGAAAACCGAGTCAAGGGAATAGTTCTATTTTCAGGTAGAGGATCGGTACTGCTGAGCCAACAATTAAATAAATTAGATGGTTGAATCTCTGCTGGTGAATGAAAGTGTAACCAACGTTTTCTCTCATGAAAAGGTAAAGCATTCAGCGTACGAAATTCTTCCCACTCCGTTCCCAATGAAAGATAGACACGGGGATATCTGGGGTTAATATCCATTAACGCATCATGAGGCCCATAAAACTTCAATGTTATGCCGTTTTCAGCAAGTCTAATCATCATTTCTTCCAATCCATCCCATGCATTCGTCGTTGAAACAAACAGATGAGCTGTTAACAGCGGAGTATGAACCGATGACATATCCTTCCCCCTTTTTAGGATATCCTCCCAACTATAGATTCGAGTTGATTCATATATAACTCCTACTTTTTTTCTTTTTCCTTCTTAAATGTTTATGATGAAAAAAACATGTTGTTTGGACTAATGCCTAAAGGGATTTTTTTACTCTTCATAAAAGATACCAATTTAGTTCTGCTTCAAAGTGATAAGCCTTACGAACGTTTTGGATTTAAGGTTGAAGCTGATCAGTAGATTTATAATTGATCTGTTTGGCGAAATGTTTCATCGGCAATATAGAGCGAATTAAGAGCTGTAAAAGCCGACATAGCCTGTCATTTGTAGAATAGTCTCAAGGAACTCAATAGGGCAAACGCTATTTATCAATGGGAATAAAAAATTTTTTTGCACTGAAGCTAGCTTTGTGCAGATCCTTTCGAACTTGATCCATATGGGGATTCCATTTTCTTATTTTCAGGGTGGAATAAAGATCGGTATAAATATTTGTATTTTGATGGTGATGGATTCGCCATGCTTTATAAGTGATTGGATAGCGGGAAACTTCAATGGCCAAAAGATGAAAATGAAGTACGCAATCTTTCGCAACAGGAACTTCGATGGCTGCTTATCTTGAATTATGGATAAGCAGCCTTATATGGAACCTTTGAACATTTTTCCCGTGCTTGTTTAGCATATTTACTTATGAATTTAGCAACATTATCATCTGACATCTTCATCTTTTCGCCATGATGTATTACATAGAATAAATAATCGTCTGGGTTATAACTACTATGAAATTCCTTTACATATATCCGGTAAATATCCATAGTTTTTTGCATCAGCGGAATGGTTCGTTTCTTACGTCCTTTCCCATTAACAAAGACATAGGGAGTTATTTTGTTGTCTATAACATCTTTCATTTTGATTGATAGCATTTCACTGTTACGAGCAGCAGAATCATACATTAGTGACATGTAAAAGCAGTCCCTAAGTCCATTTTTTTTGGATTTGGTGTCAGGACAAGATAATATTGCTTTAAGTGTATCTTCCGACATGTAGCTGCAAATGGAATCAACAATTTTAATGAAATATTCATTGATCATGATGGATGTCCATTCAAAACTATTATGTTTCCATACTATATATGTAAAAATATTTTATTCGAATGTAGGAATATTGATGAAAATCTATTTAGATCCTGGTCATGGAGGTTCTGATCCTGGGGTAGGGGGAAACGGCCTGAAAGAAAAAGATATTACTATAGATAATTCCGCTAAAATTACGTGAAATTTTAATAAATGATTATGAAAATGTTGAAGTTAGGATGAGCCGGACAAGGCTATGAAGATTTTATTCAAACTAGTCAATCAGACTCTTCGGTAACAGCAAAATATCAGGATATTATTCACGCTGAAGTAATAAAGGTAAATCAGCTTAAAGACCGTGGTCGAAAAAAGGCAAACTTTCATGTTCTGCGTGAGTCATCTATGCCCGGTACTCCTATCGGAAAACGGTTTTATTGACAATTCGCATGATGCCGAACTAATGAAACAATCATCATGGCAGCAAAAAGTTGCACAAGGTCGTGCGAACGGTTTGGCAAAAGCTTTCAATTTAAAACGTAAATCATTTGATCCTGATACAATTCCCAATACACTATACAAAGTCATAGCAGGAGCGTTTAAGTTAAAAGATAATGCCAACGAAAGAGTAGACTATCTGCGCTTAAAGGGCATTGAATCAAAAAGGACTGCAGGCAAACCCGTTTTTTCTTTTGATTTGTCTACAGTCTGAAGGCTTGCTTATGCAAGCCTCTTCTACAATTCAAAACCGAATTGACCAAGGTTATCTTCGTCTTTATGAAAATCAGATCCCCCTGTCATAATTAAGCCATTCTCCATAGCGATTTGCCGATATTTTTTAACATCCTCAGTATTATGTTTACGGTGCCATACCTCGATACCGTCAAACGGGAGCTTAACTAATTCCTGGACTAACTTATCATCCATAATTAACTTTGGATGTGCAAGTACAGCCTTCCCTTTTGCATTTTGAATAAGATCGATTCCTTTATTCGGAGAAAGAATGAGTTTTTCCACATCACATGGTTTTCCATCTGCCAAATAATGATCAAAAACTTCTTGAAGATTTGAGAGGTATCCTTTTTCAACAATTGCCCTTGCAATATGCGGCCGGGCAATTACATTTCCTTTGCTGTATTTTTTTACATCCTCAAATGTAATTCCCATGCCAAGGTCAGTGAATTTTTCAATAATCCGAATGGCGCGCGTTTTCCTTTCTTCAACCATCCGGGTTAAAACATTTCTCAATTCAGCATCCATTTTAATTCCATATCCAAGGATATCAACCGTCTTTCCTTTATACTTTGTAGTGATTTCAACACTGGAGATTACATCGATGCCAAACTCTCGTCCAGCATTAATCGCTTCTTCTACTCCATCAAGCGTATCATGGTCGGTAATGGCAATTGTTATTAAACCTGCCTGACTGGCTTTCTTAACAAGTTCACGCGGAGAATAAATCCCATCTGAAGCGGTTGTATGAAGATGTAGATCAAATCTCCCTCTTTCCACAATATTCGTTAAATCCACGATATCCCTCCATCCCATATTCTAAATTATATAATTTATTTAATTTTGTTAAGATTTTTTTCTCTTTATTATTCTTCTGGCATTTTGTGAGTTCCTTGTCCATTTATTAGCGGGCAATCTTTTGGACTAATTCATAAGAAAAAACGGCGTTCCCACTAATCCGCCGTTTCATCTAGTATAACTAAATTTATGGGAATGGCCGAATCTTCGGTCGTTTTAAAACAACGAACTTCTACTTTTCCCTTATAAAAGGAAACAATTAAATAGGCTAACTGAGGGTAGGCATTATTTCTAATATCTTTTATGGAAGGAAAAGCAGGTGTACTCGGATGCGAATGAAAAATGCCAGTAAGTTGTTCACCAAGTACCTCCATTTCTATAAAAGCCTGTTGGATTGATTCTTTCGACATGTAAAATCGATTGGGACTTTTATATTCATTCTTTATTTTCCATAATGTCAATCCTGTTCCTTCTTCTCCCGAAAGCAACCCGCATGCTTCATTCGGAAGGTTACTTCGACAGTATTCAATCATATCCTTATAAACTGATTTTTTTATTATAAAATTTTCAACACCAAATACTTCATCACTATAACTGATTCCACTCATTTCCATAAGTAGACCCATTCACTTGCTGATTTGTTGTTTTATTCCTTAGTGTAAAAAAGTCCATTCCTGATGAAGGTGAATTTTTAGTTTTTTGAGTGACGGGTTGATATGAACCCTTCTGTTGAGATACCATACGCATAAACCATTCCGAAGGTTGTTGGCCTGGTTGTGGTGCTTGTTGTTTTACTTGTTGTGTTGCTTGTTGTGTTGCTTGTTGTGTTGCTTGTTGTGTTGCTTGTTGTGGTGCTTGTTGTATTGCTTGTTGTGGTGCTTGTTGTATTGCTTGTTGGTTCTTTAATGGCTGTTGCTCTTCCATTTTATTTGATATTTCGGCAGTCTGCAGTGTAAAGGGTTGAGCCTCGGTTCTCAATTGAGATGGAGGCTGCTTTATAAACTGCTTAATAAAATTCTCCTTTTCTTCTAAGCTGGATTCTAGCGCGGCAAATTGCCCTTTCATTTGTTTCATTTGTTTTTCCCAAATCTCCCTGTCTTTCTCATATTGGGTAATTTTGTCTTGGTACAATTTCATTTCTGCCTTAAACTGCTCAAGTTGCTGGTTAAGGGTCCGTTCATTTTCTTTTTTTATTTTGTAAATTTCGACTTCTTTCGCTTGTAATTCTGAGGTTAGCTGAGCATTTTTTTGTTCAAGCTCATCCATTCTGACTAGAGTTGCTTTTGTTTGCATTAATTCTGTTTTCAATTCGTCAATTTGTTTATTCCAAGATCCTTTTTCTGCATCAAACCTTTGCGATTTTTCTTTGTAAATATTAACCTGGCCTTGAACATGTTCAAGTACATTAAGGTAAGATTCCTTTTCTTCCTGATAGTTTTCCGTTAACATATTGAATTCTTCAATTTTTATTTCTAATTCTTCTTTTAACCGGACTTTCTCTGTTTCGAATTGTTCCAATCTTGATAAGGAATTCTGTGCATTCAGTAATTCCGTTCTCATTATGTCAATTTGATTTTCCAGCTCATACTTTCTTGCTTCAGACTTCTCAAAGTCTTCATTGAGTTCAATTAAGTCTTCCATAAGCATCTCCTTCTCCTCCAGTTTCTCTTTTAAACTTTAAAAATACCTCCAATTGTTGTTTATATACTTACACTTAAAATTAGATTATTATTAATTTTATTTTACGAATTATCTTCAGAATAAAGCAAAACGTAGATTTCTACTCTGAAACCAATTGGAGAAACTTCTGTAGATAAGATACGTTATTTATGTGTATTTGTTCCACTTTTCCTGTAATTTTTTCCACTTTTCATTGCTGCTGTCCTTTAATCGTGCTAGGAAATTTTTTTAGACCTATAGATGTATTTTGGATTAAATTAATTTGTCTCCTAAAGCTCGGTGTTTTATTTTTTTAGAACCTTCTTATCGGTTAGGAATATATTATTTATGGGCCAACTGTTTGTAAGCATTTTTATCATTTCTAAGGTCAGTCTATTAAGGAATTACACAAATGCCTAAGCACAGGATTAAAATAAACGCATATCATACAGTAGGCTACAGCCAATATTATAAAAATAGATTGAGAGGATGGTTTTATTCATGGATGTTAGATCAGTGAATGGCGGCCAAGAAACACTTTGTATAAAGGTAAACAAAGTATATGACTGGGTTACCCGCCAATCCGATGTTCCCCTAATCGCTTTCAATGCAAGCGACTTGGGTGCTACTTTATTCTTTGATTGCCCTGGAGGAGTTACCCCTACCCCCGGATCAGATGATCCTTGTGCTGTTCTAGGCAATGTCTTTACTGTTGATTGTTTCGTGACAGATGAGGAAGGCAACCCTGTTGATCCGCTTGCACCGGGTTCCATTCTTTGTACTGAAATTGCACAGCCTGAAGGCCGGCAGACTGGAACATTTACTCTCCCAACTGGCGAAACTGTTACTTTACAAAAAGTAAAAGTATTGAAAAAAGGTTTTGTTGTGGTTCGTGTGACTAACCCTCAAGGGTTATCCTGTTCAACACTGCCCATCCCGTTTGCAGTTGCTGAAAAATTCTTTCTATGTGCACCTCCAGGAACATTCTTACAATGCGAAATCACCGATTTTGAATGTGACGCAAACCTAATTTGCCGTCCTGGTGCATCACCTGGAACTTTCACATTCCAGCAGCTTGATATTTCCATCAATATGTGTCAAAACATTCAAATGGAAGCGTTGGTAAAGCTGGAAATCACAGCGGAATTTTGTGCACCACGCCCAGAAATACCGTTTGTCTGCCCGCCGTTGGCGTTCCCGCCGCAATGTCCGACTATTTTCCCTCCAGCGGCTCCAACTCCGACTCCTTAACGGATATAAAAAGACGGAATCAACCAATAACAGAGAGGGGATACATTCTCCTCTCTATTTTAATTATATAAAAAAGGAAAATAACTATATCATTAGAACAACAATTTCAATCATTTAACCGCTCTTAGCCACATACATTGTAAGGAAGAAAAAGGGAAATGGAAAGGAGGATCGGACCTTGTTCTGGAGAAAAAAGGTGGAAGAACGAATTGAATGCCAGTCTTGGTTCAGCTATTCTGTAATGCTTCCAAATATTGAAGAAGACGAACAGGAAGTAATGATCATAGGTAACTATATCATAAAAAATACAGGAACTGAAACATTGAACAAACCGATCATCTGTATTCGAATAACCCCTCCGAAGGATGTGCGTCTGGGAGGTAAAATAGGTTCCATTACACATACAGCCTTAATGGTAGACGGATCAAACAGTGCAGCATGGGAATATATTCATAATGATTGGAGAGAAAAATCATTAGAAACTGGAGAACACTGGTTAAAACCAAAAGTAAACGCCCCACTTTTGAGCAATGAGAGCATCGCATTTGCCTATGAACTGCAGTTTCCTTTAACCCAAAAGGAAAAATATGTAAATGTAGAAGGCTTCATCTATTTTGATGAAATAAATCAGGGGTTGGCATCCTTAAATAAAATGACGATTAATTTTTAGGAGATTCCATGATGAAAATTCTGTTTATCCCCTCAGCATACAAAGGAATTTATGAGTGGTTTGAGAAATCCATCATTACTGCATTAAGAAAAAACCATGAGATTAGAATGTTCCATATTCACTCAGGATTCAATGAATTAAAGATAATCACTCAAAGATTTAAACCTGATTTAGTCCTGACACTTGTAGGTTTCAAATTCCCTCTTGCTATGGTGCAATGGTTAAAAAAACAAGAGATTCTAACGGCAGTATGGTTTACAGAAGATCCTTATTATATGGACCGAACAGTTGTTCTTTCGCGTTATTACGATTATGTTTTTTCAATTGATTCTGCAGCAGTCGATTATTATAAAAATAGAGGCCACGACCATGCCTATCTATTATCGCTTGCCACTTCCCCAGAGGTATTCTTTCCAAAGCAAATTGAGCCAAAATATAAGAGTGATATTTGTATGGTTGGTTTTCCCTATCCTGAAAGGGTAAGAGATGTCCAACGGCTATTAAAAAATACACCATACAAAATTCAGGTAGTTGGGAAATGGATAAATCCTTTATATAAATTCCGTCAGAATCCAAATTTAAAAATTCATGAGGGCTGGGTGGAGCCAAAAATTGTCTCCGATTTTTATAATGGTGCAAAAATTGTTTTAAACACCCATCGGCCATATAATCTTCAGCAAAACATGAACCAACTGGGGATAGTGGGAAAAAGTATTAACAACCGGGCATTCGATGTTGCCTCTAGTGCTGCATTCCAATTAATTGAATCAAAAGTAGATTTAAATGAACATTTTATTGAAAACGAGGAGATTGTATCCTTTAATAACTTCAGCGAACTTTCGGAAAAAATCCATTATTATATGAATGCAGATGATGAAAGAAAACTTATTGCAAATAAAGCAAGAGAACGAGTATTAAAAGAACATACATTTGAAAAACGTTTGAATAAAATGATGTCCCTACTGAACCTCTCATGACTGAAGTCACGAGGTTCTAAGGTACTTTCATTCAGCTTTCGTCTGAATGACCGAAAACGAGTTTTCGGCTAACATCAGCC
>NZ_JAVDUQ010000021.1:0-89979 GCF_031456445.1 Neobacillus niacini | reverse complement strand
CGAATCCGAGGAAGAATCCCGTCCACGGTAGCGTATCTGGGTTCTATGCGACCGAATCCGAGGAAGAATCCCGTCCACGGTAGCGTATCTGGGTTTTATGCGACCGAATCCGAGGAAGAATCCCGTCCACGGTAGCGTATCTGGGTTTTATGCGACCGAATCCGAGGAAGAATCTCGTCCGCGGTAGCGTAGCCATGTTCTATGCGACCGAATCCAGAAAAGAGGCCCATCCACGGTAGCGTAGAAGAGTTCGATGTCCTTCATAAGGTAGACAAAGGCAAAAACAAAATAAATCTAAGTAAAACAGTCAGATTTATTTTGTATCCTCCATCAGAATATTATATAATTTTCGTTAGGGTCATTCCTCAAAAGGGGCTGTCCGTATAATTTATTCAATTAAGGAGTAATTCAAATGGAAAAAGTTTTGATTTTCGGGCACAAAAATCCCGACACAGATTCTATTTGCTCTGCACTTGCCTATGCAAATTTGAAAAAACAATTAGGAATGGATGTTGAACCAGTCCGCCTGGGTGAAGTTAATGGCGAAACTCAATTTGCTTTAAACTATTTCAATGCTGAAGCGCCTCGCTTGGTAGAAACAGTTGCAAGCGAAGTCAACTCTGTCATCCTTGTTGACCACAACGAACGCCAGCAAAGCGCGAGCGATATCACCGATGTTCGTGTTTTAGAAGTCATCGACCATCACCGAATCGCTAACTTTGAAACAAGTGATCCGTTATACTATCGCTGCGAACCAGTAGGCTGTACAGCAACTATTTTAAACAAAATGTACAAAGAAAACGGCAAACAAATCAGCAAAGAAGTTGCCGGCCTTATGCTTTCCGCAATCATTTCTGACTCTTTATTATTCAAATCACCAACCTGCACTGAACAAGATGTTGCTGCGGCACGCGAGCTCGCAGAAATCGCTGGTGTTGACGCTGATACATATGGCTTAGAAATGCTAAAAGCCGGTGCTGATTTGAGCGACAAAACCACTGAACAGCTTCTTTCCCTTGACGCAAAAGAATTCGAAATGGGTTCAAGCAAAGTAGAAATTGCTCAAGTCAATGCGGTTGATACAGACGAAGTTCTTTCACGCAAAGAAGAATTAGAAGCAGCGATTTCAAAAATTGTAGCAGAGAAGAACTTAGATCTTTTCCTATTTGTTGTTACCGATATCCTAACAAACGATTCAGTGGGATTAGCAATCGGAAGCAAAGCTAGTGCGGTAGAAAAAGCTTATAATGTAACGCTTTCTAACAACACAGCTGTACTAAAGGGCGTTGTTTCTCGTAAAAAACAAATCGTCCCTGTCCTAACAGATATCTTTAACAAAGGTGAATTTTAAAAAAGAAAAACCCATCCATAATAAATGATGGGTTTTTCTTTTATTTTACAGAAGGAAAATACGGAAAAAATGGCGAATCAATGAGAGAGATTTTTGCCAATATTAATGAATTATTTGAAATTCAAATTCACTAAGGAGGATAATGATGGAGGTCAGACAATTAGATTCTATCAATGCAGGACAATATCAAAGACTGCGTTTAGAAGCGTTACAAATAAATCCTGAAGCCTTTGCCTCAAGCTATGAGGAAGAAAAGGAATACTCCTTGGAAACCTACGCAAATAGACTGAAATCACCCGATGTCTTTACCTTTGGTGCTTTCGAAAATGAACAGCTATATGGGGTTGTTACTTTAGTAAGACAATTAAAGCGAAAGGTAAGACACAAAGCCGATATTTTTGCCATGTATGTTTCTCCTGAAAAACGGGGAAGGGGATTGGCAAAATCCTTAATGGAGGCAGTCATTAGGAAAGCAAAGGAATTGGAAGGCGTTGAACAAATAAATCTAACCGTCGTATCGACCAATGAATCTGCGAAAAAACTTTATTTTTCATGCGGTTTTGAGACCTTTGGAATCGAGAAAAGGTCTGAAAAAGTTGATGAAACATATTATGATGAAGAGTATATGGTGTTATTTTTATAAAATTGTAAAGTCGGTTCCAAAAGGGAATCCGGCTTTTTTTATAAAAATAAATGGTCAAAGATTCACTTTTGGCAAAATTAGGACTAATATCTCATATATCCATAATTCAGCCAAGAGTGATAAAATAAGGGTATTAATAAAGGAAACGGAAAAAATTTTAACATAGTATGGATGTAAGGATGGTTTGTGGTTGTAATGAAAAGGCTTTTTGTTGTCGTCATTGTTTTTTTTATCACATTATTTAATACATATAATATTAAACATTTAGTTTCTGAAAAATTAGGTAATTTACTTCCATCTCAAATAGCGGAAGCCATATTAAAGAAGGATGAAATAAAACCCAAAAATATAAAACCAGCTGTGAAAGAAAAACAATTACTTGATGTACCCTTAATCAATCAAATGGCGGAACCTCATCTAAAAAATGGTTGTGAAGTTACCAGTTTAGCCATGATTCTAAATTATTACGGAAAAAAAGTTACGAAAAACGAATTAGCAAAAAGGATAAAAAAAGTTCCTCTCCATTATCCTCATAACCTAAAGGGTAACCCCAATATTGGCTTTGTAGGTGACATGGCAGATGGACCAGGACTTAGTGTCTATAATGGACCTATTTTTGATTTAGCTAAACAGTATATGGGGGACAAGGTAATCAATTTAACGAATCGACCATTTGAGCGGATTCTTGAAAAAGTAAGCCTAGGTATGCCGGTTTGGGTTATTACCACAATGAATTTTAAAGATGATGTGAAATTTCGAAAATGGGATACACCCCAAGGAACCATCTATATTACATTTAGTGGACATAGTGTTGTGATTACAGGCTATGACAAAAATTATATATATGTCAATGATCCCTATGGTTATAAAAATAGAAAGGTAAGTCGTAAAGATTTTATAGATGCATGGTCGGTTATGGGGAAACAAGCGATTGCAATTGAATCATAAAAAGAAAAGCATGATCACTCATTTTAATCGTACTTTAACGATAGAATGGAGAGTCTGAAATTACGCTTTACAATTGAATTTCTTCAATGGCATTACCAATTGTTATGTGATTTATGCATTAATTGTGGTTTAAAAACCTCATAAAGCCTTTTAAATCAAAAAATAGCAGAGCAAATTCATGTGCGCTGCTTATTTTATATATTTTATATGTGTTAATTATACCTGCGGGTTGTCCAAAAGAGGAGGGGTTACTTTAAATAGCATCCAGAACTTTTTGATATGTTTATCCTAACGCAATAAATAACAGGTCATTGACTGAAAGCATTGGCAGACACTGTTTTTTAATTAATTTCTCATTCTTTCTTTTATTTCTGAAGTTACGAATAATATAATTGGAAAAATAACTTGAAAAGGGAATGCATAATAAAAATATACTTGAAATGCCCAATTAGACATTTCCATAATACTGTTATACAGAGAAAATGAGAAATAGAGCATTAAAAGTCCCACCTGGATAACAATTGATCTGTAGTCATCTAAACGAAACAAGCTTGTTATCCCTTTACATGCTACCAATAAACAAATGCTTACTTTAATAAATGCACCTACTACAAAAACTAAAGCGACCGATAATTCAATCCTTTCAATGAAGTCACCGATTTTTATTCGACTTACAGCCACATATTCAGGAAAGTATACTTTTTCATGCAGCCCTCCCAAGGTCAATATATTTCTTAAGGTAATGATAATAATAAGTAATCCTGCAAATAATGTTCCTATAATAAATACTTTATATAGTGAATTTTTTGTTTTTAGGGACGAGAAAATTCCAAGGAAAACCACCGATTCTGCAAAAGGAAATGAAAAAGCTGTAGCTCCTCCTTTTAATATAACTGGAACCCCATTGCTAAATATTGGTCTCAAATTGCGGATTTCTAAAAGGTTTAATCCCATTATTTGAACAGCTATCATCATAAATAGAATTACAGGTAATATTAATGCACTACTCCTAGCTAAAACCTCTACACCAGATTTGGTACCTAAAATACATATGATTGTTAAGCAAAACATAGGAACTAACATTGGTGTTTCGGGCATAGAAACAGTATTAATAAATTCACCAAAGTTGCGAATAACAAGAGCTCCCAGATGGAAGGAATACCATACATATAGAATAGTAAATATTTTCCCAATTATTTTACCAAAAACAATTTCCAAAATTTCGAATAAGTCTTTTCCAGGGAAGAGGGATAAGATACGAGAGTAAATCAAAATCATCGGAAGTGCCATAAATATCCCGACAATCCCACTAATCCAGGCATCATTTTTTGCCTCTCCACCGATGCCAAGGATCAGTGAACTTCCAAAATAAAAAATCATTAAAAGGCAAATCGCTTCCTTGTTAGTGATTAGCTCCTTCCGCATAATTCACCTACATCCTAAAAAGTAATAACACAACTTGTTTAATTGGTTCTGATGGACTTGGAATTTTAATCCCAAATGTTAACAATACTGCACATGTAAAGGAACAAAATGCTAGAAATGAATTGATCCATAAATCACGCCATTGTTTTTGTTTATAAAGAGGAATCGATTCAAAAGCAAGTAATAAACCATATCCAATGACTGTTAAAAAAATCATTATAAATCTCCTTTTTCGATAGAATCTAATAATATTCCGCTTCCTTTTATATGTACCTTCGCATTCACATTAATAGCTAGTTCCTTAAAGTATTCTTTTCCCCATCTATTTTCAACTTGATTCCACAGCTTCGGATTTTCTTCACGCAGTTTTGCTCCAAACCCGAAGATATCAACCCCAAATGATGTTTGTACATGATGGATACTTTCTTCAACACGGGTTATTAAGTCTTTTTCAGCTTGATGTTCTATTTGTTTTATTGTTTTATCATCTATATTTTTAATACTTCCGTTAATTTCATCTAAAGCAGTGGTTGTATTTATTTGAATGTTGAAACCCATCTTATTTTTTTTAAAAATTGGCTGAATGCTTGTTTTACTTTTAAATATTTCCAAAGAAACAGGTGTTCGTTGTTTGCCATTGGGCAGACTTGTAATAAATAACCCCCCTTTCACTTCATTCAAAATGAACATTAAATTCTTCGTTTCTTCCCCATTTAAAAAGCCAATTAATTTGTCCCTCTTAAAAATTGCTGTTCCTATAATCGCTGGTGATAATTTTTGGTTTCTATTTATTGATAAATGAATGGTAGGCAATATAGCAACAATTCCTGGGGCTTCCAACTTATTAATGAAATCCCATACATCCATTGTTAGAGCTTTGCTTAGCATTTTCTGACTTTTAAGTTTGGTTTCTAATTCATAAGAAATTAATTGTTCGATACCCTTGCTCTTTGCAAAAATATCTTTTGCTGATTTTTCTTCAGATACCAAAAGAACAACATCTGCTCTTGTTTCTGAATCACGAGTAATCCAATCTAATACCTTAATAACCCCCTCCCTTGCAATCTTCTTACTTAAAATAATAACTTTTGTATGACCCCAGTATAATTTTCTGCCTGCAATGGATATGCCATTTCTGACTGCATCAAACATTGTATTTCCTTCCATTGTTATTTGGCGTGAAGTTAGTTTGAATTCCTTGCCACCACCGATTTCGACAATTTCCGCCGTAAGAATGTATTTACTATTTTTCCCTTTATCAATTGCAAGCCCTGCAACAATTGTCATTCTATCGATTTCGCGATAATTCCAGCAACCAGTTAACATAGTTGTATGAAGAGGAATCACAACAAAAAAAAGTAGAAGAATCTTATTTTTCATAAATGTTTACTTCCTTTTTGGGTTTTTGCCTGCTTGTCTTACTAAATTTCGGGCTCCAATAATTTTTGGTCGTAAAGTCATTGTCCACCATGGGGAACGAATCCATATATCTTGTCCATTATGATTTTTCATCGTAGATAGGCCCATCATATAGGGAACGCCAAATGAACGGATATTCATCAAATGAAGAATTACTAAAAGAATGCCAAAGATATACCCGTATATTCCTATAATGGATGATAACAATAAAAGAAAAATTCGGATTAATGCAACGGGTCCCAGGTTAGTAGGGTTTAGCAATTTCATTATTCCCGAAACCGCAGCAATAATAACAACAGGAGCGCTCACTAGCTTTGCCTCTACAATGGCCTGACCTACTACTAATGTGCCGACAATATTTACAGCCTGACCTATTGTTGCAGGCATTCTAATTCCTGCTTCGCGAATCATATCAAAAATTAATAACATAATGAGTAAACCAAAACCTGTGGGAAAGGGGACACCTTGCCGTGCGGAAGCAATACTTAATAGTAAAGGAGTTGGTATAAATTCCTGATGATAGGTAACAACAGCGAGATAGATTGCTGGTAAACTCATCGAAGTAAACATCGCAACTGCCCTTAAAAATCTGTTAAAAGAGGCAAAAAGAAAATGATTGTAATAATCTTCATTCGCCTGAAGACCCTCTATAAATAAATAGGGCACAGTCAAAACAAACGGGCTCCCATCGACAATAATTGCAATTCTTCCTTCGAGCAGTTTTGAAGCCACGACATCGGGTCTCTCACTATAACCAACTGTATTAAATAAAGAGAACGGAGCATCCCTGATTAACTCTTCTATATATCCGGAGTCAAGGATGCCATCAATTTTAATCTCCTCCAAGCGTTTTTCTAATTCAACTAGAATATCATTTATGACTAATTCATCTATATAGCAAATACATGTTTTTGTACAAGTTCTTTCACCAATTTCTTTAAATTTAAATTTGAGGTCTTTATTTTTTATGATTCTTCGAATAAGGGTCAAATTAGTCATAATTGCTTCTGTAAAACCTTCTCTGGGTCCCCGGATAACTCGAGCCGAATCAGGTTCCGAAATCGACCTCGCTTCCCATCCCTTAGTAGCAAGGATAAGCGCTTCATCATAACCGTCCAATAAGAAAATGGTTTTGCCTTCAATTAGGGATGTAACAAGTAGGTTGATGTCTTTTGACTTTTTTATATTATTTGAAACAATGATTTTATAATGTAGTTCCTCCAAAAGATTTTTGGAATTAATCCCCTTCTCCAAATCATGATTTAAGATAGGCTGAATAATATCCTCATTCAAAATTTTTGAATTTACCATACCATTGATATATATCACACTACATTTTGCAGCAATGAGAAATTTATTTTGAAAATTTCTAACGATTAGAGTTTCATCGTTTTGAAAGAGATTATAAAATAATTCAATATTTTGATTAAGAGATTTCCTTAATAAAGGTTCATCAGTGTCTTGAAGCTCATTTTTATGTTCCATTGTTACCTTATTGCGAGACATTGCAATCACCTTTCAGCCGTAATTGCTATTAATATTCCCATGAATTTCAAGAAATATTTAACTTCCATCTGGTTCCTTATCTAATTTGTCATAATGAATGAAGATTTACATTTAAATGGGGGAGAATGCAGTATAGGTCAAGGAATGGTTATTATACAAATAGTAGGTAGAGTTAGGTAAAAATGGTGATGGTGGTACATGAGTAAAAGGGTGATACAGATTATTCATGACTAATTGTATCACCCTTTATTTTTTTGACTTTTAACAATTTAAGTCTTTATTTAATTTAATTATTTCGCAGTACAACAATATTTACCCGGCGATTTGCCTGACGGTGTTCTTTCGTATCATTTGGATAAAGCGGCTTATATTCACCATAACCGGAAAATTGAAGCCTTTTATCGGAAACCTTTTTCGACTCAAAAAAGTGAAGCACACTGACAGCTCTAGCAGAGGAAAGCTCCCAGTTTGAGACAAAAGCAGCATTGCCAATCGGAACATTATCCGTATGTCCTTCAATACTAATCGGATTTGAAACCGTTCTAATTAATCCAACAATATCATTTAATGTTTTGAATGAACTCTTTTTTAAATCAGCCTTACCTGGGTCAAAAAGGATGACATCCTTTAAGGAAACTTCAACCCCCCGTTTTGACTCCTGAAGAGTAACGGTTGCATGTAAATGATTTTTTTCAATGTATTGCTCAAGTTTTTGTTTTAATTTATCTAGTTCAACATCTTTTGTTTTTGTTTCAGGCTGAACCACCGGGACTGGCGCATTTTTTTGCTGCTTCGTAGTTGTCGGGCTAGGCGAAAGGCCAACCTGCTCATTTTGTACTTGGGTACCAGTCAATTCACTCTTAAACGATTCCATAATCGCTTCATATTTTGATTTATTAATACTACTTGCCGCAAATAAAACAATAAACAGTGCCAAAAGGAGAGTTAGTAAATCAGAGTAGGGGATAAGCCATGTTTCATCGATATGATCTTCATGTTCCTCATCGAATTTTCTACGCGATTTTCGCATCTTGCTTCTCACCCTCTGCATTTCTCTCGAATTTCTTAAGTTCCTTTGGAGGTAACGAAACCGATAATTTTTTTTCCAAAGCACTTGGGGAAAGTCCCTGATAAATAGCAAGTAATCCTTCAATGGTAAGAAGTTTTATATCTTGTTCTTTTTTAGATAAACGTTTTAATCGATTTGCAATGGGATGCCATAATACGTAACCGGTAAAGATACCTAATAATGTCGCGATAAATGCTGCTGAAATGGAATGACCTAGTTTATCGACATTATTTAAATTTCCAAGTGCAGCGATAAGACCAACTACTGCGCCAAGAACACCTAAAGTAGGAGCATAGGTACCTGCTTGAGTGAAAATGAGTGCACCGGTTTTATGGCGTTTGTCAATGGCTTCCACCTCATCCAATAAAACCTCTTCAATAAACTCTACATCATATCCGTCAATAATCATTTCAAGCCCATTGCGCAGGAATGGATCTTTTGTGTTTCCGGCAATTTCTTCAAGGGCAAGGAATCCTTCCTTTTTTGCAATTTCTGCACATTCTACTAAACTGGAAATTTGCTGCGACTTGGAAGGTAGTTTTGGTTCAATAAGGGCGATTTTTAATAATTGGGGGAACTTCTTAATTTCACTGAATGGAAATGCCACCATAATCGCAGCTGCTGTTCCGCCAAAAATAATGAGGTAGGCTGCTGGATTGTATAATGATGTCAGTGAAGCTCCTTTTAAAACCATCCCGAAACCGATTGCTAGTAATGCCAACAAAATTCCAAAAATACTAGACATTATTTTTCTCCTTTAAAAATAATAAAATAAAGTTATAATCACATTGTACGTTAATCAACAAACTTCGACAATTACGATTTTGATTTTTTATAGAATAAAAAAGAAGTTTTTGATAGAAAATCAAAAACTCCCAGCCTGTAGAAGTGATTTTGTTAATATTAGAAAATATCAAAATTTTGTTTGACGAGCATCTGTTAATTTTGTAACTTTAAACTAAACTAAAATTAACGTTATTCTATTTTTTGAAGGATGTGTCTGTACAGAGTGAATTTTATGGTAGATAGTGGATTAGAAAAATTAAGTCGGAGTATTTACAATTATTGCGGATTGCGCTTTAGCGATCGACTTCCCACTCTTAAAGAAAAGCTTTCGAAGAGGGTCGGGGAACTTGGACTTTCCTATGAAGAATATTATGGGTATTTACAAATCACACCTGGAGAATGGGATATTATGGTAGAAATATTAACGATCAATGAAACCTATTTTTATCGGGAAGAGGGCCAATTAAACGAGTGTTGTTCGGTCGTATTACCCCAGCTAAGACAAATAAAGAGAAACCGCCCGCTAAGGATTTGGAGCGCAGCTTGTTCCACGGGAGAAGAGCCTTACACCCTGGCCATGTTAATCCAGGAAACGGGAAAATTCCCTCCAGGAACAGTGGAAATTATTGCTACTGATATCAATAAGAAGGTCCTTCAAAAAGCTGAAAAGGGATGGTATCATAAAGGTTCGTTTGCATTTCGAAGAATACCAGAAAAACTATTACAGAAATATTTTTTAGAAGAAAATGGGGGATATCAAGTCCACTCTACCATTCGGAATATGGTTCGCTTTCAACCTTTAAACCTCTTGAATAAAGGTAAAGCTGCACAAATAGGCGAGGTAGATATCATCTTCTGTAGGAATGTATTAATATATTTTGATCAAGAGACCACCAAGCAGGTTATCCGTTGTTTACATCATAACTTGGTGCCTGGAGGATACTTGTTTCTAGGTCATGCCGAATCGATCACACAAATGGACCTGGGATTTCGAAAAGTGGATTCTGATAAGACTTTTTATTATCGAAAGGAACTTGATTAGAATGAAGAAGTATAGTGTATTGGTGGTTGATGACTCAGCCTTTATGAGGAGAACTATCAGTCTGATACTTGAAAAGGATCCACAATTTTTTGTTATTGGTATTGCAAGAAATGGGTTGGAGGCTGTTGAAAAGGTTCAACGTTTACAACCAGATTTAGTTACAATGGACCTGGAAATGCCCGTAATGAATGGATTAGGAGCTTTAGAACAAATTATGGAAAAATCCCCTGTTCCTGTCGTCATGATAAGTTCACGTACGGGAGAAGGGGCCAAGGAAACCATACAAGCTCTTGAATTAGGTGCTGTAGATTTCTTTTTAAAAGATAAACTGATTCAGAATCCAATCGATGATCATCAGGTACAAGAGTTTTTACAGCGTCTTAAAGGTATAGCAGGGGGAAAACTTCCCAGTACCTCTTACATAGAACATCCGCGAAAAAAAGAAGTAAGGACCATGAAACAACGGCATATTGATCTTGTTTTTATTGGATGTTCCACGGGGGGGCCATCTGCCTTACAAGCAATTTTGCCCCATTTTCCTAAGGATTTTCCCATTCCGATTGTTGTTGCACAACATATGCCGCTGGGGTTTACCAAACCTTTGGCCCATCGTTTTAATAACCTATGCCAATTAAATGTAATTGAGGCGCAGAACGATCAGGTAATTCTGCCAGGAACGATTTATATTGCCCCCTCGGGTTATCAAACAAGGTTTGAAAGGAAACCGAATGGCACAGTGGTATTTAAAGTAGATGACTCTATGGACGTAAAAACTTTATACAAACCAGCGATTGATATATCACTTGAATCCGCTGCTCCCATTTTTGCGGACCAATTGTTATCCATCATTTTAACTGGTATGGGATCAGATGGAATGCATGGGTGCAGTTTTGTTAAAAAACATCGGGGAAATGTGTTCGTAGAAGCTGAGGAAACTTGCATTGTGTATGGGATGCCAAAGGCGGTTAAGGAAGCAGGATATGCCGACGGACAATATGTACTATCGCAAATGTATCAGGAAATAATCGCTTTTACTATTTAACGGATGGTCTTTAGTTAAAAGGAAGGGATGACTGGTGGGTATTGTCCCTTCTTTTATTATGAATCTAGGATTTCTTCAAAAACTATCAAAAATATTATAATTTCTTATCGAAAAATCTCATGACTAAATTTGGACTATGAGTTATAATGTAGAGTAATTGGAATATGTTATCCAGATGAAAGTAGGGAAGTTGTTTGGAAGTTAATCAAATTTCAATCAAAATAAATCAAACAACTCAAGCGGATGGTGGAAAACAAACTTCTGCCGAAAAGGCGGAAGGTACCGCTAATTCCTTTGATCAAATATTGGCGATGTTCAATCTTCTTGGTCAAGCCAACCAGGAGGCCGAGAATAAATCTTCCTCTTCCATGAAAGACAGTTCTAAATTGTCCAGTACGAATCAGGAAGATGAAGAGAATATTAGCCCGGAAGAATGGCAGCAAATAGAAGCAATTTTACTTGCTTGGATCCAAAGCGGCCAGCAAGTTTCACCTTTACCGACAGGCGAAAATCCGGTAATGAATAATACTTCAGGAAGTGAGTCCCAATCACCCATCAATTTGGCGCAACTAGGCCCATTACTTCAAAAAGTTGGGTTACAAAAGATGGATGGACTTAATCAACTGTCAGATTCGGATAAAAATAAACTTGTCCAGACAATTCAGGATTTACAATCACTTGCACAACAAAAGCCATCTGAAATTTCAAATGATATACAAGGTCAAAAATTATCTGAAATTCTAAAGGAAATAGAAAATAAACTCGGTATTATTTTGAACGGTGAAAAATCGGAAAATTTGTTAAAAAGTGAGCCGTCAGAAATTGGCCAATCCCGACAACCGTTATTTGTTGATATCAAACAAAATAGTAATCTTTTATTTAAACCGCGGTTGAGCTTGGATAAAAATCAAGTAGATTTCCCATCCTCTATTAATTTAGATAGTAGTGTGCTTGATGGGAGTAAGCAAATAAAAATCAATGAACAACCATTTCTTGTAAATTTACAGCCGCAAACGACCACAGGATGGAATGGTTCTGGCGATTCAGTTGCTCCATCCGTGTTACCGGTTTCTAATTTTGTTCCGGAAGTCAGTGAATGGATGGGAACATTTATGAGAATCTCAGCGGGGCAAACGGGTGGAACCGAAGCGAAATTTTCTTTATATCCTGAGCATTTAGGACATGTTGAAATCAAGATTTTCTCTCAAGAAGGGCAGTTATCTGCACAAATCCTAACAGACACGGCTATGGCAAAAGATGCTTTGGAAGGCCATTTGCATGATTTAAGGCAGGCACTCCAGCAGCATGGAATCATTGTGCAAAAGCTTGATATTTCTCAGCAGGCTGTTCCATCCACGGAACAGAATCAGGCCAGCTTATCCTTTTCTCAAAATGGTTCAAGTTCTTCTTATGAACAACGTTCCTTCACTTTTAATCAGAATCCGTTGAAAAAGCAAAATGATTCTAATCAAAATGAAATAGAAACAGAGCCAATACCGATTACATATGGGAGGACAGCTCCTAGGTCAACTTCAAGTATCGATTTTACTGCATAGAAAGGAGTCCAAGATTATGAACAGTTGGGTAGATATTTCCAATGCCTCCCAAACGAATTCTGTTTTTAATAATGTAAAGCCTTTTGAACAAAAAAGCATTCTGGGAAAAGATGATTTTTTGCGGATATTGACAACACAATTGTCCCATCAGGATCCCTCGAGTCCACTTCAAGATAAAGATTTTATCGCGCAGATGGCGACGTTTAGTTCTTTGGAACAAATGACGAATTTAAATAATGCTTTCGATAAGTTTGCCAGCCAGCAAATGAGTCAATATGCTTCTTCTATCGGAAAAGAAATTAGTTGGACTGGGGAGGATTCAAGTTCTCCGAGCACTGGCGTCGTGGATGGAATTTCCATGCAAGACGGAAACTATTTTTATCTTGTAGGGGATCAAAAAGTCCCGATGGAAAATGTTACTGAAATCAAGGAAGTCAAACCAGAAACTGAATCATAAATGGGGGAACGAACATGTTAAAGTCACTTTACTCTGGAGTTTCCGGAATGAAGGGTTTTCAAACGAAACTTGATGTAATCGGAAATAATGTTGCAAACGTTAACACGGTAGGATTTAAGAAAGGTCGCGTAATGTTTCAAGATATCATCAATCAAAATATTGCAGGTGCAACCGCCCCTACCACCCAAAGCGGCGGTGTGAACCCTAAGCAAGTAGGGCTCGGTACGAAAGTTGGTTCAATCGATACCATCCATACACCAGGAAGTCCAATGACAACCGGTGTTGGGACTGATTTAGCGATTGATGGAGATGCTTACTTTGTTGTTTCTCCGGAAGATCCTAGTAAAGTTGGAACAAGCTTTCTCACTAAAGCTGGAAACTTTACAAGAGACGCAAATGGAAATCTTGTCAATTCTAATGGGTATTTTGTAACAGGAGTTTATAACGATAGCAATGGAGATGCTGTTAAGGTACCAATAAACATTGTAAAATGGGAAGATGCAAATGGTGACTCTCATAAATTTACCTCATATTCAATTGATACGAATGGTTATATAAACGTTGTGGATGATGCTGGAAATAGTGGAAAGTTAGCGTATAGTTCGGGAAAATATTATTTGAATAAAATTGATCCGGATAATCCTGATGCATATAACGCTAACGATGACATCTCTATAGCAACCGCTGTTGTTTCTAACCCAGGCGGATTACAAAAAGTAGGGAATACAATGTTTGCTGTAACAGGAAACTCAGGAAAAGGCACACCTGATCGTATCCAAACCAACAAAGGTGGTACCATCAACTCCGGTGTCCTTGAGATGTCCAACGTGGACTTAACCGATGAATTTACTGAGATGATTGTGGCACAGCGCGGTTTCCAAGCAAATGCTAGAACGATTACTACTTCAGACTCTATTTTAGAGGAGCTTATAAATCTAAAACGATAGATTGGTAATTTTGTAAACTATTTATCTCCCCTTAGTTAAAGGTATGTGATTGAATCTTTCAATAAACTCAGGGAAGAGTGAAGGGGGGATGCCCTGTGGCAGATGTATTATCACAACAAGAAATTGATGCTCTTTTATCAGCGTTAAATAACGGCGAACTGCAGGCATCAGAAGTTCAAGAGAAAAAGGAAAAAGTAAAAGTATATGATTTCAGGCGGGCGATGCGTTACTCCAAGGATCAGTTACGCAGTATTGCCAGAATTCATGAAAATTTTTCTAGGTTATTAACTTCTTATTTTTCAGCCCAGCTAAGAACCTTTGTTCAAATTGAAATCGACCTTGTTGACCAGGTGAACTATCATGAGTTTATCTCGTCTATCCCTTCCAAAACCATTATCAATCTGTTTGAAGTGAAACCAATGGACGGAAAAATGGCAATGGAAGTCAATCCCCAAATCGCTTATGCAATATTAGAGCGGATGTTGGGAGGACAAGGGGACCCTGCTGCCCGATCCGAATCACTTACAGAAATAGAAACAAAGCTTTTGCAAAAGATTTTTACCCGAGGATTTTTGATGTATCAAGAGACTTGGAAAAATATTGAAAATATTCATGTGAAATTGGAAGGGATTGAATCAAACCCACAATTTATACAAATTGCTTCTCCAAATGATACGGTGATTATTATCGTTCTACGTACAACGATAGGAGAAATTACAGGACCAATGACAATATGCTTACCGCATTTAATCGTTGAACCAGTACTGCCCAAATTAACGACACATCAATGGCTTTCTTCCATGTCGAAAACGAATGATACGCAGCAGGATTTATTAAAGAAAAACTTAGACACAGTAAATATCCCTGTGATAGCTGAATTAGGCAGAGCCACCTTACCGGTCTCCGATTTGCTGAACTTGCAGATTGGTGATGTGATTGGAATTGAAACAGGTAAACTTCGGATCAAAGTAGGAGATTTGACAAGGTTTTTGGGAAACCCTGGCCTTCAAAAAGGGCGTTATGCTATCCAGATTGATCAAGTAATCCACAACGAAGGAGATGACCTTTAAGATGACCGAGGGATCATTATCTCAAGAAGAAATCAATGCATTATTTAATCAATTAAATGAAAATCCAAGTTTATCGATTGAGGATTTCTTGAGCCCTATGGAGCAGGATGCTTTAGGGGAGATTGGCAATATATCATTAGGAAGTTCTACTACCGCACTTTCTACCCTGTTAAATCAAAGGGTTGAAATCACGACACCAACATTGTCTGTGATTGAACGTGATCGCATGGAAGATCTTATTGAAGAAGTACATGTGGCTGTATTTGTGGATTATACGGAGGGACTGCGCGGCAATAACGTTTTGATGATTAAAGAAAACGATGCGAAAATCATTGCGAATTTAATGATGGGCGGGGATGGTACCTCACTTGACACAGAACTGACAGAGTTGCATCTCAGTGCCGTACAAGAGGCAATGAATCAAATGATGGGATCGGCTGCCACATCAATGTCGACGATGTTTCATCAAAAAGTGGATATATCACCTCCATCTATTGATGTCCTTGGGTTTCCCCCGAAAAAGTTGGAAGCATTCGCGGATGATATTATCATCAAAGTTTCCTTTCGGTTAAAGGTAGGAAACCTAATTGATTCGAATATGATTCAATTCATTCCACTTTCCTTTGGGAAGGAATTAATACAACAAATTTTCAAAACTCATGATCCAGTACCACCTTCCACTCCGATTATAGAGGAAAAGCCAGTCAGACAAGCCCAAACGACTGTAGTGAAACCTGAAGCGGCTCCACCTTATGAGGGAAGTCCAGTTTCTCAAATTCCTGTACCGCCGCCGGTCAATGCCAATGTACAAAAGGTTGAATATGGTGCTTTTCCAGAGCAGCCTGCAGCTAGCAATTTCAAAGGCAATCTTGATTTGTTATATGATATTCCTTTAGAAATTACCGTTGAGCTGGGAAGAACAGAGATGGAAATTCGCAAGATTCTAGAATTGGGACCCGGTGCTGTTATCCAGTTGGATAAATTAGCCGGTGAACCTGTGGATATTCTAGCGAACCATAAGCTGATTGCAAAGGGAGAAGTAGTGGTTATTGAAGAGAATTTTGGGGTTCGGATTACAGATATCATTAGCCCTATCGACCGTTTAACGAAAATGACCATGTAAAGATAGATGATATTGGAGGAGAATTCAATGGCAAAGGTATTAATCGTTGATGACGCTGCTTTTATGCGTATGATGTTAAAAGATATTTTAAGTAAAAATGGACTTGAAGTAGTTGGAGAGGCAGTGAATGGTGCTGATGCAGTTGAAAAATACCATGAGTTGCAGCCTGATGTCGTGACTATGGATATTACGATGCCTGAGAAAGACGGGATTTCGGCTGTTAAAGAAATCAGGGCTTCTTATCCGAATGCGAAAGTGATTATGTGTTCTGCGATGGGGCAGCAGCCGATGGTATTAGAGGCCATTCAGGCCGGTGCAAAAGATTTTATCGTAAAACCTTTCCAAGCGGATCGAGTTATGGATTCCATTACTAAGGTGTTAGGAAATTAAATTCAAAGGGGAATTTTCAATAAAAGCGAGAAGTGCATGGAGCCATTTAGTTAATCCGTTCACTCTCGCTTTTTATACGCTATCTAGTTTTTTGATGATAGATAAAAATCTATCAAAAAATTTTAGAAAAATAGTAAAAAATTAATAATTTGGAGTAAATTTGAAACTGCGTACATATTAAATCTAGTAATCCTGAAATGCTATTTAGCGAGGAGAGTAAAGAATGGACTCGAATGATTTTTTAGAGATGTTTATCGAAGAATCAAAAGAACATTTACAGGCAATGAACGAAGAGTTATTAAATCTAGAATCAGAGCCTGATAACACGGCAATTGTGAATGAAATCTTTCGTTCAGCCCATACCCTTAAAGGGATGGCAGGTGCTATGGGCTTTGAAGACATGGCATCGCTTACACATGAAATGGAAAATGTATTAGACCTTGTTCGTAATTCCAAACTGCGGATTACGGTGGAAATAATGGACGTAATTTTTAAGTGCGTGGATCACTTGGAAAAAATGGTCACCAATATCGAGCAAGGAGGAGACGGAAAAGAAGACGTTTCTGAAACGGTTAAACAATTGACGATGATTAAAGATCCATCATTCAATATCCAAGAAGAATCTTTTGCTGGGGCTCAAGAAGTTGCTGCTACGGCTGAACTTGTGATGGATGAGTATCAAATGTCTGTCATCAATGAAGCATGGAAAACGGGTAATAAAGTCTATCAAATTCAAGTCACACTCGATCATAACTGTATGATGAAAGGCGTAAGAGCCTATATGGTTTTTCAAGCAGCTGAAGAATACGGGGAAATCATCCAAACAAATCCATCTGTAGAGAAAATAGAGGAGGACGAGTTTGGTGACTCTTTTACCCTATTATTATTATCCGAGAGCGAACTAAGAGTGATTCAAACTGAAATTTCTAATATTTCAGAAGTTAAAGAAGTCATCATAACCGAAAGTTTGACTCAAAAATTAGAAGAAGTTGAATCTGTTAATGCCTCCGAAATCGAAAAACAAGAGCAAACGAGCACGATACAAACCAAAGCTGCCCAAGACCATGGAAAAAAGAAACATCGCTCAAAATCGATTCGTGTCGATATCGAAAAATTAGATCACTTGATGAACCTTTTCAGCGAATTGATAATTGACCGCGGCAGATTGGAACAAATCTCCCGAAAGTCAGACTTGGCTGAACTGACTGAGACAGTGGAGCATATGACCCGTATATCAACTGACTTACAAGGACTTATTTTGAATATGCGAATGGTACCGGTAGAGCAAGTATTTAGCCGATTCCCGCGGATGGTAAGGGACCTCGCGAAAGACCTAAATAAAAAGGTTCAATTAGTGGTAGAAGGAGCTGAAACAGAATTAGATCGAACCGTAATCGATGAAATTGGCGATCCGTTAGTTCACCTCCTTCGTAATGCTTTAGATCACGGATTGGAATCCACAGAGGAGAGAATCAGCAGCAAGAAGAGCGAAGAAGGCATAATCTTATTGAAAGCCTATCATAGCGGAAACCAAGTTTTTATCGAGGTAAAAGATGATGGGAAGGGCATTAATCGCGAGAAGGTATTGAAAAAAGCGATTGAGCGATCTGTTGTCACAGTGGAGGAAGCTAAATCCCTAACCGATTCACAGGTATACGCTTTGATATTCTCTTCCGGATTCAGTACCGCCGATAAAATTTCGGATATATCCGGACGGGGTGTAGGCTTAGATGTGGTGAAAACCAAAATTGAATCCTTGGGCGGAGTGATCAGCATTGATTCAACACCTGGCCAAGGTTCAATGTTCCGTATTCAGCTGCCGTTAACCTTATCGATTATTTTTTCGATGCTCGTGAAAGTGGCAGAAGAGACCTATGCAATCCCATTTAATTCAATTGTAGAAATTACCTCTATTTCACCGGAGGATGTAGCTACCCTTCATGGACAAAGAGTGATTCAATTCCGGAAACAAGTGGTTCCATTAGTCTATTTGAATGAGGTCTTCCAAGTGCCTATTGTGGATGAGGGCACTGATCGCCAATTTTATATTGTTATTGTCCGCAAAGGAGATAAGACGGTAGGGTTAGTGGTAGACTCAGTTTTAGGACAACAAGAGGTAGTATTGAAATCTTTAGGCGGATTTTTAACCAACTTATATGCGATTTCTGGTGCAACCATTCTTGGTAACGGAGAAGTGGCATTAATTATTGATTCAAACCAGTTCATTAATTAGAAAGGGCAGGGTTTCCCAATGGAAATAAAAAAAATTGTCGCTTTTAAAATTGGAGAAGAGGAATATGGGCTCGATATTGATTATGTTCAGTCCATCGAAAAAGTGAATCATATTACAAGGGTTCCTAATGCACCCATTTATGTAAAAGGTGTCATCAACCTTCGTGGAAATGTCACTCCAATTATCGATCTTCGCTGTAAATTAGATCTAGGACAGGCAGCGTTCACGGAAGACACTCGGATTATTGTGACAAAAATAGAGGATATTGAGTTAGGGTTAATTGTCGATAAAACGAGCGATGTCATTGATGTGTCACCAGAAGTGATTGATGACCCGTCCACCTGTGGATTTGCCTCCGAGTATTTCGCGGGAATTGCCAATATTGAGGGACGTCTAATTATTCTTTTAAAATTAGCCGAATTGATGGAGATTACAACGGCCGCTTAATCATTTTCGTGGAAGTTTATACGTAAGAAAGAAGGAATCGAAATGGAGCATCATGATGTAAAATCACTTATTTTTAAGGTGGGACATGAGGAGTACGGGGTCCATATAAGTCAAGTTATTTCGATTGAACAAATGCAGGCGATTACCCCATACCCGAACCGGCCGCCGCATGTTTTAGGGGTAACGACCATCCGAAATGTTGTAACACCTGTGGTAGATTTACGCTCAGCTTTAATGGGGAAAACCCTTTCGACTGATGACGCAAGGCTTGTGGTGGTTCAAGTAAGCAATAAAGCAATCGGGCTTGTAGTGGATGCGGCAACAGATGTTTTAGATATTGCTCCTGATACCATTCAGCATCCTACTTTAATGGAATCTCAAAATGTCTCGTATTTAAAGGGAGTATCCATGCAGGGCGAACGTTTAATCATTCTTTTGGATATTGAAAAATTACTTGAAGATACATCGAATTTAGATGAATTGAAGGAAATCAAAGATTCCTCGCAGCTTCAAATGGCCTAGACATTCATTGGCTAAATTGTTTTAAGGGCTTTAATCGTAATAGATTAAGGCTCTTTTGATTTTTTCTGCCAGTTTTAATGAAACTTTCAAAAAATTAGGGTATAATTTTGATAGATTTTGATATTTTTTTGAGGTGGTGGATCCATTGAAAATACAAGACCAGATTCGAATCAATATGGGAGATTCCCGTTTTCCCACAACGGAAAGGAATTCCACTAACTCTGCTTCGTTTCAAAAAATAATGAGCACCTATTCGAAAGGGCTCACAAAGGATTACCTAAATCAATTATTGGAAGATGTTGATCAACAAGGACAAAAGTTGAGCGAAAATCCAACTTTTCATGAATTACGTAAATACAAGGATTTAGTGAAACAGTTTATGGGTGAAGTGACGAAGAATGGGGTCGGCTTGTATCAGACAGAAAGCTGGGACCCTTACAGCGGAAACAAAACGTTGAAAACGGTTCAGGTGCTTGATCGCAAGTTAATGGAACTATCCGACCATGTCCTAAACCAACAAAATGAAGGGCTGTCCATCTTGGAACGGATTGGCGAGATTAAAGGGTTATTAATTAACTTATATACATAGTCTCATTGTACTTTTCTGAAACAACAACCATAGAATTGCAGAAAGGAAGGGAACAGTGCAAACGTTTTTTATAGTCATACTTTTAGCCCTGATTTTTTTGGGTGTTATTTTCTTAATTGCCCGAAGTTTAATTGGAGAAGAATCTCGAACAAAAAAGGATCATTATCAAGAAATCCTTGAGAAATTAGGAAAGTTAAAGCGCGATACGGCTGAATTGGAATTAACAGTAGAGTGTTTTTCACTCGCAATCAAGCGGGAATTCAACAAGTGGCAAGCGGAAAAACAGGCATTAGCAGCAGCTGTTCAATCAGTTGAGAAATCTCCGAACGAACAACAACTATTCCTAAATGAACGATACAAAGAAATTTTTGATTTGTATGCACAAGGGCTGTCTGCCGAACAAATTGCAAGGAAACTTGACAAAGGTTACGGAGAGGTATCCTTTATCCTACAGCTCGCAAGCCAAGAACAGAAAGGGGATTAACGATGTTAAGAGGATTGTATACTGCGGCATCAGGCATGTTTTCCTTAGAGCGGAGACAGGAAACATTAGCCAATAATTTGGCCAATGCGCAAACACCAGGGTTTAAAAAGGATGATACGGTTCTCCGTGCCTTTCCAAATCTATTAATCCAGCGAATAAATGATTTTAATGAAATGGCCAAAGTATCAGGACCCGGAGCACCGCCAATTCCTGGCTATCCTGTTCCGATCGGGGACTTGTATAACGGGGTATACGCCCAGGAACGCATTCCCAGTTTCACTCAAGGCGCTCTAGTAGATACCAATAATCCATTAGACATTGCCATTGAGGATCAAGAGATTCCTGCTCAAAATGTAAAGGGCCGGCAGGTAAAACCGAATGCGTTTTTCGCGGTGCAACTTCCGAATGGGACTGTTGGCTATACAAGAGATGGTAAGTTTGACCTAGATGCCAATGGCAATCTAGTAACTGCAGACGGATATCGCGTAATCGGCGTTGATAATAAACCTGTCCAAATAAACGGCAGCATCAGTAAAGAGGATTTGCGAATCAGTCCAGACGGGCAGATCATTGCTTACTCGAATGAACCTTCAAAAACAAGGAACATCGGGAGGATTGGCATTGCTGTCGCACAAAATCCATTGGACCTTCGCCGTTTAGGGGACAATGTTTACCAATCAGCTAACCCATTGCCCTTAATTCAAGGAAACGGCACGAATCCTGGTGTTTCCCTGCACCAAGGCTCCATTGAACAGTCCAATGTTGACCTTGGCCAAACGATGACAGATATGATGTCAACAGTAAGAGGATATGAAGCAAATCAAAAAATACTGGGTGTTTACGATCAATCACTAGAAAAACTGTATACAGTAGGAAGGCTCGACGGCTAATACATAGGAACAGGGGAATAGAAAATTGAACACATCATTATATATTTCATCCAGCGCACTGCAAGCCTACCAGCAAAAAATTGACACTTCTGCAAACAATATTGCCAATGTGAACACGACTGGCTTTAAACGAAGAGATCAAAGCTTTTCAGAGCTTTTAGCCTCACAAATCAACAATCAATTTGATACGACACAGGAAGTGGGCCGGCAAACCCCATATGGAATACGAGAGGGTTATGGCAATCGGGCGGGAATCACTCAGCTTAATACAGAACAGGGACAGGGAATCGAAACAAAAAATCCGTTTGATTTGATGATTCAAGGTAAGGGGTTTTTTCAAGTAAGCTACCCCTCTAAAACTGCCGGAGGTCAAAGCGAGATTCTATATACACGCGACGGAAATTTTCACCTAAGCCCAAATTCAAATAAGCAAGGAAGCTATTATTTAGTTAGTGCAAATGGGGGGTTCCTTTTAGATCAGAATGAGACCCCTATTGAACTAAATAATCAAAATGAAGTGAACATTGATTCAAACGGGCGAATTCAGTTGAAAAATAAAAATGGCCAAGGCGGCGTTGTGAATTCACCACAACGAGTAGGTATTGTCGATATTCAAAACCCACATGTTTTAAAAAATATGGGGGATAATCAATTTTCGATTGATACAACCGTCCTACCGAATGGGGCCAATGCCGCGAATTATGCAAGAACGATGAATCAGGGTGAAACACAAATTCAATCTGGTTCTTTAGAAGGCTCTAACGTCGATTTGACGACAGAAATGACGGACTTAATGACCTCACAGAGAAGCTTCCAAATGAATGCAAGAGCGGTTTCCTATGCAGATCAAATGATGGGAATTGCCAATAATATATTAAAGTAAGATGGATAAATATAAAGTGGGTCGCTTCCGGAGCAAATAAATGCGATGGAATTGCGGCCTATTCTATTAGGTTTCTAAACCTATCTTTTATTCTACCGATATAGGTAATATCCGCAAATGATCGAGAGGAGTGAAAAGTCATGACGTCAGTTAACTTGACTACACATGTATCCGGATTAGCCTCCGGGATGGATACGGAAAAAATTGTTAGTGACATGATGAAGGTGAACCGAATCCCTTTAGATAAACTAAACCAAGCGAAAACGATTAACAGCTGGAAAACAGATGCCTATCGCGAGATTAATACCAAAATAGCCAGCTTTCGCGATGCTATGCAGGATTTGAGATTAGAAGGGACTTTTTCGAACTCGCAAAAAGTGACTTCGAGTGATCCAAGTATTGATGTATCGATGAATGGTACCTCGACATTAATGAATTTTACAATTTCAAATGCAACATTATATGAACCTTCAATACCTGCATCTGTAAGTTTTGGTGCTAATATGGGTAAAGGGTCAGATGCTATTAATAAAGGGAATGCATCAATTGCATTCACATTAAATGGGAAGAATTTCAATACAACCATTGACAATAATACAACTTATAATCAAGTGATTGATCAAATTAATTCCTTTTGTAAAGATAACAAACTTAACGTTATTGCTAATAATGTTGGTGGTTCTTTGGTCTTTACAAATACTATCGGGGGAGTAAATCCTATAAAGATAACAGGAACGAGTCAAAATGCGCTAGATATATTTAATATACAAGATGGACAAACTGATACTGGGTTCCCTCTTGGTATTAATTATTATAATGGGAATGATGCAAGAGATGGATCTGTAACCATTAATAATACTGTAATAAAGATTACCAGTAACACCTTTACATATGATGGTGTACGAATTAACTTAAAACAAAATATTGCGAGCAATGTTTCAATCAATGTTACTGCAGATACGGATAAAGTGTTTGATAAAATTAAAACATTTGTTGATCAATACAATAATTTAATCAAAGATTTAAATGATAAAATTTCCGAGACAAAAAACAGGGATTATCCGCCATTAACAGACGACCAAAAGAAAGATATGAAGGATGCCGATATAACTCTTTGGGAAAATAAGGCCAAGAGTGGTCTTTTAGCAAATGATCCGACCATCCGTCAATTCCTTACTCAGGTTCGTACAAGTATGAGTGAGGCAATACAGGGAACAGGGATTAATGCATCTTTTAACACACTGCAAGATATCGGAATTACGACAAGTTCGAATTACAAAGATAACGGAAAATTAACGTTAGATGAGACGAAGCTTAAAGCGGCTTTAACCAGCAATTTGAGTGATGTTCAAAAACTGTTTGCCACTAAGTTCGATACAGGAAATGCTTCCGATACGACTGTTACCAGCTCGGAAAAGTACAAAAACAGCGGGTTTGGTGTAAGGATTTATGATCGAATTGCTGATACGTTGTCACAATTAAAAGTAATCGCTGGGGCACCAGGTACGGTATCTATTAATAGTAATTTGGCTAAAGAGGTTACCTCTCTTAACGATCGAATCGCTAAAACTCAAGACCGCTTAAGCACTCAAGAGCAAAGTCTATGGGCAAAATTTAATGCAATGGAAAGTGCATTGCAAAAATTGAATTCTCAGAGCTCTTGGTTGACCCAACAGTTGGGGCAATAACTTTTAAAATAAAATGTTAAAAACAATAAACCGCAATCATTTTTGATCAATGATTTCGGTTTATTGTTTTTTTGATGAATTTATAAATGCAAACACTAAACCAATTTTGATTTCCTCCGATAAAAGAGAATGTAAAGGAGGTGTTGATGAGATAACCTACCAGGATATCAAAAATTTTATTTGAAAATACTAAACTAATTTTTTGAACATCCGATAAAAAATATACCAAGCTAATAAACCCGGTTGGAGGATGGTAACTTGTTGATTGTAGGCAGAGAAATTGGACAATCCGTTATTATTGGCGAAACCATAAAGGTTACTATTCAACAATTTGGTCCAAAACTTCGATTAGCGGTTGAAGCACCAAAGCACATTTGTGTTTCACAAATTAAGCAAAATCGTAGAGTCAAATTAAAAAAAGGGGTAAAAATGCTTGGTGACACAGTGCTAATTGCTGATTTAATCAAAGTAACTCTTCTTCAAACAGAATCAGGATTACTAAGATTTGCAATTGATGCACCAAAAGAAATTGGTATCTTCCGAGAAGAATTATTCAAAAGTGAGTTCTTATCGGAGAATCAGAAGGTAGGAAATCTTTAAATCCTTTTTCAAAATTTATTTTTTTGATAATAACCCAAGCGGGTTTATTATAAATCATTTTTAAAGGGAAAAATCCCAATAAAAGCATATATAAGGGAGGAAAATTAAATGCAAATTAATCACAATATTGCAGCACTTAACACGTATCGTCAGTTGAATAGTGCTTCAAATGCACAATCAAAATCTATGGAAAAATTATCTTCAGGTCTTCGTATCAACCGTGCAGGAGATGATGCTGCGGGTCTAGCAATCTCTGAAAAAATGCGCGGACAGATTCGTGGATTGGATCAAGCATCTCGTAACTCTCAAGATGGTATTTCCATGATTCAAACTGCTGAGGGTGCATTAAACGAAACTCACGATATTCTTCAACGTATGCGTGAATTAGCAACTCAATCTGCCAGTGATACGAATACAGACCAAGATCGCAAAAATATCCAATCTGAAATGACTGGATTAACAACTGAAATTGACAGAATTGGTAATGCGACTCAATTTAATACTAAGAACCTACTTGATGGTTCTATGGGTCAAGCAGTAAATGCTTCTACTAATAATATAAATACTAATACTGCATTGGCTGCTGCTACGGCAACTGGCAATCTTTTAACAGCATTGAAAGACTCCAATGGTAATAGCCTTGGTATTCAAGCTGGTGACAGCATTAGTATATCTTATGTAATGAATGGTACTACAGTAAATAATACTTATAGTGTTCAAGCTACTGACAAGATTGATGACATCGTAAAAAAAGATACTGATGCTGATGGTAAACAAGATGCTGCAGATGCTAACCTTGGAGCAATTGCATTTGGTGGTGCTGCGGGTATTTCTACTACAGCTGCTGCTGCTGGTACTACAGCTGCTATTAACGGACTTACTGTTACAGTTAAAGATTCTCAAGGTAATGTTCGTACAGCAGCTACTAATGCTTTATCATCATTCCAAGAAACTACTCAAGCTGATAACAAACGCACTGATGGTAGTGCTACATTGCAAATTGGTGCAAACACGAACCAAAACGTTAACCTGTCTATCAATGATATGCGTGCATCAGCACTTGGTGTAAGTGGCCTTCAAGTTACTACTCAGACTCAAGCTAACACAGCTATGAAAGTTATTGATACTGCAATTCAAAAAGTATCTTCTGAGCGTGGTAAATTAGGTGCGCTACAAAACCGTTTAGAACATACTATCAACAACTTAGGAACATCTTCTGAGAACTTAACAGCTGCTGAGTCTCGTATCCGCGACGTTGACATGGCGAAAGAAATGATGAACCAAACTAAGAACTCAATTCTTTCTCAAGCTGCTCAAGCTATGTTGGCTCAAGCTAACCAACAGCCACAAGGTGTACTTCAATTATTACGTTAATAAAGTTGATTTTCAAAAAGGGGATTGGGAGTTATCCAATCCTTTTTTTTACATAATTAATCATGTTTTTTATTGTATCTTGGGATTTTATTTTAGTTACTTCAGCAAAAAAGAGGAGAGAAAACTAAAGTGGAGAAAAAAAGAAATACGCTTGTTCCACAGTATATGCATGAGTTTTCATGTATCGGTCCTGCATGTGAGGATTCCTGTTGTGTGGGTTGGCGAGTAGGAATAGATAAGAGTACATATAAGAAGTATAAAAAGTCAAATGATAAAGAATTGAAACAGTTGTTCGAAGAAAATGTAAAGAGAAATAGATTAGATCCATCTGATACACGATATGCAACATTAAAAATGGATAATAAAAATAGGTGCAGCTTTTTATCTGAGGAGAATTTGTGTAAGATCCAATTAAATTTAGGGGAAAACATGCTATCAAATACATGTGCAGTTTATCCTCGTAGATTTAATAGAGTTAATGGTGTTTTTGAAAAATCACTAACCATGTCATGTCCGGAAGCAGCTAGATTAGCATTATTAAATCCAAATGGAATTGAATTTGACCAAATAGAGGAATCCCCAAACACTCACGGTTTTATTACTTACGATGTAGATACAAATAACCCACAGTTAATTAATAAACCGGCAAAATACTTTTGGGAACTTCGCACTTTTACAATCCAGGTTCTTCAAGAAAGAACATACTCTCTGGATGAGCGTCTAATATTATTAGGTTTATTTTATCAAAATACAGAAAAAAAGGTTAAGGTTGGAAAAGTAGATGCTATTCCAATTATAATTTCAGAATATAGAAATATGATAAAAAATGGAGAAGCTAAAGGAAGTTTGTCTACAATACCTACACAATTAGCGATTCAAATGAAGGTATGCAAAGAGTTGCTTGATTATAGAGTTGAGCAAGGGATTAGTAGTCAGAGATATGTACGATGTTTATTAGAAACCTTACAGGGTATTAATTATACCAATGAATCAAATGTAAAGGAAGTTACGGACAGATATAAGGAAGTATATGAAGAGTATTACAAGCCTTTTATGGCTGACAAAGAATATATTCTTGAAAATTACTTAGTAAATTATGTTTTTAGAAATCTTTTCCCTTTAAAGCAAAAAAATTTGTTTGAAGATTTTGTAATGCTGATAGTACATTACTCAATGATTAAACTTCATCTAATCGGAATGTCAGGATATCATAAAGGACTTACAACAGATTTAATTATTTCACTAATTCAATCATTTTCTAAAGTAATCGAACACAGTCATATTTACTTAAAGAGAGTCTTTGATATTCTTAAAGAAAATGGATTTACTACAATGGCTTACATGGCTATTTTAATAAAGAATTAGGGTTAAACTTAAACTTTATTTTTTCCTATTTTGTTTTCAATCAATATCTATTAATTCTCGGGGTTGTCCCCCACTCTGCTAAAGTATGCTGCTGTAAAGTGTTAAAGTAGGGAAAAAATGTCTCCAGGCACCACCTCAAATTTTGTCGAATAAATTAATAGGATTTAGGGTGAAGATTTAGTAGTTTAAATGAACAAAGACATAGTAGTAAAGAAAGCGGGACCTACAACTAATAGAAGTTCTGTAACTTCTGCACAACTTCTTGATTAATTTTATACATATAAGAAGTCCTAGTTTGCCTAGGGCCTATTTTCTTATGCAGAGAAAAGGGGGATATTAAATTTGCAATGTGTCATTTTGTCATTTTAAGGTAGAATAGCACTTAAAATTTTTGATTTTCTTTCAAATTCTCGGGGTTAGTCCCCCACTCTGCTTTTTATTACCTAGAGTATTGCTGAATTTATTTATATCTATCTATCTTTCTTCAGATGAGTAAACCTTTACATTTTTAAAATGTGAACGAAAGAAGTTAAATTTCCCCAGGTGTTGCAATGGTTTGTTCACAGACATTTTTATAGGAGTATAATAAAATTGAAATATAATGAAAAAAAGGGAGGAGCAGATACTTGGAATTAGTTAGACAATATTTAAAAGAAAAGGATTGCATAATTTTAACTGACAGAAGAGCATATTGCAAGGAATTGTTAGAAAATTATTATGTTAAAAGTTTTAATGACAATAATTTTAGTAGTATAGATTTAGAACAGATGGAAACACTGTTTGAGATTATTTGTAAAGAACTAAATGATGTTTCACATAATAATAGAAAAAACATTAATCCTGTATCAAGGTTAGACGACCTGATAAATACTTTGGAAATTAAATTAAAAATTAATAAAAAGTAAAAATTGTTGGTAGGCAAGTAAATAGTTAGAGATAAGAAGTATGTGATAGAAATTGAAATCAGGACGGTTAAAAATGAAAGAGGTACTTGGGCAATCACCGATCAGCAGCCAAGCTCCTGTCTTGAAAGAGTGGATAAGGTTCAACGACTAGGATATACCATCTAAGGCGAAAGATATGATGATGAAATCCATAGGTGAAACAACAATGGTCATCAGCATTGTGAAACCGAAGTGCCCGGCCCTACTAGAATGCTAGAGGGTGAAGATATAGTCTAGTCATTTATGAAAGTAAATGTTCGCACGATGGCGAAAGAAATGATGAACCAAACTAAGAACTCTATTCTTTCTTAAGCAGCACAAGCAATGTTGGCTCAATCTAATCAGATGCCTCAAGGCGTGTTACAACTCTTGAGATAATGATTTCAGGGCGTCTAGCTCGGTAACGGGCTAGAGGATAACTGGGTGAATTGCTGGAACTTCCTAAAGCTTCATCAACCACAACGCAACTTGAAACGGTCAACGTGATGGTGTGAAAATGATGAAGATGAAACAATGGATAATCAGCAGCCAAGCTCCTGTGAGGAAATTCTGGATAAGGTTCAACGACTAGAGTATACGGTCTATGGCGAAAGCTATGGCTATGAATCTCGTAGGCAGTAAAAGCTGTTCGAAGTGCCCAGCTCCATGAAAAACATGGATGAAGATATAGTCTATTCTGTGACTGAAAGGCAAAGTGGCAAAGCAAGCCAACCAACAACCACAGGGAGTTCTACAACTTCTTCGTTAATTTTAGATTTTTGGAAGGGACTCTAGGTTTGCTAGGGTCTCTTTTGATTAGGATAAATATGAGAAACTGCCAACACCTCTTGATATTACAATAAAGTTAGCTTACAATTTTTTCAACATTATATAATATAATTTTTAGGCAAGGAGATTTTTTATGAATCATGGAACAAATGATGAGATGATCTACCATTTTACATCTCTTTCAACAGCCATAGAGCATATATTGTACAATGGTACATTACGACTTAGTCCATTTACTGGTACAAATGATCCAAAAGAAAATAAGGATTGGATTCCAACGCTAGCTTTGACAGGTGATATTCGGCATTTGCAAATAGAGGAAATTAAATCAATATTTAATGAAAAAAAGGCAGGAGCAAGTTTAATTTGTTTTTCAGAAGACAGAGTTCCACCACCATTGTCTTCTTTAGGTATGAATGCTCATATGGCTCCCTTTAGGGATAAATATTATAAAGGGTATTATCGTCCAAGAATGTGGGCACAATATGCCGACAATCATAAAGGATTTTGTTTAGGATTTAATAAAGAAAGATTAATAAGGGAAGCTAGAAGACTCTTTGAACCATCAGGAAGAATAATAGAAGGATCAGTAAGTTATAGTGAGTATAATTCTGAACAATACTCAGCATTTACTTTAGATTTAAAAGCATTTCAATTAGATAGAGAGAAATACATACAGCAACACCAAGAAAAGTATTTAAAATACTTATTTTTTGAAAAGGCAATTGATTGGAAAGACGAATCTGAATTTAGAGTACTATATTTACCGAACGTCCCCAAAGAACAAAAAAGTCCCCATTACATTGACATTGAAGGTTGTATTGAGACTATTATAGTTGGTTATGAATTTCCTGAAGTTTACATTCCATCACTACTTAGTCTAAAGAAATATAAATATCCAAATGCTAAGCTAAATCAACTTAAATACCATAATGGTCAACCTGTATTGACCTCTTTATTAAGGAATAATGGATTCCCCGACGTTAAAGCTACCGCTTTACTTTGAGAATTCTCGGAATTCTCGGGGTCAGTCCACTAGCCTTGCATAAAAGTGATTAAATTAATTCTCGGGGTCAGTCCCCCGCTCTGCAAATATTTTAAAAAAGGGGGTCCATTAAAACCTTGAGGTAATATCAAAAATGAGTAGTAATTAAAAATTCAATCATTCAAAAGGTGTGGGATTTCCCTTCATAATGTTTAAATTGTTATCTATAATTAAACATATAAATGAAAGAGGTGGAAATAAATATGTCTGACTTATCTGATTTTTTAAGGAAGAAAAAAGCGGAATATGAGCAAGAACAAGTGGATTGGAATAAGGTAAAAATAGAATGGCTTAAACAATTAAAAGAGTTTACGGAAAATATAAAAAGTTGGCTTGAGCAATCTCAAAAAGAGGGACTTATTAAAATTGTTGAAAAAGAAATTGAAATCAAGGAAGAACATATTGGAAATTATAAAGCACCATCATTAGAATTAATCATCGGCACCGAGAGCATTAAAATAACTCCTGTAGGCCGTCTAATTATTGGTGCAAAAGGAAGAGTGGATATTAGTTCATTTATAAACAGATTTATTGTTCTTCAACATTCGGAAAAAGGATGGATTTATAGAAATGAGGGGAAAAAAGGAAATTTTCAAGCATTTTCGGAAGAAAGTTTTACAAAATTGTTAGAGGAACTTGTGTGATGAAAACAGAGCTAGATAAAATTATGGAATGGTAAATTAAGAAGTGCATATAAATCACAAGATAATTGAAAAAATCTTTTTTATCCAAACAGCTGGAAGATTTAAAACCAAGATACCGATATGGCAAAGGAAATAATGAATCTGGCAAAAGAACAAATATTGTTGTTACAAACATAGTTGGCCGTGGCCTCGCATATGAAACTTTTTCAAGAATCCGTATTAGAATTGTTAAAATAGATCTTGAAACTACCTATTAAGGGGTTTTTATATATTTTAAAAAGAAGGATAACTCTATGGAAAATACAGACCAAATCTTAAAATACATGCAAAAATCCTACTCCTATATGAAGAACAAACAAATACATATTTCAATTCTAGATATTTTTAACAAAACTTACAGCGAAAATTACATAAGCGACTTTTTAGCGTATATATTAAATCCGCAGCTAAATGGGATTGGTTTTGAACCATTGAAAAAGCTTATGGAAGCTGCTGGAGGAGAGTGGAGTCCAGATTATGAATCCTCACCAGAAGAAATCACAATAACTCGTGAGTTTTCTTTTTATGATGGAAGACGGATAGATTTACTTATAAAGGTCGCAGATTCTTTAATTATTGGCATTGAACATAAAGTTTTCTCACATGAGCATGGAGAGCAAACGCGGGATTATGCGGAAAAAATAAAAAATCTTTATCCATCCCACCAACATGTATTTATTTTTTTAACCCCGGACAAACGAGAGGCCATAGCAAAAGATGAATTTCAAGCAATTGGGTATGGTGAATTAATTGTTCTCTTAAAAGATGTTTCATTTGATGTTTTAAAAGATATTAAAAAATCGGTATTTTACCAGGATTTTATTGCTCATTTGGAGGAAAAGTTTATGAAAAAGGATTCTTTGATTCTATCAGATAAAGCCAAATTATATCTTGAACATGCAAAAATGATCGAAGATTTACGGAATCATTTTGATAAGGATTATGAAATGATCCTCAAGTCGATTTTGGAGAGGTTGAAAAATCTTCTAGAGAAAAATGCACCGGGTGAGTGGATCATTAATACGAGCCTAGACCGAGGTTATCATCAGCTGAGTAAAAAGGAATGGAAGGATAAGGGGCTGGACATCCATTTTGAACTTTCTCTTTCTAAAAAAAAATTAGTTTTAGCAAAACCAGTTGAGTTCATGATTGATATTGAAGGTCCTGGAAAAACACAGGCAAGAAAAGCCTTCATTGACCAATTGGAAAAAAATCATGCGAGCGGAATTAAGAGTATCATCGAACAATATCAATTGAAAAAATCTCCAAGATCCCGGACCTATGTTTCGAAAGAATACGATTTAATAAGTATTGAGAAGGTTGAAAATCATGATCTTCTTCAAATAGAATTAGAAGGAATAATCGAAGAATTTAATGGTTTTATTCCACTTATAGATATAGAACTTAACAGATTTTAAGTAGTTATAAGTGTCACGGGGAGAGGAGGTTAATAATGAATACATCGTTGTGTCCGCGCTGCGGGTCTGAGTTATTGGAGGATGCCTGGGAGAGTTTGCGGGAAACGGAAGATGGCGGGTTCATTATGGATGCCTATCCTGCTTATGTATGCAAGAAAAAGTGCGGTTATATGAAACAGATTGATACCATTCCGACTATCATCGCTCAGCAGGGAGATGACCGGCTTTTATTGCTATACCCGGATGACCAAGGCAGGATATTAGATATCCACAGTTCGGTTATATTTCCTCCTATGCACCTTGAGTCGCTGCTTGGACGGGGGTATTGGGAGGATTATCAAGGAAATCATGATGTCGAACAATTACTAGATACTGTAAGTGATAGCCGGGCTTATGATCTTGAAACGCCAAATCTATTCCAATTTGAAACAAGTACACCAGAGGAAGCTTTTTTATCCTGGCTTTTGTCATGGAGCAGCCAACTCTATCGTTCAGTGGACCGGCGATTATATGAAGCAGCAGCTGATTTATAGCTATACTTTTCAATTTACATAATATACCTGTTCCTATGGTTGAAACGATTGATTTTAAAAATCCATCGAAAGGAATTCGAGTGGTCGTAAACCATTCCTATGTCATTTTTATTTCAACTACCATTTCCGATGCAAATCAATTTAGCAATTATCCGAGCCCAATACTATTACTATTCTATTACGGGAATGAAAAAGATGATTGCACTTTAGAACAGACCGGATTTATACCTTTTCATCCAATGATGTTGAAGGAAGTCTTAAAAAGAGGAATAGACAATGGCATAAAAAATCCAATTTTCATTGATTTTTATGACCACTTAAGGCGAAAGGAGGTATCATAAATGGATATCCCATTAATGTCAATGTTAATGAGCCAAGGACAACTGCAGCAGCAGGTCTTTGTGTGTGTGATGCGAATGACAATCGGAAATGTTGAACAGCAGGGAGAAGCAATTCAAAATTTGATCGGTTCAACCAATGCAGCTCAAATCCAACACGCTGCCCAGCCTCATTTAGGCGGCAATATTGATTTGAAATTATAACCATATTAGAAGAAAATCCCTATATTTGAAAATGTAAATGGATATTCGATAAATCTTTCACATCAGTAAAAGAAGTGTCAGAACAGACGAATAAAATGAAATTGGAGAGGTGAATATCGTTATGGAAAACTACCAATCAAGGTTCTTGAAGATGGCTACTGCGTCCGTTATTGGTATATCCATATTCGCAGCCATTGTTGTTGTACCTGTTAAAAATCATCCTAATTATGTATATGCAAAAACAACTTATACATATAAAGTATTAAATGGTAAGCTTGTCGATGCTAAAAGAAAAAAAATAATCAAAGGATATGCAGTGTACAGCAAAAAATTGTACTACAATGGTATCTTGAAAAAGGGATATGCAGTATACAGCAATAAATTGTACAACAATGGCAGCTTGAAAAAGGGGTATACGGTGTACAGCAATAAATTGTACAACAATGGTATTTTGAAAAAAGGATATGCAGTATACAGTAAAAAATTGTACTACAATGGCAGCTTGAAAAAGGGATATACGGTATATAAAAATAAACTGTATTACAATGGCAGTTTGAAATCAGGATACGAAACGTATAACTCAATATTGTATAGTAACGGTATATTATTCACTGGTACCTATAAGTCTGTATACTACAAATCAGGAGTTAAATTTACGGGTAGGATAGGTGATAAAAAATACAAAAATGGAGTCATTGTGGAAACGGCTAATTCGAAAATCCGATCCATTTCTAACCAGTCAGGTAGTATCTTCACCAATATTACAGTCACCACAAGCGCAGATGTATACAAAGTAAAGCTGGGTTCAGAGGAAATGCATTACATAGGGAATTATACATTTACATATGGACTCGCTAACGTTAAAACCGGAACGATTCTTTCCGTTTACGCTTACGATGAAAATAACAAACTATTGCAAACAATGAAATATACAGTTGATTAAAAAATGCCCATTCTATAATTGAGGAAAAGTTTGCAACCAAAAAGGAGAGTCTCTCACTTAAAAAATGAGAGCTCTCCTTTCTTATTTTATTATAAGGTTATTTAATGGATTTCCGATCCAATGAATCTGGTAAAATGAAATTTTTACACGTGTTTTTCAATGGATTTTCCTTTTTTGGTAAGCTACGTTTTATATAAAAATAATAAAAATAGACCATAAGCAGCCCCAACTTGTTATAAGCACATTGGGGTTTGCTTCATGGTCCAGCTTTCTAATTATTTTTTTCCAATTTTTAAATCATTTGTAGAATAATATTTAAAAATATTGCTTACTAGTGATTTATCTGTAATAAACCTGTATAAAGAATAGGAACCGGCAAGGGATGTCTTCGGAACTTCATTATACGTTATAGAGCTACCAGGAATTTTAGCATAAATATCCTGCTGTAATGGATCGGAGCTGCTATTACCGTATACCGATACGATTAAATCACTATTTTTTTCAAGGTTTGAAAATACAAATTTGAAATTTCCTGCCCCGTTCTGCTCTTTCGTAACTTCTCCATTTTTCCCTTTGATGGTTACTTTCATTTTTTTAACATCGGAAGTTGTAGTTGCTTCAATGGTCGTTATACTACTGCTGCCAGGAAAGTCAACTGTGTTGACGGTGATGGTATTGACCTTTTTCTCTGGTACAATCACTCGAATATTATTTATTCCATTGTCTTCTATATATTTAGCGAAATCATCATTCAGCAGGTTACTAAATGATTGGTCTGCTTTAACGACTGGAACATTAATCTTCATTTGTTCCGCAGAAATATCGTAGTTATAATTCTCTAAAACTGATTTAGGAATCGTTACATCTATTTTTTGATCTCGAATGATTGAGTAATTTGATAGCGCAGGTATGGCTAAAAATAATGTTTTTTTATCACTACTAATTGTTACTTGAGTAGTTGAAGATTGAAACGCGCTGCTAACAAGTGTCCATTCTTTTATTTGATCTGTCGTTGAAAAGCCTTTTATCAGTGTTGAAAGTTTACTTTTATTCGTCTTTAGAGTGGGGTCCCAGTTAGCCCCTGTTAATGTTATCGAAATTGTAGCACCATTTTGAATGTCTGATTCCGATAATGAAGTCGGATTAAGCTGTGCTGTTGCTACTTGTCCGATTGTGATCGATTTGTCGGCTGGAATGCCTCTATTTGCATTAATAATTAGACTTTGAGCTATTGTCAACGAAATTGTTTCACTAGATACAGATTGGTAATTTGGCACCGGCGGCAGAGTAAACGTTACTGTATCTTTGGTTGCTTTTATTTTGGTTAGATCGCTTAGTATTGCCGTTTTTAAAATGCCCCAATTTGTTCCGGTGCTGGAAAAACAGTTAATAAAATTAGTTTTAAAATTTGGGTCGGTATAATTATTGAAAGTTGCGTTATTCAATTTAACGGTAATGGTTTTGCCACCTTTTTGAATATCAGCAGGGGCTAATGTTATACCAGTTACTGATAAATTGGCTGTCACTGCAAGTATTTTAAATGCAGATTTGACTTTAATATCAGTACTTGATGTATTTACTAATTGATTTGGAATTAAAATATCAACTGTGGCATCCTTTGTTATGTTTAAATTTTTTGGATCTAATGTAAGAGTGACTGCAGTATCACTCGTTCGATTAATTTGGCTATAACTTAATGTATTACCTTGATCATCAGAAATAGTGATTTTATTAGAATTCGTTTCGACATTTTTCACCCATGTGTCATTTTTCAATGTAATCGTTATCGTTTTGCCGCCTGATGCGATATCGAATTGATTCGTGTTTGTCATTCCGGTTACTGTTGCTGTTTGATTTCCTATAGGCTTGATAGTAACAGCATTATTGATTATTGCTTTACTAAATGTACCTTGGACAGTTGAAATATAAGTACTGATTGTTGTTGGGTTAAAATCAATTGACATATCTTTGGGAATTTTAAAACCATCAATCGGCGGAAGTGTTATCGTCACAACCTGATTGTTCGTTCTTACGACTTGGGCTTGTGCGTTTAGCTTTGGAGTTGGGTCAGAAAAATTTGGATCAGAATTAATCCATTTAAAACCGCTTAACAATTTTTCACGTTTAATAGTATTTGTCGCAATATCGTTTGCCCAAGTTGCATTAACTAATGTAACAATAAGTGTCTTGCCGCCTTTGCTAATATCTGATTGAGAAACAGTTGGTGTAGCTGTCCCTGAAATTAGCACTTTAGGTGTGGCATTGACCGTAAATGTTTTTTTTCCTAAATTTACATTATCCGATAAAACTTGATAAGGAACCGTTAGAGAAATCGATTGATCTTTGGTGAGATAATATCCCGCAACCATTGGAATAGTAATAGTTAATTTTTTCTTGGAACTATCAATAACAACCTTGGTAGGATTATTTTTTAATGTATTTTTTATCTTATCCCACTGGTCTGCCTGATCAGCTGCGACGAGTGCATCGATTAATGCATTCTTTTTATCAACAGTTGCTAAGTCCCAGGTGACGGTACTAGCAGGGTTAAGCTCGATTATTAGTTTACTTGCTGAACCAGATGTAATTGTTTGTTCCGTCATGGATGTTGTTACTGAAAGTGTTGGAGTATCTGTTGTATCGATTGAAAATCCAAGAGCTCCGGTTTCATCAAGAATTCCTATATCCCCACCTACGGAATCAATATTATATGTTCCAGAAAGCTTATCTGTTGTTTCATTTGGTTGAAAAGTAATATTCCCTTGAGTAATTTTACTATCCGGAATGGCCGGGAGTGTCAATCTCAATGTTTTATTTTCATTTTCAAACGACACATAATTATTAGGGTCTACTAACTTAAGATATTGGGCAACGTACCATCGATCTGTACCACAATAAAACTGATCTAAAATTTGATTTAAGCCGCCTAATTGTGTAATTTTAGTTTGGTCCCAAGTCGCGTTTACTAAATTAAAATCTATTGTTTTGCCACCCTTTATAAGATCTCCTTTTGTAGTATTATTCATAATACTACCGCCCATTGTAATTTTGGGTTGCGCATAAATTGTAAAGGACACAGGTGCAACTGTACCTTCCCAATTTTCAATCAACGCAGCAGAAAGATTCATAGAGACGGTTTGGTTGTTGGTAATGTTATAGGCAGCATCATTTTTCAATTTAATTGTCAGTGTTTTGTTGTCACTGCTTACGCTAGCTAATACATTGCCAGTTTTATATGTATTCCAATCACTATTATCAATATCTGCTTCCATACTATTAATGACCAATTGATCTTTTCTTTCTGAAGCAAAATCATGTGCCCAGTCGAGGTTATTATCTAATGTAAGATTCAATTGAATAGTATCAGACCCATTAATGCTTTTTTCTGTAACAATCGAATTACTTCCATTGACCTGCGTTACAGGATTAATCCTTATCTCGCCTGCAGCTTTCGCCCCTGTGTATGGTATGAAAGTGTAAAACAAAAGCATAAACACAAAGAGTGCAGACATTGTCATACGCAGTCGACTTCGATCTTTGTTTTTTAATTTCATTTTTCTTCCCCTCTCAATTTTCTAGTTTCTTCTTATTTATATCGGACTATTTACTTTATTGTTTAATTTCAAAAGAAAAATTAAAGGGGGATATTGAATTTGCAATGTTTTCACTTTTTCCTGTAAATAAGAAAAATAGATCATAGAAAAACGAGGGCACTGGAAAATCGAAGGTTTTTCAGTGCTCTCCGATTTTTTAGAGTCTTTTTCTCTAGTTTATTTTGTCTATTTGAATCCCCGAATCTCTGTTTACAAAATGGTAACAATTACCCTTTTCTACTTGCATTGAATAGTATATTAAATTGAATTCCTATAATAGGATCAGTATACTTAGCTTAGATGATATATGAGGAGGTTTATGATGATGGAACAAGGGACAATATTGAAGGAAATTTTAAGTACATTAAAGTTACATTCAGAAAATATGGATAAGAAATTTAAACAAACGGAAAAGAAATTTGAACAAAAATTTGATCAAGTAGATGAAAGATTTAATCGTATTGAAAAGCGTCTAGATCGAATGGAGAAAAAAATGGATGGATTTCATGTAGAGATTACGGAAGCCCAAGAAACCTTAGACTTTACTGCTAAAAAAACTTTACAGCATGAGAAAAAGCTTCGTGAACTCAAACATCAATAATTTTCTGCCTATATCACCTAATTAGAGTATGTTCACCCATTCATGTTAATACCATATGTTTTGGATTTTTTATGCGTCCGTCCACAATGAAATTTCTTGCCTCCTAACATAACACAATTTTCCTTAGATTTTTAGTAAGTAAATGTTCAAACAAAATATTACCGGGCAGTAATACCTGCCCAGTGTATGTATAAATTTATAAATTAAAGCAACCGAATCCGATACTCGCAATGGCTATCACCGTTTACATTACATTTTTCTTCTTTTACCATTACCCTTCCATTGTAGAAGCGTGAAATGGCCCCTTCTAAAATTGCGCCCTCTAGATCACAAACTTTATTCCCAGGATGAGCAGGGAGTCCTTTGCAGAAACAATCATCAATTTTTACGAGATATTCATTTTCATTGGATTCCAGTACGGTTGGGATCCCAATTTTTAACTCTTGGAAATGGGAAAGTACATCGTCGATTTTATTGACAGGTAGACATTGACCAATCTTCCTTCCTACGGCCACCGTTGTGTTTTTCCCGTTCATCGGTAACCCTTGATACATTCCAATTAAGCGGACAGATCTGAAGAGTTCTAATGGGATCATGGCACCTAATCTTTTTCTATTAATCTTTTTCATGTCTTCATACGTAAATAAATCCATTATTATTTTCCTCCATTACTAAGATTTAACTCTATTTTGACAGTAGTAAAACTTAAAAACCTTGATATAGGTCAAGGTTTTTAAACAGTTTAGGAAATATTCTATAATAAATATTCTTTGTGAGGGATCCTTATGGACAATGCTATCTTAAATCAATTCCAAACCACAATTGTCATCCTAGATGAAAGAGGGACAATTATTTTCTCCAATCAAGCATTTTTAGAAAAAAGCGGTTTTTCCAAAGAAGAGGTCATGGGTGTCAACGCTGAATGGTTTATGAGCGACTTAAAATCCATCCTAATGAATCAATATGGGCAAACCTATTTGAAAACGAAAAAGGGGCAGGAAATTTCATATTGGATTGAAGTTAATCATCTTGAGGGTCAGGATCAAATTGGATTGATTTTGGCTGACATTAAAATGAGTGGATTAGATCCTTTAACCAAGCTTCCTAATCGGTACTTGTTTCAGCGGCATTTGCAAAGGGCAATTGAAAAAGCAAATGAAACGAATCAACTGTTGGCGGTATTGTATATGGATTTGGATCGATTCAAATTCATCAATGATACGCTTGGTCATACCTACGGAGATTTGCTTTTAAAAGAGGTTTCACAAAGATTAAAATCATGTATTGGTATGGGGAATATCGTTGCGCGAATGGGCGGAGATGAATTTGTATTTTTATTGACAGATTTGCAGCAGGTAAACGATGCTGATTTACGGTTACATAAAGTCCTGGCTGCCTTTCAAGAGCCTTTTCAATTAAAAGAAACAGAGATTTATGTAAATCCGAGTATCGGCATCAGCTTATATCCGTATGATGGGGATGAAATTGAATCACTCATTACGAACGCGGATACAGCGATGTATCGAGCTAAAAAACGGGGACATTATAAAGTTGAAAAAGCTAGCTTGGATTATTCGGCCGGCTCGTATGAAAAATTAATGATCGAAAATGGTTTATACAGTGCCTTAGCAAAAAATCAATTTAATCTCCATTTCCAGCCGCAGATTCAGTTAAAAAATCATAAAGTGGTGGGAATGGAAGCGCTCTTACGATGGGAGCATCCGGATTTGGGAATCATACCTCCGGCAGAGTTTATACCAATTGCTGAGGAGACCGGGTTAATTTTACCGATAGGAGATTGGGTGATCAAACATGCCTGTCAAAAAATAAGACAGTGGCTCGATTCAGGGATTCAAAATTGCAAAGTTGCGGTAAATTTATCGGCCAAGCAATTTTTACAGAATGATCTTGTCGATAAAATTCAGAATGTACTGGATGAATATCAAGTACCTGCGAATTGCCTGGAGATAGAAGTAACAGAAAGCATGATGATGTATGACATTGAATCGGCAATACATATACTGGATCAACTAAAAGAAAAAGGAATCCATATTACGATTGATGACTTTGGCAAGGGGTATTCTTCTTTGCAATATTTGCAGAAGCTCCCATTAGATACGTTGAAAATTGACCGTTCGTTTATCTTTGACATTGATACCAATCCAAGCAGTAAGGCGCTGACAAATGCGATCTCCAATTTAGCCCATGCCTTACATATGGAAGTGATTGCGGAAGGTGTTGAAACGAAAAAACAGTTAAGACATGTTCAAAAATTAAAATGTGACGCTGTCCAAGGATTTTATTACAGTAAACCACTTAGTTCGGAGGCAGCGGACCGTTATATGCTTGAAAACAATGGTGTTGAAACGATCAAGGCTTTAATCTAGTAAACATACAATGTAAAAAACGTTCTTATAAAAAAGTAAGAGCGTTTTTTATTGATTTATATGGATAATTCATATCAAAAAGGCAAGGTTAATTATGAATTTCCTGTATTTTTCGATAAAAATTGACATTATATGAAAACCTGTTATAAATTTTAGTATGACAAAAGTTTTATTACTATAGTACTATTTTTCTATTGGAGGCTATCTATGAAAAAAATCAAAATTTCAAAATCACTTCTTGTTCGAATGCTGGTTTTCCTTCTTTTCCTGTTGGTCCTACCGATTTCCATTGCAGGCTCTTATTTATATTCGGAAATAAAGAAGGATTTAACCCAAATGGAAGAAGAGCGGGTGCAGATCTCAAATCAAGCATCGCAACATTTACTAGGAAAGGCTGGCGAAAATTTACTTGGCATTATCAAATCGAATTCTCACTGGGAAGACAATCGGATAGCAGTTAAAAAGAAGGATATCAAGTGGATCAATGAAAATGTAAATTCCGAAATGGATGCGAACCCGAATGTTTCCTTTATTTCCACAACCGATCTTAATGGAAATGTCATCTCGCAGGTTGGCGATGTGAAAGAGTTCATGGGAACTTTGGCGAATAAGGGGATTGTAGAGAAATTACATAACCAGAGTGAATTTTCCGGTTTAATTGAAACTTCAAAAGGTTTAGCCGTAATTGCCGCTTCTAAAATTACGAACGAAGTTGGAGGGGCTGATCCGACCGGTATTTTAATTTTTGGCAGAATTGTTGATTACAAAGCATTAGGAGAAATTAAAGATACGCTTGAAGATGATGTTTCCTTATTAACGAATAATGGATCCATGTTATCCACAACAAAAGAGATTACGAGAAACCACTTAATTCACAATCTAGCAGAAATAAAGAAAAATCCAAAAGTAAAATTATTTGAAATATCTAGCCTTCATGCAAGCGAAAACGCCCAAATGAGTACAGCCTTAACTGATTTCTCAGGAAAATCAATTGGAGTTTTACATATCAATCAAAAACAAATCACAAGTAAAAAAGTAAAAGATCAATTATTAAACGTTAATTTTATCATTGGTTTAGTCCTTTTGGTCATGCTGATTTTATTATCCTTTATGATTTATCGTTTGATGATCAAACCAATTCAACATTTAGTTTCCATTTCTGGGGAGGTTTCAAATGGAAACCTTTCGATTGAGGTCACACCTGAAGTTAGCCGTCGCCAAGATGAAATAGGCAAACTGGGTGATTCGATGAATCAGATGATCGAAAACTTTCGAAATTTAATCAAAGAAGTGGTTCAAACAATTGAACAAGTGGCTGCTTCCGCAGAACAGCTATCCGCCAGTTCTGAACAAACCACCCAGGCAACCCATCAAATATCTGCTGCGGTCCAAGAAGTAGCGAGTGGTTCAGATCTGCAGCTTAAGGGCACCATCGAGTCTGCTCATGCAGTTCAGGAAATGGCGGAAGGAATAAAGCGTGTCGCTGAGACAGTGTCAGTTATTTCTCTTCATTCCGAACAAACGGGGAAAGAGGTACAACAAGGGAATGACTCCATTCGAAAAGCGACCCACCAAATGGGAAAGATTAATGATTCTTTTAATGAATCAGCATCAATCGTTCAACAATTAACAGAAAGTTCAAATGAAATTGCCAAGATCGCCTCATCGATTTCAGATATTGCCGATCAAACGAATCTCCTCTCATTGAATGCAGCCATCGAGGCCGCCAGAGCTGGAGACCAAGGTAAAGGGTTTGCGGTCGTTGCAGATGAAGTAAGAAAATTAGCCATCCAAACAGCCCAGTCTGCAGAACAGGTATCAAAATTGATTGAAGTAATCAAACATGAATCCGTTCACACTATGCAAGCAATGGATAAGGTAAATAAAGAAATGAATGAAGGCTTAAAGCAAATTGACCATGTTGGAAAAGTGTTTGAGCACATTCTTTCAGCAACCAATCATGTTGCTGCAGAAACCCAGGAACTTACTTCCGTATCATTGAGCATGTCAGAAAACACTGAAAAAGTGTCTTCATCTGTTGAGGAAGTAGCACAGATCGCCAATAATTCAGCAAATTCCTCAAAAGATGTAGCTTTATCGTCAAAAGAGCAATTGATTGCGATGGAAGAAATAGCTTCTGCATCAGGTTATCTTACGAATATGGCACAAAATTTAAAGAGTCTAATTAACCAGTTTAAACTTTAAATTTGGATTCTTTTCGATTAATATTTTGTTGATTCTACTAAACTTTTTTTGAAAACTTCCGAAAATTATAATAGGAATAAAAAACTTTTTATACTTTTACATGACGGAGGATAAATATGGAACAACAGAAAAGAAGCTCATCTAAGTCAAAGTGGAATAGTGCAAAAACGAAGTTAATCGCGGGCATGACCGCTGTAGCAATCGTGCCGACGATTTCCATTGCGCTGATTTCCAATACTGTCACACAAAATGTTATTCACGATCAAGTTTCAAAGACTACCCTCCAAATTACGAAACAGGCCAGTCAGAGCTTGGATTACAATATGGAAGGTGCTGCCAACCAAATTGACGTTCTAGCTCACAATCCTAATTTTACAGAGTTTTATCAAGATAAAAAGAACATCAATGGTGTAGACGAATTATTAGAGGGAACGTCAAAATCCAATAGCGATTATTCGTCTGTCTATTTTGGCACAACCAATAAGCAAATGATTCTAGCTCCAAAGGATGACTTACCAGTAGGCTATGATCCAACACAACGTGTTTGGTATAAAGCAGCCGTTGAAAATACTGGAAAGGTCACGTATAGCGAGCCGTATGTGGATGCAATTACGAATAAATTAATTATAACCCTTTCTGAGTCGGTATCGGATAAAAAGGGAAATTTGATTGGTGTCGCTGCAGTTGATATGTTCATAACCGATTTTGCGAAATCGATTAATGAGATTACAATTGGTAAGAAAGGGTATATGACGGTCATCGGTCAAGACGGAAAATTTATTTCTAATCCTGATCCTAGTAAAATTGGCAAAAGGTTTGCCCTTTGGAAGAATGTGAGTAAAGATCAAGAAGGAACCACTGAATATACATTAAATGGAATCGATAGATTTTCTGCTTATACCACTAATAAAAGAACGGGCTGGAAGTTTGTCTCCGCAATAGATCGGTCTGAAATCATCGCAGATGCGACAAGAATTAGAAATATCGGCTGGATTCTAACCGCGGTATTTGGTGTTCTATCAGCACTCAGTGCTTTAATCATTGGCAGACGGATTGCACGAAATATTCTTTCTGTTAAAGATGCAATAGAGACCGCATCAAGAGGTGATTTTACAGCCCGTGTTTCGGTTAAAACCAGAGATGAATTTAGAGACCTGGAACAAAGTTTCAATAACATGATGGAACAGTTGTCTGCTTCTCTTGGTAAAGTAGGAAATACATCGAAGACTACAACCGAAACTTCTGCACATCTATCGGTGATGACGAGAGAGGCGAATGCATCCTTGTCAGAGGTTGCGCTTGCTATTGATGAGATCGCCAAAGGTGCAACATTACAGGCGAAAAACGTACATGTAAGCTATGAACAAATGAGAGAGCTTTCAAATAAATTAGATGGAATATCTTCTGTAACAGAGGGGATGAACAGTGTTTCTGAGCGTTCCATGGAATTAAGTAATAAAGGCTTGGAACAGGTTGTATTCCTTTCTGATAAATCATTAGAAACAAAATCTTCTACAAATGAAGTAACGTCCATTGTCAAAGATGTAGAAGTACGGATGGAAGAAATCAACACGATTATTGAGGCCATTACCAAAATCACGGATCAGACCAATTTACTTTCCCTCAACGCATCCATCGAATCTGCTAGAGCAGGGGAGCATGGAAAAGGTTTTGCGGTCGTCGCAAATGAAGTGAGAAAATTAGCCGATCAATCCAAAGCATCAGCAGATGAAATCAAACGAATTGTTGATAGCATTAAAGCGGTTGTAAAAAAGGCAGTATCTGCAATGGAACAAACGAATCAGGTTGTGACCGAACAGGATGTGGCTGTAAAAGAAACGCACGCCATTTTCAACGAGATTTTATCCGCTGTTCGTGAATTAGCTGGAAGAGTGAATGATGTACAAGTATCTGTTATGGATAGCCAGCACAATAAAGATCTGGTAAATCAAGAAATGGACAGCATTACCGCTGTTTCGGAACAAACAGCTGCCGCTACAGAAGAGGTAGCGGCTTCAGCAGAACAAATCTCAGCAACGATGAATTCCTTTACAGAGCATGCCAATGGATTAAAAGATTTGTCACAGCAGTTAGACGATGAAATTAAAAAATTCAAATTAGAATAGTTGAGCATTCAAAAAAATCCCACTTTTATTTCAAAAGGTGGGATTTTTTTGTCCTATAACAGCAAAATTTCTAAACATATTTTAATATGTTCCGATTGTTACTAATGAGGCATGATATCAAAATTTGATTTAACTATCAAAAACTATAAAAATAAAGATGGGGGTACTTATGGAACAATATGGAAATACATCATCGTTCAAATGGAATAGTGCGAGAACCAAATTAATAGCCGGTATGACCGCTGTTGCATTAATTCCAACGATTTCAATCGCACTCATTTCCAATCAGGTTACGCAAAACGTGATCCATGATCAAGTTTCACGCTCAACACTCCAAATCACTAAACAAGCGAGTAAGGGCTTGGATTATAAAATGGAAGGTGTGACCAATCAACTTAAACTCCTGGTAGATAACGAGAATTTCACTGGCTTTTTCGAAAATAAGCAAAACGCAAAAAACGGATACACATTATTAGAGGATACATTAAAATCAAATGGAGAATATGCCTTTGTCTATTTTGCCTCGACGGAAAAAGATATGTTAAGTGCACCCAATACCGGGCTGCCGGACGGCTATGATCCGACCCATCAAGATTGGTACAAGAATGCGGTTAAAATGGACGGAAAGGTATATTATAGCGAGCCCTACCCTGACGAAGGTACGGGACAATTGGTATTAACGATTGCCCAGGCGGTTAAAGATAAAAGTGGAAAATTGGTAGGTGTCGCCGCCATTGACCTGGATATGGGGAACTTTTCAAAATCGATGAAGGAAATTACGATTGGGAAAAAAGGGTATATGTCGTTAATTGATCAGAAGGGAAAATTAATTTATTATCCGGATGCAAAGAAAATTGGTTCCAATTATATGACGAAGCTTGCACTTTGGAAGGATGTGCAAAATTTGAATGAAGGAAGCAGTGATTATACCTTATATGGAACAGAGAAATTCTCTTCTTTTACGACAAATGAAAAAACAGGCTGGAAATTTGTTTCGACTTTAGATCGTTCGGAAATCGCTGAGGATGCAATGAAAATTAGAAATATCGGCTGGATTCTTACGGCAATCTTTGGGGTATTGTCTGCACTCACCGCCTATATAATCGGCAGAAAGATTGCCAGAAATATTCAAACCGTAAAGGATGCATTAGAAACGGCTTCAATGGGAGATTTAACTGCTCGCGTTTCTGTGAAAACAAGGGATGAGTTCAAAGATCTGGAAGAAAGCTACAATAACATGATGGATCAATTATCGATCTCGCTTGGAAAAGTAGGTAATTCCTCAAAAACGGCGATGGAAACTTCTGCCCATTTATCTTTAATGACGAGAGAGGCGAACGCTTCTTTGTCTGAAGTTGCTTTAGCCATTGATGAGATTGCCAAAGGGGCTACACTGCAGGCTAGAAATGTAAATGTAAGCTTTGAACAAATGCGAGAGCTATCAATGAAATTGGATGGGATTTCTACTGTTACTGAGGACATGAATAGCTTTTCTGAGCGTTCCATGGAATTAAGTAATAAAGGCTTAGAACAGGTTGTATTCCTCTCAGATAAATCATTAGAAACCAAATCTTCCACGGATGAAGTGACCTCTATTGTGAAGGATGTAGAGGTACGGATGGAGGAAATCAACACGATTATTGAAGCCATTACCAAAATTACGGATCAAACCAATTTACTCTCTCTTAATGCATCGATTGAATCTGCAAGAGCAGGGGAGCACGGAAAAGGATTTGCCGTTGTCGCAAATGAAGTGAGAAAATTAGCGGATCAATCGAAGGCATCAGCGGATGAAATCAAGCGAATTGTTGATCGAATTAAAGCTGTCGTAAAGAAGGCGGTATCCGCGATGGAACAAACCAATCAGGTCGTGACCGAACAGGATGTTGCCGTAAAAGAAACGCAGGTCATTTTTAACGAAATTTTAGCAGCTGTTCGAGATCTGGCGCAAAGAGTAGAAGAAGTACAAGGATCTGTCAAGGAAAGCCAGCAAAATAAAGATTCTGTTAATCAAGAAATGGACAGCATCACTGCTGTTTCTGAACAAACAGCTGCCGCAACAGAAGAGGTAGCAGCATCAGCAGAACAAATCTCTGCTACCATGAATTCCTTTACAGAGCATGCCAATGGATTAAAAGAGTTATCCGAGCAATTGGATGATGAAATTAGGAAATTCAAATTGAAATAAATAAAATTACATTTGCCTGGCCAAAAAATGGGTCAGGCAATTATTTTACAATTAAAAATATATTAAACATTTTCCAGATTCATCCGATAATACCAATAGATATAAAGAGTTAAAGGAGGGCTGGATATGTTAGATAAATTAACCAATTCTAACAATCTATCGAATGATTTTAAAGTGAAACAGGTGGAAGCAATCTCGCAAACAAAACCAATTTCAGCGGAAAAACACGAACAGCCTGAACCGAAAGGCAATACAAGAGAAAAAACTGAAAAAGTTATCGATAGCATGAATGACTTTTTAAAAGCATCCAACACACACCTGAAATTTAAATTCCACGATGATTTACAAAAATATTATGTTGCGATTGTAGATGATACAACCAATGAGGTCATTAGAGAAATTCCTCCAAAAAAATTACTTGATATGTATGCTGCTATGGAGAAGTATTTAGGTCTTTTGGTCGATAAAAAAGCGTAATGAGAGAAGGAAACTTAATCAACCAGGAGGTGAATTCATGCATCTTCCACAAATCCGCCTGCAGCAAACCTATGCACAAATTGGCCTGCGAACCACACAACCTACCCAAGAAATTCAACAAGTTCCCGCAGATTTATCGATTAAACAGGTTCCTGCTGTGATGACCATTGACCGTCAGCCATCACGACTTGAGATCAATCAAGATCAGGCATGGAATGAATTAAATTTGAAAAGTACACCTGTATCCAGTGAGGATATGGCCGAATTCTCAAAGCAAGAAGGATTTGAAGCTATAGCTGAAATTGCCCAGGAAGGGGACCAATTCGCAGCGATTGAGAAAAAGATAGATGCGATTGTGGCAATAGCAACAGAAAAGGGTAGTCCGCCGCCGCAAGAATTCAATATTGTATTCATCCCAAGCTACGGTTCCGTCAAAATTAACTATGTACCAACAGAACTCCATATTGACTGGAAACAAGGCGGAGTTGAAATCAATTCCACCCAGCATAAACCGATTCATCAATATACACCAGGGAAAACAGAGGTTTATCTTCGTCAAAAACAACAGCTGCAAATCGACTTTATTGGCATCCATGTAAATAACCAAACCTGAAGCTTTGATTATTTTTGAAATGGTCTTTATAGAACAGGTTGCGGAAAGAAATCGAGTCTTTCCGCATTTTGTGCTTTTTAAAAGGCTGTATTGATCAAATTTACATCATCCAAAATAGGTAATGAAGAATAGGATTAGTTTTGATACAATCTATAAAGATATGATTCCTTAATGGAATTGGAACTATTTTCTTTTTTAAATGAACTAAACTTTTTTTTAGATTAACCGATATAAAAAGAGAATAGGAGGGACTGTTCATGCGAATTAATGATACGAATTATGGTTTTTATTCCTACCAAAAACAACTAAACCGTAAAAATACGGAAAATATAACGAAAAAATCTTCATCTTCTTCTGCGGAAGTGGAAATATCATCCCGCGGTAAAGAAATTTCACAAGCTGCAATGAGTGAACAAGCACAGCGGCAAAAGCGTGTTCAAGAATTGAAACAACAGATTAATAACGGAACCTATCAAGTGGATAGCAAAAAAGTTGCGGAGAAAATGATTGATTTTTGGAAGTAATATTTCTGTAGGAGGCAGCAAAAATGGAATCGCACGAAAAATTAATACAAACATTGGAAGCCATGATTGACGCCCATACACATTTACTCGATTTAGTGAAAGAGAAGCGAGCCATTCTTATTGAAGGAAATACTTTACGACTTCAGGAATTAATCCAACGTGAAAGCTCATGTGTAGGGGAAATACAAAAACTTGAACTAGATAGAAAGAATTTTGTTCAGAACTATTTAAATCAAATGGGTTTGACCAATCCATCCCCAACACTTGAGGAATTAATAAAAAACGAAAATAATCCTATTACAAAATCAACTTTGAATAAAATTTCCAAGCAATTACGCTTTCTTATCAAAGAAATTACGAATATAAATGAAAGCAACCAACAATTAATTCAGACTTCTCTTTCTTATGTTGAATACTCATTGGGTATGCTTGTACCAAAAGTACCGAACATAGGATATGGACCCAAATCAGGAAGACGGTACGCAAATCTGTTGGATGCCAAGGTTTAGGACAATTAGTATTTTTGACAAACGGAGGAAACACAATGACTTCAACCTTTCATGGCATAGAGCTGGGAAAAAGGGCTCTTTTTGCCCAGCAAACGGCTTTATCAGTTACAGGCCAAAACGTATCAAATGCCAATACAACCGGTTATACAAGGCAGCGAGCCGAGATGCAGGACGATAAAGGTCTATCCCTTCCTGGAGCAAATGGAAATAATATGCAATTAGGGACAGGTGTTGTGGTTAACAAGCTTGTCCGGTTAAGGGAAGATTATTTGGATGTCCAATATCGCGGTGAAAATCAAAATTTAGGATATTGGGATGCCAAAAGTGATACCCTCAGTAAAATTGAAGGGATTCTCAATGAACCATCTGATACTGGGCTTGCGTCGACAATGGATCAGTTCTGGAGTTCATGGCAGGAGCTTTCCAAAAACCCAGATAGTGCAGCTGCCCGTGCTGTTGTTAGACAAAGAGGGGTAGCTGTCGCTGAAACCTTTCACTATCTCTCAGATTCTTTGGATCAAATGAAGGATGATACCTTACATGTTATAGATGCTAAAGTAAAAAGTGTTAATGATATCGTCGATCAAATTGGCAATTTAAACAAACAAATTTCCAGCTTAGTTGCGAATAACTACCAGCCAAATGATTTGTATGACCAGCGCGATGTCTTAATTGATAATTTATCCAAAATCGTAAACGTGAGTGTTACCAATCATTCTAATGGGCTAGTAGATGTTGCGATTGGGACAGATTTCCTAGTGAAAGGAATCGATGTCAATAAACTTGAAGGCTTCGACCTTAGTAATGGATTAAAATATCCAGAGAACATAACCCTCAATGGAAACCCTCTACAGTTGAATAGTGGAGAGTTAAAGGGGCGAATCGAATCCTATCAAAAAACGATCCCTGAAATGCATAATAAAATCGATACGTTAGCGAAAACATTTGCAGATAGTATTAATAAAATCCATAGCAGTGGTTATCACTTACAGAATAGTGGAGGAACATTTAATGCTGTTTCCCCAAGCGATGATTTCTTTAAAGGGATTGACCCCATTACAGGAAATATTTTAGATCCCACTAAAGTTGATATTTCGGCTAAAAACATAGAAATAAATCCGGCTATAATGGATTCATTGGATTTAATCGCAGCTGCAAATGAAGGAATAACTGGAAATGGACAAAATGCTCAAGCGATCGCTAATTTGAAATTTACAGGAAATCTTGATTTCAACGGAACCACTTCCACTATTGATGACTATTATCGAAATATCATTGGTCAACTTGGAATAGATTCACAGGAAGCACAGCGTATGCAAGGGAACTCTGATGTGATTGTGAATCAGATTGATAATCGCCGCCAGTCTGTCTCCGGCGTTTCATTGGATGAAGAAATGGCCAATATGATTAAATATCAGCAGGCCTATAATGCTGCTGCACGAATGGTAACGACCATGGATCAATGTTTGGATAAAATCATTAATGGAATGGGCAGAGTCGGTCTATAGGAGGATTTTTATGAGTACGCGCGTTACACAAGGCATGCTTAATCAAAATATGTTATTTAATTTATCTCAAACCAATAAAGCCATGCAAAAATATCAGGACCAGGCATCCTCTGGTAAAAAAATAAATAAACCGTCGGATGACCCTGTTTCAGCTGTTCGCGGAATGTATTACCGTTCCTCGCTGAATGAGGTGGACCAATACAAACGCAATGCTGATGATGGAACTTCTTGGATGACTACGACAGATGATGCCCTTGATGAGGTAAACTCTGTGCTACAGCGTGTCCGGGAACTTACGGTGCAAGGCCTTAATGGGACGAATGATTCAAGTGCCCGCACGGCGATTGCTCAAGAAATTGATCAATTAAAAGAGCATCTGGGAGAGGTAGCTAATTCGCAGATTGCCGGAAAATATATTTTTGCTGGGACGGATATTAAAAACCCTCCTTATCAAACCACAACGAAAACATTTAATGGGAAGGATGGAAAAATTGATGTCCAAGTTGGGCAAACAAATAATGTGCAAATAAATGTTCAGGGGACGGATGTTTTTGGAAAGGATATTAATGGGGACGAGGGTATTTTTAAGCTGCTTTCAGATATCTCAACTGGTTTCAGTTCCTCGAATTCTGACTCCTCAGACGTTTTGGGAAAATTAGATGCTCAAATTGATAATATCTTAAAAGAACGCTCTGAATTAGGCGCACGGATAAACCGTATGGAATTAAGTCAATCACGACTAGATGATTTAGTAGTTTCAACTACAAGTCTTTTATCTAACGAAGAAGACGCAGATATGTCCCAGGTGATTATCAACTTAAAATCGGAGGAGAATGTGCAGCGTGCAGCACTATCAATCGGGGCCCGCATTATCCAGCCTTCACTTCTTGACTTCTTACGTTAATCAAAGTAAACGCGAACTGCAAATTTTGCAGTTCAATTTTTTTAAAAACTACCAATTTTGGCAAAAAACCATTAAACTGGAATTATCAATAAATTAATAGGAGTGGGAGTAAATGTATCCCAAAGTTGGCCAGAATATTGAGATTTTGATAAAAGATCGGGATTATTCCTGCCGGTCGATTATAGCGGAAATTGGGGAACACGAAATCCTGATCGCTGTTCCACTCAATCGAAGTATCATTGGAATGTTGGCAAGCGGGACTCAAATCGATGTCTTTTTTTTGGAGGAGGAAAACCAATATAAATTCCAAACCGAAATCATCGCAAAAACAAAAGATACGAAAATCCCTTTATACAGGTTAACAAAACCGAAAGAGAATGAGATTATCCGAATCCAGCGCAGGGAAAATTTTCGAGTCAACAGCAATTTACGCCTAATTGTAAATGAAAAGGAATTAGTCACCATCAATATTAGTGTAGGCGGGTTGCTATTTTCGGATGAAATGGATAATATTCTAGAGATTGGTGACGAGATTTCCGGAACCCTGTATATTCCAAACCCCCAAAACAAGGATTTTGATCCGATTACTTTCAGTGGAATGATTAGACGAGTAAATTTGATAGAAAAACCGGAAAGAAAAAACATTGCTGTTGAATTTACCAATTTAACGCAGCGTGATCAAATGAAAGTTATTCAGCATTGTTTCGAAAAACAAAGACAAATGCGATTGGTTGAAAAAGACAGACGCAGATAAAATGGATCCTACTAAAAAACTCTTCTTTTTAAAAGAAAGAGTTTTTTTAGTAGGAAATCAAAATAAATAGAGTGATTTAAGTATAATATATTTACAAATCTTTACATAATTAATATAATTATAGTGTAAAGGAATACTTTACCAAAATAAATTTTGTTTGATATACACCCAAAAAGATTTCAATCAGTGCGAATACATATATTAGAACCTATACTCAACATCAAAATTTTTCAAAATTATTTTCGATTTGAAAATTGTCATATTCCAAGATAGGTACATTTTCATTCAATTAATTAGGAGGTATTGGGATGGGGTTAAAAACTGCACTATTCGAATTGAAACAAGCTGTAAGGAATCATGAAGGATATCAAACAGATGAAGCTTTCCTACATAATCTGGAGCATGATCATAAAGTAAGGCCTGGAACTTTGGTTTATTATTTTAATCATTTTCAGATGATGGGGATGAATAAAGAGGATGATCAAACCCAGCCGTCAGATGAGTCTAAAAAAGTGAACCGAAAGTGGAGTAAGAACGAAATTGAATTTATGTTTCAATATATTAAGGAACGGCAAGAAGAGGGAGCATTGAATATAACGGAAATATTGGAGGAACTTGCTGAACTTTTTGACCGAGGCTATCAATCTGTAAATTATAAATATTATTCACTTCTAAAGAAAAAAGAACAGAAAGAAGCCCGCATCTTAGAGCCCCTGCATGTTACCACCATTCCGTATAATGAAGTTCCGGTTGTCTCCACTGAAGTCATTCCCAAAACATCACCAGTATCTAAAAAGAACCATCACCAAGATGATGATTTGCTAGATGTTTTATCCGGATTGATTTCAAACATCCAACAACTTCCAGGGATTCATTTAAATGAACTTTTAAGAAGTCTTTTTCAGCTTACCAATATGGCCCTGCAGAATCAGGAAGAAGTTCAGCAAATTGAATATCTTAGATCAGAATTTCATCATGAAAAAGAAGAACTGAGGGAAAAATTATTAAAAAAAGAACAACAATTGCGCCTTGAGAAAAAGCGGAATGATGAATTGCAAATAGAAGTTTCAAAGCTGGCAAAAGAAATAAATGCATTCAATAAATTGGGAGATGCAGCCAAAATACAAAACCTAAAAGCCTACAATCAAAGGCTAAACTACATTATTGACGGGTTTGGAATTGTTGTTCAAGTAGGTAGTTAATCTAAAAAAGGCTACTCCAATAATAATTGGAATAGCTTTTTCTTTTAAGTGGGATTTTTTTGATGAAAACTTAAACTTTTTTTAAAAGTATCCGATAATTAATACAAGGAAGAACTGGATTAGGAAGGAGCAATTTAATCATGACTTTAAGAAATCCTTATCAAGCCTATCAAAAACAGGCTGTCACTACATCAAAGCCTGAAGATTTGACATTGATGTTATTTCAGGGAATGGTCAAATTTATTCGCTTGGCTAAAAATTCTCTTCAAAATAAGAATTTAGAAGAATCTCATAAATATAATTTAAGGGCCCAAGATATACTAAGTGAGTTAATGGTATCCTTGAACAAGGAATACGAGATTTCTGCATCCTTACTATCCTTATATGACTATATGAAAAACCGTTTAATTGAAGCGAATCTAAACAAAAGTATGGATATTCTTGAGGAAATTGAAGGTTATGCAGTCGAATTAACAGAAACATGGTCAACAGCCATGAAACTAAATAAAACGAATATGCAGGGATCATAATGGATGAAATGATTTCAATGGTTTATGAACTGACAATTGAAATGGAACGGAAGCTGAACAGCGGTGACTTTGAGGAGTTTGAGATCTTATTAAGCCGCCGCGGCAACATGATGATGAAGGTCGAATCCTTTAAAGCAGATTACCCTGATTTTAAATATTCTTCAAAATTTATCAAAACCATAAAAGATACTCTTTCTCTTGACGACCAGCTTACCTCACAGCTGAAAGGGAATATGAATGAAACTCAATCAGCTCTCAATCAAATCAAAAGGGATCGACAAATATCAAAAAAATACCTGCCATATATCAATCAAACAAGTGGGGTATTCTTGGATCGGAAAAACTAATATTAGAATATGTTAAAAAAATAAAATAACTTTATGATAAATTGCGTGACTATGCATTTTTTTATTTGCGTGGTCACGCAATTTATTTTATTTTTCCCGCAATGTTTTTTCGTTAGAACGCATTGTGTTTTCGGTTAAATCTTTCCATTTATCATTTAAAATAAGAATATGATGTATTTCGACATACTTTGCATCTGTAATGTTCGGATAGTTATGAAAATGGTACCAGGCTTTCATTACTAGCTTTAATTCAGTCAAAGAAGACGAAAATATCTTTCACAATAAGTTTAATAAAGAGGAAGATTTTTCATGAAGCTGCAAAAAACGACAAAAAAAGATAATCAATCCCTTGGGAAGTTATATCAATTTATCGACTATAAAAAGAGGAAGCCATTTTTCAGAAAGCCGATTAAAATCTTAATGGGCAGCCCAATCAATGAGACTTTTTATATGGTAGAAAACATTGTGTACGAAGGGAAGCAAATTCTTGCCTTAAAACAGGAGAATAACCTCAATACGATTGTTTTAGTGGAGGCCAAAATTGAGGATGGACAACTAAAACAGGTATCAAGGATTTCGAATGAATTTTTAAGTGAAATACAAGGGTTGTTTAAAAAAACAATTTAAGAATAATGTCTTTGTCGAAACTTACTGCAAATGAACAGCATCAACAGACACCCAATTAATACGTGGTCACTTATTTCAGTAGGGTGGTCACGCTTTTTTTATAGGTAAGAATATGCAGGTATTTTGCTACTAGATCATTACATAATCGCGAAAGGGTGTATTACTTTGAAAATAGATGATAATTGGTTTCTTAATTCCATTCTAGTAAACACTTTATCCCAGTCAGCAAAAACACCCTCTCAGTCCATGCCCACAGGCAACTTGAGCGGTGCTCTTTTTTCAGCCATTTTAAATCAATTTTTAGACCAAATGCAAGCGGAAACAACTTACCAATCTGTGGGTCAACCTTCGCTTCCATCGATGATTTCGACTTCTGCCCCATTAACCGGGCAGCCAGTGTTTAGTTCGTACATACCCAATCAAGTTCCATCGATCACTCCAGATGTAAATAATCAAAAACTGCCTATTGGCGGTAATGACTCGCTCCGGTTTCAAATGGTGAATCCAGAAAAACTAGATCAAGTACTTGATGGGAAATTAAAAGGTATGGGAGAGGTTTTTGTTCAGGCAGGGCAGCAATATAATATCAATCCAGCATTACTGGCAGCCATTGCGCAACATGAATCAGGTAATGGAACATCCCATGCGGCCGTAATTAAAAATAATATTGCGGGAATGATGGGGGTCACTGGATTAAAGTCGTATTCCACTATCGAAGAAAGTATCATGGATATGGCCCGTAATTTAAGTAAGAATTATCTGGGCAACGGTTTAAACAGTATTGCTAAAATTGGCGCTAAATATGCCCCCCAAGGTGCAGCAAATGACCCAACAGGACTTAATAATTATTGGGTTTCTGGCGTTTCTCGTTATTTTAACCAGATTAGAATTGAGGAATATTCTGCTAATCTGAAAAAAATATAGATTTAAACCCATTTTTTGTAGTATATTGTTGAAGAATGTAAAAATTATTTTGATATTTATCAAAAACTATCAAAAGGAACCTTGTAGGTAAAAAGGAGTGAACCCCCGTGAATAATATTAACCTATTACAATCTGCATTAGATGCTTCTAGTTTACGCCAACAAGTTGTTTCTAATAATATTGCAAATGCAGAGACTCCCGGTTATAAATCGAAACAAGTAGTTTTTGAGGATGTTTTGAAGCAGCATTTAGCTGACCAAATGAATTTTACAGGAAAACGCACAGATCCCCATCATTTAGTGATTGGGAATTCTCCAGGTGTGATACCTGCCCCCCAAACAATCGAAGATACCGGAACAGTTATCCAAAATAACGGGAATAATGTGGATATTGATAAAGAGATGACCCTTATGGGAAAAAATGCGCTCTGGTATGACACTCTTTCACAACAGGTTAATAGTGAATTTCAACAATTATCCATTGCCATTACCGGAAGGAGTTAGGGGAAATGTTTGATTCTTTAAATATAAGTGCGTCTGCATTAACAGCAGAGCGTCTGCGGATGGATGTAGTCTCTTCGAATATTGCAAATGCCTCATCAACTAGAGCTAAAATGGTAAACGGAAAGTGGGAGCCGTATCGCCGCAAAATGGTTACGATGGAACCAAGGGAAAACTCTTTTAATTCAGTATTAATGGGAAAAATGCAGGAACAATCCCAGGCACAATCCTCCCTGCAGGGGGTAAGAGTGACGGGAATTGTCGAAGATCAAACCCCATTTAATATGGTATACGATCCAAGCAACCCGGATGCCAATGCGAACGGATATGTGATGATGCCGAATGTTGACTTGTCAAAAGAAATGGTCGACCTTCTTTCTTCATCGAGGGCGTACGATGCGAATGTTACCGCCTTTAATACAGGAAAATCAATGATGTTAAAAGCCTTAGAAATCGGGCGTTAGGAGGTACATAAATGAATGTATCAGGGATTAACAGCGGATTTATCAAACTAAGTCAAAATCCAGTTCAAACTAAACCAAAAACTTCCTTTGCCGATGTTCTTCAAGGATATTTAGGGAATGTAAATGATACTGTTCAACAGGCATCTAATCTAACCGCACAAACGGCAGCAGGAATGGTTGATAATGTACATGATGTTACGATTGCATCGCAAAAGGCGAAATTAGCATTGGAACTGACGGTTACAGTTAGGGATAAGGCTGTGGAAGCTTACCAAGAAATTATGCGGATGCAAATTTAAAGAATGATGATATGCTGGGCAGGGTGAGAAATGAACCGATCATGGATAGATCAACTTAAACAAACAAAGGACAAATTTAGTACATACTGGGCAGCGCGCAGCAAGAAGCAAAAGTGGATGATCATTGGTACCTTCTTATTTCTTTTTGTTTCCATTTCTATCTTTATATTTTTTGCATCCCGTCCTCAATATGTACCATTGTATACAGGTCAATTGACCCAGCGTGAAGTTGGGGATATTAAAGCGGAGTTAGATAAAGAAGGATTTACAAATTATAAAATATCTGATAGCGGAACCATGTTGTCCGTTCCCCGTAAAGATGCGCCGGATTTATTAGTCAATTTAGCTTCAAAGGGATATCCAAAGGACAATAAAATTAACTATGATATTTTTGGCCAGAATCTCTCATTTGGTGCCACAGATCGTCAATATAATATTCTTGAACGTGAAGCTATGCAAAATGAAGTAGCAGAAGTCATTAAACATGTTGATGGGATTAAAAATGCAGATGTTATTTTGACATTGCCTGATAATTCTGTGTTTGTAAAACAAGATCAAGGCCAGCAAGCCAGCGCATCTGTTATGGTCGATGTGGAACCAGGAGTACAATTAACTTCGCAGCAAATAAGGGCTCTTTACACCCTTGTCTCTCGCAGCGTGCCAAATCTTCCAATTGATAACATCACGATTATGAACCAGTATAGTGAGACCTTAGCATTGGAAAATTCGGATAGTGAAGACCAAACATTGGATCAATATGATAAACAGCAAAAGATTCAGCGGGATATTCAACGTGATATTCAGCAAAATCTTCAAAGTTTGCTAGGAACGGTTCTAGGAACCAATAATGTCTATGTCCAGTCTTTTGTCAAAATTAATTTTGATAAAGTCAAAACCGTAGAGAAGTTGGTAAAGCCGACTGATCAAAATAATAATGGGATTGTCATTAGCTCAGAGAAGATTTCCAAATCCTCTACCGGTAAAGGAGCAGACTCTGGCGGTGTCACGGGAACGGGTTCCAGCGATGTTCCTGGATATACCGGTTCCAACTCTGGCGGGGAAAGTTCTTATGAAGAATTGCAAAATAGAGTCAACTATGAAGTTAATCGAATTAATAATGAAATTTTAAAAAGTCCGTACCAAATTGAGGATATTACGATCAATGTCGGAGTTGAACCTGACCCTTCTTCTCCTAAAAAGATACCGAAAGCGACATTAGCGAATATTCGTAACATTGTTTCTAATACGGTACGAACGGCACTTGGTCATCCGAATTTATCCCAGCAACAGATTGACCAGCGTATTACCATTTTCCCTCATACCTTTGCAGCCAATGCTGCGCTAAGCAACGCATCAAATGGTCATCCAATTTTAATTGGAAGCACAATCGGTGCCGGTTTGTTAGCAGCGGGGGGACTAGTATGGTGGCTATTGCGCAGAAGAAAACAAAAGCAACTGGAGCAAGAGGAGGAAATGAATTTTACTTCTCCGCCTGTTGCAGAGACTGATTATTTTACAGAGCAGGAAATGACTGTAGAAAATCAATTGCGAAAATTGCTGGATAAAAGACCTGAGGACTTTTCTAAGATTATTCGAACATGGCTACATGAAGAGGAGTTGTAATTTTTCATGTCTACATCATTAAAGTTGAACGGAAGGCAGAAGGCAGCAATTTTGCTTATTTCAATGGGAAAAGAAGCTTCATCGAAGGTTTTTAATTATTTGCCAGATGAGGAAATTGAACAGCTTTCCCTGGCAATCGCCAATATTAATAAGGTTGATCCTAAAGAAAAAGAAGAGGTTTTAAAGGAATTTCATGAAATGTGTATTGCGCAGGATTACCTTGCAATGGGTGGAATTGCTTTTGCACAGGAAGTTCTGGAGCAGGCATTGGGGAAAGATCGTGCAAAACAAATTATTCAGAAATTAACGGTACAGCTTCAAGTGAAGCCTTTTGAGTTTGCGCGCCGAATTGATCCAATGGAAATCTACCACTTTTTGCAAAGTGAACATCCGCAAACGATCGCACTCGTTTTAGCTCACTTAGAGCCACAGCAGTCATCTATGATTCTCTCATCACTCCCTGAGGCGTTACAATCCGATGTTGCAAGACGGATTGCTTTATTAGAACAAACCTCACCGGATGTGATCAAGGAAGTCGAAAATACATTAGAACAAAAACTAACGGCTACGATCCGTGAAGACTTTAGTGTGGTGGGAGGAATTGATTCCATTGTCAGCATTCTTAATGGAGTGGATCGCGGTACGGAGAAGAGCATCTTAGAGGACTTGGCCAAAAAGAATCAGGAATTAGTACAGGAAATCAAGCAACGGATGTTTACTTTTGAGGATATCCTTAATCTTGATCGCCGTGCCATTCAGCGTGTCATTCAGGAAGTGGATAATCAGGATTTACTCCTTGCATTGAAGGCTGCCAGTCCGGAAGTTAAAAAGGTTATATTTGAGAACATGTCCGGGCGGATGGTTGAAACGTTTGAAGAAGAATTGCAATATCTTGGACCAGTTCGAGTCAAGGATGTTGAAGAAGCCCAGGGAAGAATTGTTTCCGTTATTCGTCGTTTAGAAGACATAGGAGAAATTGTGATTGCCCGAGGTGGAACCGATGATGTCCTATTCTAAGGTTTTTAAAGCCTCCCATCTTTCTATAGGAAATGAAGTAAAAGTTATTACCCAGCCCTTTATTGTTGAAAAAAATAAACCAAATGATGAGAACCCGCTCTCTATTGATGATGAGAAGGTTTATGGAAATCAATTGATTGAAGAGGCCGAAGCAAAAGCTCAAGCGATTATTGCCCAAGCAGAGCAAAATGCCCATTCGATCGAAACAGTGGCAGCTGAAAAGATTAACCAGTGGTGGGATGAAAATCATCTAAAACTTGATGAAATGTCAGCTGAAGTTAAACAACAAGGGTATCAAGAAGGATTTGAGCTGGGGAAACAAGAGGGAGAGACTTTCGTCCTGAAAGAATATAATGAAAAATTAGCTCAAATTCAACATCTGCTGCAACAGGCCTATGAAGAAAAAGAGGCCATAATCGCTGAAGCAGAACCATTTTTACTGGAATTGAGCTTTGCGATTGCTTCGCAAGTTATTAAACAAGAATTAACGAGTTACCCTGAAAAATTTGTTGAGTTAATTAAACAGAATATTCATCGTGTCAAGGAGAAGGAAGCCATAACCGTATGTGTTCACCCAGATGATTTCGAGTTTGTTCAATCCGAGCGAAAGCACCTATTGGCTGTTGTCAACGGTGAAACTGAAATCAAAATTATCCCTGACCATTCCGTATCACCGAAGGGATGTATGATCCGTACGGCCTATGGAAGTGTGGATGCACGAATTGACACCCAATTGGAGGAAATTAAAAAGGTCGTTTTAGAGGCAAGAAGGGAGCCGGAACGTGAAACTATCAGCTGAAAACTATGTTAGGCTTATTCGCGGTATTGATCCGGTAAGGGTAAATGGGAAGATTACACAAATTATTGGACTTACCATTGAATCTCAAGGCCCTGATGTCAGAATTGGCGAACTTTGTTCCATTTATCCCTCTCAATCTGAAACACCGATCCAAGCTGAGGTAGTAGGAATTAGGGAAAACAAGGTTCTTTTAATGCCCCTTGGCGAAGTTCGGGAAATAGGACCCGGCTGTGACGTGGTGGCAAGCGGAAAACCATTGGTCGTAAAGGCCGGGACCCAACTGTTAGGAAGGGTTTTGGATGGTTTGGGCCAGCCTATTGATGGGAAGCCCCTGCCACTCGGTCTAGATGAGGTGCCTACCCATGCGGTCCCTCCAAACCCGTTAAGCAGGCCGAGGATTCACTCCTCCTTAGGTGTCGGTGTCCGAGCCATTGATGGCTTGCTGACAATGGGAAAGGGACAAAGGGTCGGGATCTTTGCAGGTAGCGGGGTTGGAAAAAGCACGCTGCTTGGAATGATTTCAAGAAATACGACAGCCGATGTCAACGTGATTGCCTTAATCGGAGAACGCGGACGGGAAGTGCTTGATTTTTTGGAGCAAAACTTGGGAGAAGAAGGTTTAAAAAAATCAGTTGTGATTGTTGCAACATCTGACCAACCAGCCTTGATTCGAATTAAAGGTGCGTTAACCGCTACTTCGATTGCTGAGTATTTCCGTGATCAAGGCAAGAATGTTTTGCTCGTCATGGATTCAGTTACACGATTTGCGATGGCGCAGCGGGAAATTGGTTTAGCGATAGGGGAACCGCCTACGACCAAAGGATATACGCCATCCGTGTTTGCCATGCTTCCCCAATTGCTCGAACGTGCCGGAACTGGGCCAAGAGGAACCATTTCAGCCATTTATACGGTTTTAGTAGATGGTGACGATATGAATGAACCGATTGCGGATGCAGTTCGTGGAATTTTAGATGGTCATATCGTTCTTAACCGAGCCATTGCAGGGAAAGGAATTTTTCCCGCCATCGATGTGTTAAACAGTGTGAGCCGGGTTATGACCGAAATCACTTCCAATGAACATATCACTGCTGCACGTCATTTTAAAAGATTGCTAGCTTCCTATAAAGAGGCGGAAGATTTGATAAATATTGGGGCATATAAAATGGGCTCTAATCGCGATATTGATTTAGCGATAAGGTTAAAACCTCAAATCGACCAATTTTTGCAACAAGGGATATATGAACCCTCCCAGCTAGAGGATACCGGATCCTTTTTAATTTCACAGTTTGGAGCGATGATTGGATGAAATTTGAGTTTTCTTTTCAAAAAATACTTGATTTTAAAGAAAAAGAGAAAGAAACGGCCAAACAGGAGTTTGGTACCTCCAAACTTCGGGAAGTAGAGCTTCAAGAACAAATGGAAGGGCTTGAGTTAGAAAAGGAAAGGGTTTTCAATCAATACAATGAAGTGAACCGGAAAACGGTATGGGAAATCTTGGAGCTGCAAAACGAAATCGAACATGTAAACCTGCAAATGAAACAGTTGGAGCATCAATCGCAGCAAATTCAACAGCAAGTAGAACGAAATCACCAGATCCTGATTGAAAAAACAAAGGAAGCAAAAATGTGGGATCAATGGAGGGCTAAATCAAAGGCAGCTTTTCAAAAACAATTGGATCAAGAAGAGCAAGCCATGTTAGATGAAATGGCTGTATTACGATATTCCCGGAGAATATAGGAGAGATTCAAATGGAAGAAGAAAAAAAACATGGGAAACTAAGTACCCTTTCCTTATATGCAATTCCACTACTATTAACCATTGTCCTGGTTGTTGTGGTTGTCAAATTCTTGGGCATACCTGTAGGAAAGACTTTACAGGAGTGGGGGAATAAAGTTCCGATTTTAAACCAAATCATTCCTGATCCTAAGCCGGCTTCCGTTTCTACTGCCCAATCTAGCGGACAAGGGCAAGATGTATGGAAACAAAAATATTTAAATAGCAGTTTAGCCTTAAAAGATCGGGATCAAACAATCGCAGATTTAAAAAAACAACTAAATTCCAATTTGAAAAAGGTATACGATTTACAAAAAAGCAATGATGATTTAAAACAACAGCTTAAAACGAAGCAAAGTCAACAGTTTTTAAATCAAAAAAAACAAGTTTCCAGTGTTTATGCAGATATTCCCCCATCAAAAGCGGGTGCAATGTTTGAAGCGATGTCATTAGAAGATGCTTCCTTAACCATGTCTATGCTCGATCCAACCTTGCAAAGCAGTATACTTGGCGGAATGAAGGATAGTAAAAAAGCCGCTCAAATTACCAATTTAGTAAACAATATCGGGACGTTAAATGAACCGACTCAAGCGGCTCTAATGAAACGTGTACATGCAATGGTAAAAAAATTAGAAACACCATTGGATACATTATCTGAAACAATTGCCGGAATGCCGACTGCGCAAGCTGCGGGAATTATTCAATCCATGATGCAATCGAACGCCCAGGTAGCAATGAATCTATTAAAAAATCTTAATACTAGTAATCGTTCACAAATCTTAGCAGAAATCGCAAATAAGGATGCAAAATTGGCAGCCCAAATCACGGCAAGCTTGAATAATTAGCCTGAACTCCAAGGAAGGAGAAAATCATGAAATACACCATGATCTTGTTTATAATGTTTTGTTCTTTAATAACGTTCCAATCCACAACATTCGCTGCAGAATCCAATTCTGCAGGCGATTCTTCCATTTATAACACTATCCATAATGGAAAGGAAAACCCGAAATCGCAAGCTGTAAAAACAGTGGATAGCGGGACACCTTCCTTATTTCCCCTTTTTGCCAAATTTATCGTCTCCTTTATCTTGGTTATTGGATTATTAGTTGTATTGCTGCGTTTTTTATCCAAAAGAGGCAACATGATGCAAACGACTGGGCCCATTCTCCCATTAGGGGGACAAGTACTTGGAAATAACCGCTCGTTACAAGTGGTCTTGATAGGACAAACCATTTATATTTTCGGAGTTGGCGATAGTATCACTTTACTCCGTACCATATCTCAAGGAGAAGAATTTCAACAAATTCTGAAAAGCTTTGAAAATCAAGTTGAGGTCCCTTCAACGAAAGATCTAATTGATGATTCCAAAAAAGTGTGGAACACCGTGTTTGGAAAACATCTGCAAAAAATCCGGCAGGAAAATGGGGAGGAGTAGGCTTATGTTACGAAAAATAGCCCTCCTCGTTCCGATTCTTTTACTTGGTGCGGTTTCAGCAGCGTATGCTGCAAGTCCAACGGAATCCATTCTTCCGGGAATTGATTTTGGATCCGGAAGCTCTGGCGATGTATCCAATACAGTGAAAATTATCTTATTGATTACCGTGCTGTCTATTGCGCCGGCGATTCTTGTTTTAATGACATGTTTTACACGAATTATTGTAGTTCTGGGGTTTGTTCGCAATGCTCTTGGCACTCAGCAAATCCCCCCCAATCAGGTACTAGTAGGACTCGCCTTATTTATGACGTTTTTTATCATGGGCCCGACCTTTTCGCAAATGAATCATCAAGCATTGCAGCCATTCATGGCAGGAAAAATGACGCAGCAGGAGGCATTCAATAAGGCCAGTATTCCTTTAAAGGAATTTATGTCCAAACAGACTCGGGAGAAGGATTTAGAGCTGTTTTTAGATTATGGGAATATGAAGATGCCGAAAAAGGTGGAGGATATCCCGCTTAGAGCGTTAGTTCCTGCTTATGCCATAAGCGAATTAAAATCCGCTTTCCAGATGGGATTTATGATTTTTATTCCTTTTCTTGTCATCGATATGATTGTCTCCAGTGTATTGATGTCGATGGGGATGATGATGCTTCCTCCAGTGATGATTTCATTGCCGTTTAAAATTCTACTGTTCATTTTGGTTGATGGTTGGCATTTAATTGTTAAATCATTGCTAATGAGTTTCCAATAAGGAGGTCCTATCTTTGAGTACGGAAATGATTTTACGGCTTGCTCAGGATTCTGTCTATACGATTTTGATTGTCATTGCACCGGTGGCCGGAGTGGCTTTAGTAGTCGGTTTATTGGTCAGTATTTTTCAAGCTACCACACAAATACAAGAACAAACGCTTGCTTTTGTGCCAAAAATTGTTGCAGTCTTTTTGTCCCTTTTAATTTTTGGTGCATGGATGTTACAGCATGTAGTGGAATTTGCCCAAAACTTGTTGGGGAATCTTTCACAATATATTGGGTAAGTGAATTCAATGGATGCGACTTTATGGTGGACCTTTTTACTTGTATTTGTTCGAATTACAACCTTTATGGTGACCGCTCCGGTATTTTCGGGCCGGCAGATACCAGCTTTATACAAAATTGGTTTTAGCGGAGTTCTTAGTATTCTATGCTTTGGGATGGTGAAGGACCCGATCCATTCCGTGGAACTAGGAACAATGATTCTATTAATCTTCAAAGAGTTTATGGTGGGGATTATCTTAGGGCTTGTGGCCAATATCTTGCTTTATTCAGTCCAACTAGCGGGTTCCTTAATCGATCTTGAAATTGGTTTTTCAATGGCAAGTCTTTTTGACCCAACCTTTGAAACCAATACACCATTAACAGGACGATTGCAAAATATTATTGCCATTTTAGTTTTACTTTCTACAAACGGCCATCATCTTTTGATTAAAGGGATTTTAACCAGTTTTGATTGGATTGGCCTGCAGGCAGCTGTTCCTGCCTGGATGGATGGCCGTCTGTCTACTTTTTTGCTGCAGTGTATCGTTCAAATGTTTATGATTGGCTTTATGATGGCTGTACCGATTATCGGGACGCTGTTTGTTGTCGATGTTGGTTTGGGCATCATTGCAAGAACCGTGCCGCAGATGAACTTTTTTGCCGTTGCACCGCCAATCAAAATTATGCTGCATTTTTTGATTTATATTTTTATATTGCCAAGTTTTTTTTATTTATTAAGAGTCCTTTTTGATACGATGTTTCAATCCATGGACACGATTCTGAAAATAATGGGGGGATAAACATGGCTGGGGAAAAGACGGAAAAAGCCACCCCGCAAAAACGTCAGGAAGCAAGGAAAAAAGGACAGGTTGCAAAGAGTGCAGAAGTTTCGCAAGCCCTGACATTATTGCTATCTTTCTCTTTCTTTTTAATTGGTGGGAAAAGCTTTATTGAAGGGTGCTTTAATCTCTACCGCCGCTGTTTCGAGGAATATATTCATTTGAATCTTTCCATTACCAGCACCCAGTCACTATTTAATCAGTTGTTGCTCGATACGGCCAAATTAGTAGCTCCGCTTCTAATTATTGTATTGGTAGCGGGAGTTTTGGCTAATTTTTTCCAAGTTGGATTTATGTTCAATATGTCATCAATCAAAATGGACTTTGGAAAAATAAATCCCCTTCAGGGAGCGAAAAGGATATTTTCATTAAGGTCCTTGGTGGAAATGATTAAATCAATCTTAAAAATCGTCATCACCTCTGCTATTGTCTCCATCATGATTTGGCAGGAGAAAGATGCACTGTTTACCATTGGGGATAAAAACCTTTTAGACGCATCTAAAATCATCGGTTCTCTAACACTTAAACTTGGAATCACCGTCAGTATTTGTTTGGCCGTCTTGGCCGCAGCGGATTACTTTTATCAAAAGTTTGAATATGAAAAAAAGCTCCGTATGTCAAAACAGGACATTAAAGACGAATACAAAAAGATGGAAGGGGATCCCGTTATTAAGGGAAAGAGAAGAGCGCGACAAAGACAATTATCTATGAATCGTATGATGCAAGAAGTGCCAAAGGCCGATGTGATTATTACGAATCCTACGCATTTTGCTGTAGCCATCTGTTATGATTTCACAGCTATGGACGCACCTGAGGTCATTGCGAAGGGACAGGATTATATCGCACTAAAAATCAAAGAAATTGCGAAACAGCATAAAATTATGACAGTCGAAAATAAACCTTTGGCTCGTGCGTTATTTGCCTCTGTTGATGTTGGTGAACAAATACCGGAGGAATTATTCAATGCTGTCGGAGAAATTTTAGCTTATGTGTACTATCAGGAAGGTCGTTATAAGGGGATGATGACATGAAAACAAAAGATTTTTCGGTACTAATTGTTGTCATCATGATTGTCGCAATGATGATTATTCCAATGCCAACTTTATTATTGGATTTTCTACTAATCTTCAATATTTGCTTGTCATTATTAATCTTGTTAGTGGCCATGAACAGCAAAGAGCCATTGGACTTTTCCATTTTTCCAACGGCATTATTAATCACAACCTTATTTCGTTTGGCGCTGAATGTGTCGACAACCCGTTCGATTCTTTCAAAGGCAGACGGAGGAAAGGTAATCGAGACATTTGGTTCGTTTGTAATCGGTGGAAATCCGGTTGTAGGTTTTGTTGTTTTCCTCATTCTCGTTGTTATTCAATTCATTGTCATCACAAAAGGTTCTGAAAGGGTAGCAGAAGTAGCAGCCCGCTTTACCTTGGATGCTATGCCAGGAAAACAAATGAGTATTGATGCCGATATGAATGCAGGCCTGATCAGTGAGCAGGATGCCCGCGCCCGCCGTAAGAAAATTGAACAAGAAGCGGATTTTTACGGCGCAATGGATGGTGCCAGTAAATTCGTTAAAGGGGATGCCATTGCCGGGATTGTTATTCTGTTAATCAATGTGATCGGCGGTTTTATTATTGGAATGGTTATTCATGGCATGGGCTTTGCTGAGTCTGCCAGCACCTTCACATTATTATCAGTGGGGGATGGATTGGTCAGCCAGGTCCCTGCCTTACTGATTTCAACTGCAACAGGGATAACGGTTACCCGAGCAGCCTCTGATGGAAATTTGGGCTCGGATATTATGCAGCAAATCTTTAACTATCCGAAACTTCTTTACATTGTGGCAGGAACGATCCTAGTTTTAGGAATCTTTACACCGATAGGGATTTTCTTAACTCTTCCGGTGGCTGGTGCATTATCAATTGGTGCTTATACCATGCAAAAAGCGGTCCAAAAGGAAGAATTACTTAATGAACAAATTGAAATGGAAGGGATGGAAAAAGATAACGGTAGTCCCGAAAAAGTTGTTAATCTGCTTCCGCTCGATACCCTTGAATTAGAGATTGGCTATGGGTTAATACCACTTGCAGATCAAAAACAAGGCGGAGATATCCTTGATCGAATCGTGATGATCCGGAGGCAATTTGCAATTGAACTAGGGTTGATCATTCCAACCATTCGTATCCGGGATAATTTGCAATTGCCGCCTAATCAATATGTTTTAAAATTCCGCGGCAATCGTATTGCCGAAGGGGAAGTATACCTGGATCATTTCCTTGCCATGACCCAAGGTGCAGAAGAATTGGGAATTGTAGGTATTCAGGTGGTTGAACCGGCGTTTGGTCTTCCTGCTATCTGGGTGAATATGGAAGAGAAACAAAAAGTCGAACTTTTAGGATATATGATTGTGGATCCGCCATCTGTGATAGCTACTCACTTAACGGAGGTATTAAAGAAATTTGCTTACCAGCTGCTTCGCAGGGAAGAAACAAAAGAATTAATTGATAATATGAAACAAACACATCCTAATTTAGTAGAGGAATTGGTTCCTAATTTACTATCGGTAGGAGAGGTTCAAAAGGTATTGCAGAATCTTCTTCGCGAACAAATATCCATTCGGGATTTAGCTGCGATATTCGAAACATTAGCTGACTATGCGATTTATACAAAGGAACCTAAAGTTTTAACGGAGTATGTACGTCAATCTCTGACACGTCAAATTACTGAGCAATATGCAGAAAATGGAGTTATTCATGTCTTAACGGCCGGGGCAACGCTTGAAAAAGGGATATCTGATTATATACAACAAACAGAGGCGGGGGTCCATTATCTTTCCATGGATCCGCAAATGTCCAGGAAAATTTCTGCTGAATTACAGGAGCAAATTGAACGGGTTGTCAATGCGGGCAGCCAGCCTATTTTCCTCACCTCTCCAAACATTCGGATGTATTTAAAACAATTTGTTGATAAAATCATGCCGAATGTGCCTGTTCTTTCCTATACAGAGCTAGAGCCTGATATTGAGATTCAAAGTATTGGAGTGGTAAACATATGAAAACGAAAAAAATAGTAGCAGAGTCCATGCCAGTTGCCCTAAAAATGGTCCGTCAGCAATTAGGGGAGGATGCCATTATTGTAAACACAAAGGTAGTAAAAACAGGCGGGCTTTTCGGCTTTTTTACGAAACAAAAATTTGAAGTGACGGCATACTCAGTAGAAAAGGACTCGAGTGCCCCGGAACCAAAATTTACATTACCGCAAATAGAAAAGACTATACAAACTGATCGGAACAAAATGGTTCAGGAAAATAAAACAGAAGATTTAGAAACCAATACCACCGTTTTTCATAAGCAGCCTCAGAAACTATATCAATATTATTCTAAGGAAATCGCTCCTAAAGAAAAGACAGTTTCTTCCACTAAAGATTTGAAAAATGAAGATATTTTATTGGAAGAAATGCAGCAAATGAGAAAAATGATGATGAACTATATCATTAGCGATAGCCAGAAAAGCTCGTTGCCTCGAGGTTTCGTAAAATGGAACAACCATTTAAAAAAACAGGGTGTCAGCGAAGAAGTGGTTGAATATATTCTCAATCGAATCCTATTGAAATTTGAGTCAAAAAATAGTTTGAACGATCAAGCCATTGAGAATGAAATAAGTTCCATTATTGTCGAGATTATTGAAAAGCGGATTCCAGAGTCCATTGCAGTCCAAGACAAGACTAGGATGATTAATTTAATTGGACCGACTGGTGTTGGAAAAACCACAACAATTGCCAAACTTGCAACAGAGCAAGTATTAAAACAAAAGCGGAAAGTGGCGATGATTACGACCGATGTATACCGGATTGCTGCTGTGGAGCAGCTCAAAACATATGCTGTTATTTTAGGTGTACCGGTTGAAGTGGTCCGCTCAATAGATGAATTAGAAAAGGCATTAAAAAAACTAGAAAGCTATGACCTTATTTATATGGATACAACGGGTCGTAATTACAAGGATGCTGAATATCGCACGTCGATTATGGAATATATGAATCTTCCAATCGAAAGTGATCAATATTTGGTTTTAAGCTTGACCACTAAATATGAAGATTTGCAATTATTGTTAGATGAGTTCTCCGAAAGCCCGGTCAATCGCTTGATTTTGACAAAGTTTGATGAAACAACCAGCTATGGTTCGATTCTTAATATCGCCTATAAATATCCATACCAATTGACGTATATTACGAATGGACAAAGTGTTCCGGAAGATATTGTGGCAATCGATGCACCGCTGCTAGCAAGAAAATTGTTAGGTAGGGAATAAAGATGGATCAAGCTCAAAGTCTTCGCGAATATATGCAAAGATACAATAATCAACAGGAAAAAAAACAATCTTCTCGCGTGATTACCATTACGAGTGGAAAGGGCGGAGTTGGCAAATCAAATTTTACGCTTAATTTTGCATTAGGCTTAATAGCGATCGGTAAAAAAGTGGTCATTTTAGATTTAGATTTATCTACTGCTAATATTAATATTCTTATGGGCATCGCTCCGCGGTATAGACTGCTAGATGTTCTCCAACAAAGGAAACAGATATTGGACGTGATTGAAAAGGGAATGGGTGGTGTCGAATATATTTACGGTGGTTTGGAGCTAGATGATCTTATGGAGCTTGAACATAGGACGCTTAGTTTTTTTGTGAACCAGCTTCAAGAACTTCAAACCTACGCTGATTTTATTTTACTTGACACCGGTGCCGGTATTTCAAAGGAGCTTGTCGATTTTATTTTAGCTTCAGATGAAACGATATTAGTTACCACACCTGAGCCAACGTCTATGGCCGATTCATATGCAGTTTTGAAAACAATCGTGCAATATACTGACCAATTTCCGAAGTTTCGTTTAGTAATTAATCGTGCCCAATCCTATCGAGAGGCAGTAGAAACTTCAAAAAGATTGCAGAATACATGCTGGAATTTTTTGAAGCTGGAATTAAAAACACTAGGCTATCTGTTGGAGGATCAACATGTAAGGAAGTCTGTTAAAGCACAAACGCCCTTTTTTATAACGTATCCAAATTGTACAGCATCAAAAAATATGAAGCAGATTGTATATTCTTATTTGCCAGAAATAAATGAGGCTTCATCGGTTTCATCGAAAGGGATTCGAGGTTTTTTTGAAAAAGTTCTGTCTCTAGGGAAATCGTCATAAAGGATGGGGTTATATGGCAGCAAATTGGATAGTAAATGTAATCTTTGGTGTTGCGGCGTTCCTACTTACTTTTGTTTTTTCAATTGGGAATAACACTTGGCAAACATCAATATTCAGATCCGGAATCGGTTTTCTTCTTTTCTTTGTTTTTGGTTATATTTTACGGTCTATATTGTATCAAATTTCAGTAATGAAAACTTTAAAGCGGTTGGAGGACCCATCTATTGAAGAGGAGTGGGAAACAGAAGACTATTTAAATCGTATCGGAGAAAAGCAAGCGAATGAGTCTTCGTTTCAGGCAGTTCCTCTCCACTCTTTACATAATGGGGAGGGGGCAAAAGACCCGGAAACCATTGCACAAATAATGCAATCATGGACAGAGAGTAACAAGGAGGGATAACGCTTGAGACCAGCTATCAAAAACAACATTCCGCATTATATTTTATGGAGAACGTATCAAGAAGGGAATGATTCGAACTCACAGGAAAATTTGGTAAAACAATATATGTATTTGGTAGAGCAAATGGCTAATCGTATGTCCCAAAGCATCCCTCAATATATGATTCCTAAAGAAGATTTAATCGGATTGGGTTATATTGGTTTGATTGAGGCCATCAAAAAATTCGACTATAGTAAAGGGTATCAATTCGAGACTTATGGTCTTTGGCGGATTAAGGGGGCAATGCTTGACGGCATTCGTCAAATGGATTGGGTGCCCAGAGGAGTAAGGGAAAAAGCGAAAAAACTAAATCAGGCTCTTCGCCACCTTGAACAAACATTGATGAAATCTCCAAGCGAGGAGGAAATAAGTCAATATTTGGATATGCCGATGGGAGAAGTAGATCAGGCAATGGCTGTATTATCCTTGTCAACCTTGCTTTCTCTTAATGAACCAATGAATGCATATGAAGATGACGGAAAACAACAGAGCCGTTTGGATCAACTGTGTGATGAAAAAAGCATCTCCCAAGAACGACAAATGCAAATGGGAGAATTTAAAAAATTAATGGCTGAATGTATTGATATGATGCCGGAAAAAGAGCGGCTTGTCATCACATTATTGTATTACGAGGGTCTTACTCAAATAGAAATTGCGGAAATTTTGAATTTAACAAAAGGGAGAATTTCTCAAATTCATTCCCGCGCCATCCTTCGTTTACGGCAAAGTTTTGAATCAAAAGGTTTTTCTTTGGACGCCTTTCTATAACCCTTACATAGTTGAATACATTAGGTTGTCTCTCCGGTGGGGAGGCTTTTTTCATAAAAAATATCCTGAATCAAGAGTATCCAAAAAAACAATACAGAAGTATAATTACTTTTGGTACTATGTAAAAATGTATTTAGAGGTGTTTAAATGATTCACATTTTGCTTGTCGATGATCATCCTTTGATGGGGGAAGGTACTAAGTTAATTCTTGAAAAAGAAGAGGATATAAAGGTCCAGTTTGAGTCTTCTAGTTTACAGGCTTTAGAAAAGGTAAAAACCCAATCATTTGATGTCATGCTTTTCGATTCTCAAATGCCTGAATTGGACGGATTTGAATTAACGAAAAGAGTGTTAGCCATTGAACCTGACGCCACTATTTTAATTTATACAGATAATGAAATCTTTCCGTATATGAATCTTTTAATAGAGGCAGGTGCAATTGGCTTTATTTCCAAAACTTCTACGAAGGACCATTTAATTAGGACAATACGATGTGCCATCAATCGGGAGGTCATTATTCCGTTTACTTTGTTGAAAGAGATTTACCGTGGATTTGAATCATCACTTTTGCGTAAACCTTCTAAGGAAGGGATTTCTTTTAATGAAAAGGAAAATAAAATTTTAACAGAACTCGTTAAAGGAAAAACAAACAAGGAGATTGCCCAGACCATGTTCATTGGGCAAAGGACATTGGAATATAATTTAACAAACCTGTTTCAAAAGCTTGGAGTACATAGTAGAATTGAAGCAATTGTAAAAGTAAAAGATTTGGGTTTAATTGACTTGTAAAGTCAGGTTTATTCTAGTAATTATGAAAAGGGTGCCCAAGACACCCTCATCCATTTTATCGATAGGTTTTACTGTAGAGAGTAAATTTATCGATTTTCTCCATACTTGGCACATATCCCATCCCCGGCCCGTCAGGAACGGTAATTGTTCCGTTTTCGGCTATGACCTCCGGTTCAATAATATCCTCTGCCCAATAAAGTGCGGAACCCGCTGTGTCACCTGGAAGCGTAAAGTTTGGCAAAGAAGTCAGAGCGATGTTATGGGCTCTGCCGATGCCTGACTCAAGCATTCCGCCGCACCATACCGGAACATGATGTTCCATACAGTAATCGTGGATTTTCTTTGCTTCGGTCAGCCCGCCGACACGGCCCACCTTGATATTGATAATTTTACAACTCCCAAGCTTTAACGCCTTCTGGGTATCTGCAAATGAATGAATGCTTTCATCAAGGCAAATCGGTGTTTTTAATTTGGCCTGCAGTTCAGCATGATCAATAATATCGTTATAGGCTAAGGGCTGTTCAATCATCATAAGGTTATAGCCATCAAGGGCAGTTAAAAGGTCCATATCTTCTAAGGTATAAGCGGAATTTGCATCCGCCATTAACGGGATATCCGGATATACTTTCCGAACCTTATCAATCAATTCAACATCCCAGCCTGGCTTAATTTTTAATTTAAAACGTTTATAGCCTTCTGAGCGGCGCTTTTCAATAATCTTGAGCGTATCGTCGATGGAATCTTTAATGCCAATACTGACACCGACATCGATTGTTTTTTTCGTTCCGCCAAGAGCACTGGCAAGAGAAATATTTTGTTCTCGGGCATATAAATCCCATGCAGCCATTTCTAAGCATGCCTTTGCCATGTAATTCCCGCGAATATGAGCAAATAGTTTTTCTGAGAGTTCATTGGGATGGCTGAATTCGCGGTTTAGTAACAGCTGCATTAAAAAATCCTCCAGCATATGCCAGTTTGTTTTTACGGTTTCCTCGTTATAGTAGGGGGTAGGCATGGCAACATTTTCAGCCCATCCGGTCAGCCCATCCTCGTTTTTCACTTCAACCAGAATAAAATCCCGGTCCTTTTCTGCCCCGAAGCTGGTAACAAACGGATAAAGTAAATCCATTTTCATATGTCTTAAAGTAATTTCTATGATTTTCATCGCTTTTTCATTCTCCTTTCCTGCATCATTCTTAGTATGTAAAAAAGACTAACGCCTTGCGGGAACAAGGCGTTAGGGGAAAATTTATTCTCTACTGAAATCTGCCTCTTTAAGTGGAACCATTTTTGTTCTTTTTACTAATTTATAGCCTAAGTAGCCAACAATAAATAATGGCAGTCCAATGTACGAAACAAGTATACCATACCAATCAATCTTATCACCAATAAATGCCCCGTAATTCGTTCCAAGTGTAGCCACTAAACAGAGGATGGTTGCTAGAATTGGTCCTAATGGGAACCATTTTGCCACATATGGAAGGTCCTTCATACTTCTTCCTTGTGCTTTATATGCTTTTCTAAAGCGCATGTGGGTAATCGAAATACCTAACCAAGAAAGGTAACCAGCTAAACCTGCTGCATTTAAGAGCCAATTATAAACGGTACCGTCTCCGAAAAGGGAAGTTAAAAAACAAAGCATTCCAACAAGTGTAGTAGCATAAAGCGCGTTAACTGGTACGCCGCCTTTATTAACTTTTTTCAAAAATGCCGGTGCTTTTCCTTCTTCAGCCAATGTCCAAAGGACACGAGAACCAACGTATAAACATGAATTTCCAGCAGATAATACAGAGGTAAGGATGACGGCATTCATTGCAGCAGCAGCAAACGCTAAACCTGCATGCTTAAATACAAGAGTGAAAGGACTCACAGCAATGTTTTCTAGGTCGCCGCCTATTAGATTAGGATCCTTATAGCTAATTAAACAACCGATAACGAAAATCGCTAAAACGTAGAACAAAAGAATGCGCCAGAAGATTTGTTTAATGGCTCTTGGCATATCTTTTTCTGGATTTTCACTTTCTCCGGCAGCGACCCCAACCATTTCTGTTCCTTGGAAGGCAAAACCTACGACCATAAATACACTGAAGATGGATATGAGCCCGCCGTGGAATGGTGCATCGCCTTTAGTAAGGTTTTCGAAACCACCGGTAGAACCTTTCATAATTCCAAAAATCATTAATAAACCAATAATAATGAAGAGAACAATTGTAACAACCTTGATAATGGAGAACCAGAATTCTGATTCACCGTAGCCTTTAACAGATAAAACGTTTAAGCCAAAAATAAGAACAAGGAAGCTCGCACTCCAAACAATGCCCGGCACATCAGGAAGCCAGTATTTCATGACTAACGAGGATGCAGATAATTCAAGCGCAAGAATAATTGCGTTGTTATACCAATAGTTCCAACCAACGGCGAAACCTAATGCAGGGTCAACAAATCTAGCTGTATACGTACTAAAAGAACCGGATATAGGGATAAATGCGGCCATTTCAGCAAGGCTGGCCATAAGGAAGTACACCATGATACCTGCAATCAGATAGGCAGCAATTGCTCCACCTGGGCCGGCATCATGAATGGTTGCGCCGCTTGCTAAAAACAAGCCGGTACCAATCGTTCCACCCATGGCAATCATCGTTAAATGTCTTGTTTTCAGTTTTCTTTCCAAATGTTCATGTTGAACAGCTTGTCCCATTTGTTCTGATGTTTGAAATTTCTTTGCCGTATTTGACATAAAACACCTCTTTTATTTTATTAAATTTTTGACCGGAACCGCTGGGAGTGCGTCCGGGTAAAAATTTTTTCACGTTCGATAGAAAATCTACTTTTAGATGTTAAACGATTCGCTGTAGTTGTTTTTTTGGAAGGCATTTTTTTGGAATCGCTTTCAATTTACAGCCACCTCCTTTAAGGCTTATTCATTAAAAACATGAAAGCTTGAATAGAGCATTTCTAGTTTTTGCTGATGGGTATGGATACGTTTTTGATCTTTTTGTTTGATTCCTTCGATAATCAGATTAAGTAAACTAATGACAGATGCGATTGAATTCACTCCAGATTCAGCATTCTCTTCCGTCGTTACGACAATATCTGAAATTTGCCCAATCGGTGAGAGGAGACGGTCAGTAATCGCTATCATTTTGATACCGTGGTTTGCTGCAAGTTCGGCTATTTTAATCGTTTCATTTGAATAGCGCGGGAATGAAAAAACGACAACTACCGAATTTTTTGTAAGATTACAAAATTGCTCAACCAAATTTCCGTTAGGGGAACATAAGTGCACGTTTTCCCTTAATGTACTAAGCATATAAGAGAACCAGTAGGCTGCCGCGTGGGAGAGAGAATACCCGGTAATTAATATTTGGTCCGCCTTAATGAGAGCATCTACTGCATTCCAAATTTCATTTGTGTTGGTAGGGTTCAGCATATGTCTTAAAATATGGACTTCACTTTCAATGACTTTTTTTAAAGGATCATTGAATTCTTCTTGCTGATTGCTTTCTAGAAGTTCAGTTTGATGCTTCTGAAGCAGTTGATTTTGTATGGTCGTCTGCATGCTGCTAAACCCTTCAAAACCTAACGCAAAGGAAAGTCTTATGACAGTTGTTTCGCTAACACCGGCCTTCTTTCCAATTTGAAAGGCTGTTTTGTATGTAGACTCATCAAGATTTTCTATTAGATAATTGGCCACTTTTTTTTGGCCAGTTGATAGTATGGGGAATTTTTCTCTCACCAAAAGCTTAAACGGAAGCTGTTTCATTCCATCACCCTTTCTACTTTAGTGGATTAGAGAATTAGTAAGGTAGTAAATTAGTGAATTAAATCCTTCATTTTTGATTTTTGATGCATGAAATCCTTTAATACTATTAAATTATCATATTTTTGTTCATAATAGAAGAATTATTTTTAGTTTTCGGACTTTTTTAATAAAGGCTCTTTTCGTAAACTTTGTTGCTTTTGGAGCTTAATAAGGTTCATTTACTAAGTTTGTAGGCAATTTTCGCAAATATTCATACGAAAAGATGCCACGAAGCATATAGTTATACGGGTTGATGAACTTATACGAAAAACAACAATCTATGCGAAAATAGCCTTAATAAAAAATGAATTTGTGTTATTTTTAATAGTGATTTGGATAATGAAGAGGGGGATAAGAATGAATCGATGCGGCTGGGTAAATCAGGATCCATTATATATCGAATACCATGACCATGAATGGGGGATCCCAGTCTATGATGATCGCCTGCTTTTTGAATATTTGAACCTTGAAGGAGCTCAAGCAGGGTTAAGCTGGTATACGATTTTAAAAAAGCGAAAATCTTACCGGAAGGCATTTGACAACTTCGAGGCTGAGAAAATTGTTCACTATGATGAGCGAAAAATGGAAGAGCTTTTACAAAATGAAGGGATTGTCAGAAATAAACTTAAGATAAATGCCGTGATTTCGAACGCGAAAGCGTTTATAAAAGTGGTGGAGGAATTTGGCTTGTTCAGTGCCTATATCTGGTCATTTGTCGATGGAAAACCGATTCAAAATCACTTCAAGGATTTATCAGAAGTCCCTGCCACAACCGAAATTAGTGAAAGATTAAGTAAAGATCTAAAAAAGCGCGGCTTTAAATTTGTCGGCCCAACGATTTGTTACGCCTTTATGCAAGCCGTGGGAATGGTCAATGATCATGTGATGACATGTGATTGTTATAAGAAGGAATGAATAAAACACAAAAGGGAACAGGTATATTTTAAACCGGCTCCCTTTTCCTATTCATTCGTTTGCGAATACATGAAGTTTGCTATTGATTTCTGCAAGCAATCTTTTACTTTCCCGGTAATTTTGCTCCCGCTTATGTTCAACTTTAATTCTCACTGAATGTTTTTGGCTATAAACTTGATAGCCAACTCCATGGGCTTTGTGCATGGCTTTTTCCATTTCACTCGTGTAATTCAATTCTAATGGATTGATAAAAAATCCCCTCCGTTAGGTTTTTTATTGAACAAATTCATCTTACCATCTATGTATTTGTATTCACAAAGTGGATATAGCAGTGTATGCCATGGTATGGAGCGCCTTTTCTGATTGTCAGGAGGTTAACTCGGTAATGCTTAAAATAATGGCAGATTTCTTCCAATATGAGCATGTTTTAGCAATAAAATCATCTGAAGTTCCAAATAATAGAATTTGAATGGTTTGTCTTTTAACACAGCAAAAACAAGAATAAGCCCATCACTTCAATGGGAAGTAATGGGCTTATTAAAAAGAATGACTATTTAACTCATTGATTTATCCAGCAGGAAATCTCCTTTTGGTAAGGTAATAATCTTTCCACCAATTTGCACATGAATGGTATCATTAAAGATAGCTTTCACGATTCCTTTTAAGGAAATGGTTGAATTAATATCAATTTTTTTCGGTTCAGAATTGGCTGCCAAATTATTCACACCTTCCAAGGTAGTATGGTGATATTATATAGGATGAAAACCAGAAAACACTAGGCAGAAGCATCGGAAATTTATGATTTTTCTCATCATATGGAAATCATTCCGACAGGTGCCTATACATTCCAATCCTAAAGTAATTTTATTAAATAATTCGTTAGAAATTTAAAAAATCCTTTTCTTCAAAAAAATTTTTAAAAAATTATGTTCATGTCATATCCACTCTCATTTAGTCAAGGGGTGCCAACTAAGAATCAGATACAACATGAACTATGGTTCAAGTATTACATGAATGAAAATAACTGTCAATGGAAATGTGAACCTCGGTTCACTTTTTTGGAATTTATGTTATGATAGGAATTGAGGTGTTAAAATGTCAGACCGTGAAGACCAATTGGTTGGTGATTTTCCATTTATCCCAAAACAGGAGCGGGCCCAGCAAAAAAGGAATGCTTTACTGGAAAGTGGGCATGCATTGTTTATTTCGAAGGGATACGAACAAACAACCGCAAAGGAAATCGCTGCCAATGCGGGGGTCGCCACTGGGACTTTTTATCGGTATTTTTTGGATAAACGCCAATTATTAATGTCACTCCTAGAGGATAAAATTGAAAAGCTTTTGCCGCCTGAACCAAGCTGGGAGAACGGCAATCCGGAAGCCCGGTTGGCTGAACTCCTAGAATCTTATGGTATTCGGTTGAATCATCTTGGGTTGCACCGAGTATTACCAGAATTGCTGTTAAAGGATCCCGGGCTTTCAGAGGTTATCGCTGCTGCGAAGGTGAAAATTCATAATCGAATCTATACCGGGCTGCAAAAGGCAAGTGAGCTGGGGCTTACATGGAAGGATTTAGATTTAAATACCCTCACATGGTCCATTATGCTGCTGGCTGAGAATGCAACTGCGAAAGTAGAGCACTCAGGAAATCCTGCTGAATATCGTGAAATTGCCAAAATCATCTGCCGTTTGGTTTTTCCGCCAGACATATTGAAGAGATTACAAACGAACGACAAGAATGAAACTATCTAAAGTTTGGAGAGAGAGGGAGTTTTCGGTTGGAAATTGAACAATTCCTAAATATAAAAGAGATTAAAGATTTAAAGGTTGAATTAACCAGGTTTATGATGGCCTATAAATTTGCCTTAGATGAAATGAATACTAAAATAAATATTCTTCAGGATGAATTTAATTTTATTCATGATTATAACCCAATTGAACATGTTAAATCGCGTTTAAAATCACCTGAAAGCATTATGAAAAAGATGTATCGTAAAGGCTTAGATTTTACGTTTGCCAGCATCAAGGAAAATATTAAGGATATTGCAGGAATAAGGATTACTTGTTCCTTCCTCCCCGATATTTATGAAATTAGTAAGATGATCGCTGGTCAAAAAGACGTTAGGATTGTGGAATATAAGGATTACATTCAAAACCCTAAACCAAATGGGTATCAAAGTCTGCATCTAATTTTGGAAATCCCAATTTTTATGTCTGACCGGGAGGAACATGTATATATTGAAGTACAAATTCGGACGATTGCGATGGATTTCTGGGCAAGTCTAGAGCATAAAATTTATTATAAATACAATGAAGAGGTTCCTGAAAGGATGATTGTTGAGTTAAAGGAAGCCGCGACAATGGCTGCTCATTTGGATCAGAAAATGGAACGGCTCCATAAAGAAATAGCGGTCATCAAAGAGGAGAACAAAAGGAAAGAAGAGACGAGCATCCTTAACCTTGTTAATGGCCAATTTTCCCTTCCAATGCTAGAGACATTTATGGAAAAAATCGGGGACCGAAAGTAAATCATCTGTTACGCTATTACGATACCAGGGTATGATATAATAAGGAAAAGGAGGGCGTGCGGATGTCTGTTAACCACAATAATCATGAAGAAGAAATAATGCATGACGCCTGCTGCAATTCAGATGGCAGTCACCGAAAAAGCCATCATTCGGATAAAGTGAAAAACAATCTCGTAACACGTCTCAATCGGATTGAAGGACAGATTCGTGGAATTAAAGGCTTGATTGAAAAAGATACGTATTGCGATGATGTGATCACACAAATTTCCGCAACCCAATCTGCCTTAAATAGTGTAGCAAAAATTTTACTAGAGGGACATTTGAAAAGCTGTGTACTGGAAAGGATTCAAGAAGGAGATATGGAAGTTCTTGATGAGGTTCTCGTAACGATTCAAAAGTTAATGAAAAAATAATGGAGGTTTTCTTAATGGCAAATATTACCTTAAATGTTAAAGGCATGTCTTGCGGCCATTGTGTGAATGCTGTAGAAGGCAGCGTTAGTGAGCTGCAAGGTGTTAAAAAGGTAAAAGTTCATCTAGATAAAGGCACAGTTGATGTTGAATTCGATCAAAATGTCGTTAATCTTGGCAAAATTAAAGAAACCATCGATGATCAAGGATATGATGTCATTTAAAAATAATACTAGCAAATGAAAACACTTCTGTTATAATGAGTATGGAAATAAACTTCATACAGTGAAATGTAGGGGAGCCGGTGTTGCTGGTTGAGAGTTCGTTCTAAAACGATAACCCTTGGAACCTGATCTGGTTAGGACCGGCGGAGGGAACATATTCTTAAACAAATAAATTGTTTGCCAATATGCACTCGGGTGCTTTAACCTGGGTGCTTTATTTGTTTTCAGAGAAAATTTGTTCTATGATGCATATAGCAGCTAGATGGGCGTTTTCGATTTTGTTTATTTCTTGATAGAAATTTTACATATGGGGGCTTTAAAAAATGAAGAAGTGGCTTGTTCTACTATTAACCGTTTTCCTAATTGCCGGCTGCAGCAGCAAAAAAGAAACAGATACGGCTAAGGAAAATACGAAAAAGCTGAAAAAGATTACTGTCGTTCTTGACTGGACGCCAAATACGAACCATACAGGGCTTTATGTGGCAAAAGCAAAGGGATATTTTAAAGATCAAGGCTTAGATGTTGATATTATTCAACCGGGAGAAACAGGTGCCGATCAGCTTGTCGCATCAGGAAAAGCAGATTTTGGCGTAGGCTACCAAGAAGGCATTACACAGGCACGCGTCCAAGGAGTTCCGCTAGTTTCGATTGCAGCCATCATTCAACATAATACATCCGGTTTTGCGTCACCTGTTGCCAAAAATATTAAGACACCAAAAGATTTTGAAGGGAAGACTTATGGCGGCTGGGGTTCTCCTGTTGAAAAGTCCGTCATCACTTCTTTAATGGATAAAGAACATGCAGATGCAAATAAAGTGAAAATTATTAATATGGGAGATACTGACTTTTTCACTGCGGTGAAAAGAGATGTTGATTTTGCTTGGATTTATTATGGCTGGACAGGTGTCGAAGCAGAACTTCGCCATCAAAAAATCAACATGATTTATTTAACCGATTATTCCAAAAAGCTTGACTATTACACACCAGTTCTAGAAACAAACGAAAAGATGATTGCTAATAATCCTGATACCGTTAAGGCATTTTTAAAGGCAGCATCACAAGGCTATCAGTTTGCAATTAAAAATCCTGATCAAGCAGCAGACATGCTCATCAAAGCGGCACCGGATTTAGATCCAAAACTTGTCAAAGCAAGTCAGAAATGGTTATCTCCTAAGTACCAGGATGATGCCGCACAGTGGGGATTACAGAAAAAGATAGTTTGGGAAAACTATGCTACATGGATGTATGACCACAAACTTCTTGATAAAAAACTAGATGCGGATAAAGCATTTACGAATGAATTTTTACCTAAATAATGGAGGGGTTTCAGATGGGCAATGCCTTAGTCAGCATTCAAATCTTGCCAAAAACAAAAGATGGAGAAGACGTCATTCCATATGTGGATGAAGCGATTCGCGTCATTGAGGAGTCGGGAGTAAAATATGAAGTCCACCCATTGGAGACGACAATGGAGGGAGAACTGGAGCAACTTTTTAGTATTATTACGAAAATGAATGAGCGCATGATGGAGATTGGCAGCAAAAACGTAATTTCTCAAATCAAGGTATTGTATCAGCCATCAGGAATCACGATGGATCAATTAACGGAGAAGTATCGCTAATATGAAAAAACTGCTTTTAAAAGGGTGGAGACCAGTTTTGGTTCTCCTCCTTTTGTTCGTGATATGGGAAATTGTTGTGAAAACCGCAAAGATTGAGGAATGGTTGCTGCCGGCACCAACAAAGATTTTTTCTGAAGCCTTCCGCGGCTGGAGTGAATTTTACCCGGATTTATTCTCGACAACTAAAATTGCTTTATTCGGTTTTGTAATCGGTGCGGTTATTGGTCTTGTGGTAGCGGTGGTTCTTTATTTAATACCGGTTTTAAGAGATTCATTCTACCCGCTGCTCATTCTTTCCCAAAATGTCCCGACCATTGTGCTTGCCCCGCTTTTAGTGATTTGGTTCGGATTTGGGCTGCTGCCGAAAATGATTGTGATTACACTTGTTTGCTTTTTTCCCATTACCGTTGCGGCTTTGGACGGGTTTAGACAGACGCCTGCAGAACTAAGGCATTACATGATGATGGCGGGTGCGTCGAAAACGCAGGTTTTTTGGAAACTGGAGTTTCCCTTTGGCCTGCCATCGATTTTTTCCGGTTTGAAAATTTCGGCAACCTATAGTGTGATGGGGGCTGTCATATCTGAATGGCTGGGGGCTAAACAAGGAATTGGTGTCTATATGACGATGGCTTCCTCATCGTTTCGCACCGATCGTGTGTTTGTTGCGATTTTTGCGATCATGCTATTAAGTCTATTATTTTTTCTACTAATTGTGCTGGTGGAACGCCGTGTTGTGCGCTGGCAGGTGAAAGGGGATGAAGGAAAATGAGCCATCTTATGCTAAAAGATGTTTCGAAAAGCTTTGGTGAAAATGAAGTGATGACAGGGATGGATTTTTCCATCAAAAAAGATGAGTTTGTTTCCATCATTGGTCCTTCCGGCAGCGGAAAAAGTACGATTTTTAATTTAATTGGCGGGATGCTGGCACCGGATCATGGTCAAATCCTGCTGGAAAATAAGGTTATTAACGGAAAACGCGGTTTGATTAGTTATATGCCGCAGACTCCATCGCTGCTTCCGTGGAGGACCATCCTCGATAATGTCGTACTTGGGCAGGAGCTTCAAGGAAAGAAAGAGATTGATAAGGCGAAGGATATGCTTGAGATTGCCGGTCTTGCCGATTATGAAAAAGCTTATCCGCATGAGCTTTCTGGTGGGATGAAACAGCGTGCTGCTTTTATCCGTGCATTATTAAGTCCGCAAGCAGTGATTTGCTTGGATGAACCTTTTTCAGCACTGGATGAACTGACACGTTTTGAGATGCAAAAATGGCTGTTGTCTGTTTGGGAGTCCCACAAACGCACGGTTCTGTTTATTACCCATAATATTGAGGAAGCCTTGTATCTTTCCGACCGGATTCTTGTGTTATCGCAAAAGCCTTCGAAGGTGATCAGTGAAATGGAAGTGCCTTTTGCCAGACCTCGGGACGCGAGCATCCTGCTGGAAGAGCCATTTTTGCAGTGGAAACGGAAGGTTCATTTTACGTTAACGGGGCAGGGGGAATTGCGATGAAAATGATCGATGCCCATATTCATTTGGATCACTATAAAGACGAAGAAATTAAAGTTATCATGGGTGAGTCTGGTTTGATCGATGCTTTTGTTTCCGTTTCGTTTGATCTTGATTCTTGTAAAAGAAATCTTCAATTGGCTGGAGAGTTTGATAAGGTTAGACCTGCCTTCGGATTTCATCCTGAACAGCCGCTTCCAGGTGTCGAGGAGCGGAAAAGGCTTTTTCAGTGGATGGACGAGCATCGAACGGAAATGATTGCAGTTGGGGAGGTTGGACTTCCTTATTATAGGAGACTTGATGGAAAAATTTCGCCTCAAGACTATCAGCAGTATATCGAATTATTAGAGGATTTTATACAAAGGGCGAAAGAATGGGAGAAACCGATTGTTCTTCATGCAGTCTATGATGATGCTCCGATTGTTTGTGATCTGTTAGAAAAGTATTCATTGAAAAAAGCTCATTTTCATTGGTTTAAAGGCGACAAAAAGACAATTGCCAGGATGATCGAAAACGGCTATTATATCTCGGTGACGCCGGATGTTGTTTATGAAGCAGAAATCCAGCAATTAGTTTCCGTCTATCCGTTGGAACAAATGATGATTGAAACCGATGGGCCATGGCCATTTGAAGGACCATTCACAGGGAAGCTGACCCATCCGAACATGATGGAAGAATCGATTCGTGTGATTGCAGGAATGAAAGGATTTTCCGTTGGTGAGGTTTCAGAAAAATTACGGGAAAATACGGTTTCGTTTTATCAAATTTAAAGCGTCTCACCCTAAAAGGTGAGACGCTTTTTCATTTATAAGCCTTTTGTCCAAGTAGTGTTTGGAGGTCGACGATTTCGAAGCCTCTTTGAGTTAGTTCTTCAATGATGTGTGGCAAGGCTTTAGCTGTTTGTATTTTATCATCGTCCGAATGCATGAGAATAATGTCGCCATTTCGAATATTTTTCAAGACATTGTTTTCAATATTGCTGCTTTCCATTTGTGACCAATCAAGTGTATCAATTGACCATAGAACAAGTTTATACCCGTTTTGGGTTGCAGTGGTGATAACGGTATTATTGACAGCACCATAAGGCGGACGTAAAAGGGCCGGTCTCTTCCCAATTACCTCATCTATCGCAGTTTCGGTTTGTGCTAAATCGGCTTTAATATCAGCAGCAGAACGTTTGCTTAAATCATGATGATAATAACTATGGCTTAGCACAAGATTTCCATTGGTGTAGGCTTTTTTGACGACCTCAGGATACTTTTTCACTTTCTCCCCAATAAAAAAGAAATTCCCCTTCACATGGTAGTTTGCCAGTGTTTCAATGATGCGGGGTGTATTCAGGTTATCAGGACCATCATCAAATGTTAGCGCAACTCTTTTTCGATTAGGGCCATTAAGGAATACGGAATTTTGATGGGTTTTTGCAATGGGAATCATTTCATTTCGCCATTCCTGCATATTTTGCCAGGCAGTCTCTGATAAGTTTTTCGATACTCCTTTTATCGGAAGGATGTAAGGAGCGGTGGTTATTCCTGTATCATTTGGACTTAAAACAGAAATATGATCAACCTTTCCGGTTTTATTCGGAATGATAAAGCGAAGCTCGAATTGTTGTGTGATTTTATAGCCATAGATTTGGTCGGTTTGGTTTGTTTTGTGATAATCAGGTTCCCCTACTGTTTTAACGATTTCCGCGTACGTTAACTGATGAAGCTGCTCATCGTAAGAACGGATATCTACCAATATATTTTTTACATTATACCCAAATACGCTGTGTTTTGCAGGGTAATTGGCATAATAAATTCCTCCGACACGATCGGTATTTGCAGCAGGCCCCCATTGTTTTTTAACATCGTTTATTGAATTCGTGTGTACGGCAAAATGACTTGATGGTATTTTACCTTCTTTGGCAAGTGTAATGATTTTTTCTAATAACGAGGACTGCGGTTCTTTATGATCCGGTGGGGCTACTTGGTGTTCTTCGATTTTTTTACCAGTGTGTTCTTTAACAGGTTTTGAATCATCATTTGAAAAAAGACTGCAGGCGGTAAGGGAAATCAGGCATAAGATATAAAAAAGAACTTTAGTCATATGAGCCTCCTTTGATGAGGAATCTTATATATCTATTTTACTTTTAAACAATGTCATAAAAAAGACAATTTTTCTAAAAAAGTTAGAAGGAATAATGAGTTTCAAAATTGAATAAAATATTATAAATATTCTGAATTATAGAGGTGGTGCATATAAGGTTCAGCAGAGTTCTTTTAAGGATCATTTCATTTCTTATTGTTATGCTTAGTCTTTTTGTTTATGCCGGGTTCAATGGAACACCGTGGGAGAAGCATCATCAAAGAAAGAATATGGACACCTATTTGACCCAAAAATATCATACTGCATTTATTATGAAAAATATTGATTATAATTTTTTAAGTAAAACGTATCAGGCCTATTCCTATCCAAAGGGACATCCTGAACTGGTCTTTACAGTGGAAGAGGATATAGATGCTGCTTCTGGCTATTCAGATTCGTTCCCGAAAGTTTTTTGGGAAAGTGAATTATCAAACAATCTGAAGAAAACCATTAAAGGACTATTTCCCCGTTTAGACAAAACAACTTTTACCGCTGAGCGAATTGTTGATCGAGGAGAATCTATAGGTCCCAATATTCCGACCTATCAAGAAATGCATTCATCCCAGCTTGGCTGCTCGATTACCATTTTTATGAAAGCCAAATGGGAAAAAGTGAAACAAGCTGCTGAGCTCGAAAAAATGAAAAGGCTAAGCTACTATTTAAAATCGGTTCATTTTCCTGTTCTTATACAAGTCACCTATTATGAAAAAAAACGGAATGAAAAGGATAAAGTATTTTTTATAACAGAGGATGGCAGAATTGTAGATAAATAAATGGAGGAAGGCATACTGCTTTTTTAGTGGTGTGCTTTTTTGTTGCCGGGATTGCGGATTTTAAGAAAAGTCCGGAATGGACAAAATGAAGGGTAGGACTGGATTTATAATAGGGGAGAGCAAAAATGGCAAGTTTTCGCAGTGTTATTTTTAAAAAGATCATGAACCGTGCGATTCTTAGAACGGTCGGAACAAGCATTGAAGAAAAGCGCCGCACCATGGACCGGGCTTCCTTAATGTGGACAAGGGTTCCGAGGAATTGTAAGGTGAAAAAAGTGTATATAGAGGGAACAAAAGCGGAATGGCTTTCAAATAAGCTTGTAGCTGAGGATAAGGTACTGCTTTATTTTCACGGCGGTGCTTATACCTATGGCTCAGCGGATTCCCATCGGGCATTAGCCGGGAAAATTGGAAAGGCAGCAGGGGTGAGGGTGTTGCTCCCTGAATACCGGTTGGCACCCGAAAATCCATACCCAGCAGCGATTGAGGATGCGGTGAAGATCTATAAATGGTTGTTAGAGCAGGGGTTTGAATCTGGGAATGTTTTCGTTGCAGGGGATTCTGCCGGTGGGGGATTAAGTCTTGCATTAGCTCTTGTTTTAAGGGAAGAGGGGATCAGTTGCCCGGCTTCGATCATTTGTCTGTCTCCTTGGGTCGATTTGACGAGCAGCGGGGGCAGTTATACGAAAAAGGTACAAGAAGATCCTCTGTTTACACCGAATGGCATTAAAAAAGCAGCACGGGTTTATGCAGGAGATGAACCCCTAACAAGCCCGTTTATTTCCCCTGTATATGCGGACTTAACTGGTCTTCCACCCTTGTTTATTCAAGTGGGCAGTGAGGAATTATTACTAAGCGATGCAGAAATGCTCGCGGCACAAGCAAAAAGGTATGGAGTTCCGGTGCGTTTTAAAGTTTGGCAAGGCATGTGGCATGTCTGGCAGCTAACCGGAGACCTCCTTCCCGAGGCTAAACAAGCCATCGCCGAAATAGGAGACTTTGTGAAAAGGCAGTGACACAGTGATGTCTTGTTTATTTTGTCAGCATTGCATTCGGAATGGTTAAGCGGTATTGATTTTTTTTCAAGGGAAAGAGGGTAGAGAGCCGTCCACGTTCTAATCTTCAATGTTATTCCCAGAACATGATATAATTTAATTACTTAATGCAGAAGAAGGAAGTGGAACGATGGTTATCCAACGCCCGCAAATGGAACAATCAGAATTAACTCATTATATTCCTCCGAAAGGGGAATTTGAAACTTTCCGCGATGATGAGCATTTTAGGGAAAAGCTTCGGGAGTGGGGGTTATCTGCTTCAAAGGAAGAGTTTTGGTACAAGGAGCGTAACTATCAGCGGCTTGTATCCATTAAAGGTTATGAGATTCATGGTCGTGAAAATGATTTGAATACCCTTGTTATAGAATTTCAGGATGGCAATTTAAGCTGTATCCATCCCGCATATTTAAAGGAAATGCAGCAAGGGAGTTTTGGAAAAGAGAGTATGTTTACGGTTGAAGAAAAAGAAGGAGAAAGAGCTGTTTCCCAAGATACGCAAACGGAAAATTCCACTTTGGAAGAGATTCTGGTAACTGAATCTGAAGATAAAGCTGAACCGGCTGCTGAGGCTCCTATAGCTCCAGAGCCGAAAAAAGCGAAAGAACCAAAGAAACCGAAAAAAGAGAAGGCAAAGAAGCTTGATCTACCAGCAGATAAGGTTCATTTCACTGCAACCGTTAAACAGTTTGCCATGACCTACAATGGATTCACCGAAGAAAATGATGAAGTGGTCATTTTAGAGAATGTAACGATTGTTCAGGAGTCACCTCTTGTGCTTGATTTTGCTTGGTGCAGCCATAGCAAGACCCTCAAAAAATTTGAGCTGGCAGCAGGGGACAAGCTCGAATTTTACGGAAAGGTTGCACACAAAAAATTGCCAAAAGGAAAAGACGTTGAGGAAGAATTCATCGTGGATGTAGCCGTGCTATATAAAATTAATAACCCCTCGAAAATTGTAAAACAGTAATAGTAATGAAAGAGAAAAGAGACTTTTAAAAAGGTCTCAGATTGTCGAGAAAGGGTATTTTCTCGGCAATTTTTTATTATGTCTGAATCTAAACTACCGCTTTTTCATTAAATATTTGTACCTGCTAACTGGCCTGTTGCTTTCCGCTCCGGGTGCTTCGCTTTCCGCGGGCATGCCGGGGGGCCTCCTGATATGAACGAAACTGTCAATGCTCCCACTCTGCACCAAGTTTTGATTTATTTCTGACCAACTTTAAGAAGAGAAGCTATTTTTCGCTTCTTCGCTTGCATGTTTAAATATTTAGCCGAACTGGCTAGAGTAGCTCCTTCTTTAGCTTA